>CAJUJM010000001.1 GCA_910586755.1 uncultured Lachnospiraceae bacterium
AGATACACCGCCATTACCGAACTGACCTACGAAAACGTCCATGAATTTATTGACCGTATTCTTATTCACGAACTGGATAAGGAAACGAACACCCGCAAAATCGAAATCTTTTATAGCTTTGTCGGCAGAGTTGATACGGGCGACAAGCCTACCGAAAGTATCTCCTATTTCAGACAGATAGGAGCCGACGTAAAGAGTTATGCTATCTAACATACATCAAAAAGAGGTAAGATAACGCCCTCTGCAAAAAAGGTTACGTTATCTTACCTCAACAAACTGGAGTCCGTTATATACAAGTGTGGCCTTAACTCCTCTATAACCCTTCTCAATAAGCATAAGGAGTTCTCCGAAGATTTTACTCATATTTCCACGGTTTATCTCATCGATGATAAAGAAATAATCCTTGTCCGGCTGATTGGCGGCTTTCTGGCAAAAACGATAGAAAATCCCGTTCTTCAACTCAAAGCCATCCCCGACCGGTCTGTAGCCCATCATAAAGTCCTCATAAGAGTAATTCTGATGGAACTGTACAAATTCAATACGGCTCTCGTCCTTTTCTCCCATCATGGAATATGCAAGGCGCTTTGCAGCAAAGGTTTTACCAACCCCCGGCGCTCCCTGAAGGATGATATTTTTCTTGTTTCTGAGGACAGCTGCAAGCTGATCATAACGTCCCTCGGTCATATAAACTTCTTCAATAAAATCATCCTTCGTGTATATATCAATAGCCTTCTCCTGAGCCAGCGGATTTTCATCACGAATCATATCCATAATGAAATCGAACTCGCCCTTGGTCAATCTGAACAGGCTGCCCTGCGGATTGACGAAGTATTCCATTTTTTCCAGTTCCGGACAGGCTTTGAGCGTCTGATAATCAATCGGGGATGCCAGGCCTTCCGTTTTCTCAAAGTACAGCTTCTCACCATCCTGTTCGGCACTTATCTTGGCAAGGGCTACGATCTGCTTTACCGGATAAGACTCATAGCCGATGACCATATCCCCGGGCTTAGCGTCAAGGAAGTTCTGGAATATTCTACGCTTGTTCCCATTCTCGTTATAGAGCGTATAGTCCTGAACTTCCCCGGCAGCGAGCCCGGAAAAGCTCCAAATTTTCGGATTGGCATTGAGCCACCAGTAATGACGATCCTCATCTCCACCTTCCGGGACTGCATAGAGCTGAACCTGAGAGAGATCAATTCTATCCAGTGCTTCGGAAAGCTCGCTTCTCAGTTTCCAGATATAGCTGCCTTTCTCGTCTTTACCGGTGCTTTTCCCGACATAGAGAACGGTCCACCAGCAGGTATTTTCGTTGTTGCGCTCCATAACCGGGCAGCCTGTCTTCTTAACAATTCTTCTTGCCAGAGCTACTGAACCGCTATTATAGAAGCTTTTTGTTTCGCCGTACTTAATGGAGAGCTGCGTACAGGTGGCCTGTCCGCCGTAATCCTTTAATCGGCCCACGATTTCCAGACTATTCTCCGTGAACACATCCCTGTCGCCAAGGAGCGCAATCCAGTCATCCACTGTCAGGCCGGGCTTATAATCTTTGGGGAACCATTCTTCCGAAAGGCCAGGTGTTTCGCCTCTGTTCTTCTGCGAGTAGTAACGGCTGATATAAAAACCCACATCCAGCGTCAGGGTTTTCAGCTCCGGATCCGGATAGCAGGTATCTGTCAGCTGCGAAAAGAAAAGTTTCACAAGTTCTGTATCCAGCTTAAGCTCATCGCAGATTTCATCGTATAGCTTTATGGCGTTTCTGATGTTTTCGGCATAAGCGCCTTTTTTAAAGCTGCAGTCGCTGTTCAGTTCATCCGCCGTCGTTTTTACCTCACCATATTTGTAGATATAATGTTTGTCCGGATAGCGGAGCCACAGATATACGCTGATGGCATTCTCATACTGGTAATGCTGTGCCGCGCCGTTCCCGTACTTTTCAAGCATAATGGATGCCTGATCCTTAAACCCTTTGATGCGGTCGTATACATCTTTGCTCTCATCATAAAGAGCAATAAACATAGAACGTACTTCTTCCGGAGCTGTCCTGGCAAATCCCTCAATCATCCGGCGCGGGAAATTATTCATGGATGCGAGAAGATTGAACGTCTTACCCAGAGACCGTTGCAGCATATCTGCAAAGTCCTCTGCATTTACATCCCAATTGTCCTGAAAGCACTTGATGGCTTCCCACTTGTATTTTTCATTTGCCCACTCGTTTGATACAAAGTCCAGCTTGTAATCAACCAGTACATCCTTCAGACGAAATTTATCAAACATTGCCGCTGCCTCCTTTGTGTGTTGTAATTGGGAGTAGAGATCCAAAGAACCCCGCCATTTTTCAGCATTCCTTTCACTTTTTTCAAAACTGAAAGGTGAATTGTAGCCCAGGATGCTGCACCAGCAGTCCAGGAAGCTCTCTATTGTTTCTAATTATGTGAAATTATACAGAGGGTTATAACTTCCTATTTCTTTTGCTGTTTTGTTTGATATTCAAGACTATTTACCATGGTACAGTCATCTATCATTGTATTGCTATTAATTCCCTTTAATTTTTTTGATAAAGAAGGCGTAATCCTTTTTGCTGTTGGCATATTTAGAATCCACCCAATATCATGAATAGCAGCATTTTCAATCAAATACAAAAATTCGTAATATTCATATGAAATAACCGTATATCTGTAATGTGTAAATTCAGGAATAGGATCATTTCCATTAACATTTTTTTCGTGTTGGAGCATTCGTTCTCGCAGCTTAACAGCTTTACCAACATAAAAATTATTCTTTTTACAATCATATAGCATATATATTCCCGCTTTGTCTGCAATAGCATCGTCTTTATACAATTTTTCACGTTCTTTCCATTGCGACATTTTTGAAAAATCATAAAAATTCTTTATTTTGTTGGATTCCCCAATACTAAATTGTTGTAACCCGATTGCCTCAACGGATAATGATAATGCTGCATTTTTTGCATATTTATAATATGGATTCCCATTTGGCCGGTACAAACTCAGATTAGATATATTAACCGTATGAGACTGGGCATTAAATTCAAATTCAATCTTTTCAAAATTGGGGATTTTCATTTTTTCAGCTTGATATACGATTGTGCTAACAAATAATTGCTTAAAATATTTAAGAACCTCTTCCGGAATTACACATTTAATATACTGGTTTGTTTCATCATATCGAAGTCCTCTATTATTCTGTATTGTAAAAAAGCTTTCTTGATCTTGCAATTCATTTAAAACAGAAAAAATGTCTTGATCTTGCGAAAAATTCTTTATAACAGATTGGTCTATACCAAGCTTAAATTTGATCACCAGTCCTTTGTTAGCAAATTTTTTATAATCCCAATTTTTATGAATTTCTTTTGGTATTGTAAATATTTTATGTAAAAATAATGTTTTTAACCCCTTACCATCCATTACAATTTTAACTTTAAATGATTTCATTTTAATCTTCTTCCTTCAGCTATTATATGTTGCCATAATGATGTAATTCTCAATGCTGGATTGCGTATTCTAGCAATCATCCATACTCAGGCTCAATTTCACATGGGTATTAGATTTTGATTTTTGGTTGCTCAAGAGACACACGGTCTCCACATGCCCTGACTGCCCAAACATATCACAACACCGAATCCGTTTCAGCTCATACCCATTCTCCCCCAAATACTTCACATCCCGGGCCAGGGTTGCAGGATCGCAGCTTACGTATACCACCCTTTCCGGCGACATTTTAATAATCGTATCCAGGCAGCGCGGATCGCAGCCCTTTCGGGGCGGGTCCACCACGATGACGTCGGCGGCAATATGGTTTTTCTCATATTGCTCCGGCAGAACCTCTTCTGCTTTTCCAACAAAAAATTCTACATTGTCCATATCGTTTAGCCGTGCATTGGTACGGGCATCCTCAATGGCCTGGGGAATGATTTCCACTCCATAAACCTTTCCTGCCTTCTGAGCCAAAAATAAGGAAATGGTTCCAATCCCGCAGTATAAATCCCACACCGTTTCCCCTCCGGTAAGTCCGGCAAATTCCAGAGCGGTCTGGTAAAGCTTTTTTGTCTGCCCGGGATTAACCTGGTAAAAAGACAAAGGCGAAATCCGGTATTTGATATCGCCGATTTTATCAATAATATATCCCGGGCCGTAGAGGTTTAACACCTCTGTCCCCAGGATTACATTAGTATTTTCCGTATTAATATTGCAGGAAATACTGGTCATGCCCGGGAGAGTCAAAAGTAGTTTTACCAGCTCTTCCCTGTGAGGAAGCCTGCGGCCGTTTATTACCAGGCACACCATCAGCTCTCCGGTAGCAAAGCCTTTCCGGATCAGTGCATGACGAATCAGGCCTTTATGGTTTCTTTCATCATAAGGTTCCAGACCGTCTGCCCGGTATTCTTCCATAAACGCCTTTATAATTTCCAGAATTTTTTTATTCTCTTCTATTCCCAGCAGGCAGTCCTCATGCTCAATAATCGCATGGGTGCGTCCGGCATAAAACCCTGTGATAATCCGGCCGTTTTTATCAGTTCCAAATGGGAATTGAGCTTTATTGCGGTATCTCCAGGGTTCCTCCATACCCATAATGGGTTCCATGTCCTCCTGTTTCAAATCCTTCAGGCCGCCAATACGGCATAAATCGTTGTAGACCTTTCTTTCTTTAAACCGAAGCTGGGCCTGATAATCCATGGTCTGGAGCTGGCAGCCGCCGCATTGTCTTGCCACCGGGCATCGGGGCAAAACCCGGTGCTCGGATGGGGTGATAACTTCTATGAGCCGGGCAAACCCATAGTTTTTCTTCATCTTCATAACTCCGGCACGGATCACATCGCCAATAACGGCATCTTTGACAAACCAGATATATCCGTCCTGCTTCCCAATACCAGATCCGTCCTGGCTCATGTCCTCTATTGTAATAACAAACTCTTCATTTTTCTTCATTCCGCTATTTCTCCGTAGTCTTGCGGATATTGCTTTCCAGGAATTTATTATAGCCAAGCCATCCGGTATTCTCTCCCCCGGCATTTAACGCCTCCAGCATGGTCTCCATTTTCGCATCTGTATTATCTGCAAAATTTAATGCCAATGCCTCTAAAAGCGCCGGCTTTTTAGGAGAGCCGTATTCTAATTCCCCATGGTGGGCTAAAATACAGTGCTTCAGCTCTGCCGCCAGCCGGGACGGGAAGCCCCGGATAGTCCGGATTCGTTGGTCAATCATTTCTGTGCCTATAATAATATGTCCTAAAAGCTGACCGTCATCTGTATAATCATTTTCCGGGAATACAGATAATTCCTTAAGTTTTCCGATATCATGGAAAACTGCAGCAGACAGCAGCAGATCCCGGTTGATCCCAGGATAATAAGACGCATAATAATCGCACAGCTTCGCAACGCTTAAGGTATGCTCCAGCAATCCTCCCACAAAACCATGGTGGACGCTTTTAGCCGCGGAATGGAACTGAAATGCCTTGGCAAATTCCGGATCCTCAACAAAGTAACTGCTTACCAGTTTATTCAGGTATGGATTTTTAATGGTATGAATCAGCGCAGTTAATTCTTCATACATTTTTCCGATATTCTTTTTGGACACCGGCAGGTAATCCGCCGGAATATATTCTTCTTCCCTGGCTTTCCGGATACGGCGGATATTAAGCTGGTTGGTTCCCTGAAATACCGTTACATCCCCATCTATGTATACATAATCCATGGTCTCAAAGTTTCCCACACCGGGGGAGCCCAAATCCCAAATCTTACCGTCAATGGTGCCTGTTTTGTCCTGAAGCACCAGATTGCCGTATTCTTTCCCATTTTTGGTCAGTTGAATCTGTTTGTTTTTGCACAAATATACTTCTGATACATGATTTCCTTCCCGAAACATATTAATGTACTTCACTTTTTACTGTCTCCTTTCCCTATATGCCTCCTGGGCCTGCATTTAAAATTTCTGCATAACGTTTTATCGCAGAAAAAGACTTTTTTATGTGGCAAGAAAGCCAGGTGGTTTTACCTGGCTCCGACTGTTACCTGATATTCTAATTCTGTATATGCGTCCCGGCTATATCGCTGTACTTTTACCGGAATAACGGAACCTGCTTCCAGATCGTCCATCATCTCCCGCCAGCTCTGCCTGGTATCTACAACAGCTCCGTTTACTTCTGTGATAATATCTCCCGCCTGAATTCCCGCCTGATAAGCCGGGCTGTCATTTATAGCACGGTTTACATAAATCCCGGCCGGCAATCCGGCCTCCAGCTCTTCCTTGCTCACCGTCTGACCCATAATACCAAAATACGGTATGGAAAGTCCATTGGAAAGTCTCTCCAAAATATATTTATAATCAGATATGGTTCTCACTGCAGCCAGACTGCCATTTCCTTCCACCTGAAAATCATTGGTTACCCATCCTATAATCCGGCTTTCGCTGTCTATGAGGAAGGTTCCCTTGGCGGCATTTCCCGGCACATCCACATAAAGCAGCTGGCTGGCGCCGTCTGTAACCTGAACGTTTTCCCTCACATAGGCTACAGTCCCATATGCGCTGGATTGGGGATAACCTGCCGGACTTCCCACTGCAGTCAAAAGCTCTCCTCTCTGCACCGCGTAAGAATTTCCCAGTTCCAGCACTTTGATCTGCTGAAGATTCTCCTCTTCAATCCGGGCTATCTCAATACTTATCACTGCCAGTCCGGCAATGCTGTCCGCTCCTATCAGGCGGCCCGGAAGCTGCTGTCCCCCACTTACTGTAACCTGAATGGAATCTGCCCCCACTGCGGCCGTGGCGGTAGTCAGAATTAAAAGTTCCTTTGGGGTCTCCGCTATGACTGCACCGGAAAACTTTCCGGAATTTTCTACTGGATTGTTAAATAAATCTGTCTGCTTTGTAACCGATGTGACCGTCACCAATCCATATTCTGCTTCTTTTACATTCTCTTTTAAAGTACTGTAAAATGACTTCCAGTCCTCCTCAGAGAATTTGTATTCTTTTATCTCTTTACGAATAAGCTCTTCCAGAAGTTCTTCCGGCTGGCTTTCCTTTGGTCTCGCCTCAGTAGACGGCGGCTCTAAAACCGTAGGCTCCGCGTCCGTAGGAATGGTCACCGAAGTCTCGGCCTCTGTCTCCTCCGCCAGGTAAATTTTGGCGAAAGGCGCGGTAATTACAAAGGTTACCGCCGCAATAATCCCAAAAAAAACCGCAGAAAATAAAAGAGTAAACGCCCTGGCAACAATCTGCTTTTTTGTTATGGGGGGCTTTACAATCCGCTCTTTTATAAATTCCCGCTTTTCTACTGTGACTTTTTCTTTCTTTTCATCAGGGCTGTTACTGTTCGGCACAATATTACCTCCTTCAGACGGCCTACCCCTATTATAAGGTTTTCATGGTTTTTATGCAAGAAAAAGATAGTAATTAAAAAATTTTATGGTATACTTTATACAAGTGAATTGGAGGTATTTATGAATCAAAAAGCATTACAGACTTTAGAATACAATAAGATAATCGCAAAGCTTGCAGAGTATGCCACCTCCCCTCTGGGAAGGGAACTCTGCAATGCTTTAATCCCCTCTTCCAACCTGGATGAGATCATACAGACCCAGACAGAAACTACAGATGCCTTAACCCGGATACGCCAGAAAGGAGGCATCTCTTTCTCCGGTATCCATAGTATTTCGGACTCTTTAAAACGTCTGGAAATCGGCAGTTCTTTAGGCATAGTGGAACTTCTGTCTATAAGCTCCCAGCTTACCGTCGCCGCCAGGGCCAAATCCTACGGCCGTCATGAAGAGTCTCCGCTTCCCAGTGATTCTCTGGAAGAAATGTTCCGGGCCTTGGAGCCTTTAACTCCCTTAAATGCGGAGATTAAAAGGTGTATCCTCTCTGAAGATGAGATAAGCGATGATGCCAGTCCTGGGCTCCGCCATGTACGCCGCCAGATGCGGGGAATCGGGGACCGGATCCACGTCCAGCTGAATTCTATTTTAAATTCCAGCCGCGCCTATCTTCAGGATGCGGTGATTACTATGCGGGACGGCCGCTATTGCCTGCCGGTTAAGGTGGAGCACAAAGGCCAGGTAGCCGGTATGGTTCACGACCAATCCTCTACCGGCTCTACTCTTTTTATTGAGCCCATGGCCATTATTAAGCTGAATAATGAACTCCGCGAACTGGAAATTCAGGAAAAAAAGGAGATTGAAGCAGTTCTTGCAGATCTGAGCAATCAAACTGCGCCTTACACCGAAGCACTGAGAACCAATCAGGAAGTCCTTGCTAAGTTGGACTTTATTTTTGCAAAAGCCGCTCTGTCCCGCCATTACAAAGGCAGTGAGCCGAAGTTTAATAACAAAGGGGTTATCCACATCAAGGATGGCCGCCACCCCTTATTAGATCCTCAGAAGGTGGTCCCCATTACCATCCGTCTGGGAAAAGAGTTTGATCTGCTGATTGTAACCGGCCCTAATACCGGCGGTAAGACTGTTTCTTTGAAAACCGTGGGGCTTTTTACTCTTATGGGACAGTCGGGTCTTCATATCCCGGCCTTTGACGGCTCTGAGCTGGCAGTATTTGACCAGGTTTTCGCTGATATCGGAGATGAGCAGAGTATTGAACAGAGTCTCAGCACCTTCTCCGCCCATATGACCAACATTGTAAAGATTCTGGCGGAAGCTGACGCCAAATCCCTGTGCCTTTTTGACGAGCTGGGCGCCGGTACGGATCCCACGGAAGGGGCGGCTCTGGCTATTGCCATTTTGACCTTCCTTCACAATATGCAGTGCCGGACTATGGCAACCACCCATTATAGCGAATTAAAGGTATTCGCCCTGTCTGCCCCTGGCGTGGAAAATGCATGCTGCGAATTTGATGTGGAAACCTTGCGGCCTACTTATCGTCTGCTTATTGGTATTCCCGGCAAGAGCAACGCCTTTGCCATCTCCAAAAAGCTGGGCCTTCCCGACTACATTATTGAGGAGGCTAAAACCCACATTGAAAGCGGGGAAGAGGATTTTGAGGATCTGCTGGCGCATCTGGAAGAAAGCAGATTAACCATTGAAAAGGAACAGTCAGAGATTGCTTCCTACAAAAATGAAATTTCCCAGCTTAAGGCCCGCCTGACTCAAAAGGAAGAACGGCTGGAGGAGCGCCGGGAAAAGCTGATCCGCAACGCTTCGGAGGAGGCAAGACGTATTCTTCAGGAGGCAAAAGATACAGCAGACCAGACAATTAAAAATATTAATAAAATGGCCGCTAATTCCGGCATTGACAATAAGGCTTTAGAGGCAGAGCGCGCCCGTCTTCGGGACAAGTTAAAAGATGCTGATCAACGTCTGGCTATAAAGCAGAAGGGTCCCAGGCAGACCATCTCCCCCAAAAAGCTGAAAATCGGCGACGGTGTACAGGTCCTAACCATGAATTTAAAAGGCACGGTCAGCTCTCTTCCCAATGCCAAAGGAGATCTCTATGTTCAGATGGGTATTCTCCGATCTCTGGTAAATATTAAAGATCTAGAGCTTCTTCATGAACAGGATGTGTCCGGTCCTACCCTTGAAATCAAAAGGGCTAATACCGGCAGTGGTAAAATTAAGATGAGCAAGTCCGCCTCCATTTCCCCTGAGGTAAACTTGATCGGCATGACTGTAGATGAGGCTCTTCCTGTTCTGGATAAGTATTTAGACGATGCCTATTTGGCCCACCTTCCCCAGGTACGGGTTGTACACGGGCGGGGCACCGGCGCTTTAAAGGCCGGGGTACACAAACACTTAAAACGGCTGAAATATGTAAAAGACTTCCGCTTAGGGGAATTTGGTGAAGGAGATACCGGCGTCACAATCGTTACATTTAAGTAAGGAGGTATTATGGCAGAAAAGCAGAAAATTCTTATTGTAGATGATGATGCAAATATTGCGGAGTTGATTTCTCTGTATTTGGAAAAAGAATGTTTTGAGACACAGATTGTAGGGGACGGGGAGGAAGCATTACAGGTATTCCCTGTTTTTAAGCCTAATTTAATCCTCTTGGATCTGATGCTGCCGGGTATTGACGGCTATCAGGTCTGCCGGGAGCTTCGCAGCTCCTCCCAGGTGCCAATTATTATGTTGTCCGCCAAAGGTGAGATTTTTGATAAGGTTCTGGGATTGGAGCTGGGGGCCGACGACTATATGATCAAGCCTTTTGACTCTAAGGAACTGGTTGCCAGGGTAAAAGCAGTGCTGCGGCGTTACCAGACAGCTCCCCCTCCTTCAGCCCCCACTTTGGATCAGCAGGGTAATTTTGTGGAATACCCCAATCTGATTGTCAACCTGACCAATTACTCGGTTACCTATATGGGCCATTCTATTGAAATGCCGCCTAAGGAGCTGGAGCTTTTATATTTCCTGGCCTCTTCCCCCAATCAGGTATTTACCAGAGAACAGCTTTTAGATAATATCTGGGGATATGAATATATTGGGGATACCCGGACAGTAGACGTACATATCAAACGTCTTCGGGAAAAAATTAAAGATGACAAAAACTGGGCTCTTACAACGGTGTGGGGAATTGGTTATAAGTTTGAGGTGAAGCGATGAATCACTCTCTGTATTCCAAGTTTCTTTTGGGATATCTGATGTTTGGACTTCTGGGCTTTGTTACCATTGCTACCCTGTCTTCCCAGTTGGTGCAGCAATACCTGATTGAGCGCCTTTCAGAAACCATGTATGATCAGGCTACCATTATCGCGGACCGGTTCAGCAATATGTATAACGGCGTACCCTTGGATTTGGAGGCAACCTCTTATCAGGTGGATTCCCTGTCTCAGTTTATCCAATCAGATATCTGGGTGGTTGATCAGAATGGTTCTATCATTGTGGACAGCAATAACTCCCTGCGGGAAAACCAGGTAATTGAAAATTTTAATCCCACTGCGATAGGGAATCGCTCTTATGGCATCGGCAATTACTATGGCCTGTATCCCCACGATGTTATCAGTGTTTCCGCCCCAATTACAGGTAATTACAACACTTATGGCTATATTCTGATTCACAGTCCTGTATCTCAGTTGGAACCGGAGGAAAACCGGATCTTAAACATTGTTTATATTACCGGCGTGATTATTTTCGGTCTGTCCCTTATTATCCTTCTGGTATTTACCAAGACCGTATACTTTCCCCTCCGCCGTATTACTGTAGGTGCTAACGAATATGCTGCAGGTAATCTGGCCTACTCAATTAAAGTGGACACTCAGGATGAAATGGGATATCTGGCTGCTACCCTAAACTACATGTCCAGTGAGCTAAATAAGCTGGAGGAGTACCAAAAAACTTTTATTGCCAATGTATCCCACGATTTTCGTTCTCCTCTTACCTCTATCAAAGGGTATCTGGAGGCGATCCTGGACGGAACCATCCCGCCTCAAATGCAGGAAAAATATTTAAACCGCGTAATCTCCGAAACGGAGCGGCTAAACAAGCTGACCCAGGGAATGTTGACCTTAAACTCTCTGGATAGTAAGGGATATCTGTCCAGAACCAATTTCGACATTAACCGAACCATCAAAGATACCGCCGCTTCCTTTGAGGTTACCTGCAATGCCAGGGATATTTCTTTTGACTTGACTTTTTCTGATTCTATTCAGATGGTCTATGCAGATCTGGGAAAAATCCAGCAGGTCCTTTATAATCTGATCGATAATGCCATTAAGTTCAGCCACAACGGCGGAATCATTTATATCCAGACCTCCCTCCGCAGGGAAAAAGTTTTTATCTCCGTAAAAGACTGCGGCATCGGGATTCCAAAGGAAAACCTGAAAAAAATATGGGAACGGTTTTATAAATCCGATGCCTCCAGAGGGAAAGATAAAAAGGGAACTGGCCTTGGGCTTGCAATTGTAAAGGAGATTGTTCAGTCTCACGGGGAAAATATTGATGTTATCAGTACCCAGGATGTTGGCACTGAGTTTATTTTCAGCCTACCCCGGGCTTCCAGTCCCAATATCTAACCGGGCCGGATTTCACTTCACTGCATAAATTTTTTAGAAAGGATGAGATCTATGAAGCTTATTAAAAAACTAGGCGCAATTTTTGCTGCCGCCGCACTTTTTTCCGCTGTCGCTGCATCTGTCTCTTTTGCGGCACGTTTGGAAGATGTTACCCTTCAGTTCTCCATAGGCCCTCGTAATGATTATACCTATCCTGAGCTGACGGTAACTCCCATGGAAAAAACCTTGTACTATGTGGACAGCGCCGCTTTCATTGAGTATGTAAATCCTTATACCCATCAGCCAAACCGCTATCCCACTGCTGAGATTGTAATAAAACCGGCAGAAGGCTACACCTTTAAGTCCTCCTCTCAAAGCTATTTTGCTCTTCTTGGTCTGGATGCAAAGTATATTGAGGCCCGTAAGTCCGGCGACAGCAAGACCTTAACTCTGACGGTAGAGTTTCGGACAATGGGAAACAGCACCATCGCACCCCCGTCTAATGTCACACTGGACAATAACGGCCTGGCTTCCTGGTCTCCGGTAGACGATGCCGGCTCTTATGAAGTAACTCTTCTGCGAAACGGAAAGGCAGACAATTCTACCAAAAACACAGTTACGGGAACCAGTCTGAATATCGGCTCTATGGTTAACAGAACCGGAGATTACAGCGTCCGTGTCGCTGCAATCAGCCGTTACGATACTAAGGTAAAAAGCTCTTATTCCCAATCCGGCCCTGTTTTGGTTGACGACTCTGTCTTAGCCGGCTTTTCTGCCAATGCTGCCTCTTATGAGAACGGCGCCGGACGCTGGGTGGAGTCAAATGGAAATTATTGGTATGAAAATCCGGACGGCACCTGGCCTGCTTCCGGGTGGCAGGAGATTGACGGAAGCTGGTATTTCTTTAATTCCCAGGGTTACCGTCAGACCGGCTGGATCCTTTGGAAAAATCAGCAGTATTACTGCGATAGCGATGGAAAGATGCTTGTGGATGCCATTACTCCTGACGGCTATTATGTAGACGGAAACGGTATTTGGCATACAGAAAGGACAGGTTTATGAAAAATATCAGAAAGCTTTACGCCCTGCTTCTTTCTTCCTCCCTTCTGGCTCTTTTAATTCCCGGCACTGCTTTTGCCCGGGAAAAAATAGAAGAGATTTCCCTGAATTTTTCTGCAGATTTAGATGCCGATGAGGAATGGCCTGCTGTAAGAGTCAGCGGCGATGAGGAAGGATATTTAATTGATGATTTTAAATTTCAGGTAAACCAGTCAGAAAAATATCCCCAGGGAGTGGTTACTCTAATTGCAGACGATGACTACTATTTCGGTACCATTAAAGCGTCCAACTGCACATTAGAAGGGGAAGGCGCGGTTTATGTGAAAGCAATTAAGAAAACCAGCAGTCAGCTGAATTTAACCGTATCCTTCCGCGAAATGGGTGACGGACAGATTCAAAGCCCCAGCAGTCTTGGATGGCTTCGGGACGGCTCTGTTTTCTGGGACAGGATTCCCGCCGCAAAAGCATACCAGGTTCGCCTGATGAAAGACGGAAAATCACTTATTCCTGAGTCTCTTGAAACCACTGGCTGCTCCTTCGATTTTTCTTCGCATATCACCGCCCCTGGCAATTATTATTTTCGGGTGCGGGCAATCAGCCGTTATAATGCTTCTACTACCAGTGAGTGGGTAAACTCTCCGACTTATCAGGTGGACGAAGCCAGCCTGGCACACATCCAGGCTGACAGCCCACAACCGCCGGATACTCCTGGCAGATGGATTTTTGATAACAATGTTTGGTATTGGGAAAATCCGGATGGAAACCGCGCTTCTTCCCAGTGGGTGTTCTACAATGGCGGCCGGTATTATTTAAATGCTGATGCCGGAATGGCCACAGGCTGGAACTGGATCAAAGGTTCTGACGGCTTAAGCCGCTGCTATTATTTTAATTCTGCTTCAGGCGGGGAGCTGGGCAGGCTTTACACAAATTCCACTGCCCCCGACGGATCTGCTGTCAATGAGGATGGCGCCTGGATTTTAAATGGAGTGGTGCAAACTCGATAAAGCTAAGAGAGGCGTTGCAAAACAGGCTGATTACTCATCTGTTTTGCAACGCCCCATTTTCTTTTTACCAATACTGTTTTTAGGAAATCCTATCTATCACACACTCTCTTAACTTTTATTTCCAAGATAATTGCATGATACGCTCACACTATACGTTGCCCATCCTCCGAGATTTCTGTTTACTTTACAACTATATTTGACAGTAGCTTTTGATGAGCCTTCTCCGGATGTAGTAGTTCCTAGATCCTCATAGTCACTTATTCCTCCACCTGAATTATACCGTCCATCTTCACTGAGTACGTATACAGTCTGTGCTACACTATCATATTCAAATTTACCAGTTACCTCTACAGAGCCTGTGCTGCCATAACTTTTAGTTTTCGTATACGTCTTAGCCCCGGCAGCTCTCAATGTAGCGGCTTCATTACTTACATAAGTTCTTTCTACATAAGGTGTGCCATCTTCTTCCATTCCCCAAAATTCTTCAACAAGAATTCCTTTGGATAAATCTGGTCCTTTATCCTCCATTCTCAATTGTGCTATAGCCGTATTTGTATCTACGGATGTATCAGCACTGGATGTGTTAGCGGCCATAGCTTGTGGTGCAGCTACAATACTAACAGTTAACCCCACTAATAACGCTGTTGTACATTTTTTCAGTTTTTTCATTCTCTCTTCTCCTTTGTATATTTTTTGTAACCCTTACTTTTAGATAATATCATATTTTATGTATTAGTCAATATAATACCTAAAAATATGATATTTATTTTTACACATATAAATTAACTTTCCCTGCCTAATACCCTTTCTTTAAAAATCACAAATCGGTTCCCAACAATAAATAGGCAAAGAAATTCTCGATCAAACAAACATTATTACTACATATTTTCTATTTAAATCTACAATTTCTAAAAATTTATCGAACAAAAAACCGGAATAACTTGTTATTTTATGATTGATTTTTTTTAGTTTTTCTGGTATAGTTAAAATATACAATATATTAAAAGGAGGTGCTTTATGATAAATAATAGTGAAAAAACGCTAGTTAGTACTTTCAAAGGTATAGCAACAGAAGAAAATAATATTAATTTTTTCAATGATAATAAAAATAAAGCAAGTAAGAAAAGCAAAACCATTTTCCTTTCCAGCTGCCTTACACTATTGCTATTAGCCGGTTTCTTAACATTTGCACGCTTTTATGAAATTCCCCTTCCTTTTGATAGCTACCGCATGTCGGTAGAGTTAATGCCATGCACAGTAGTAATCAATGAAAATGGGAAGGTTTCATGGAAAAATTTGGAATCTGCAAAATCCAAAGGCATAGTCCCAGATGATTATGAAAATGTAATAAATGTGTTACACCGCAATTATCAGGGAATCAATGGTATTTCTGAAAGTTCCACAGGCAGGACAATTAATCGAAATGGTGAAGATGTAAGGCTGGTCTATTACTGCTACTCAAAAACACTCTGGAACAGCTTGTTTAAGGATCCGGATCTGGAAGAATATAGTGAAAGCGGCAGAAGTACAGGAACAGATATGTATGGCGACAATTATGAAAGTTTAAATTATGAACCACAAATGACAGAGGTCTATTATTTGCCGCTTCGGGATTTATACAAAATAAATGCTCTTTCTGATACAGAATATGACAGCTTAAGAGCGGATTCTGAGTTGATTTGGAGGGGAACTATTTAATATTTTCATATCCTTTTCTACTGGAAATACCCTTTAAATAACAGCATAGCGGCAGGAAGTGAGGGTGTAAGAAATTCTGTGTCTATGGAAATTTAGGTTTCCCTGATAAGAGTTCGATATGTAGATTTTTGCTGTCGATTCCATGAACTTCCTGTTGTCGAATGTTCTTTCTATTTATAGTATAACCACTACAGGATTTTTTATTCATCCTTACCTGATTTTTTTGCACAGAAATAAAGACATCTCAAAGTCTGCTTTTATGGGCTCTGCCCACACCCGGCCTCCGGAATAAGACTGGGCTTTTCTGGCAATA
>CAJUJM010000002.1 GCA_910586755.1 uncultured Lachnospiraceae bacterium
CACAGGGAAAATGAAAAGTATCTGGGCTTTTCTCTGATTATCAGTGGAATTTTGAATGTTTATTATGATAAAACAAGAGCAAATGAAAGGCGTCTTGGATTTTCACTTTTGGGTTCGGGAAGGGGCTATGATAAAAAATTGGGTGCAATCCCTTACCAAAAGGAACATGGGGATCGAAATTTAAAAAGAAAAACTAACCATTTCAAAGCTTAAAGTAACTACAGACTTCACCGCTTCCCCCAAAGCCCCTATTTCTCAATAGGAACCATCAGTGTACAATACCGTTGATGTTCATTTTCACAAAAACTAAAACAAGTATATATTACTATTAAATCGCCAATTGGCGTTAAATGTTCAGAACTTAATTTCTTTAATATGAATTCTAAAAAATCATATTCCATGGCATTGATCCCCACATTAACAGAGCAGGTGGCATAAATACCTTCAGGATAACAAATTGCATCCGGAGGAATGGTGATATGGAAGCTTTGTACATGCTGCTCATAGATCGAAAAGCCTCTTTCCCTGGCGTCATATGTCCCTGCTTTGGAATCATAGGCAAATCGAAGAGCCTGTTCTCCGGCAGGGAGAAGGTCAAAGGCAATTTTTCGCTTATTATTATGATCCTTGCGTTTAGAGGTTGACATATTCGCTCCCGGATAAGACGGCTCGATATCAATGAAATATCGTGTGGGCAAATGTTCGATTATAACGCGGTTTTGATTAAGAATCGCTTGCTCAATTGCACGCTGCCGCCCTTGCAGGCAATTGAGAATCGCAAGTTCGTGAGACATATTTTTTTGAGTTTCCTGGATTTTTGTTTCAAAACGTTTTTGAACAGCAGCTATCTGATCCTCAAAAAAGATTGCTTTCGCCTCATTTAATGTAAAACCAAGCTTAGAGTAAGAAAGACATTGGATAAGAGAAAAAATATCCCGATCTTCATAAATCCGGTATTCATTTTCGGTACGTTGTCCTTTTAACAGTCCCTTCTTTTCAAAAAAACGAATCCCCTCGCTAGAGGTTCCAAACATCTTTGCTATTTCGCTGATTTTATATTCCATGAAAAATCCCCCCGGTATTAGCAAAATTTTATTTAGTCAAATTTCATAAATAACTTGGGAATAATTATACAATTAATCTAATTGACATTCAAGATACTTTATACTTTACTCTTGACTCAAGATAAAATCCCATATGATTTTTGGATTTTACCCAGCTAAATTTAGAAAAATGTGAGAAGGAGTGAGGGATATGGTTTACGATTTTGACCAGGTAGTTGACAGGCGTAATACCCAGTCTCAGAAATGGGACAATATGATTCGAATGGGGAATGAGGATGCGATTCCCATGTGGATTGCGGATATGGATTTTCCTTGTCCACAGCCGGTTATTGATGCGGTTATGGAGAGGGCAAGACATCCTATCTATGCATATCCAAAGGTTGATGACAGTTTTTACAGTGTGACAGCCCGCTGGATTAAGCGCAGATACGGTTGGGAAATTGATCCTTCCTGGGCAGTGTTTACCGTGGGAATTACGCCGATCTATAATAACCTGATTATCGCATTGACAGAACCGGGAGATAAGATTGTCATTCAGCCGCCTGTATATCAGTGCTTTCCGGAGGCAGTTATAAATAATGGCCGGGAAATCAGCGCAAATATGCTTTGCTATCAAGATGGAAAGTATACCATGGATTTTGAAGATTTGCAAAAGCGGGCGGCAGATCCAAAAGCCAAAATCCTGATTCTCAGCAGTCCTCATAATCCGGTAGGCCGTGTCTGGACAAGGGAGGAATTGCTTCAGGTCGCAAAAATCTGTTACGAAAATAATGTGCTTTTGATCAGTGATGAGATTCATGGGGACTTTATGTTATTTGGACATGAACATATTCCAACCGCATCTTTAAATGAGACATATGCAAAGAACATTGTAACATGCTATGCGCCTACAAAGACATTTAACATTGCCGGTATTCGGTGTGCGGCAATTATCATTCCCGACGAAAAACTTCGCGCTTTGTTAAATAAGCAGCTTCGGGCAGTACGCGCCAATGAGTTATCGATATTTGCACAGCCGGCTTATATTGCGGCTTATACCCTGTGCGATGACTACATAGAACAGTTACGCAAATATTTAGAGGAAAGCGTGGAGTATGTGGATTCATTCTTCAAAAAGCATATGCCCAAAATCAAGCTGGTACGTCCGGAATCAACCTACTTGTTATGGTTCGACTGTTCAGAGCTGGGAATGACAAGCAGGGAATTAGAAGAGTTCTTTATTCAGAAGGCTGCAGTTGGGGTTATGATCAGCGATTATTTTGGGGTAAAAGGAATTCCTTTCATGCGTATGAACATTGCGTGTTCCAGAGTTACTCTAAAACAGGCATTGGAGCAGCTTTTAGAGGCTTATAACAAGTTATAAATAAAATCGATAATTTGAGAAGGAGAGCGGCAAATGAGAGAGCATAAATTGATTATAAATAAACTTCTGGAGCAAATGGAAGAAGCAGATATGGACGCATTGCTGTTGACATCAGCGGAAGGCGTATTTTATACATCCGGATGTTCCCTGGCATTACTGTTTCGCGGCAGAAGCCAAGGCTGTGCCGTATTGACCAGAGATGGCCAGGTATATGTAATCTGCCATGAGTTTGATGAGACCGGCTGTGATAAGAAAGATCCGTCTGTAAAGGTTGAAACCTTTGGCGGAGGGCAGATTTACATTGAAGACGTTACAAAGCCCGGTGAGAAGAAAGGAACTGCCATAGACCCGCTTTCTGCGCTTTGCATGGCCTTCGAATGTATTCCTCCGATTGGGGAAGGCAAAAAGCTGGGAGTGGAAACAAAATGTCTTACTTATCCTCAGGCCCAACTGATTTTTGAAAGATACGGAAAAGATATTATTGCAAACTGTGAGATGGTTCTTAATAAAGCTATGATGATTAAAACTCCGTGGGAAATTCAGGTGCTTCGCCGAAATGCCCGGTTCGCGGAACTGGCGATGCATAAAACAATGGCGGCTACCGTTCCGGGAATGACCTGTGCGGAGATACAGGCTTATTTTACTAAGCTTTGCTATGAAATGGCGCCGAATCTTACTCTTGTAAATCATGCACATACATTTGGCTCTTACTTTGCTCCTGCCTGGGAACCAAAGCAGGTGCCCATGCAGAGAGGCGACTTAATCCGCTTAGATGGCGGGCCAACCGTTGACGGATATAAAGCTGATTTGGGAAGAACCTATGCAGTTGGCGGTTACGCTGATAAAGAGCGCCATGAAATTTATAGGGAACTTTGGAAAGGATATCAATGGGGTGTGGAGCATATTGGACCAGGAGTTAAAATGTGTGACTTCTTTAACGGAATCAATGAGCAGATCAAAATTCCTGGTTATACCAGAGGCCATTATGGGCACTCAATTGGCTGCCACAATGGAGAGGAATATCCATTTTTCTCTCCCAATGAACCGATGTGCTTTCAACCGGGAATGGTTGTCTGCATTGAAACTCCGTTCTATAGCGCAAGGCGCCATACTTACAATATTGAAGATACTTTTGTTATTACAGAAAATGGAGCAGAACAGGTTACTCACGCCAATCCATCTCTCTATGTGTAATGAGAGCTGTGTATTGAGTGATTAATAGATACGAAGGAGAGGTATGATTATGTCTATTGGTTCCCGAAAACAATCTTATTGGGTTCATACATCAATTAGTTTGATGCTGATGCTTGGTTTTGGCTTTATCCCGCCAATTTTAGGATTTACTCAGATGGGTATGGCTTTGTTGGGAGTTCTCGTTGGGGCAGTTTACGGCTGGATCACTTTAGAAATTGCCTGGCCAAGTCTGGCAGGGCTGTTAGCGCTTGCCATTTGGGGCTATGATTCATTGAACAATATTTTGAAAAATTCATTTGGTAATTCTACGGTTGTGATGATGCTGTTTATCTTAGTCTTTACCATGTATATGAGCCGCTGTGGCTGCATGGATGCCATTACCAAATGGTTCATCAGCCGTAAAATAATTGTCGGACGTCCCTATGTAGTGCTTTTTGTTTTTTATGCACTGGGAGTAATTCTTTCCTTTGCCACATCGAATATTGCGGCCATGTTGTTTTTGATTTCTGTAGCCATCCCATTTTGCGAAAATTTGGGTTATAAAAGGAAGGATAAATACCCCATAGCCCTGATTTTCGCCATATATCTGGGAACACAATGCGGGTTGACCGTAATTCCAATTAAGCCGCCTATGTTGATGATGATTTCATTAATAGAAGCAGCGTCTGGCATTATGGTTGATACGGCAACATGGATATTGTTTTTCGGAGCGCTTCATATAGTGGCATTACTTGTATGGATCGCAGTGGTTCGCTTTCTCATTCGTCCGGAGGTTGATACCTTTAAGAATATGACGGAGAATGATTTTGCAGAATATAGAAATATTAAGATTCCCACAGAGGCGAAAATTGGGTTTGCGGCAATTACTATCATGATGCTTTTCATGCTCATACCTACATTTCTTCCAAAGGCATGGGCGATTACCGCCTTTTGCAGCAAGATTGATATTGCAGGCGCTATATTATTGGTCTTTGTTTTAATTGCCATCATGCCAAAAGAAGGAAGCGCCAAATTTAATTTCCAAATAGTGGCAAACAGCGAAAAAATGAACTGGAATGTTATCTTAATGACTGCCTTTGCGTTAACAATTGCATCCGCTTTGTCAAGTGATTCCACAGGATTTAACGAGACGATCAATACCTATTTGGTTCCGCTGATGTCTGCTTTTAACCCGGCTGTTATGATCTTTGTGTTCAGTACAATTTTACACTTTATGACCAACATTCTGAATAATAGCGCAATGTCCGCGATCTTCATTAACCCTATGGTTGCGGTTGCATCAGCGCTGGGAATGAATTTATTCTTTACACCTGCGACTGCCATGGTTGGTATGTTTGACGGCTTGCTGTCTCCGGCAGGTACAGCCAGCGCGCCGTTACTTATGGGCCATGAATGGATGGATATGAAGGAATACTATAAGAATTCCTTCGGTATATTTGCCGGATTTGAGCTGTTCCTTTTGATTGCCGCGGTGGTATTGTTCTGATGAGGTAAGCAGTAAGAAGGGGGCGAATAATGACAAACAAATATGATTTTGAGACAATCGTTGACCGCAGTAAATTTAACTCTATAGGTCAGCATTATGAAAAGTTTACAGGGGGAGTAAAAATCAAAGAAGGATTTTCGCCGGTCAATGTGTGGATTGGCGGAGACTTATGGTTTCCCACAGCCCCAAGCTTAACAAAGGCTGTGGTGGAACGAGCCAGGCATCCGTTTTACAATATGATTCAGACACCCTGTGACGAGTATTATGAAAGCATTATTAATTGGCATGAGACACGTTATGGGGTACGGGATATTAAGAAAGAGTACATTTCGCCTCATAATAATCTGCCGGGCGTGGTAATCGCCGCCTTAAAAGCTCTTTGTATGCCAGGAGATGGGGTACTGCTTACGCTTCCTGTTTTTAATGCCTATTTTAATGATCTGGAATTTGCCGGATGCAAGCCGGTTTTGAGTGGGCTGAAAAAGGATGTAGACGAAGTTTGGCGTATAGATTTAACTGACATGGAAGATAAGATTATCAAAAATCATGTTCATGTTGCAATCTTCAGTTCTCCTCATAATCCAACCGGGCGTGTTTGGGAACGTTGGGAACTGGAAGCGATGATGGAATTATTCGAAAAACATCATGTTATTGCAATTATGGATGAAACCTGGTGTGACTTTACACTGAATGGACATATCCATACGCCTGTTCAATCGGTTTCAGAATATGCCAGACAACATACAATCGTAAATTACGGTCTGAGCAAGCCCTTTGGCAGTAATGGTTTAAATGCGGCGTATACCATCATCTATAATCCGTATTTACGTGAACGTGTAAATGCGGCAACGGTAAGAACCCAATTGGATTTTCCGAGTCCCTTTGCGGAAGCAGCGGTTATTGGCGCGTTAAACCCGGAAGGGGCAGAATGGCTGGATGACGCCAGAGAATTGATCAACAAAAATATGAACTATGCATATGAATATGTAACGAACCGGCTTGATGGAGTCACAACTTCTCTTCCGGACGGCACCTATTTGCTGGTTATAGATTGTGAGGAATGGTGTAAGAAAAATGATGTTCCTATGGAAGAGCTGGTACATAAAGGGTATCAATATGGCGTTATCTGGGCGGCAGGGGCCAGGAACTATGGAGAATATGGAATTCGAATGTGTTTGGCCCATCCGTTTTCACAAATTGAGGAAGTTTTTGAGAGATTAGAGAAGTATGTGTTCAATGTGAGATAGATTTTCTATATTCATTAGAAATTATGCAGAGTCTGGCAAAAAATACGACAAAAGAAAAAAGTATCTGATTAGGGGCATTTAGGGATGGATGCCCCTTTTCCGGCAGATGATCTGCTGCTGATTCAAATATAACTTACTTGACCTGTAAAGCCTCCTGTGTTATTATTAAGGCACTACAAAGAAAGGGGGGATCTTATATGAGCGATAAGGAATTATTATCAGCAATTTCCAATATTGTAAGTTTACAAATTGAACCATTAAAACAAGACATAGGTTCTATGAAGCAAGACATAGGTTCTATGAAGCAAGACATAGATTCTATGAAGCAAGACATAGATTCTATGAAGCAAGACATAGATTCTATGAAGCAAGACATAGATTCTATGAAGCAAGACATAGATTCTATGAAACAAGACATAGATTCTATGAAGCAGGACATAAAGTCTACAAAAATTATCCTTGAAAACAATGTCCTTCCAAGATTACAAACTATTGAAGCCTGCTATACCTCAACCTATAATCGCTATGTATGTGAAACGGAAGATATACAGACAATGAAGTCAGATATAAAAGTTCTAAAAAAAGTAGTGGCAGAACATAGTGAAAAACTGCAAAAAATCGGTTGATATTCTGAAATCCTGTTTTTGTTAAGTAAAGTTTGTAAGAGTTTCATGTCTGAAAAAATATAGTTTAGATAGTTAGATCTATTCTCTGGAATCCTTTCTTTAAGTTGGCTATTTTTGGCGCCAATACCTAAGATTTTGGCCTGTTCACACAGTAATACATCCCTGTTAAATTTAAAATAATATTTTTTTGTATTTATATGCATTTCTTTCGTATCGGTAATTTCCGCACATTCAGGACTAGCCGCCCCTGTAGCAGAATGATATAATATAGGAACACGAAAGTAATGATCAGTGCGAAGTGAAAGACAGCGCCGCACCGCCCAGACAGCCGGCGTAAAAGGAGGAAGACCATGGGAGAGGATTATAAGGAAAAGACAAGGGCAGAGTCCTATTATATTTTATATAAAGAAGGAACCGGGGAGCTGACAGAGAAAAAATCCCGTTTCATTGCCAACACCAGGCCGGTGGAAAGCGAAGAGGAGGCCCTTGCCTTTGTGGAGGAAATGAGGAAAAAATACTGGGATGCCAGGCACAACTGCTGGGCCTATATATTAGGAGAGCGAGGGGAGAAAAAGCGATGCAGTGATGACGGAGAGCCCAGCCAGACAGCGGGAAAGCCTATGCTGGATGTGCTGGAAGGAGCCGGAGTCACCAACATCTGCCTAGTAGTAACCCGGTATTTCGGCGGTGTCCTTCTGGGCACAGGGGGCCTGGTGAGGGCTTATTCCGGGGCAGCCAAAAAAGGGCTTGAAGGAAGCATTATAGTAGAAAAAAAGCTGGCCAGGAAGCTTTTGGTGGAAACGGATTACAATGGCCTGGGAAAGATCCAGTACATTGCCACCCAGGCAGGGATCCCCACTCTGGACACCAGATATACAGACAAAGTAGAACTGACCTTTCTGACACCGGAAAAGGAAACGGAAAGCTTTCAGGCTGCTCTGACAGAAGGGACAAACGGAAAAGCCGCTGTCACCACCCTGTGCCGCCTTTATTATGGTACTTTAGAAAAAGAAGTAATTCTTTTTGAGGAAATTCCTTAAAACATACAGAAAATACCTTGCAATCCGCAAAACCGGGTGCTATACTAGGTAACCGTGACAGAGAAACACTTTATATTAAGGAAGTAATTTATGAAGATCAAGAGAGAAGACGTAAGAAATATTGCGATTATCGCCCATGTAGATCATGGTAAAACCACTTTGGTAGATAATCTGCTGAAGCAGAGCGGCATTTTCAGAGAGAATCAGGAAGTGGCAGAGCGTGTCATGGACTCCAATGACATTGAGAGGGAGAGAGGCATTACCATTCTTTCCAAAAACACTGCAGTTACCTATAAGGGAACCAAGATCAATATTATTGACACTCCCGGCCATGCGGATTTTGGCGGAGAGGTGGAGCGGGTTCTTAAGATGGTAAACGGCGTTATTCTGGTGGTGGATGCCTACGAGGGAGCCATGCCCCAAACGAAGTTTGTATTAAAAAAGGCCTTGGAACTGGATCTATATGTCATCGTCTGCATCAATAAGATTGACCGTCCTGAAGCCCGTCCTGATGAGGTGATTGACGAGATTTTAGAGTTGTTTATGGATTTGGATGCTTCTGATGAGCAGCTGGAATGTCCTTTTATCTTTGCATCTGCAAGGGACGGATATGCAAAGAAAGAGCTGGATGACGAGAATGTGGATATGACCCCGCTTTTTGAGACCATTATCAATTATATCCCGGCTCCGGAGGGAGATCCGGAGGCTCCGGTTCAGACCTTAATCAGCACCATTGACTATAACGAATATGTAGGCCGTATCGGCGTAGGCAAGGTAGACAACGGCATCCTGAAAGTCAACCAGGAATGTGTTTTGGTAAACCACCACGACCCGGATAAATTTAAAAAGATCAAAATCGGTAAGCTTTACGAGTTTGACGGCTTAAACCGTGTAGAAGTAAAGGAAGCCGGAATCGGTTCCATTGTGGCCATTTCCGGTATCCCGGAGATTCACATCGGAGACACTATCTGCGCCGTGGATAATCCGGATCCCATTCCTTTCCAGAAGATTTCCGAGCCTACCATTTCTATGTATTTTATGGTAAATGACAGCCCCTTAGCCGGACAGGAGGGCAAATATATCACCTCCCGCCATATCAGGGATCGGCTGTTTAGGGAGTTAAACACAGATGTCAGCCTTCGCGTAGAGGAAACCGATTCAGCAGACTGCTTTAAAGTGTCCGGAAGAGGTGAGCTTCACCTGTCTGTTCTCATTGAGAACATGCGCCGGGAAAATTTTGAGTTTGCGGTGAGTAAGGCAGAGGTTATCTACAAATACAATGAGAGAGGCCAGAAGCAGGAGCCTTTGGAGATTGCCTATGTGGACGTTCCCGATGAATTTACCGGCGCGGTTATTCAGAAACTGACTTCCAGAAAAGGCGAGCTTCAGGGAATGAGCCCGGTATCCGGCGGATACACCAGGCTGGAATTTTCCATTCCCTCCCGGGGCCTGATTGGTTACAGAGGGGAATTTATGACCGATACCAAGGGAAACGGTATCTTAAACACTATTTTTGACGGCTACGGTCCTTACAAGGGAGATTTAACCTATCGTCCCACTGGCTCTCTGATTGCCTTTGAGGCAGGAGAAGCCATTACTTACGGCCTTTACAATGCCCAGGAAAGAGGAATCCTCTTTATCGGGCCGGGAGAAAAGGTATATTCCGGTATGGTTGTGGGACAGAACCCCAAGGCGGAGGACATTGAAATAAACGTATGCAAGACGAAGAAATTAACCAACACCCGTTCCTCCAGCGCTGATGAAGCCTTACGCTTAACACCGCCCAAGATCATGAGTCTGGAGCAGTGTCTGGAATTTATTGATACCGATGAACTTTTGGAAATCACTCCCAAAAGTCTCCGGATTCGCAAAAAGATTCTGGATCCCACTCTGAGAAAGAGAGCCTCCTTTAAAAAATAGGAGGCAGTACAGACTGGAGGGAAGACGCTTTGTGACGGCTCCTGTCAAAATTAGAAAAAAAGCGGCAAAATATTACCAGATAAAAAGAATTCTGTCGAGAACTTCTTCAGGATTCTTTTTTTATTCTTTCATAAATCCATTCTTTTCCACATAAATTTACTATGAGCTACAAGCCAATATTATGGGATAGAAGAGGAGAAATACTATGTCAGAAAAAGTAATTGAAAACAACAAGGTCAGCGTTATCGGGACGATTATATCCGGGTTTACCTTTAGCCATGAGGTATTTGGAGAAGGCTTTTATATGGTAGACTTATCTGTTAACCGGCTTAGCGAGCAGGCGGATGTAATACCTCTCATGATTTCCGAGCGTCTGCTGGATGTAGAAAAGGATTATCAGGGCTGTACGGTAGAGGCCATAGGACAGTTCCGTTCTTATAACCGGCATGAAGGAATAAAAAATCGCTTGGTTCTGTCTATCTTTGTCCGGGAAATCCACTTTATGGAAGAATTTACCGACTATACCAAAACCAATCAGATCTTTTTAGACGGATATATCTGCAAACTTCCGGTTTACCGAAAGACTCCTTTAGGAAGGGAGATAGCAGACCTTCTGCTGGCGGTAAACCGGCCATACGGAAAATCCGATTACATACCCTGTATTGCCTGGGGACGAAATGCCAGATATGCCTCCGGCTTTGAGGTGGGAGTCAGAGTCCAGGTTTGGGGACGAGTTCAAAGCAGGGAATATACAAAAAAAATTAATGATACGCAGTGCGAAAAACGGGTGGCCTATGAGGTATCAATCAGCAAGTTAGAATGTGGGGAATAGGGAAAACATTGCAATTATGAGGAATTTATGCTATTATTAGGCAAGACTTCCATAATTCGTGATGTCCGTTTAGGGAAACCATGAGAAATACGAGGTGACAGAAGATGCAAAAGGGATACATGCAAATCATCTACGGACCGGGCAAAGGAAAGACTGCTCTGGCATTGGGGAAAGGCCTGAGCGCAGTAACCGAGGGAAAGACCGCAGTATTGATTCAATTCCTACAGGGGGATCTGGATGAGGATCAGATGGCGGTGTACCATCGGTTGGAACCAGAGTTTCAGGTTTTCCGCTTTGAGAAGTCGTCGGAGTCCTTTGCCAGGCTCAGTGAAGAGGCAAAAAACAGAGAACTTATGAATATCCAGAATGGTTTGAATTTTGCAAAAAAGGTTATGGCAACAGGGGAGTGTGACATCTTAATTCTGGATGGGGTTTTAGGCCTGGTGGATCAGAAAATAGTGCCGCTTGAGGAAATCAAAAAGATCCTCGCTGTTCGGGAAGAGACCATGAGGCTGGTACTTACCGGGACTGTGCTTCCGGAAGAGCTGAAGGAAGAGGCGGATTTTGTGATCCGGCTGGAAAATGTAAAATAAGCCTGAATGCATGCCGTCTAATCGGCGGCGGGCTTTCAAAGCAAGCGTTGTCAGAGGGGCAGTTCATTTTGGACGGCCCCTTTGGCGGCAAGAGTTCAGATGGAGTAATTTCTTATAAATCCGTTGTTCTTCCCATTGACAACAATTCTCAATGATGTTAGTATATTCCCAAGGAAATGAAAAGAGTAGGGGCTGACCGCTGGTTTGGCCCCTTTTTTAAAGGAGGATAATAAAATGGCAATTTTTGAAGGCGCAGGAGTGGCGCTGGCAACCCCCATGAAGGCAGACGGAGCCATTGATTTTGATAAGCTGAGAGAGCTGGTAGAATTTCAGATTGAAGGCGGAACGGACGCTATTATCGTCTGCGGAACCACCGGCGAGGCTTCGGCCATGACCCATGAAGAGCATATTGAAACCATTCGCTTTGTCTGCCAGGTAGTAAATAAGCGGATTCCTGTGATTGCAGGCAGCGGTTCTAATTGGACGGAGACTGCTATCTATCTGTCACAGGAGGCGGAGAAAGCAGGGGCGGACGGCCTGCTGGTGGTATCCCCTTATTACAACAAGGCTACCCAGAAAGGTCTGATTGCTCACTTTACCGCTGTGGCAAACTCGGTTAAGATCCCAGTGCTCCTATACAACATTCCTGGCAGAACCGGTGTCAATATTCAGCCGGAAACCATTGTAACCCTGTGTAAAAATGTAGAAAATATTGTAGGAGTTAAGGAGGCCAGCGGCAATTTTTCCGCCATTTCCACCTTAATGAGCCTGGCAGACGGCTGTGTGGATCTTTATTCCGGAAATGATGATCAGATTGTTCCCCTCATGTCCCTGGGTGGAAAAGGGGTTATTTCTGTTCTTTCCAATGTTGCGCCCCGCCAGACCCACGAGATCTGCGCCTCCTATCTGGCAGGAGATGTAAAAAAGAGCGCAGAGATGCAGCTTAAGGCCATCCCGCTGATTACAGAACTATTCCGTGAGGTAAATCCCATCCCGGTAAAAGCGGCTCTGAATATGATGGGTATGGAAGCAGGGCCCTTACGCCTTCCTTTAACCGAGATGGAAGAGGCCAATCAGGCAAAGCTGAGAAGAGCTATGGAGGATTACGGTCTGTTATGATTAGAATGATAATGCACGGCTGCTGCGGCGCTATGGGCCGGGTCATCACCTCTATTGTGTCAGAGGATCCGGACATTGCCATCGTGGCAGGAATCGATAAAAATACCGGCGGACAATGCCCTTATCCGGTGTTTCCTTCTCTAAATGAGTGTACAGAGGAAGGAGATGTGATTGTAGATTTCTCCGCCCCTGCGGCGGTGGATCATCTGCTGGATTACTGCGAAGCCAATAAGATTCCGGTTGTTTTATGCACCACCGGACTTACAAAGGAGCAGGTGGAGAGAGCCGGGGAAGTTTCCAAATCTGCAGCAGTCCTGCGCTCTGCCAATATGTCCTTAGGAATCAACCTGCTATTCAAGCTGGTGGCAGAAGCAGCCAAGGTTTTGGCAGCCTCCGGCTTTGACATGGAGATTGTGGAAAAACATCACAACCAGAAAAAGGATGCTCCCAGCGGTACGGCCCTGGCTTTGGCAGAGGCTCTCAACCATGCTGTGGGGCAGGCTTACCACAATGTATTTGACCGCAGCCAGACCAGCGAAAAGCGGGATGCCAAAGAGATCGGGATCTCAGCGGTCCGGGGCGGCTCCATTGTAGGAGAGCACGATGTGATCTTTGCCGGAAAAGATGAAGTAGTAACCTTTTCCCACACTGCCTATTCCAAAGCCATTTTTGCGAAAGGCGCTGTGTCTGCTGCTAAATTTCTGGCAGGAAAAGGTCCTGGCATGTACGACATGAGCCACGTCATCGGCTAAATAATAAATTTTCCAGTGATTTCCAACATGATTGAATCTCCCACAGCGCATACTAAGGGCAGAAAGCGAAAGGAGAACAAGCAATTATGAAGAAAATCAGATATGGATCTGCGGTAGTTGTTACTGCCATTGTCATTTTTGGACTAACCGCCTGCGGCGGAAGAGATAACGGCACTTCGGGAACTACATCAATGGGAAGCCAGCCGGCCAGTCAGTCTGCAAGCTATGAGGAGACGGGACGGGATACCAACAGCACCAATATGGATGAGAGCACTACAGGTACTTCCGGCGCGTCGGGGTCTACAAAGAGTTCCGGCACTTCTGCTGGTTCCGATACTTCTGTAGAATCTACAGGGGTTATAGATGGCCTGCTGGATGATGTGGGAGATGAGATTGAGGACGGTATCAATAATGTGGAAAAGGCCATGGACGGTACTGTGGCCTCTTCCACAGGATCCGGAGACAGATAGGTTGGACAGAAAAGTGAAGCCCTGCAACGCGGGAAATCCGCTGGCTGCAATGGCTTCACTTTTTAGCTTTTTACATAGGAGAAAATAGATGGGATTAAGTAAAATTCATACTTCCTGGCAAATAAAAAAATATTTTCGGAAAGCCGCCAAAACCAGATGGCGCAGCCAGTATCTGAAAAAGGCTTTCAGGCCGGGAAGAGCCGCCATATTAGTCCGGTTAATTTTGACAGTAATGTTAACGGCGGAGCTTATCTACGGCGCAGGGATCATCGCCCGTTATCCCCGGCTGGTTTTTGAGACTGTGGGAATCCAGGTAATCTCTGAGACCGGGGAATCCGGGAAATGGACCGTTAAGGGGCCGGAAACCAACTGGGGCATCCGGGTCGGTCCGGACGGAATTGAGCTGTACCGGGAGGAAATCGGCCTGAACCCTATTTCTTCATCATCCTGGTAATCAGAATAAATCCGTATACACTTACGGGAACCACCACGGTTAAAAAGACAGACGCCATTAAAAAATTGGGCGTCAGGGGATGATCCATCAGGGCAAAGACCAGGGTGGACAGGTATAAAAGGATTAGCAATATAGCGCCTCCAAGGGCCAGACGGCGCTGCAGCCTGGTATATTTCAAATTTATTCCTCCTCCCCGGCCAGTGTTTCCCAAAGATCATAAAGCTCCATCAATGATTCTTCCAAAGATTCCTTTTCTTTGTTAAGTTCTATGAGCTTCGGAACATCCCGGCAGACATCTTCCCGTGTTAACAGTTCATCTATCTCTCCGTTTCGGGTTTCCAGCTTGTGAATCTCCTCTTCTGTGCGTTTTAAATCATTTTGACGTTTGCGGATTCGGGCCTGCTCTTCCTTCTGGGCTTTCCAGTCTGAGGCTTTGGGACTGCCTGCAGGACTCTTATTAGAGCCGGCTTCGGAAGAAGAAGCTTTTTGGAAAGCCGCTGCCTGAAGCCCCTGGACAGTAAATCCGGCGGCCGCTCCTTTAGAGTCCTTTCCGGCATTTTCCGCTGCCAAAAGTCCCTGGATCACATCTTTTTTCTCCAGATAATAGTCGTAATTTCCAATATAATTTAAAAAACTCTGCCCTGTCAGTTCCAAAATACGGGTAGCAGTACGGTTAATAAAATAGCGGTCATGAGACACGTAGAGCACCGTACCGGTATAGCGATTTAAGGCATCCTCTAAAATCTCCTTGGAGGTAATATCTAAATGGTTAGTAGGCTCATCCAAGATCAGAAAATTAGACTCGGAAAGCATCAGCTTGGCCAAAGACACCCGGCCTCGTTCCCCGCCGCTTAAATCGCCGATCCGTTTAAATACGTCATCTCCGGTAAAGAGGAAGGAAGCCAGGCAGTTTCGGACCTGAGTATTGGTCATGCCCGGATAAGTATCCTGGATTTCCTCAAATACGGTCTTTTCCATGTGAAGGACCTGGTGCTCCTGATCGTAATAACCGATCTGAACCTTGGAACCCAGATGGATTTCTCCGGTATCCGCGGTCTCCATCTGGTTAATAATCTTAAGCAAGGTAGTTTTGCCTGTGCCATTGTTACCGATCACTGCCACCCGTTCCCCCCGCTTAATTTCAAAATCCACATGGGAAAAGAGATGCAAAGCTCCAAAAGATTTGGAAAGGTTCTTTACTGTCATTACATCATTGCCGCTGATTACCTGGGGTTCCAGACGGATGTCCATGGCGTCATCGATCTCTACAGGCTTTTCCAGGACTTCAATCTTTGCCAGCATTTTTTCCCGGCTTTCTGCCCGCTTGATGGATTTTTCCCGGTTAAAAGATTTTAACTTGGCGATAACCTCCTCCTGGTGACGGATCTCCTGCTGCTGGTTTAAATAGGCCTTAATCCGGGCCTGGCGCAGCATGGCCTTTTTTTCGCTGTAGGCGGTGTAATTGCCGGTAAAGACCGTAGCCTTTCCTCCGTCCAGCTCAATAATTTTTTTCACCGTCCGGTCCAAAAAGTACCGATCATGGGCAACAATGATCACACTGCCGGTATAATTAGAAAGGTAGCCTTCCAACCAGGCAATGCTCTCCATATCCAGATGATTGGTGGGCTCGTCCAAAAGCAGGATATCGGGATTTACTAATAAAAGGCGGCCCAGGGCCACCCGGGTTTTTTGACCGCCGGATAAGGTGGAGACAGTCTTTGTGAAGTCCTCCTGGGAAAATCCCAGGCCTTTTAAAACTCCTGTCACCTCACTCTGGTAAGCGTAACCGTTTAAACGTTCAAACTCGTGACTTAACCGGTTATATTCCCGGAACATATTATCCAGGTCTTCCCCGGATTTATCTTTCATCTCTGTTTCTAAAAAACGGATCCGTTCTTCCATCTGGATAAGGGGGCGTTTTATCTCCAGTACCTCGTCATAAATTGTACGGCTGCTGTCTAAATCCTGGTGCTGAGCCAGATATCCCAGAGTCTTCCCACGGGAGAGCGCTACCACGCCGTCATCTGCCCCCAGCTCTCCCACAATTATTTTTAACAGAGTAGATTTTCCGGCTCCATTGATTCCCACAATCGCTGCTTTTTCATGATCTTCTATATGAAAGGATACCTGATCCAGAATCGTTTCGCTGCCAAACGCTTTGCAGATGTTGCTGCAGGATAATATCATCACAACCTCCTAAAAATATAAAAACTACAGTTAAGTATAATATACCGGCATCTTTTTTGCAACAATGGAATAAGTTTGAGAAAAAGGTTTGACAGGAATTTGACAAAATCCTATAATAGAACTTAGGTAAAGGAATGATAGAAAGGTCAGGTGGAATACGTGGAAGAAAAAGTAATATCCAGGGCAGTGATTTCCAGACTGCCAAGATACTACCGCTATCTGGGAGAACTTCTGGAGGATGGGGTAGAGCGCATTTCCTCCAACGAGCTGAGCAACCGGATGAAAGTCACCGCTTCTCAAATTCGCCAGGATTTGAATAATTTCGGCGGCTTCGGGCAGCAAGGATACGGTTATAATGTGAAATATCTTTATGCGGAGATTGGAAAAATTTTAGGAATTGACAGGCAGCATAATATTATTATTATCGGCGCAGGCAATCTGGGACAGGCCATTGCAAATTATACCAACTTTGAAAAGCGCGGCTTTATTATTAAGGGAATGTTTGATATTAATCCCCGTCTTATTGGTCTGGTGGTCCGGGGCATTGAGATCCGGGGAGTAGAGGACTTGGAGCAATTTATTGTAGATAATGAGGTGCAGATTGCTGCATTAACGATCCCAAAAACCAAAGCGCCGGAGATTGCAGATCGTCTGGTAAAAGCAGGAGTTAAGGCAATCTGGAATTTTGCCCACACGGATTTGGTGGTGCCGGATGATGTGGTGGTAGAAAACGTACATCTTTCCGAGAGTTTAATGCGCCTTTCTTATCGGGTATGCAGTATGCAGGATAAGAAAGAGCAGGAGGCGCTGGAAAAAGCGAAAAAGCAGGATAAGATATGAGAAATCTGGTAACAGGACGGCAGATGAAGGCCATTGATCAATATACGATAGAAGAAATCGGAATCCCTTCTCTGGTGCTTCAGGAACGGGCTGCCTGGCAGGTGGCCTGTGAGGTGAAAAAAAGGATAAAAAAAGAAACGCCTGTATGGGCCGTGTGCGGCACGGGAAATAACGGCGCAGACGCTGTGGCAGCGGCCAGAATCCTCTGTGAAGAAGGATATCAGGCCACAGTGATCCTGGCGGGAGACCGGGGAAAGGAGACGCCGGAATGTACCATTCAAAGAAAAATAGCAGAAAACTTAAGGGTTTTGATGATGCCCTGGCAGGAGGCAAAGGAAGGATTTTCCGGGGCAGTGATTGACGGCCTGTTTGGAGTAGGACTTACAAGAAAGATAGAGGGCGAATACCAGGCCTGTATGGAAATGGTAAAGCGGCAGCCGGCAGGCCTTACAGTAGCGGTAGACATTCCTTCCGGTATTGATTCGGATACCGGGAATGTTATGGGAATTGCATTAAAAGCAGATGTGACGGTAACCTTTGGCTGGGAAAAATGCGGTACAGTTCTGTTCCCAGGGAGGGATTTTGCAGGGCAGGTAGTTGTAGGAAATATTGGGTTTTCAGCTCTCAGCTATGAGAAGGTGGCAGGAAGGAAAAGCTGGGAGGAAAAGCAGAGCTTTACCTATGATCTTTCTGACCTGAAACGTCTGCCGGAACGGGCAGTCTACTCCAATAAAGGGACTTTTGGCCGGGTACTGGTGGCCGCCGGCTCAAAGAATATGAGCGGAGCCGCTTACTTTGCCGCCAAAGCCGCTTACCGATGTGGCGCAGGATTGGTAAAAATACTGACGGTTGAGGATAACCGGGAAATTTTACAAGAACAGCTTCCGGAAGCAATTATTGCCAGCTATTCTCCGGAAATGGCCAGGGAGGACACAGAAAGTTTTGGAAGGCTTTTGGAGAAAGAATGTGTTTGGGCAGATACCGTGATTTTAGGCCCTGGCATTGGCATGGAAGGATATGCCAGGGAATTGGTGGCAGGGGTATTATCCTTAGCCTGTTCTACTATCATTGTGGATGCCGATGCCTTAAACATCATTTCCCGAAATCCGGAGATGACCAGGTATTATACGGAGAATGTGATTATCACCCCTCATTTGGGGGAGATGGCCAGGCTTACAGGAAAGAGTATCCAGGAAATTCAGCAGAACGTCCCCGGGACGGCTGCAGAATATTCCGCCAAATGGGGGATTACCTGTGTGTTAAAGGACGGGGCGACGGCTGTGACGGATAAAGACGGCCTGCGGTATCTGAACACCAGTGGAAATAATGTGCTGGCAAAAGCCGGTTCCGGGGATGTGCTAACCGGTGTGATAGGAGCCTTCTGCGCCCGGGGAATGGAGCCCTTTGAGGGGGCGGCCCTGGGAGTCTACCTTCACGGAATAGCCGGAGATATGTATAAACAAAAAAAAGGAAGCGCCAGCCTTTTGGCCGGAGAACTGGCAGATATGGCCGGGGAAGCGGTGGACAGAGGATATCTGAGACAGGAGAGGGGACATGATGAATCAGAAGCAAGAGCAGGTTTACTATGAAAAGTCCGCCGCCAATAGGCGGCATGAATTCAGGGATGCCCCATGCGCCCGCCAGGCTTTCATGTGCGGTGGTGCGTCCGCAGCCGGGCGCATGCAGGTTTGCTATGATAGAACCTGTGCAGTAGTGGATTTAGACGCCATCTGCCAAAATATGGAGTCTATGAAAAGAAGCCTTCCCAGGGAAACCAAAATCATAGGAGTGGTGAAAGCTGACGCCTATGGACACGGCGCTGAAGCGGTGGCGGACGCCATCTCCCCGTATGTCTGGGGATTTGCGGTGGCGGCTGTGGACGAAGCAGTGCTGCTGCGCCGTTATGGGATAGAAAAGCCGGTACTGGTGTTGGGGCCAGTCCATGAAAGCCGATATGAAGACCTGCTTTTAGGGGAGATTCGGCCTACTATCTTTACAGTGGAAGCAGCCCGGACTTTTGGTAAGGAGGCCAGCCGTTTAAAGGTTCCCGGACGGATCCATCTGGCAGTGGATACGGGCATGAACCGAATCGGAATGGAACCTTCCCCGGAAGGAGTAGATTTGGCAAAAAGGATAGCTACCTGTCCCGGCATTATAATAGAGGGGATATTTACCCACTTTGCAAAGGCAGATGAGGCAGATAAAGGACCAGCCAGAAAACAGCTTGAAACTTATCTGGAATTTTTGGACAAGCTGGAAGAAAATAATATGGATATTCCTGTCCGCCATTGTTCCAACAGCGCTGGAATCCTGGAATGTCTGGGAACGGACCTTACGGCAGTGCGGGCCGGAATCTCCATCTATGGCTTGTACCCTTCCGACCAGGTGGATCGGGAAAGGGTAAAACTGATGCCGGCAATTTCCTGGAGAGCACGGATTACCTGCGTAAAAACCATTCCGGCCGGGGCCAGTGTAAGCTACGGAGGCACTTTTACGGCAAAAGTTCCCACCAGGGTGGCTACCATTGCGGCAGGATATGGGGACGGCTATTCCAGGGCGTTGTCAGGAAAAGGTTATGTGCTCATTCGAGACAGGAAAGCCCCTGTGTTGGGACGGGTCTGCATGGATCAGTTTATGGTGGACGTTACCGGTATTCCCGGGGTCACAGAAGGGGAGGAGGCTGTTCTTTTAGGAAGGGATGGAGAAAATTCCATCACGGCAGAAGAAATGGCATTTCTGTCAGGTGGGTTCCATTACGAGATTTTATGCAACATTGGGAAACGCGTTCCCAGAATTTATATTAAAAATGGCAGTGTAGTGGGAAGGAAGGACCTGCTTAGCCGGTAAAGCTGCACGACTGCCTGTTTTTCCTCATAGAATGTCATGTGAACACTTGGTGATGTATACGCCGGGCCGTTTATGTCAATACTATCCGAAGGATAGGAGAGTGAAAACGTGATTATCAGACGAGGAGACATTTATTATGCAGACTTGAGACCAGTGGTAGGCTCTGAGCAGGGAGGCATCCGCCCGGTCCTGATTATTCAAAATGATGTGGGCAATAAACACAGCCCCACTGTTATATGTGCAGCGATTACTTCCAGAATGAATAAAGCAAAGCTACCCACACATGTGGAGCTACCCACAAACCGTTGTAATATGGTAAAGGATTCGGTTATTCTTTTGGAACAGCTTCGCACCATAGATAAACAAAGACTGAAAGAAAAGATCTGTCATATAGACGAGGAATTGCAGCAAAGGGTCAATGCCGCCTTAAAGGTCAGCCTGGAACTGGATACATAACCCGGTTCCAGGCTGTTTTGCTTACCCGGCCGCCATTGACGAACAGAAATAAACATGATATGATGGGCAAAGTACCAAAATTTTCAAGATAAAGGAGTGTTAAAAGTCCAATGGACGATGGCTATTCGCTTATCAGTATTGTCATTGTTTTGACAGCTTTAATACTGAATGCGATTTTGTACGGATTTGGGGCTGCCATTCAAAATGTGAATGGAGCCAGATTAGAAGAGAAAGCAGAAAGCGGTGATTCCCAGGCAAAGCGGCTTTTGCAGATTGCAAATCATCCCAGGCAGTTTATTCTTACTTTGCTGGTGATTACAGACTCTCTGCAGATGGCAGTGGGATTTCGGATCTGGAGGCGGCTGACAGCCTGGATGGAGTCAGGCATTTTAGGACAATTTACAGAAGGAAAGCTGTGGATCCACCCTGTGTCCATTGTGGTATCAGCGGCAGTGATTCTTTTGCTGTTTGTGCCCTTTGGAATCCTTATTCCCAAAGAATTAGCCTTAAGGGAGCCGGAGCGGTGGTCAGAAAGGCTTTTGAAGGTTATAGAAGGGCTGCTGCTTATCACCACTCCTGTGACGGTTCTGATTAACAGAGTTACCAGGTTGGCGCTAATGGTCTGGGGCGTGGATATAGACAAGAATGTTGACAATGTAACAGAAGAAGACATTAAATCTATGGTGAATGAGGGGCATGAGCAGGGAGTTCTGGAAGCGGACGAGGTGGAGATGATTACCAACATCTTTGAGCTGGACGAAAAGACAGCAGAGGATGTTATGACTCACAGGAAAAATCTGGTGGCCTTAGATTGTACCCTTACCTTAAGAGAGGCCCTGGACTTTATCCTGAAAGAGGGAAGCAATTCCCGTTATCCGGTGTACCGGGAAGAAATTGACGATATTATCGGCGTCTTACATATGAGAGATGCAGTGATATTTTTTGAGCAGGAAGAATATAAGGATCGTACTTTGGATCAGATACCTGAACTTCTTCGGGAGCCTCACTTTATTCCGGAAACCCGCAACTTGGACAACCTGTTCCGGGAGATGCAGTCCCAGAAAACCCATATGGAAATCGTAGTGGATGAGTATGGGCAGACTGTGGGGATTGTGACCATGGAGGACATACTGGAAGAGATTGTAGGAAACATTATGGATGAATATGACGTGGAGGAAGATCTGATTGCAGCAGAGGAGGACGGAAGCTTCCTGATGAGCGGTATGGCTTCCTTAGAACAGGCGGCAAAGGTACTTGAGATTTCCTTCGAAGAAGAGGGGGAAGAGGTTTACGATACCATTAACGGCTTTTTGATTTCCAAACTTGGGAGGATCCCGGGGGATGGGGAAGAGCCGGTGGTTATTTGTCTGGGGTATGAGTTCCGGATATTAAAGGTAGAAAATAAGATGATCCAGTCTGTCCGGGCCTTTCCATGTAAAATGGAGCAGCAGGCAGAGGAAAAGGTTGAAGTATAGAGAAAGTGCAGATGCAGTGAGTCCGGTCAGACTGGGGTTACTGCGTCTTTTATTATAGAAGTTCACCGCCGGGCGCATGCAGATTTGCTGTGAAAGCCTGCCCATGGCAGCCGCCAGATATCCGTGCAAGCGCGGCGGCCTGGCTGCCCGCGGGAATACATGTGCCGGGAAAGAGAAAAAAGTAGTTGAAAAATTTGGCGATTGAGTTATGATAGTAAACGCACCAAAATGAGAGGAAGGACATAACTGCAATGGCACAGGAAAATGTAAGAGACATGACAGAGGGAGCGCCCTTAAAATTGATTATAGGATTTGCTATCCCCATGTTTTTGGGTTTTTTATTTCAGCAGTTTTACAGCATGGTAGATACGATTATTGTAGGAAAATATCTGGGTGTCACCGCCCTTGCGGCAGTGGGCTCCACTGGTTCTATTAATTTCATGATTAACGGTTTTTGTATCGGGGTGTGCAGCGGCTTTGCCATTCCGGTGGCCCAGAAGTTTGGGGCCAGAGATTATTCGGGTCTGCGCCGGTTTGTAGCCAATGGGGTCTGGCTGTCCATGGGAGTGTCCGTGATAATGACAGCGGTGGTTTCCTCACTCTGTATGGATATTCTGGTTTGGATGAAAACGCCGGAGGATATTTTATATCAGGCTCACAGCTACATTTTCGTGATTTTTCTGGGGATTCCCACTACTTTTCTCTACAATATGACATCGGGAATTATCCGATCCCTGGGAGACAGTAAAACACCGGTTTACTTTTTGCTCATGGCTTCGGTGTTAAACATTGGCCTGGATTTATTTATGATTGTGGTCATGAAGCTGGGGCCTGCCGGGGCGGCCTACGCTACGGTAATTTCTCAGGGAGTATCCGGGGCTTTATGCCTGCTGTTTATGCGCTCCAGATATCCGGTTTTAAAGATGAACCGGGAAGAGCTGAGAGTAAATGGCCGTCTCATGATGGCGCTGTGCGGGATGGGAATTCCCATGGGTTTTCAGTATTCCATAACCGCCATCGGAAATGTAATCCTTCAGACAGCCGTCAATTCCCTGGGTTCCATGGCTGTGGCGGCTGTCACCGCAGGAGGGCGGATCGGATTCTTTTTCTGCACTCCCTTTGACGCCCTGGGAGGAACCATGGCTACCTGGGCAGGACAGAATGTAGGCGCAGGAAAAATTGACCGGGTGAGAGAGGGCGTCAGGTATGCCGCCGTTATGGGAGTTATCTATTCAGTCCTGGCTTTTGCTGTGCTGTTTTTCTTTGGAGAGCAGATTTCTCTGCTGTTTGTAGATGCAGGGGAGACGAAGATCCTCCATCAGGCATGGATGTTCCTGGTGGGCAACAGTATGTTTTACATTGCCCTGGTGTTTGTCAATGTAATGCGTTTTGCCATTCAGGGAATGGGATACAGTACCTTTGCCATTATTGCAGGAGTCTGCGAGATGATCGGACGTTCCGCAGTAGGGTTTGTGCTGGTTCCGGTTTTCGGTTACCCTGCCGCCTGCATCGGCAGCCCGGCAGCCTGGATCCTTGCGGATTTGTTTTTAATACCGGCCTTTTACCACTGCCTGAAAAGGCTGCGGGGAAAAATGGCCATACAGAATGGAGTGTAATGGAATGAAAGGAAAGAATTGGTTGACAAAGACAAAGGCAGGAACGGCAGCGGCAGTCCTGGCCCTGGCAGTATGGACGGGGGGCTGCAAGAGCCAGGAGATGAAACAGCCGGAAGCTGTGGAGACTACCGGGGAAACGACTCCGCCGGAGGTTACCACTGCTCCGGAAACCACTCCGGCTTCCTCTGACGCCGGTTCTCAGGGGACGCCGGTTCTCAGAGATGCCAGGGTGATGGTGGAAGGAAAAATTTATGCATGGGCTTATGATACGGACTTTACATCTGCTCCCCAGGATTACCGGCTGGCGGGAGAGGTAGCCGTGGCCCTGGAGGAAGGGGAGCCCCAGGCAGACTTTGAGGCTGTCTGCCTGACAGAAGGAGACCCCATCTATATCCGGGAGAATGGCGGGGCAGGAACCATATTTGTGGAGACTAACGGCGTATGGTCCGCTTTTATTCCCTATGAGGAAGTGAGAAATGCCTACGAATATTCCAAAGAGTCCTGGATCTATGATACTTCCTATAGGGAGGATGGTTTTACCATTACCTTTCCCGACGGAAGCTGGCAGCTGGAAGCCCTGGGGGACGGACAGCTGGACAGTTTTGCAGGAAAAGGAGGAAGAGTGGACATTGTCCACCTGCCGGAGGATGAGGCCCGGGAGATTTATCCTTACATTGATACGGAGGAAGACTGCAGAGAGCTGATTTTAAATACGGGAATCAGCCAGAAGTTTGATTTAATAAACTTTGAGGCAGGCCTGGCGGATTCGGATCAGGATCCGGAAGCCAGCTATTACATGGCGGAGATTTTGTATACAGATCCCCAGGCGGACTACCGATATGAGGTAAGATATGCCCTGTATTGCGGCGGCTATTACTGGCAATTGAATATCCTGATGAAAGAAGACGGAGAGGAAGCGGTGAAAAAGGCGGCGTATATGGCGGATTCTTTTGGAGTTCCCACTTGCAAAAGCCAGTCAATAGTGCTAAGATATGAAGGGATTTGACACGGAAGAGAGAAAAAGGAGTTGTTTATTTTATGTCAGGACATTCTAAATTTGCCAATATCAAACATAAGAAAGAGAAAAACGACGCGGCAAAGGGCAAGATCTTTACAGTAATCGGGCGCGAGATTGCCGTTGCAGTAAAAGAGGGCGGACCGGATCCGGCCAACAACAGCAAGCTGCGGGATGTGATTGCCAAGGCAAAGGCTAATAATATGCCTAACGACACCATTGACAGAGGCATTAAAAAGGCGGCAGGCGATGCCAATTCTGTAAACTATGAGGTAATTACCTATGAGGGATACGGCCCCAGCGGCGTGGCAATCATTGTAGATGCCCTGACCGATAATAAGAACCGGACAGCCGCCAACGTAAGAAGCGCTTTTACCAAGGGAGACGGAAACGTAGGAACCCCTGGCTGTGTATCTTATATGTTTGACAAGAAGGGCCAGATCATCATTGATAAGGAAGAATGCGATATGGACGCGGACGAGTTGATGATGGCGGCATTAGACGCAGGAGCGGAGGATTTTGCAGAGGAAGAGGACAGCTATGAGGTTCTCACCGATCCGGATGATTTCAGTACAGTCCGGGAGGCCCTGGAGTCTGCCGGTATTCCTATGGCTCAGGCGGATATCACCATGATTCCTCAGACCTGGGTAGAGCTGACAAGCGACGAGGATATCAAAAAAATCAACCGTACCCTGGACCTGTTAGATGAGGATGACGATGTGCAGGCGGTTTATCATAACTGGGATACAGATGAGAGGTAAGGGAAATCCCGGCAATGGGTGTACAATGACCTCCTCCTGTTTGGCATAACTGACAAGCAGCGGGAGGTCTTTTTATGTTGAAATAAGGCTACCGCAATCCCACTGGCTTTAGACGGTGGGTTAAGGTAGCCCAAAGTAGTGGTTTGTGCTATACTTTCGCTATGGGGACATGGAAATCAACAAACAGACACAAATATTTATTACAGTATCATATTATCTTTGTATGTTTAGAGAGAACGAAAAACGTGACGGAATTGCGGATTATATTACATACCTTCAAGACATTTTAACCAGCAAAAATATATACAGATTTTTATGGGATATGATAGGTGAATCTGTAGGGCAAGGATATTCCTATAGGTTTCGTAAAGAGAATATGGAACCATATTTTTCCTATTCGTATGCAGATAATCTTTTAATTGAGCATCGTCTCAGATATGGAGAAACAGAGGATGAAAAGTTTGTAAGAAGAATATATGAGGCAAGGGATAAAGAGGAATTTGAAGGAAGAGAGGTTGTGGAAAGAACAGAAAAGAGGCTTATCCTTTGTTAAAGGAGGGGCAGGCAACCACTATGAAATTTATTAGTGACTCACTAATTTGCTAATATCTTGAATCAGCAAAGCCTGCCAGCTATAATTCAACATATCAATTTTAATTATAGAAATTAAATTCAGGAGGTATTGGTATGTTGAATGAACATGTAAAAAAGCTGCTGGCAGAGAGTATGTGGGATATTGCTACTTGTGGGGACAATGAGCCCAATGTGGTTCCCGTAGCCTTCAAAGACATAACAGAGGATGGAAAACTGGTTGTGGGGGATGTATTCCTTGAGACCACACTGAATAATCTGAAAGCAAGCGGCGGCAGAATTGCCATTTCCGTGTATGACGGGAAATCTCTGGAAGGATACCAGATTAAGGGCGCTGCAGAATATGTGACAGAGGGAGCGGTTGTGGATACATTTAAGGCTATGGTGGAGGAGATGTTTCACGGCGCAGCAACTGCAAAGGGGGCGCTGATTATTACGCCGGAAAAGGTTATTGTAACCACTCCCGGAGAGAATAATAAGAAAGTTCTGTAAGATGGACAAAAGCGACAGGTGCAGAGTATCAAAATGCTCTGCGCCTGTTTGCATATATACAGGGATTTTAAAATGTAGTATAATTATGGACATACCCTCAGCGAACAAGAATACATAGAGGGAATTTCCGGAAGTTGAAAAGGGGGGTTACAGGGTTTGTATAAACCAAAGTTAGATAAGGATATTCGGTGCCCGCTGGAATACGGACTGGATGTATTCGGGGGCAAATGGAATTCACGGATTATCTGTGTTCTGGCAGCAAAAGAGACTTTGCGCTATAGTGAACTGCGGAGTGAGCTTACCAATATCACAGATACAGTTTTCGGCGCTTCTTTGAAAACACTTATGAAAAACCAAATGGTAAATCGGAAATCTTATGATGAAATTCCGCCCAGGGTAGAGTATTCTCTTACAGACAAAGGGATGTCTGTCGTCCCGATCCTGCAAAGTATCTGTCAGTGGTCAGGCGCCTACCATAAAGAAGATACCGAACATACCATGCTCCATTGTCAGAAATGCGATTATAACGGCAGGATTTCCTAACCTTACAAAAAGATTAACAATCATTACGATTTTAATCCATTGCTTGAATACAGGAAGATCTTGGAGTATGATAGGAAAAACAAAAAGGGTATGCCTATATGCCCGGAATGCAGGGCAAAAAGGAGGAGACGATGAAGGGACAGATACAGAAAGATATAAAAAGGGGCCTGACTTTTCTGGCTTTGGCTGTAGGGATTTTCTGGAGCGCAGCTCCGGTAACTGCTTACGCGGACAGTATGGAATTCGGGCCGGGAATGGGACTGGAGACTACTGATGGGCTGAACCGGAGTGATACGGATTCCCCAAATAACGCTTTTAAAAAGGTGAACGGACAATACAGGGACGCACAGGGATCTGCCATTGAGGGCGTTTTATCAAGAGGAGTCAGCGTATCCAAATACCAGCAGAATATTGACTGGGCGTCAGTGGCGGCAGATGATGTCCGCTTTGCCATTATCCGCATGGGCTATGTGGATGACCTGGATCCCTATTTTGACAGAAATATGAGAGATGCGGCGGCAGCCGGCCTGCAGGTGGGAACTTATCTCTATTCCCAGGCATTAACCGTGGAGGACGCTGCACGGGAGGCCCAGTTTGCGGTGAGAACCGCCAAAGAGTATCAGATTTCCTACCCCATTGCCATGGATGTGGAGTCCAAGGTGGTGGAAGAGGCAGGGCTTACCAAACAGGAGCTGACGGATATTATTAACGCATTCTGCAGTACCGTACAGGCGGCAGGTTTTCATCCTATTGTATTCAGCTACAATGACTGGCTGGTAAATCGGATGGATACCAGTCAGATTCCCTATGATATCTGGTACGCCCGTTATGGAAGCATCAACAGCTACCCGGGCCGCACCATCTGGCAGTGTACGGAGGACGGCAGGGTAAATGGCATTGAAGGGCCGGTATGTATTGAGATGGCGTTTACCGATTACAGCCAGGTAATTCCATCAGCAGGCTGGAAATCCATTGACGGGGCGTGGTACTACTTTGAGAACCATCAGAAAATCACCGGCTGGAAAGAATTAGACGGAACCTGGTATTATTTAGACCCGGCAAACGGCGGCATTATGGCGGCAGGGACGGCTTTGACCATTGACGGAACCGTCTACCAGTTTGACGAAAACGGCGCTATGCTGTAAAGGGGGACAAATACGTTACCGTGAGCTGTTTTCGCTATCCCAAAAAGCTGGCAGTTTCAACACAATTTTAGTAAAGCTCTGCATTTCCCTGGTATGGGCTACCGGCTGGTGGCCGTCCCAGGGAAATGCAGCATAAAACATTCCCTGAGTAATTTTCATTGTATGTTCACGGGAGCCGGTAAGACGCTGGGCATCTTTTTCCGGATCATAGGGGACAGTGACGGTAAGCTTGCGGATATCCTCCCAGGCTACCTCCTCGCTGCCTTCCAGAAGGATCTGCACATCAATATATTTTTTGTGGGATTCAAAGCTTCCTTCCTCAATAGGCCGTGTCACGCCTTTTTGGATCATGAAAAATCCACCGTCAAATTCATACCGCCCCGGGATAAATTCGGTAAGATCCCGTATTTTTTCTATCCCATTCTTTAAGCCGGGCAATACAGATATATAATTCATCATATTTTCCATACGATCAATAATCATTGAGAAATTCCTCCCTACTTCAATTTTTTACAGTAACAAGATATTTATTATTACAGACTAAACTGGATGATACAAAATACTGCATAGATAAGCAGAAGTATAACTCCCTGTGCGCGGAAGAGCTTTCCGCGGATAAGAGCCGGAACCGTCATTATCAGCATAACGGCAAACATTACCGGAATATCCAAAACCAGGGAAGAATTATAACCAAAGAGCGTAGAGCTTTGGGGTACGCTGAAAGGGGCCAGGGCAGCGGATACACCGCTGACCAATACTAAATTAAAAAGGTTGGCGCCGATAATATTTCCCAGAGAAAGGGCCCCATGGCCTTTTAAAAGAGAGGTAATGGCAGTTACCAGCTCCGGCAGGGAAGTACCCAGGGCTACAAGGGTCAGGGCAATCACCGACTCGGGCACGCCCAGAGCCTGAGCAATCAGGGTTCCGTTTTCCACCAGAAGATCCGCGCCTACCGCAATCAGGGCCGCGCCAATCACCAGCAGGAGGATATTCTTGCCCAAAGATTTTTCTGCTTCATCATTCTCAAGATCCTGGCTTTCCACAGGAGTACTTTTCATCTGCATTACAGCAACAATCATATGAATAATAAAAATTGCCAGAAGTGCAAGACCAACAAACCGGCTGAAATAGCCATTAAAATAGGCAACTCCAGCGTAAACAAAAGCGGAAATAAAGAAAAAGAATACGGGGGTGCCCAGAGCAGAACGGTTGACAGGAGCGGGTTTTACGGTAATGGTAATCGCAGCAATCAGGGCAGTATTACAGATAATAGAACCAATGGCATTGCCATAAGCGATTTCGCCGTGACCGGTTAGTGCCGAGGTGGTGGAAACCATAACTTCTGGAAGTGTAGTACCAATGGAAACGATAGTTGCTCCAATAAGAAGCTCCGGCAGACGGAACTTACGGGCAACTCCTGTGGAGCCGTCCACAAACCAGTCTCCGCCTTTAATCAGACAAACCAATCCCAAAGCGAATAATAAAATAGTAATTAGCATAGCTTTTTCTCCTTAATGTTAGTGTACCTCTGACAGAATAAAGAATACTATGTTTTTCGATATATTTCAATGAAAAGAAATTTATTATATGTTCTTTTTTGAAACTTTATTGCATATAAAAACGAGATGTGATAAAATATTTTCATAATGAAACGTTTTGAGCATGGGAGAAAGGTGGAGAAACAGGATGGAGAAGAAGTGGAAAACAAAGTATCGAATTTTAGGCATTGCGCCTTATCCGAATTTACGAAATTCTATGATGACCTTGGCAGAGAAATACGAGGAAATCGAAATAGCTGCCTACACAGGAAATCTGGAGGATGGGGTTCAGCTTGCCCAGCAGCATATGAATCGGGGATTTGATCTGATTTTGTCCCGGGGCGGAACCGCTAAAATGATTCAGGAAATAGCATCCATTCCTGTTGTTGAGATTCCCATATCCGTAAATGATATTTTAAGAGCTATTTTGCTTTTGGAAAATCTTACGGAACCCTATGCCATTGTAGGCTATCCCAACATTACACAGCCGGCTCATATCCTGTGTGAGATGATGAACTATAAAATGAATACCATTACGATTCAACATCCGGATGAGCTGGACCAGGTTTTGCAGAAATTAAAGAGAGAGGGAATCAACTTCATTTTATGCGATGTGATTACGGAAACCGTGACTCGTGAAGCCGGACTGGAACCGATTCTTATTTTATCCGGGACAGAGGGGATCGAAAGCGCCATCGAATTTTCTATCAAGATGTGCAGGGCCATGGAGGAAACAAAGGCCAGAAGCCGTCTGTTTACCGAGGCTTTGGAGATGAAGGGCACAGAGACCATGATTATGAAAAAAAATGGAGTTGTATTGTTTTCTACCTATAATAAAGAAAATCTGGCTTCTGTTACAGAGTATTTACGGCAGATGATGCGGGATTCCCGTCCAATTCCGGCCAAGGCATTTCACCGGATTGATAACGAATTATATTCCATCTGGGCAGAGGAAACCGAATTTGTTGGGGAAACCTGTTACATTTTCTCTTTGGAGCAGAATCCATTTCCTGTTGGGGGAAGTAAACACGGGATCCGTTTTTCCACTTTTACGGAAATGTCCGCCAGATATTCCAGCAGCTTCTACTCCCTTACTGCCAGCGCAAGGCTTATGGAAGAAAAAATTAAAATGATCAACCAGAATACGATACCCGTAATGATACTGGGAGAGCGGGGATCCGGAAAAAATCAGATGGCGGCAAAACTGTATCTGGAAAGCTCTATGAAAAAATATCCTTATGTTACCATTGACTGTCAGATCATCAATGACCGAACCTGGAATTATATGGTCAATAATTATAACTCCCCTTTTAATGACCAGAACAATACCATCTTTATCAGCAATATACAGGATCTGTCTAAGAGCCGGCAAAACCAGCTTCTCTCTCTTTTGGTGGATACAAACGCATACAAGAGAAACCGTATCCTGATTTCCTGCTCTCAGACTCTGGATTCCGATACGGAAGACCCATCCAAGAATTTCATTGACAGTCTTGCGTGCACTACGATTTATATGCCGCCTTTAAGAGAATTGACCAGTGACATTCAAAATGCCGCCAACCTGTATTTAAATACCCTTAATGTAGAATTGTCAAAGCAGATTGTGGGATTTACGCCGGAAGCTCTCAGGCTGCTGACCGCCTACCAATGGCCGGATAATTTTCTTCAGTTAAAAAGAGTGCTGACGGAATTGGTAATGCTTACCTCAACCTCATATATTCAGCCTGATATCGTGTCTCAGACAATAGAAAAGGAAAAACGGCAGTATGTCCCTGCTACGTCAGCGGCCTTTGACTATGACCGGCCTTTAAGTGAAATGACCCGGGAAATTGTCAGGGTGGTTCTGTCCCAGTGCGGGAATAATCAGACATTGGCGGCCAAACGGCTCGGTATTGGACGGACTACTTTGTGGAGATATTTAAATGAAGAAAGTTGATGTGGAACATTTTTGTTGAAAAGATTGTAAAAGCTATAGGAAGAGATCGGATTACCGGAGGGGTTATGAGATTGCAGTGGCGGATTGTTGTTGGGTGTGTTTTGATGATTGGGGCTTTGGCGGAGGGGCTGGCTTTGGAATTTAAGGACTTTAAAGGAGCAAAGGATCCTCTTTATGCTTCTATTGAGGAGGATCCCTGCTTTTCAGATGGAGTGTTTGAGATTTTTTGCGCCAGGGATTATCTCCGGTTTGCAGGGTACATGAATCGGGCTAGGAAGGAAAATCCGGAGGATGAGGCGGCTGTGGCGGTTGACGCGCGGTTGATGGCGGATGTGAATATGGAGACAGAGGAGAGGTATGTCCTTAAGGGTCATCCCTATATACGGCAGGCGATTTTGAATTATAGAGGGACCTTTGACGGGAACGGACATCAAATTACCTGGGTATCAGAGGCAGGAAATGGGATGTTTGTCTGTCTGGAACGGGAAGGGGTGGTGCGCGATCTGATTTTTGAGGCGCCCTCGCTTATTTGGGATATGGACGAGTATGGGGTTGGAATGCTCTGTATGGTGAATTACGGAAGGCTTGAGAATTGCGAGACCAGAGGCCGGGTGGAAGGCACAGCCTGCTATGTAGGAGGACTGGTTGGGGTGAACCGGGGATTTATTAAGGACTGTGTAAACCGGGCGGAGGTTGTGGTGGACAGTCTGGGAGACTACGGGGCCGGGGGGATCGCGGGTCTTAGCAAGTGTGAAGTTCTGGAGGGGGAGAGCAGGGAAGAGCCTATTGTTCCGGAAATTCGGGGATGCGTGAATTATGGAAGGATTCGGGGAACCTGGGAAGCCGGCGGGATCTGTGCTTATAATGATTGTGCCAATATTTATGAATGTGGAAATGAGGGGGAAGTTTCGGTCCGGTATCAGAAGGGGTATATTTATCCGGAGGAGCCGGAGTGGTATGAACGGGCTATGGCCGCTGGGATTTGCGGCCGGATGGGCCGGAATAATCTGGAATATTGTTATAATAAGGGGAGGATTTCCATACTGGAGGAAGGAGTGGAGGATACATATGCCATTGCCGGAGGTACTCTTTTTTGGACTCATACGGTTCGCGGGTGTGTGTCCCTGAAGGGGACGGCAAAAGGGGCTATGCGCCATGAGAGTGTAGCAGAGCTTACAGAGGATGAGTTAAAGCTTTGGCTTACGGATCATGGGAGTGTTTCTGACAGGGGGAATAATTGGGAGTTTGATTTGGAGGAAGCCAGGGAGAAGCTTCCGCTGATTCCTCTTGGAGTGACAGAGTCCGGGCTGACAGCCGGGCGGGGAGAAGCTTTTCTCTGTGAGGAGTTCTGCCTGCGAAGTGAGAAGGGATATTCCATTAAGCGGGTTTCGCCGTATGCTCTGTGCATTGAGAAGGATGGAGACTGGGATTCCAGCCTGCAGGTGTGGGTGATGCGGGTGCCTGGGGGACTTACGGATATTGGGGCTTATCTGGATGAGCATGGGAATTTTGTGAAGGATACGGGGCATCAGGTGTGGCTTGGAATGGAAGGGGCACACTGGCTTCATCCGGGACAGAGCTATAAAGATGATGTGCATGTGAAAACGGTGATTTGTGAGCAGAGCGGTCAGCCGGAAACCTGGCTGGTACATTACCGGGATGATATGCTTGCCCGTGCGGCGGTGGGGGATGCCTATGGGATGATTGACAATGTGGCCGCTCTGCCTCTGCAGTACTCGGATGTTTCAGGCTATGAGGCGGAATGGCTGCTGCTGTTTACCAATCAGGGGGATAATTACCGGCCTTCTTTATATGAAGTGGATGAATTTTTGAAACATTTTACCTGGCTGCCCTGTAAGCGGAGGGTGGAGCAGGGGGATTGCCTCTATAAGCTCGCCAGGGAGTATACGGGAGATGGGAACCGCTATCCGGAGCTGGCGGCGGTCAATGGATTAGAGAATCAGGAATTGCTGATTCCGGGACAGATGCTTCGAATTCCGGAAGAATGGCTGGTTTTGGAATAAAGAGAGTGAATGAATAGAAACTGACTTAGAATGAAATATTCTAAAATCAGTTTCTATTTTTGTGTTCCTAATTAAAACAAATACGTTAAAAAATATTTATGAGTTATAGGAAAAACAAATTAGTTTCAAATTAAAACAATTAAAATGATAAAATTCTTGAAAATCTCCTATATTATTGGTACTATTAGACAAACAGAAGGGAACAGCAGATTTCCTCAAATCTATAGTTTTAAAATGAAACAAGTGGAGGTGGTAAGATAACATGATCAAACTTCTTGTAATTTCAGACGATTTTACAGGAGCTCTTGATACCGGGGTACAGTTTGCCGGAAAAGGGATGACAACAAAAGTTCTCAGTTATCTTCCGGAGAGCAAAGAGGCGTTGAAATATATTCAGGCCCAGGTACTGGTCGTTGACGCTCAGACAAGGCATCTGGATGGAAAGGAAGCCTACCAAAAAGTCTGGGATCTGGTAAATATGGCGAAAAATGCAGAAATTCCCTATATTTATAAGAAAACTGATTCGGGGCTGAGAGGAAATATTGGAAAGGAACTGGAAGCCGCCCTTATGGCCAGTAAAGAGCGATACCTTACTTTTATTCCGGCATTGCCGGCCATGAACCGGATTACCGTAGACGGAGTTCATTACGTAGACGGGATTCCCATTGACAAAAGCGCCTTTGGGCGGGATCCCTTTGAACCTGTGGTATCCGCTAATGTAGCGGATTTGTTTCATGAAGTATCTGTAAAGACAGCAGAATATAAGGAAAGCAGCTGCTATGTAAGAGGGGAAGAACCAGAGATCGGTATCTTTGACGCTTCCAGCGAAGCACAGATAAGGGCAATTACAGGAGACTTGATGAGACAAAATCGTCTGGGCGTCATGGCCGGATGCGCGGGTTTTGCCTCTGTCCTGGGAGATTTCCTGAAGCTGGAAACCCGGAAAGTGGAAATTCCTGAGATTACCGGCAGCATGCTGGTGGTCTGCGGAAGTATTAACGAAATAACCAGAGGACAGATTGAGTATGCGGAAAAGAAAGGGATGAAACGGATTACCATGACGCCGGTTCAGCAGCTTACTCCGGGATACTTACATTCAGAAGAGGGAAAAGCGTGGCTTGGCCAGGTAAAACAGGATTGCGAGGCGGGGATTACCTGTATCATTGAAACTGGAATTTCCGATATGGAAAAAGTGGCCAGATACAGAGAAGAGAACCATATTCCTCTGGAGCAGGCCCGGGTGACCATTTCCCGGACTCTGGGAGGCGCTTTAAAACAGCTTTTGGAAATGGGGCTTAAGGCCACGCTTATGATTATCGGCGGGGATACCCTGGCCAGCTTTATCACAGAGATGGGCTGCAGGGAGATTACCATTTACCGGGAGCTGGAACAGGGAACGGTTCTCTCTTCCATAGCAGTGCAGGGGAAGGAACAATGGATTATTTCCAAATCCGGCGGATTTGGGGAGCCAAAGCTTTTGATGGAAGTAGAAAAACTGGTAAAAGGAGGAAGGTAAAAAACATGTTGGAACAATATTCTCTTTCCATGCCAAAGGCCGTATACAGCGGCAAAGGGGCCCTTGGCAGAATCAGGGAAATAACAGAGGGAAAATTTAAAAAGGCTGCAGTATTTACCGATAAAGGGGTGGAGCAGGCCGGGCTTTTGGAGATTCCGCTGGAGCAGTTAAAGGCAGCAGGACTGGATACTACAATTATTACCGATCTTCCGGCTGAGCCAAGCTGTGATGAGGCCCAGGAAATCGTTGAGAAATTCCGCCGGACAGGAGCAGACTTAATCGTGGCGGTAGGCGGCGGAAGCGTTATGGATGTGGCAAAGCTGGCGTCCATTGCGGCAAATGATTTCCTGACCGTGAGAAAGCTTCTGGAAAACCCAGGTCTTGGAAAGAAATGCGTAAAGACCATGATGATTCCCACTACGGCCGGAACCGGCTCTGAGGCAACTATGAACAGTATTGTGGCAGTACCGGAAAAAGAGCTGAAGGTTGGCATTGTCAACCCGGAAATGATTCCGGATATGGTGATTCTGGACGGCGGCCTTCTGGCCCGCCTGCCCAAAAAGATAGCAGCTTCCACAGGAATTGACGCCATGGCCCATGCGGTGGAGTGTTTTACCTCCAACAAAGCAAATACCTTCAGCAATTTATTTGCAAAAGAAGCGGCAAGGCTGATTTTTCATAATATTCTGGCGGCATGTGAAGAACCTGAGGCTGAGGAAGCCAAAACCAATATGCTGATAGGGGCATTTTATGCGGGAGTGGCGATTTCCTCTTCGGGAACCACAGCAGTTCACGCTCTGTCCTATCCTTTAGGAGGAAAGTATCACATTCCCCACGGTGTTTCAAACGCCATACTGCTGCTTCCGGTTATGCGGTTTAACAAGCCTGCCTGCCAAAAGGAATTGGCTGAGCTCTTTGATGCAGTGGCAGGGAAAGAAGAGCAAAATCTTCAGATGACAGAGGAAGAAAAGGCAGACAGGCTTTTAGAGCGGATGGAAGAAATTATCCGGCGTCTGGAAATTCCGTCCTCTCTCTCCGCATTTGGAATTGGCACAGAAGTATTAGAAGAGCTGGTTACCGCAGGGCTTGAGGTCAAGCGTCTGCTGAACAATAATAAAAAAGAAGTTACCTGTGAAGATGCCCGCAGGCTGTATCTGGAAATTATGAATTAAAAAGGAAGGAGAAACGCAATGACGGTATTAAGAGGGATTATTCCCCCCATTATTACCCCCATGAATGAGGACGAGTCTATTAACGAGCCGGAGCTTCGAAATCAGGTAAACCGCCTGATTCAGGCGGGGGTACACGGGCTGTTTCCTTTTGGGACCAATGGGGAGAGCTACATCCTGAATGAAAAAGAGAAGGAAAGAGTATTAGCGGTTGTAGTAGAGGAAAATGCGGGAAGAGTTCCGGTCTATGCAGGAAGCGGCTGCGTCGGGACAAAGGATACCATCCGCATGTCCCAGATGGCCCAGTCCCTGGGAGCAGATGTCCTCTCAGTGATTACACCCTGGTTTGCAAAGGCTTCTGACGAGGAATTGTACCAGCATTACCAGGCGGTGGCAAAGGCTGTAACCATCCCGGTGGTTCTCTATAATATTCCGGCCAGAACGGGAAACAGCCTGTCCCCGGCCCTGGTGGAGAGGCTGTCTGCAGTGGAGAATATTGTCGGGGTGAAAGATTCCAGCGGAAACTTTGACAACATGCTCCAGTACCTGGAGAGGACCAGGAAAAGAGAAGATTTTGTGGTTCTTTCCGGCAACGATTCTCTAATCTATTGGAACCTGCTGGCAGGGGGAAGCGGAGGGATCGCCGGATGCGCCAATGTCTATCCGGAAACGATGACTGCAATCTATGAGCGGTTTATAAAGGGGGATTTGGAAGGGGCAAGAAAGGCTCAGGACTCCATCCGTTCCTTCCGCAACTGTTTTAAATATGGAAACCCCAATACTATCGTAAAAACCGCGGTTGCCATGCTGGGCTATCCGGTAGGAAAATGCCGGGCGCCATTTAACCAGATCCCGGATGAGGGGATTCAGGCAATCCAGCGGGTAATTGACGAAAACCGGGAACTGGGAATGAAGTAGAAAGGAAGAAAGAACCATGAGACCTTTGATTGGTATTACCCTTGGTGATCCGGCGGGAATCGGGCCGGAAATAACGGTAAAGGCGCTGGCGTCTCACTCTGTTTATGAAACGTGCCGCCCCCTGGTAATTGGAGATGTGAGTGTGTTAAGGAATGCGGCAAAGCTGACAGGCAGGACAGAGATCCGGATGAATGTGGTAGAAAAACCGGCGGATGGACTGTATGTTCCCGGCTGTATCGATGTGATTGACATGAAGTGCGTGGACATGGGCAGCCTTGAAATCGGTAAGGTATCTGCCGCAGCCGGGGAAGCCGCCTTTCAATATGTGAAAAAAGTCATTGAGCTGGCTATGGCCAAAGAGGTGGATGCAACGGTAACCAATGCCCTGAATAAAGAAGCCATTAATCTGGCAGGGCGCCACTATTCCGGACACACAGAGATTTATGCAGAATTTACCGGGACCCATAAATATACCATGATGTTAGCCCATAAAAATCTCCGGGTTGTCCATGTATCCACCCATGTATCCCTTCGGGAAGCCTGTGACCGGGTAAAGAAGGAGAGAATCCTGGAAGTAATCCGAATCGCCAGCCAGGCATGTAAAGAGATGGGGATCGCAAATCCCAAGGTTGGCGTGGCCGGCTTAAATCCTCATTGCGGGGAAAACGGATTATTTGGAAGAGAAGAACTGGAAGAGATCGCTCCGGCTGTGGAAGCAGCAAAAAAAGAGGGAATCCTTGCAGAAGGCCCGGTTCCTGCGGACACAGTATTTTCCAAGGCGCTAGGAGGATGGTATGACATCGTAGTTACCATGTATCACGATCAGGGGCATATCCCCCTTAAAGTAGTGGGCTTTGTCTATAATCAGAAGGAGCAGAAGTGGGATGCCGTAGAAGGGGTAAACATCACTCTGGGACTGCCCATTATCCGGACCAGCGTGGATCATGGAACGGCATTTGATCAGGCAGGAACAGGAAAGGCCAACGAACTTAGCCTGTTAAACGCCATTACATATGCAGTAAGCTTTGCCAATGGCAGGCAGAAATAAATGATTAAAAAAATACAAGGAGGAAGTAACATGAGAAAGAGAATTTTATCTGTAATCCTTACCGCGGCTATGACAGCAACCATGCTTGCCGGATGCGGAGGAAAAGAGGCACAGCCCCAGGGAAATGGAGCAGACGGAACCGGAGGGGAGGTATCCAGCTCCGATGATAACAGCTATACCATGTTTATGCGGAATACTTATGTGAACTGGATTGAGGAGCTGAAATGGTACGACGCGGCAGAGGAAAATACCGGAATCCACGTAGAATATGTGGAAGGACCGGATGACTTTAATGATGTGTATGCGGAGATCGACCAGAGAATTATCTCTCAAACCCTTCCGGATGCGGTAATGACCAAGCTGGCCCAGACCAATGTGTATGGACCTCAGGGCGCTTTTGCGGATCTGGCGCCTTACATTAAAAAATATGCGCCGAACCTGCAGAAATATATTGATGAAAACCCGGACTATGCAGCCCTGATTACCGATGAGAACGGCGCTATCTATGGACTGGTAAAAGAATCTCCGATTTTCATTGACTACGTTGCTTACCGTGCGGATCACCTGGAAAAAGCAGGCGTGGATCCGGCTTCCATCAAGACGGTAAATGATTTTACAGAGGCTATGCGTACATTGAAAGCCTTTTATTCTCAGGAGAACCCCAACTACTATCCCTTAGACGGCAGAGAGAACCCCATCCGTTTTGCAGCGTGGTTTGGATGCCCCAGCAATATTTCCGCTGAGGAATCCAATGGCGTTTATATTGACCACCAGAAAGACGGTTCTCTGGATATTATGGATGAAAATGCTTATACCATGGTAGAAACCATGAAGACCTGGTATGATGAAGGCCTGATTAATCCGGAGTTTGCAGCAAATACCCGTACTGAGGGTGACTGGGAAGCAGCAATGATTAACGGAAATGCAACTTTTGCCTATGAGTATTATAACCGGGCCGAGTGGTTTATGGTAAATGGCGGAAAAGATGCGGATCCGGATTACCAGATGGGCGTTTTAGATATGTTCCAGGATGAAAACGGAAATATTTTAAAGGGAACCAGCTGCTGCAAATATAAAGAGGATTGCGTTACCGCAGTAAATGCACAGTGCAGTGAAGAGAAGATTAAAACCATCCTTACGTTTATTGACTATTTCTATACCGAAGAGGGTCTCACCCTGGCAAATTACGGCGTAGAAGGGGAAAGTTTTAAGACCGAAAGCGATGGCTCCAAGACGTTTATCGTTGATTATGCTACTGAAGAAGCTACCCCCGAGGGCGAGAAGAGATGGTCCTTCTTAAGCGATCGGTTTACCGTATGCCGGCCCGTAGACAATGAGGCTTTCTTTGCCTGGAACTCTCCGCTGATTGCAGAAGCAGCCGAAAGACTGAACAAAGAAGAGAATATTTTAGAGGCTTATAATATTAAATACACAGTAGAGCAGACAGAGGAACTGTCAAATCTGGTTGCTACTGTTTTTGATGCAGAGATTGCCGGTATTGTATCCTTTGTTACAGGAAATAAGGAATTTAACGCCGATACATGGAAGGCTTTCCAGGATGAGATGAACAGTCTTGGCCTGTCCAGAATTGAAGAAATCCAGTTAGAGGCTTACCATGCAACATTCGGAAATTAACTCTTGAAAGGAGTGGTAAGAATGGCAGGAAAGAAAAAAGGATTGATTAAGGATATTAAGAAGGACTGGATTTTATATCTGCTACTGCTTCCCGGCCTTCTGAGTCTTATCCTGTTTAAAATTGGCCCGGTAGGGGGCATGGTGATTGCGTTTGAGAAATTCAGCGCCTTCCAGGGAATTTTCGGAAGCCAGTGGGTAGGATTTTCTAATTTCGCAAAAATCTTTGCCGACCCCTACATCCCCAAGGTTGTAGTCAATACGATTATACTGGCTATCCTTACAATTGTTGTAGTATTCCCCATTCCCATTATTTTCTCATTGTTTTTAAATGAGGTTCGGTTAAAATGGGTTCGGTCAACCGTACAGTCGTTAAGTTTTCTTCCGTACTTTATTTCAGCAGCGGTTATGGTAAGTATCCTTTATACTATCCTTTCTCCAAGTTCCGGTATTATCAATAACATTATCCGAAGCCTGGGAGGAGAACCCATTAACTTTATGGCAAAGCCGGGATGGTTCCGCCCGCTGTATGTGATTCTGGAGATCTGGCAGACCTTTGGCTATTCGGCAATTATCTATATTGCTGCCATGATGAATATTGACCCCTCTCTGTATGAGGCGGCAGAGGTGGACGGCGCAACCCGGTGGGATAAGATTCTGAGAATCACCCTGCCCTGCATTTCCACTTCCATCATTGTAATGCTGATTATCAGCGTGGGGAACATTTTTACCGTAAATCTGGATCGAATCCTGTTAATGTACAACAGTAGTGTATACGATACAGCAGATGTAATCCAGACCTATGTTTACCGGATGGCTTTTGAGTCAAAGGGCTTTCCGGATTACAGCTACGGAACCGCGGTAAATATCCTGAAATCTGTAATCGCATTTATTATGGTCAGCGCTGTTAATAAAGTAGCAGACAAATTTGCCGAGACAAGATTGTTCTGAGAGAAGAGGAATGACATATGAAACAAAAAAAGACGCCGGTATTTGATATTATCAATAATACAATCCTTCTGCTGGTGGCCCTGGTGTGCATCTATCCTTTCCTGTACGTTTTCTTTGTGGCCTGCAGCAACGGAACCTATCTTCAGAGGGGAGAAGTCAGTTTTCTCCCCAAGGGGTTTAACTTTGAAGCCTTTAAATACATCATGAACAACAGTAAGTTCAACGTATGGACCGGACTGAAAAATTCCTTTTTATATACCTTTGGAGGAACGGTGGTTGCCGTACTGACCACCTATGTAACGGCTTATGCCCTTTCTAGGGACAGGCTTAAGGGGCGGTATTTCCTGATGGGCGCATTTATCATTACCTGGGTATTTGACGCCGGTATTATTCCTCAGTACATTGTATTTAACAAGCTGGGATTTATTGACAATCCGTGGGTAATGATTATCCCCGGCGCTATCAACACACAGTTTTTGATTATTACCAAGACCTTTATTGAGGGAATTCCCAAGGAACTGGATGAAGCGGCGGTTGTAGACGGAGCAAATGACTGGACGATTTTGACAAGGTTGTATTTCCCGCTGTCAAAAACCATATTGGCAACCATCGGCACCTTTTACGCCGTGTCCATCTGGAACCAGTATCTGCTTCCCCAGATTTACCTGAAATCTGACAGCTTAAAAGTAATTCAGCAGGTATTAAAAGATGTGGTTATCGCAGACGCAGGAACCAGTACGGCCTTTAAGAATGTTATGATCAACGGAATTACCTTAAACCAGCAGAACTTAAAATCAGCAGCTATTTTCATATCCATGCTCCCCATTGTCCTGGTTTATCCTTTTGTACAGAAGTACTTTAAAAAGGGTATCATGGTTGGCGCAGTGAAAGGCTGATGAAAGCGAGGATCAATAATGAGAAATTATATCGAGTTAAACGGGATGGAAAAGGACGGCCGTCTGTACCACAATGGTTTACTGGATACCGTAGAGTCGCTGCTTCCCAACCAGTATGACAGTGTACACGCCGTGGATCTTCTGGAGCTGCAAAACGGCGATCTGCTGGCCTGCTGGTTTGCAGGGAGCAATGAGGGAAATGCAGATATCAGCATTGCCCTTTCCCGGCTAAAAGCAGGGGAGAGCGCCTGGAGCAGGGATGAGATTGTTTCCGACGATCCTTCCCGCTCCGAACAGAATCCCTCTCTTTTTCAGGCGCCGAATGGAGAAATCTGGCTGATGTATACGGCTCAGGTTTCCCGGACGCCGGAGAACAGCCCCGCCTGGAACCTGCAGTACACGGCAGAAATCCGCCGGAAAATTTCTAAGGATAACGGCTATACCTGGGGTCCTACAGAAACCATGTTTTCCCGCCCCGGTTCCTTCTGCCGTCAGAAAATACAGATTCTGTCCAGCGGAAGATGGGTATTTGGAAACTGGATCTGTTTTCCCGACGATACAAGAAACGGAAGCGATATCACGGTAGTGCAGATTTCGGATGACCAGGGGAAAACCTGGCGGGAAGTGGAAATTCCGGACAGCGCAGGCCGGGTACATGCTAATTTGATTGAAACAGAACCGGGAAAACTGACGGCCCTGTTTCGGAGCCGGTTTGCCGATTATATTTATATTGCTTACAGCGAGGATGATGGAGACACCTGGAGCAGCCCGGTTCCAACCTGCCTTCCCAATAATAACTCTTCCATCTCCGCAATAAAGCTTCAAAGCGGCAGTCTGGCGGTTATCTACAATGCGGTAAAATATAATGATAATACCGAAAAAACCGTGTGGCCGGATCAGCGCTGTCCTGTTACCTTTGCCATTTCCGATGACGGAGGAAAGACATGGCCTTATAAGCGGGTAGTGGAATTCGGCGAAGGCTTTGTGGGAACGTTTAACGATATCAACAACCGCCGGTATGAATATCCGGTAATGATGCAGTCAAGGGACGGAAAAATCCACGCTGCCTACAGCTATGGGAACCGCAGCTGTATGAAATATGTATGTGTGGATGAAGCCTGGATCCGGGGAGAGAAAATGCTTCCCGGGGCAGAAGGGGATCCGAAGATGCCATGTCAAAGAGGATAAATAAGTAACCGTTGAGGCGGCGGCTGTCCTGAAATAGATAGTTCTAAATAAGGGATGAGATGACGGATATGCGCCATCTCATCTTTTGTATAATAGATCGTTTCGTTATATTATTAGATAGCGCAAAGAATCCCTTTTCTTTGTTTTAAATTTGGTACAATAAAGATATAGCAAGGAACGGAGGTGCAAATTATGATGTATCCTTATATGACATTAGCTGACGAAACAGAAATTGTACATTCCCAGATGATAGAGAAAGACGGGCAGCAGAGTATTGTTGTAAATTTTGAACGCCCTACAGAAAATAGATTTGATTCTGCAAGATGTACGCTTCCAGAATATAAGTGGCTGGAAATCAGGGGATATTCGGATGAAGAGGTGGAGCTGTTTGAAAAATTGCTACACAGCAATGCACACTTGATTTTTAAGTATGCCGCAAATGGAGGAGTTCAGATTGCCTAGTGTACTGTACCGTTCACGTTTCGCAAAATGACTTGTCTGAATTTCCATCTGCTGCGTTGGCTTCACTCAACGATGCCACCGCATCGCCTCGTTCAGCCGCCTTGCAGTCTGAAAATCCATCCTGCGTCATTTTGCTGAAAGTGAATGGTACAGCACACTAGCTTATTTATGGTTAATGGGTGGATTGTGAAAGAGGGAGACTGTGTTAATATAAACAGCCCCTTGTGTTTAGAACCATAATCTATGGTATTAAAACAGAATAAAAATTGACATGGCATATCTGCAAAATCTGAACAGAATATAATGATAAAGAGGATGGA
>CAJUJM010000003.1 GCA_910586755.1 uncultured Lachnospiraceae bacterium
AGATCCCGATACCGTTCCAGAACGTTTTCGGTTCCTGCCCGATCCCAGGTATAGCCTACTCTGAGGATTACCAAAAGCCCCTCTTCCCCCGCAGCGTCCATCACCCGGTGAAGCTTATCCAGAGCATACTGATTATAGCGGCGGTTCTCCATATCGACCTGAAATTCTCTCCAGGGCACAGCTAAAATAATGCTGTTAAAGCCGTCTGCAGCAATCTGCCTCATATCCTCTTCTAAAAAATCTTCCTCCAGGTTCCAGAAATTAATGACCCAGTCATTGGCATAGTAGGTGGCCGATTTCAGGTAAAGATCTGCAGTTTCCTCCTCCCCTTCAGGGGCGGCAATTGCCTGATAACTTGAAAACCACAAGCTTAGGCACAGGGTAACAGCCAGGGTGAGCCAGGAACCCGGATTCCATTTGTTCCTTGTCTTTTTCATTGGTTTTCCTCCATTGGGTAATTTAAAGCAAAACCGGCAGAGTTCCTCAAAGAGATGGAAAACTACCGGAAATGTTTTCAAAAGTTCTACAACATAATCACCAAAACCGCCGTCATTGACAAGATACTGATAATGATGGACAGCGAATTGATTGCGCTGGAAAGTCCGATGTCCATGTTCAGCTCCCCGGAATAAGCAGGGGCCGCCGAGGCAATAGGTGAAAAGGCTAAAAGGACAAAGGCCTGCCGGATTTCCAGAGCGAATGGAGTAAAATGGTACCACAGCAATGCCAAAGCCAGGGAAATCCCATAACGGATGGATAAAATCCGGAAAATTGCCGCCAGCTTATCTTTTTTAAGACTTAGCTTAAAGCCCACTCCCACCATTAAGAGAGCCATAAACGCATTGGCTCCCCCAATCGTCTGGGCAAAGCTTACTGCGATCCGGGGAAGACGGATTCCCAGCAGAGTCAGCGCCGTCATAATAATATACGTATCAAAGGGGACAGATTTTACCAAAGGCATTACCAGCTCTTTTACAGAACGCCTGCCTCCGGATTTCATAGCCGCCATGGCGGCGCTGTATGCTCCGCCCAGACAGATGATAGAATTTCCCGCGTCAAACAAACTGGTGGCCGCAAGTCCCACAGGACCTAAAAAGCTCTGGATAAAGGGCATGGCAAAATTGCCGATATTGTACCCTGCCACGTTTAGCAGATCAAAGGCTTTTCTCTCTTTGGATTTTCCTATATTGAATATCCATGTGGTTCCCATAAGCAGGACGCCGCCGGCCAAGCCAAAAAAGCAGATGGACAGCATAGATACGTCCAGCTTCATATTGCTGAAATTATAGACAATGGCTGCGGGAAGGGTAATTTTCAGCACAATTTTGGAGAGGATGTAAAAATCCTCTTGTTTAAAAAATCCCTTTCTCCGCAGCAAATATCCCAAAACGATAATAGCGGCAAAGGCCGCCGCTTTTATCAGGATCTCGGCGATACTCATAGGGTTACGTCAACGCTCCATCCTTCAGGACCGGTTACCTTTCCCAGCTGAATTCCGGTAATTGTGTCATAAATTTTCTGCGTCAGCTCTCCAATCCTGCCTCCTGAGATCTCCATATGTTCCTCCTCAAACCGCAGCTCTCCAACCGGGGAAACAACTGCCGCAGTACCGGTGCCAAAACATTCTTCCATTGCGCCGGTGCGGGCGGCTTCTATAATCTCATCTACGGAAATCTGACGTTCCTCCACAGGCACTCCCCACTCCTTACAAAGAGCTACCACAGAATCTCTGGTAACGCCGGGAAGAATGCTGCCGTTTAAGGCCGGGGTTATTACTGTGCCGTTTATCTTAAAGAAAATATTCATAGCGCCAACTTCCTCAATGTATTTGCGGTGGATTCCATCCAGCCACAATACCTGAGAGTATCCCTCATCGTGGGCCTTTACCTGGGAAGCCAGAGAAGCGGCATAATTCCCTCCGGTTTTTGCCTCGCCGATACCGCCTCTTACGGCCCGGACATATTCATCCTCAATCCAAATCTTTACCGGATTCAGGCCGGATGCATAGTAAGCCCCTACAGGGGATAAGATGATCATAAATTTATAAGTATTAGAAGGCCGCACGCCTAAGAAGGGATCAGTTGCGATAACAAATGGACGGATGTAAAGAGAGGTCCCCGGCTTGGTAGGGATCCAGCCGGCTTCCAGCTTTACCAGTTCTTTTAAGGCCTCTAAAAACAGTTCCTCCGGGATCTCCGGAATGCACAGGCGCCGGTTGCTGCGGTTGGCTCTCTCAATATTTTTATCAGGACGGAACAGCAAAATCCGGCCATCCTCCGCCTTGTATGCCTTTAAGCCTTCAAACATAGTCTGACCATAATGGAATACCATAGCGGACGGGTCTAAGCAAAGGGGGTGATAAGGCACAATCCTCGGGTCATACCAGCCTCTTCCCTCTTCATAATCCACTTCAAACATGTGGTCTGTAAAAATCGTACCGAATACCAGGGGGTTATCCTGTCCCGGCTTTTCCTTAGGATTCAGGGTCTTTTCAATTCTGATTGTCTCCATAGCATTTTTTTCCTTTCACCTTCCGGATTCATTTCCGGAAATCTTTCGTCAATTATCTTCCAAAAAGTCCAGGCTGTCAATATATTTTTTTTATAACCGTTAAGACGTTTTTTTATTATACTCCCAGATGATCCTCTTGGGAAATTCCATTCGGACTGTCATGGTGGGATTGACGGTCTGGCAGATAATCAGATCCCCGGTCATAGTCATCAGCATGGCTGCGTCCTCCGCCTTCATGCCGGCCTTTTCCGTCAGGAATGTGTACATCTGTCTGGCCGCCGCCTGGTAAGCCAGATCTACAGTCTCCTTGGAAGCAATGGTAATCCACTTATCTCCGGTATCGATCATGGGCCAGGGCACGTAAAAGTCTTTTACCGCTGTGGCGCGTATCGTTGCCCGGCCCTCAATCTCCAGACCGCAGTCCTCAATTTCCCCTTCTCCCATTACTGCATGGAAATCTCCCATGGACAATAGAGCCCCTTCTGCAAATACCGGCAGATACAGGCTTACCCCTTTGCGGATCTGGGTGCAGTCCATATTGCCGCCGTGCTCCAGGGGAGTTACAGTGGATACCCCTTCTCCTTCCGGAGCTACGCCAATGACTCCGATCATAGGGCGGACGGGAATTGCAATCCGGTTGTCATACCAGGCAAAGCCGTCTTTTACCGGAACCCGCTTTATAATACGTTTTTCAAAAAACTCTCTCTCGTTGCCGTTGTTAGGGCCTAACATGACGATTCCCGTAGGGCCGGTTTCAATATCCAGGATATCGATTTTTAACATATCCCCCGGCATGGCTCCCTCAATATACAGAGGGCCGGTGGCAGGATTTCCCGGCATTTTAGGAGTATTGTAATAGTCTGTTCCTTCGGGAATAAACCGGTTTGTAAAGCAGTCATAGGTCTCAAAAACCGCCAAATCCCCGGATTTTATAGTACCGCATGGCTTATTGTCCCTGGACAGGATATGGGTAACGTATTCTTTCGTTATGACTTTCATTATGTATTTTCTCTCTCCTTCTGCTTTTTTGTTAATGCAGGCCAGACAGTAGCCATCATGGTGCCAAAACAGGCCGTCCCGCCTATAAAGTTGGAGATGGGCTCTGCCATAAAAATTCCATCTGTTCCCAAACCGCCTATATGAGGCAGGATGAGAATCATGGGGATTACAATGATGACTTTTCTGAAAATCGAAAAAAACACCGACTGTTTGGCTTTCCCCAAAGCTACAAAGGTGGATTGTCCGGCAAATTGAAGGGACATCATAAAAAATCCAAAATAGTATATCTGCATGGCCGGAACTCCCGCTGCCACCAGATCCACATCCCGGTTAAAGATGCGGATAAAAAACTCCGGAAACCCGTGAACCAGAGCCCACACAAAAACCGTGTACACCACGGAAGCAGCCGAGGTAAAGACGATAGCCTTTTTTACCCGCCCATACTCCTCTGCTCCGTAATTATATCCCATAATGGGCTGAGCGCTGTTGGTAAGGCCGCTGACCGGCATACTGATTACTTCCCGTATAGAGTTTACTACCGTCATAACTCCCACATACAGATCCCCTCCAAATTGCTGCAGGCTTGCATTATACATAATCTGCACCAGACAGTTGGTAATGGACATGGTAAAGCCGGTCATTCCCAGAGCCACAATCGCCTTTACCCGGGCCGCCTTCAGTTGAAACCGGCTGACCTTCAATCTCAATATGGTTTTAGGTCCTGTTAAAAACCGAAGGATCCACAGGGCAGAAAGCCCCTGAGAAATAACAGTGGCAAGGGCCGCCCCTTTTACCCCCATATGAAAGACAAAAATAAATATGGGATCCAGAATAATATTGGCCACCGCTCCCAGCACCACGGTCATCATACCTACGCCGCCAAACCCCTGAGAATTAATAAAGCTGTTCATCCCCAGCCCGGTCATGACAAAAATGCTTCCCAGAAGGTATACGGTTACATATTCCTCCGCATAAAAAATCGTCTCGTGGCTGGCTCCAAAAAGGTATAGCATGGGGCGTTTCAGTATCAGTCCCGCCACAGTCAGCACAATGCCGCACAGAACCATCAGGTAAAATGAATTTCCCATAATGGCTTCAGCCTCTTCCTCATCGCCCTTTCCCCGTTCAATGGAGCAAAGGGGCGCCCCTCCCATGCCAAAGAGATTGGCAAATGCCATAACCATAGACACAATAGGCAGGCAGAGGCCGATCCCTGTAAGGGACAGGGTGGCATTATCGGGAATCATACCGATATAAATCCGATCCACAATGCTGTAAAGCACATTAATCAGCTGAGCCAGGGTCATAGGAAGAGCCAGACCTACAATATTGCCCACAATACTTCCCTGGGAAAAATCGTGCTCTCCTTCCCCGTCTCCCCTTCTTATTGCCCTCACTGCTCCTCCTCCGGCTGATTAAAGGGCTGCCAGCCTTTGCAGACATCCACCCATTCTCTGCTGCCGGAGTATTTCTCCAGCTCCGGAATGGTTAATTCAATGGCGCTGTTGCTGCTGCCGCAGGCAGGAAATACGGTTTCAAACCGCCTTAAGGATTCATCCAGATATACAGTAACGCCATCTTTTATACCAAAAGGGCAGACGCCGCCGATTCCGTGTCCGATTTTTTCTTCCACATCCTGGGCTGGGATCATTTTTGCCTTGGAATGAAATTTCTGCTTATATTTGCCATTGTCAATCTTTCCGTCTCCGGCTATCACAATCAGCACCGGGCCCTGGGGAAGATCAAAGGACAGGGTTTTTGCAATCCGTTCCGGGGCGCATCCCACTGCCTGCGCCGCCAGCTCTACAGTGGCGGAAGACTGGCTGAACTCTAAAACCCTTCCTCCCATGCCCAGACTGTCAAAATACTGTCTTACTCTCTCAATTGCCATAATTAATGTCTCTCCTCTACATCGATTCCTGCCGGCGCCAGGCCGCGGCAAAATCCTTTAAACATCCATTGGCGCTCCCAGAACTAGTGTTGCCTGAATGTAACCCAGGCAAGACACTAGCAAAGCTGCCGCAAAACACTTTATTTTGCGACAGCCCCTCCTACGCCCAAACCACCCTGCAGTTAAAACTGATCGTACTGAATTGCTGCCTTAATCTGAGCCGCTTTCTCTCTGCTGTCTAACAATGCAACCAGCTCCAGTCCCAGATCCAGAGCATAGCCCAGACCTCTTGCAGTGGTAACATTGCCATCCGTAACCACGCCGGTTTTGGTATACTTTGCCCCAATCAGCTTATCCTCAAAACCGGGATAACAGGTGGCATTTTTCCCTTCTAAGAGTCCCAGCTGCCCCAAAACGCTGGGAGCCGCACAGATCGCCGCTACTCTTCTTCCCTCTGCAAAAGCATCCTTTAATCCCTGACAAAGGCCCGGATGATTCAGCATATTGGTGGTGCCCGGAAGCCCTCCCGGAATAAACAGCACATCTGCGCTTTTTAAATCCACCTCCTCAATCAGGGCATCTGTTACAATGTGTACATTGTGGGAGGTCACTACCTCCTTTTTGCCGGTAATGGAGACAAGCTTTACCTCTATTCCGGCCCGAACCAGCACGTCTAAGACTGCCAGGTTCTCCACTTCTTCTGATCCTTCTGCCAAAAATGCATATACTTTTGCCATATTTCCTCCATTCTGCGCCTGTAAGCGCCTCTTTATATATTTCGAAGATATCCGTATAATTCTGCTCTGGTAGCGCTGAGATAGGGCATAACAAAGCACACCGGAAGCAGAGAAACCATCCCGAAAGAAATGAAATTCAGTATGGTCAGGGACTCCAGAAGCATTGCTGCTGCGCCAGCCAGAAGAATCCATCCTAAAAAGGACAAATCTAAAACAAATACCGCCCATTTATTGCCGTACATCATGTCCCGGCTCCTGGCAAATGCCTCTCTGCTCGGCATACCCGGATTCTCAGAAAGAATATAGGGCACCATTTGATACTCGTAAGACTTTATGATTCCCGGAATGACAAAAAGCAGAGACCAAAGCAAAACCTTAATTGACACTAAAAACATAACCTTAACAATGTTAAAATAATGGCCGCAGGAAAATCCCCAGAATATCCGGCCCACACCTGCGGACCGGCGGTTTATCCGGCTCTCCATAAAGAACCGGCAGCTTCCCACAGAGATAACGTTTCCCAGGAATATTTCTACAATGAGAGAAATCAAAAGTACAATCCCCAGAATGCTGAAAAACACAAGCAGAAAGCCCATTAGCTCCGGATTGGTAAGCCCTGCTGTAAAATCTCCGTTGTTTCCTCCGGAAGAGGTTGCCCTGCTGCCTCCGGCCTCCCCCATGCTTCCGTTTATCAGAAAACTAATTAGTGAAACAAAAAATGCCGGCCAATAATAGATCTTAAGGCATTCTTTGGCCCGGCGCTTTAAGTCAGCTCTGGTCCAGTTATGATTCATCCAACCCCTTCTTTCTTAATATTTTTGTTCTCACCAGACTCGTGAGATACCTTGTCAAGTGTTCACATTATACCACAAAAGCAGCCCTTGTAAAACCCTTTCTTAATTGTTACAATACAGAAGTGTAACAGTCTGAACTGTTACACAGAAGTACCTGTCCCAATGATTATCATAACCATTTTAAGGAGGCCATGATGGAAATTGAACGCAAGTATCTGGTGGAGACTCCCCCAAAACACTATGCTGCCTGTCCTTTCCGGCGGATTGAGCAGGGGTATCTCTGTACGGATCCGGTGGTCCGGGTCCGGCGGGATGACCAGGATTATTATCTGACTTATAAGGGGAAGGGGCTTCTCTCCCGGGAAGAATACAATCTGCCTCTCACCGTGGATGCTTATGCACACCTGATCGCCAAGGCCGACGGCATTGTCCTGAAAAAGCTTCGTTATGAGATCCCCTATGAAGCCCGGGACGCTCAGGGAGCTCTCAGAACCTACACCATCGAAATGGATGTCTTTGAAGGAGCCTATGAAGGCCTTATCCTGGCGGAGGTAGAATTTGAAACCGAGGCAGATGCTCTTGCCTTTGTCCCTCCCTCCTGGTTTGGCCGGGACGTTACCTTTACCGGAGAGTTTCAGAACAGCCGGTTAAGCTCCCGGAAAAATTAAATCTGGTACAGCATAGCATTGCAGATGGCGGCGGCTACATTGCTGCCTCCTTTTCTTCCCCTTGCAACAATGAAAGGAATGTCTTTCAGAGTAAGAATCTGCTCCTTGGCCGGAACCACATTGACAAAGCCAACGGGCACGGCAATAATCAGGCTGGGGCAAAGCTTCCCTTCTTTTATCAATTCATAAAGGCGGATCAATGCGGTAGGGGCATTTCCCACGGCCACAATCACCGGCCCCCAGTTTTCCCCAAACATGGCGGCGGCTTTGTCCATACTGGCAGCCGCCCGGGTAATTCCCTTTTGCTTTGCCGCCTCAGCCACATCGGCATCCGCCATAAAGCAGAGGGCCTCTCCACCCAGCTCCTTTAATTTCCTTTTATTGATTCCGGACCAGGCCATCTGGGTATCGGTGATGATGACTCCTCCCTGTCCCATGGCCCTTAGTCCGGCTTTCACGGCTCCCGGGGAAAACACCAGATTTTCAGCGTAATCAAAATCTGCGGTAGTGTGAATCACCCGCTTTAGTATAAGCTCTTCCTCCGGTTTTACCAGATAGCCTTTTTCGTCCAGCTCCCGGCTGATAATGGCAAAACTTTTGGCTTCAATTTCCGCCGGGGCAACTGGTTCTGGTTGTGTTTCCTGGTTCTTTGTTTCTGCCTCTTCCTTTGTTTTTACTCCCTTTTCCAGTATCCGGTAGATGGCTTCCATATCCAGATTTTCCCTTAAAACCGCCGCCAGCTTCTCATATTGGCCTTCCCGGTAAGCTTTATAGTCAAACTGTCCCGGTTCTTCGGGCAAATCAATGCCTTTCTCAGATGCCAGGGCCTCTACAATAGCCGGGGCCACTCCCTCTGCGTCGAATATTCCGTGGACATAAGCTCCGTAAACATTTCCCCGGCTGTACCCATCGGTTTTTACCTGTTTCCCTGCAAGTCTCCCCCCGTCCTGCCGTTCCATTAAATAGGCGGTGGGACGGCAGATCTCCGGGATGCCGTTTACAATCCGGGCTGTATCTATGATGCCTTCCTCCCGGTTAATTGTGGTCTGTCCCATATGGATCTCATACCCTTCCACATTATGACCGGTAAGCTCTGCGAAAATGCCGTCCATTTCCCCTAAAGATCCGGTTACCAGGGTCCGGGTTTTTTCTTTTTCAAATACGGTTTTTAAGGGAAGAAGTCCCATTCCACGGATGGCTCCTTCTGTCCCTGACCCTTCGCTGGATTCCACGCCTTCCGGATCTCTTAGTTCCTCCCCCAGCATCTGGTAGCCGCCGCAGATACCCCAGATGGGAATCTGCCGGGCCGCCAGCTTTAAAACTGCCGCTTCCAGGCCGTTCTGCCGCATCCACAGCAAATCCTTTATGGTATTTTTGGTTCCGGGAAGAATCACCATATCCGGGCATCCAAGCTCTTCCGGGCCGGACACAAATCGGACTTTTACCCCGGGGATGCAGGAAAATACGGCAAAATCCGTAAAATTAGAAATTCGGGGGAAGCGGATTACCCCGATGGTAATGGGGGCCTCTTTCCCTTCTTTCTCTCCTTCCTCTAAGAATCCGCTTAAGCTGTCCTCATCTTCAATGGTTACATCCATGTAGGGAACCACCCCTATGGCGGGGATATTGCAAAACTGTTTTAACATTTCAATTCCCGGTTCCAGAAGAGATTTGTCTCCGCGGAATTTATTGACAATGAATCCCTTTATATAAGCTCTTTCCTCCGGTTCCAAAAGGGCCGCAGTGCCGTAAAGCTGTGCAAAGACGCCTCCCCGGTCAATATCTCCTGCTAAAAGTACCGGGGCTTTTGCCAATTTTGCCATCCCCATATTGACGATATCATCCTGCTTTAGATTAATTTCCGCCGGGCTTCCGGCTCCCTCAATGACGATAATGTCGTACTGGGCATCCAGCCTTTGATAGGATTCTTCAATTTGGGAAACCAGGTTCTTTTTGTAAGCAAAGTATTCCCTTGCCGTCATATTTCCCTGAGGAATCCCCTGTACAATCACCTGGGATCCCGTATCACTGGTAGGCTTTAAGAGAATGGGATTCATATCTGCGACAGGTTCTATCCCCGCCGCCTCCGCCTGAACCGCCTGGGCCCGTCCGATCTCCAGTCCTTCCTGGGTAATACAGGAATTTAAAGCCATATTCTGAGACTTAAAAGGCGCCACCCGGTAGCCATCCTGTTTAAAAATCCGGCACAGTCCGGCTGCCAGAAGGCTTTTTCCGGCATTGGACATGGTGCCCTGAATCATAATTGCTTTTGCCATGAAACATCTCTCCTTTGTTCCCTTCCCGGGAATAGAATCATTTCTAAAATCTCTAAAAATTTCTGATTTTCCTCTCTGGTTTTTACACAGATCCGGTAATACTGTCCCGTAAGCCCCCGGTAATTTTCACAGCAGCGGATCAGCACGCCTTTTTCCTTTAAAAGGCGGTACAGCTCCCCCGGGCCTCTCTCCTTGTCTAAAAAAAACAAGTAATTGGCTTTGGAATCCCAGACCTGAAAATTCAGCCGTTCCAGTTCCCTTTTTAAGAACTCCCGTTCTGTAAGGATCAGCCGCCTGGTTTTCTCCCGGTACTCCCGCTCCCCTAAAGCGGCTTTTCCCGCCTCCTGAGAAAGAAGGGATACGCTCCAGGGCTGCCGCACCTGGTTTATTTTTTCTAAAATCTCCGGATCGCTGCAAAGGCCGTATCCCAGCCGCAGGCCTGCCATGGCGTAAGATTTGGTAAATGCTTTCAGAATAAACAGCCCCGGATTTTCTGCCAGCCAGGGGATCCCGCTGATTTTTTCCGGCTCTTCTGTCAGCTCACAGAAGCACTCATCCACCATAAGCAGAGCTCCCTTTTCCCGGCAGACCTGGCCGATTCGCCTTACTGCGTCACGATCTACGGTAAGGCCTGTAGGATTATTGGGATTGCACAGAAAAATCATTCCCCCTTCCAGGTTTCCGGTTTCTTTTAAAAAGCTGCAAAACATGTCCGCATTCAGAGTAAATCCCTTTTCCGGCGGCAGGTCAAAATAGGTAATGCTGCATCCTACTGCCTTTAAAGCCTCACTGTACTCGGAAAAGGACGGGGCAAGAATCACCGCCCTTTTTGGTTTCTGTGCAAATACCAGGCTGAAAATCAGATCCGCCGCCCCGTTTCCGCAGATAATCCATTCTTTTGGAAGGCTGTGGTATCGGGAAAGCTCTTCTGTCAGGCTTCTGCACCGGCTGTCCGGGTAGCAGCTGCACCGGGAAATTGCTCCAATCAGCGCTTCCTGTACTCTCTCTGGCAATCCCAAAGGGTTAATATTGGCGGAAAAATCCATTTTTATCGCTTGGGAGTAAATGTCTCCTCCATGTGTATATTCCATAATGTTCCTCATTTTTAAAGCGTGCCGATGTTAGCACGCTTTGCATAATTTACAAATTCCGATCCAGCCCTTCACTATTTCTACGGAATACCCCTACTCCCTGTGCAGTCTTTTCAATCTTTGCTTCCATATCTTATACCCGAATTTGTTATGGCCTCATTTGCTTCTGCTACTTTACGCTCCACCTCTCAAAAACGTTTTTCATCTACTTTGCGAACTTTTTGCAGAAAGACTGATTTTATACTGGTTTGAGAGATGTCCTAATTTTTGTTTACCAGCTTTTGTGTCGGTAGAGTTTTTCTGTCCTTTAATTTCCTGATCAAAGCAAGTAATTTTCAAAATTGGTAAAGCATATTATAAATTGGTAAAATATGCACTAACTTAAAACATCTTTTTCTCAAAACTTTCTTTTCCACATTCCAATATATTTAACTTTCTCTGCTTTTGGTACTTGAATACTCCGATACCGTAGAATTACCTGTCTGATATGGATGAGCTGTTCCTAACTAACAACCATTATTCCTGATGCATCTACATATTGACCAAACACATCTATAAATTGATTGAATAAATCTTCTATCTGTTCGTAAGATGCTTCTTTTGCCACATCAAAAAT
>CAJUJM010000004.1 GCA_910586755.1 uncultured Lachnospiraceae bacterium
CTTGCAAAGATGCAGGGACAGTACACCAACAACTATCCTCAGCTTATGGCAGCATCCCTGCTGGCTTGTATTCCTATGATTATTCTGTACCTGATTTTCCAGAGACAGTTTATCGAAGGTATTGCAACCTCCGGCGGAAAGTTATAATGAGCCCAGGAGCAGCCCCTGTTAATCCCGATGCTTTTGACGGTAGCGCTGAGGGCTGACTCCTATGCGCGATTTAAAGATCTTTGAAAAAGTCAGTGGGTTTTCATACCCAACATGACAGGCAATCTCTTTAATAGAGATATCGGTTTCCGAAAGAAGCCTTGCCCCCTCGTCCAACCGGTATTTTACCAGATAATCCTGAGGGGACAGCCCAAGAGATTTCTTAAAAATAGAGGTTAGGTAAGAACGATTGATTCCGATGTACTGCGCCAGATCATTGATGGTCAGGCGGCTATAATTGTGATGGATGTAATCTACAGCGTGAGCCACATATACTTTGGGGGAATAATCATGGTGCTCTACAGCTCCATAGGTGCGGGAAATATAGGAGTCAATCAATAAAGCAAGAATGGAAAACAGGATACCGGTACGTTTTAATTCGTTGGCAAACGTTAACTCCGGAGCAGCAAGAAGCTGATCTACCAAGGCGGCGTATTCTTCTGGCCGGAGGATGGAGTCACGAACATATACTCCATCGGGAAATCCTGCTTTTTCCATATATTGAGAAGCTTTATTACCTTCAAAGGTAACCCAGGAATAGACCCAGGGGGTATCGTCATCAGGCCAATAGGAGGTTAGAATATCCGGACGGACAAGGAAAATCTGCCCTCTGGACAGGTGGATAGGTTCGCCTCCATGGATCTGAAGGAAGCCGCTGCCAGACAGGATAAAGTGGACATGGAAACCGTTTCGGGCTTCCGGACCAAATTTTTTTCCTTTGATACAGTGCTCCTCTCCGCAGCAGGTAAGAACCAGATCATTGGTCTGGCGGTTGACGTGATCCATAACCCGGTAAGAGGAGGTAACAAAATATCCGGGCCTTTTCTCGCAAATTACCGGTTCAATAGGGGATTGTGGGGGAATGGAAATCATAAAAAAAACCTCCTTTATGAACTTGAAAAATATGTACTTAAGAGTTAAAATACGTAAGAATCAGGGGTGGAATCAGAGGCCTTTGCAGCATCCTGGCCGCCTAAATGGGGACGGAACAGCCGGTAAAAAAACCATGCGTTGAGCCATGCAGTAACAGAAAACCCGCACAGAAGCCAAAACAGGAGATATAATGGAAACATTCGGGCGTCCACCAGGGTAAAATACATGGGGAGAAACGTGATGGCAGCCACAGCAATTAAATAGCCGATTTTGTGGAAAGCAAAATAAAAAGCGTGGAGCAGCAGGGCCTTTAAGGAGTTAGAAAAGGCTGCAATTACCGGAAACAGATATAAAAATAATATCACATCCACAAATAAAAGGATCAGGATACTGATGGAAAACAAAAACCCAAAGGGAGAGGAGCCCTGAGGGAAGAAGCGGTGTTCCAGCCATGCAGTCAAAAGTAGCAAAAGCATCAACAGCCATCCGGCAGTGGCCTGCTTTAAGTTTTGCCGAAAGCTTCTGAAAAAGAGACGGGTTACGGAAACATCGCCGTCTTTATGAAGCTTTAAAACTGAATAGTAGAGGGCAGTAAGAGATGCTCCTGCGGTGATAACCGGCAGAGCACAGACCATAAAATACAGATTTAAAAGGACAAAGGAGCTGACCCGGTCTAAAATCCGACCGAGAAAGCTGTCATTGCTAAAAAGATTCATGGGGATAGCCTCCTTATATTTTTGCAAATATTACTGGGGATGGAACTATTATAACGTTTTTTTTACAGGATTTCAATTCAAATTCTATAATTATATGGAAGATAAGAGGTACAATATGGGCATTGAGTGCAGCAGGAGATTCAGACAATTTCATTTGTATAATGAAGAAATAAGCTATATCATAGGATATACCGGGTCCGGAGAGCTAATCCAGCTCTACGCAGGCAGGCGTCTGGAAACAGGAAAGTCCTATTTTTACTTGCATGAGGAGGCGGCACGGCCCATGACTCCTTATATTTCGGCGGAAAATCCCACATACAGCCTGGAAAATACCAGACAGGAATACCCGGCCTTTGGGACAACAGACTTCAGACAGCCGGCTTTTGAGATAATGGGAGAAAACGGGAGCCGGATCAGTTCCTTCAAATTTAAAGATTACCGGGTGACACCGGGGAAGCCAGGATTAGAAGGGCTCCCGGCAACCTATGTGGAGTCTGAAGAGGAAGGGGATACTCTGGAGATTTTTTTGGAGGATCCGGTGTGGCAGGTAAAGCTGACCCTTTTGTACACCATTTTCTCTAAGGAAAATGCCGTTGCCAGAAGCGCCCGGTTCGAGAATCTGGGGGATCAACATCTGTGCCTTGACAGGGCAATGAGTATGAGCCTGGATCTGCCGGATATGGATTACCAATGGATCCAATTTTCAGGAGCATGGGGCAGAGAACGGGAGGCCCGGGCAAGGTCTCTGGAAATGGGGCTTCAGGCTGTAGAGAGCATGAGGGGACATTCCAGCCATCACCAAAATCCTTTTGTAATCCTGAAACGCCCGGCAGCAGACGAATTCCAGGGGGAAGCCTGGGGATTTTCCCTGGTTTACAGCGGAAATTTCCTGGCCCAGGCGGAGGTGGATACTTATGGCGTTACCCGTATGATGATGGGGATCAATCCCAGAGGCTTTTGCTGGGATTTGGAACCGGGAGAGGTATTCCAGACACCGGAGGCGGTAATGGTATACAGTCATCAGGGAATGAATGGAATGAGTCAGACCTTTCACAGGCTGTACCGTACCAGGCTGGCCAGAGGACAGTGGCGGGATAAAGTCCGCCCGGTGCTAATCAACAACTGGGAAGCTACTTATATGGACTTTGATGAGGAGAAAATTTTAAATATTGCCCGAAAAGCCAGAGACCTGGGTGTGGAACTGATGGTTTTGGATGACGGATGGTTTGGAGCGCGCAATACAGAGAGAGCAGGATTGGGAGACTGGTTTGTCAATAAGGACAAACTGCCTGACGGAATTGCCGGGCTGGCAGATAAGATTGAGGCCATGGGAATGAAGTTTGGTCTGTGGTTTGAACCGGAAATGGTAAATGAGGATAGCGATTTATACCGGGCCCATCCGGATTGGGTGATTCAGACGCCGGAAAGAAACCGCTCTGTGGGACGTTACCAGATGGTGCTGGACTTTTCCAGGAAAGAAGTGGTAGACTGCATCTATGACCAGATGGCGGCTGTGCTGGGAAGCGCTAAGATTTCTTATGTAAAATGGGATATGAACCGTTCTATTACAGAGTGCTATTCTTCGGCTTACCCGGCCTCAAAACAAGGGGAAATTTATCACAGATACATTTTGGGAGTTTATGATCTGTATGAACGGCTTACCAGCACATTCCCTCATATATTGTTTGAATCCTGCGCCAGCGGCGGATCCAGGTTTGACCCGGGAATGCTTTATTATGCGCCTCAGGCCTGGACCAGCGATGACACAGATGCAATTGAGCGTTTAAGAATTCAGTATGGCACTTCCTACTGCTATCCTGTCAGCAGCATGGGAGCCCATGTTTCGGTCTGCCCCAATCACCAGATTGGCAGGGTGACGCCCCTTTCCACCAGAGCTAACGTGGCATATTTTGGGGCCTTTGGCTATGAGTTGGATCTTGGCGGCTTAAGTGAAAAAGAGCAGGAAGAGGTTCGGGCTCAGATTGCCTGGGTGAAGGAGAACCGGGAGCTGATTCAGAAGGGAACTTTTTACCGGATAAAAAGTCCTTTTGATAACTGCCGGGAAGCTGCCTGGATGGTGGTCTCCCAGGACAAAAAGCAGGCAATCGTGGGGTATTATAAAATACTTAACGAAATTAATAACCGGTTCAAGAGAATTTATCTAAAAGGATTAGATGAGGGGATTTCCTATCAGATAAACGGCGGGGAAGAAACCTATTGGGGATCCGAGCTTATGCAGGCAGGACTTATTGTATCTGACAGCTCATCCTGGGAGCTTACTCCCAAAGCCAGAGAAATCGCCCTGGATTTCAGCTCCAGGATTTATAAGCTGCAGGCTGTGGAATGTGAATAAACAGTTTAGACAGTCGGGCAGAAAAATGCCCCGTCACTACATAAAACAAACAGGAGCAAGATGTTATGGCAATTGTTTATAATGAGGAAAAAAAGGTTTTTAATTTGGAAACAGAGTATTCCACCTACCAGATGAAAGTAGGAGAATTTGGATTTTTGCTGCATCTGTATTATGGAGAAAGGCTGGAAGAGGATTCGGATTTATCCTATTTGATCCAGAGAGCAGACAGAGGATTTTCTGGTAATCCTTATGAAGCCAGATATGACAGAACTTTTTCACTGGATTATTTCCCCCAGGAGTATTCCTGTTTTGGAAATGGGGATTATCGGGCAGACAGTATCCAGACGGTACATGCAGATGGAAGCAATGTCACGGATCTCAGATATAAATCCCATAAGATTTATCCCGGAAAATACCGTCTGCCGGGTCTTCCCGCAATGTTCTGGGGGGAAGAGGAAGGAGACAGTCTGGAGATTACCATGGAGGATCCGGTTACCGGAGTTCAGGTAGTGCTCTATTATGGCGTTTTGGAAAAGGGAGATGTGATCACCAGAAGCGTCCGGGTAATCAATGGAGGACAGACGCCGGTGGAGCTTAAGAAAGCCATGTCCCTGTGCCTGGATATGAACCATAACCAGTTGGATTTCATTCATTTCTATGGGCGTCATACCATGGAACGCCAGATGGAGAGAAGGCCTTTACACCATGGAAAGCAGTCTGTTGGAAGTCTCAGAGGGATATCCAGCCATCATCACAATCCTTTTGTGATTCTTTGCGACAGGCAGGCTACAGAGGAACGGGGCGACTCCTATGGCTTGATGTTTTTATACAGCGGCAATTTCCTGGCAGAGGTAGAGGTGGATCAGATCCATCAGACCAGGGCGGTAATGGGAATCCATCCGGAGCAGTTTTCTTTCCATTTGGAACCGGGAGAGGATTTGGTGCTTCCGGAGGCAGCCATGATCTATACACATAAAGGACTGTCTACCTTGTCTTTAAAATTACATGACATGATCCGCCAGCATATTATGCGGGGAGAGTGGGTTCATAAACGCCGCCCCATTTTGATTAATAACTGGGAAGCTACATATTTTGATTTTACCGGAAAGAAGCTTGTGGATATTGCCAGGGACGCCAGAGAGCTGGGCATTGAGATGCTGGTTATGGATGATGGCTGGTTTGGCAAGCGGGATTCGGACAACAGCGGTCTGGGCGACTGGGTGGTTAATGAAGAAAAACTGGGCTGTACCTTAAAAGAGCTGGTGGATCAGGTAAATGGCCTGGGTCTGAAATTCGGTATGTGGTTTGAGCCTGAGATGATCTGTGAGGACAGTAATTTGTACCGTACCCACCCGGACTGGATGATGAGGGTACCGGGAAGAGCCGGCAATATAGCCAGGGAGCAGTTTGTTCTGGATTATACCAGAAAAGAGGTTCGGGACTATATTGAGCAGGCTATGAGCAGAATTTTGGATTCCGCTAATATTGAATATATTAAGTGGGATATGAACCGAAGCATGTGCAACATTTTTTCTGCCGCCTTTCCGGCAGAACGTCAGGGGGAGATTTCTTACCGGTATGTGCTGGGCCTTTATGACTTGCTGGAGAGGCTCACCTCCAAATATCCACATATCCTGTTTGAGGGATGCAGCGGCGGGGGCGGACGATTTGACGCAGGAATGCTTTATTACACACCCCAGATCTGGTGCAGTGACGATACAGATGCCATTGAGCGGCTGAAAATACAGTATGGCACATCCTTCGGCTACCCAATAGGAGCGGTGGGAAGCCATGTTTCCGCCTGCCCCAACCACCAGACCAGGAGAACTACACCCCTTGAGACAAGAGGAACCGTGGCCATGGCCGGAACCTTTGGCTATGAGCTGGACTTAACCAAACTGACCCGGGAGGAAAAGGAGATTGTCCGCCGGCAGGTGGAGGAATATAAAAAATACGACCATCTGGTTCACGAGGGCGATTACTACCGGCTCTCTGGTCCCTATGGAAACGACAGGGTTACCTGCTGGCAGTTTATGGATAAGGAGAAGAAAAACGGCCTGTTCTGTGCGGTATACACCCGCCTTCAGGCAAACCCGGCCCCCTTGATTATTAAGCTGAAGGGGTTGGACAAAAAACGCCGGTATGAGATTAACGGCCGGAGTTATTCCGGCGCTGCGTTGATGTACGGCGGGCTTTTGCTTCCGGTGCCTGAAGAAGAATACCAGTCGTTCCGGTTTGAAATAAAATGTAACAGTTGAGACGGCAGGGAATGTGGTACAGAACTTTACGTCAAGCCTGCTTGTAAATAAAAAAATGTCGCTGTCCAGAGCTCTTTTGGCTCTTATTGGACAGCGGCATATTTTATTTAGGAAAGATTTTTGTTGAAGTACAATTTAGATGGGATTTAATAGAAAAGCAATGTCGCTGGAATAGCCCAGCTTTTTAACCAGACGTTGGATAATTTTACTATGCCGTTCAATGGTGATTTTCATCATATTGGTTTCTGCCTTTAAGGTGTATAGCCCGGCAGCGTCAGTTTCATAACGCGTAGCGGCGGGAACATAGTTTTCAGCTAAAAGCTTGATAGTAGGCGTAAGAGTATGTTCAATTTCCAGCTGTACTTGAGTAATTTTTTCCTTCAGGATTTCCATATCTGAAGTCAAGCTGCTGGCAGTCTTTTTCAGGTTGGTTACATCCAGCTTAAGAACCGAAACATCCTGCTTGAGTTCGGCCACGTCCTGATTGAGAACGGAGACGTTCTGTTTGAGTTCAGCTACATCCAGCTTGAGAACCGAAACGTCCTGCTTGAGTTCGGCTACATCCAGCTTGAGAACCGAAACATCTTGCTTAAGCTCGGCCACATCCTGATTGAGAACGGAGACGTTCTGCTTAAGCTCGGCCACATCCAGCTTGAGAACTGA
>CAJUJM010000005.1 GCA_910586755.1 uncultured Lachnospiraceae bacterium
GGCGGCGTCCCATCCTCTTAAAATATTTATCAGAAGATGTCTGCGGATTAAACCTCAAATCCAAAATATTTGATTACATTATTGTAGGAAATTCCCTTAATAATTTCCTCTAAAGCCTTCATATCAGCGGGATACTCCCCATTGTCAACCCAGCCGCCGATTAACTGGCAGGCGATTCTTCTGAAATATTCATGCCGGGTATAGGACAAAAAGCTTCTGGAGTCGGTAAGCATGCCGATAAAGTTGCCAAGGCAGCCTAAGTTTGCCAAACTGGTCATCTGATCCAGCATGCCGGTCTTGTGATCATTGAACCACCATGCAGATCCCTGCTGGATACGGCCTGCAGGAGCGCTCTGGAAGCAGCCTAAGATGGTGCCGATAGCCGCATTGTCGTTGGGATTTAAGGAATAGATAATGGTCTTGGGCACTTCATTGGTTGCGCTTAAAGCGTTTAAGAAGTCTGCCATCTGTGCGCTGGGGGCATAATTGTTGATACAGTCAAAGCCGGTATCCGGGCCAAGCTTTTCAAACATCATGGCATTATTGTCGCGCTTGCAGCCATAGTGAAGCTGCATAATCCAGCCCATCCGGTTATATTCTTTGGCAACGAACAGCATAAACGCAGTTTTATATTTTAATTCCTCTTCCCTGGTAACGGCCTGTCCCTTTAAGCTTTTTGCCATAATTGCATCAATGTCGCTGTCACCGGCGGGAACATACATGACATATTCCAGGGCATGGTCAGACACATTACAGCCTCTTTGGGCAAAGTAAGCCATGCGGATTTTCAGAGCTTCCTTTAAAGAAGCAAAGTCTTTAATCTCTACCCCGCTGACCTTAGACAATTGCTCAATATACTGGCCGTAAGTGGGCTTTTCTACGTTCATGGCCTTGTCGGGACGCCATGCGGGAAGGACCTTAATATCCTTACAGGTGGGGTCAGCAGCGATTTTCTCATGCCACTCCAGGGAATCAACCGGATCATCGGTGGTGCAGATCAGCTTTACATTGTAGCGGCGGATCAGGCCCCGGACAGTCATGGACGGATCGTTTTGCAGCTTGTCATTGCACAGGTTCCAGACTTCCTCAGCGGTATCTCCGTTTAAATAGCCTTCATAACCGAAATACCGGCGAAGCTCTAAATGGCTCCAGTGATATAAGGGGTTTCCGATGAGCTTAGGCATAGTCTCTGCCCACTTCTGGAATTTTTCTCTGTCAGAGGCATCCCCGGTGATGAATTTTTCCTCTACGCCGTTGGAACGCATCTGACGCCATTTGTAATGATCGCCTCCTAACCATACCTGGGTGATGGTGTCGAACTTGCGATCTTCATAGATCTCCTGGGGATTGATATGGCAGTGATAGTCCACAATGGGCATTTCCTCTGCAAAATCATGGTACAGAGTTTTAGCCATATCCGTATTCAGTAAAAAGTCTTTGTCCATAAATGGTTTCATGTGGTGATCCTCCTTAAAATTAAAATGATGATATTATGTGGTTTCCCGTATTATCAGGTCAGCGGAGATGGTGGTTTTGGCGGGAACGTTGGCTCCGCTAAAGATGCCCATCAGGGTATTGACCGTGGTGACGCACAAGGCTTCCACCTTGCTGTCTATGGAAGTAAGCTCCGGATAGGAGCACTGGGCAAGGATGGAATTATTGTAGCCGATGACAGAAAGCTGCTCCGGAACGGCGATACCTGCCTGGTGGGCAAACTTTACGGCTCCTACTGCAAGAGAGTCATCGGAAGTCAGGCATCCGTCAAATTCCAGTCCGTCCTCAAAAAGTCTGGCGCAAAGATCACGGGCTGCGGTAATATTTTTGGGACACTGGCGGATGTATTCTTCCCTCACAAAAATACCGGCGGCATTTAGGGCATCTTTATAGCCCTGCAGCTTATTTAATCCGCTGTAGGAATAGCTGGTGTAGAGATAGAGAATATTCCGCTTACCAGATTCAATAAGCCTGGTAGCAGCCTCAAAGGCAGCCGCCCGATCATCGCAGAGAGTGGAATAGATACCGGGCCCTTCTAAGTAGCCGTTAACCAGCATCAGGGGAAATTCCTTCCCGGCGTCAATGAGATAGGCATTGTCCCTGGGCTTCATCTCCACAAATTTAGAACCGGCCAGGATAATGGCATCCACCCGCTTGGAACGCAGCAGGTCGAAATACTTCTGTTTTGTCTCCAGATCCGTGCCGGTACAGCAGAGAATGGAGTCATAACCGCCTTTTCGAAGCTCCCGTTCCAGAAAATAGATGGCATTGGCCAGATACAGATCGGAAGAATCTGAGCACATAATACCGATGGTTTTCATGGTATTGAGCCCTAAACCTCTGGCAAAGATATTGGGGGTGTAGCCCAGTTCATCCATAACCGACAGCACTTTGGCCCGGGTTTTTTCGCTGACATTAGGGTTTCCGTTTAAAACCCGGGAGACTGTGGCAATGGAAACACCGGCCCGGTTAGAAACGTCGTAAATATTCATGTAAGCACCTCCCAAAGGCAAATGGCTGTAAGCACTTACAACCTATTGATATTATACCCATATTCAATAAATAATGCAAGAGTTTTTATTTTTTATTGACTTTTTGAGGAAGATTCAGTAGAATAATTGTAAGCACTTACAATTTAGCTCTACAAGTCAGAAGAGGATAGGAGAAAAGGGATATGCAGGATTTTGTCAAAATCAATGAAAACGACAACGTTGCGGTTGCTCTGCGCCCCATTGCACAAGGGGAAACATTGCAGGCAGGCGCCGCCCAGGTGACTACATTGGAAGAGATTCCCCAGGGACACAAGTTTGCATTAAAACCCATTGGGGAAGGGGAGGACGTGGTAAAGTACGGATTTCGTATCGGCCATGCCAAGGAGGCCATCAGACAGGGCCAGTGGGTTCATGTCCATAACATTAAAACTGCTTTGGGGGATCTGCTTTCTTATACTTATGAGCCGGTGGATTCCGCTCTAAAGGAGACGGAGCATGTGTACTTTGATGGATACCGCCGGGCAGACGGCAGTGTAGGCGTCCGCAACGAGATTTGGATTATCCCTACAGTTGGCTGTGTCAATTCCATCGCCAAGGCCCTGGAAAAGCAGGCTCAAAAGTTTGTAGGCGGAAATATTGAGGAAGTAATTGCCTTTCCCCATCCCTACGGATGTTCTCAGATGGGAGATGATCAGGAAAATACCAGAAAGGCTTTGGCTGACCTGATCCGCCATCCCAATGCAGGCGGCGTCCTGGTGCTGGGACTGGGCTGTGAGAACAGCAATATTCCGGTCTTGATGGATTATATTGGGGAGTACGATCCTCAGAGAGTAAAGTTTTTACAGTGCCAGGATGTGGAAAATGAACAGGAGACTGCTATGGAGCTGCTTAAGGAGCTGGCCATCTATGCAGGAGCCTTTTCCAGAGAAAAGATTGACGCCAGCGAGCTGATTATCGGCATGAAATGCGGCGGTTCTGACGGACTTTCCGGCATTACGGCCAATCCAGTGGTGGGAGCTTTCTCTGATATTCTGGTGTCTAAAGGAGGAACCACCATCCTGACTGAGGTGCCGGAGATGTTTGGCGCGGAGACCATTTTAATGAACCGGTGTGAGACTCCGGAGCTGTTTGATAAGACGGTAAACTTAATCAATGACTTTAAAAATTATTTTACCAGACATGACCAGACTATTTACGAGAATCCGTCTCCGGGAAACAAAAAGGGCGGTATTTCCACCCTGGAGGATAAGTCCCTGGGATGCACCCAGAAGTCGGGAAGCGCTCCGGTGAAGGGAGTGCTGGCTTATACCGAGCCGGTTAAGAATAAGGGCTTAAACCTGCTTTCCGCACCGGGAAATGACTTGGTGGCTTCCACTGCGCTGGCCCTGTCCGGGGCCCATATTGTGCTGTTTACCACGGGAAGGGGGACTCCCTTTGCCTCTCCGGTTCCTACGGTAAAGATTTCCAGCAATTCCAAGCTGGCCGGCCATAAGGACAACTGGATCGACTTTAATGCAGGCCGCATGGTGGAGGATATGACCAAGGAGGAGCTGGCACAGAAGCTGTTTGAGTATGTGATTGAGGTGGCTTCCGGTAAAAAGGTGAAGGCCGAGGAAGCAGGCTTCCATGATATGGCTATTTTTAAGCAGGGAGTTACGTTGTAATAGGAGATTATCGTGGTAAGATTGCAGGCGGTATTTTTACACATCGGCACATTAAGCAGGAAATACTTGTTATTCTGATTTGCAATAATGCTGATGCAATTCGTATATTTTTTGCTGCATTAGCTTTATTAGCTCCACTGGTTCTAACACAGTGGCATTATTTCCAAACGGCAATATATAATCAGCAACCCATTCTAAAGCGGCATGGTTTATTTCCATGTCGATGATCCCGCCGCCCGTTGAGAATGTTTTCAATCCACTTGCAAGCAAACACTCACTTTCACAGCGTTTGACACCTATATCCGTCAGTTGAATTTTCATATGGTAATCATTTTTAACCTCTGTTTTTTCAAGATATTCTTGAATTGACACAGGAATAGGATATTTTCCTTTTGGATAGGGCTTTTCCTCTATGATTTCTTTGATACGGTCAACCCGGAATACTCTGATTTGATTTGCTGTTGTACAATAGGCGGGGCAATACCAAAGTCCATTCATAGCATATATGCCGATAGGTATAATTGTGCGCGTGCTTTCAGAATATGTTGACGAATACCGTATTGTTGCGGCATGGCGGTTTATGGCAACAAGAAACATTGATTTAAGCAATGGCGAATCGCAATGTCTGTCTGGAATCCAAAATACAACTTTGTTTTGAATCTGCGTGATACTGTTTTGCATATCTAATGGCAGACAATTCAAAAATTTTTTCAAGACGGATACGGTTTCCTGCTCAAACGGCAGGTCACGGTGATATTGCAAAGCCTGACAGGCAAAGAAAACAGCTTTTGCTTCGCTTTCTGAAAAAGCAATGGGCGGCAAAATGCGTTCTTTTAAGATATGATAGCCACCTGCCGCCCCGACTTCAGAGTAAAGAGGAAAGCCCGCCTGCTCCAATTCCTGCAAGTCACGGAGTATGGTTCTTTTTGATACAGAAAATTCATTTGCCAATTCGCCCACTGTAAAATCTTTTTTTGCATTTATTGTTATCATCATTTCGATAAGCCGTTCTGTTTTTGACATTTTTCAACTCCTTTCCCAATAGTGACAGCTCTTGTCACTATTCTATGATA
>CAJUJM010000006.1 GCA_910586755.1 uncultured Lachnospiraceae bacterium
ATAATCTTATTATATAATTTTTTGTTTGCCCTTGTAAGAAAATGGTTTATATTTTTGATTATTACGAATAATGGAGGATTATTTATGGCTGCAAAGAGGAAAATCATGGTGCCTTATCCCGTATTAAAGGAAGGCTTAACTGAATTGTTTGAGCGGTATGACGTTTATTATCCCAGCCGCATTGTTCCCAGAAATGAAATTTTAGAGGTTCTTCCTCAATATGACGCTTTAATCTCCTGCGGCTTCCTGGCCAATGCAGAAGCCATCGAGCGTATGGATAATGTAAAAATTATGAGTACCTATGGGGTAGGATATGACAATGTTGATTTAAAGAAGATGAATGAAAAAGGAATTTTAGTCTGCAATCTTCCGGATATTGTGACAGAGTCTACTGCTGAGTTTGCTATGGGGCTGATGCTGGCATTAATGCGCCGGATTCCGGAAACCGATCACAAGCTGCGTTTAATTCCGGATTTGATGTGGGGTCCTATTGCCAATCTTGGTCATGGGCTTAATGGCAAAAAACTGGGCATCGTAGGAATGGGCCGTATTGGACGCGCTGTTGCCCGGAGAGCAAAACCTTTCTTAATGGATATTACATACCACAACCGTCACCAGCTTCCTCCGGAAGTAGAGGCAGAATACAGCGCAACCTATGTTCCCACTTTTGAGCAAATTCTCCGGGAATCTGATATCGTAATGATCAACATGCCTCTTACTCCTGAGACTCGCCATATGTTCGGCCTTCCTCAGTTTGAAATGATGAAGCGCTCCGCTTATCTGATCAACGTGGGACGCGGTCCCATTGTAAACGAGCCTGAGTTAATTGAGGCATTAGATAAGGGCTTAATCGCCGGAGCCGGTCTGGATGTATTTGAGCATGAGCCCAATATTCCCAACCAGTTTAAAGGTATGCCCAATGTAGTTCTGGGCGCTCACATGGCAACTGCCACCGTGGAAACCAGAACGGAAATGGTTCGCCTGGCCTGCAAAAATATTATTGATTATCTGGAATATGGTCAGCTTCCCAACCTGGTTAATCCTGATGCATTGGCAAATAAGAGACCGCTATAAATTTACCCCTAAAAGATAAGACAATCCCATGAGGAATTCAGGGTTTTTAACCTTGAGTTCTCATGGGATTGTCTGCTTTAAGGGGGCTGGGTCTGCGGCGATTTCAAGAACTAGCTGTTTTTCCCTCATTTTCCAAGCGTTTATTATCCATATTTTTCAAAAATTGCTCTCGTTTTTGTGCCAATCAAAATTTTCAGAGCCAAATAGAGCCTAGTCAGAGCTGTCATTTTTTCGTTATCTACATGGCGCTAGCGCCATGTAATTATTACATCAAGAGGAAAGTCAATAGGCCTTTCCATGAAAATTTTTGAGTTTTATTGAGCTTCCAAGAACAGGCCTCCAAAAAAGCAGCCGCTTTCACTCCAAACCATGAAAGCGGCTGCTTTTCTATTCATTATTCTTTTGTCTTCCAAAGCCCCAAAGCCGGCGTTTTAATCACATAGATCTCTTCCCCATCCGGCATGGTGCAATAGCCGTCCGGCAGTTTTTCTATATCATATCTGGCTGCTGCGTCCCGGTAATCCATGTGGCAGTATCCAATTCCCTCTACTTCTTCTTTGGTAACCTTAGAGATATCGGTGGCGTAAGTAACCGTAAACCGTCCTTCTGTAGAACCATGCATAATATGGGCTGCTACCATATCCGCATTGGCAAATTTTCCTTCCTTCCAAAGCTTTAAGGCATAGGGAGTCCCACGGTAGCCGTACTTGCGGATCAGGCCGTCTACTTCATCATTCTCCCCAAAATGCAGCAAGCCGGGAGCCAGAACCAACAGTTCTCCTCCGTCCTCAATAATCATCCTGGAACGGTAAACTGCCTTGTTTCCCACCCAGGTGGATGTGAACTCTTCCGGTTCCAGATAAGCCACTACCTTGTGAACCCGCTTGGGCAGGTAGGTAATATTCCATCGCTTTGCCAGTTCTGCCGCCTGCTCAAAGGGCCTGCGGGTAGCGCCTGTAAAAATCCCGTGAATCTGGGCCTCATGGTTTTCCTCTGTGGTTACCGTCAAAATATAGGCCAAAGGTACACTTTTCAGGAAGTTTTCTTCTGCATAGTCAAACAGGAGGCGGACCGGGGTGTCTGTTTCGCCCATGATATTCTCTAAATTGTAAATAGCCCCTACCATATGGCTCTGGTTAATCATCTGGCGGCCACCCAGACCTACTAATATGTTTTTGCTGTAGTTGGCCATTCCCACAACCTCGTGGGGCACCACCTGGCCAATGGAGAGGATCAAGTCAAAGCTTCCGTCCACCAGGCATCTATTTACCTCTGCATCAATCTCCAGACTGCTGGTTCCATCGCTGATCTTTTCAATATATGCCGCCGGAATCGTACCGATTTTAACGGTATCAGTACGCCAGTTGTGATAAAGGTAGGCAGTCTCCGGTATGTCTTCGCCGATAAAGCTGATCTGCTCCTCTCTTGTCATCATCCGATGAGTTCCCAGAGCCGGCATTATTTTTACTTCTGCCTCTTTTATCAGCTTCCGGTAACAATAGCCGGTAATCTTTCCCGCGCAGGAGTAGCATCGGGTAATATCCGGCGGGACCAAAAGCACTCTTTTGGCCCCTTTCACCTGTTCCAGGGTTTGATCTAAAACCTGGAATACTTGTTCCTCACTAATCACGCCCTCTAAAGATTTGGCGCTGTATTCTTCCATGTTTTTTATCATAAGTCCCTCTCCACTGTTTTTGTTACAATCACATCGCTTTCATATCCTAAAATCCCGGAAATCACTACAGTCCCGGCTTTTACTGGAGCTTCCAGACTTATTTTGCGGATCTCTTCCATTGCTCTGCTAATCTCCCCTTTTGGAATGGGGTTGGTAAGGCGCACGCTTGCCAAAGGCAGCTCCCCGTTTTTCACCAGTACGGAGGAAGCGATATTTCTGCGGGGATCCGTAAGCTCCTGTTCTACATAGGTTTCCCCTTTGGGGCAGATGTTTCCGGTTATGGAAAGGATTTTTCCGTTTTCCACGTCTGCCTGGATCTCACATCCATTGGGGCAGATAATGCAGGTATATTCTCTCAACATTCTACACTCACCTCCACAGCATCCTTTGAAATAAACTTGTCTGCTTTTATGGCAATCTGGATCATTTCGGCAGGAAGGGCCTTTTTCATTTTCTTTGCTCCAATTTCCTTTCCGCCCTGCCGCACAACAATCCGGCAATCCTTTATCAATTTTCTCACACGCATAGAAAGGGTAACGTCCTGTTCTCCGCTAATCTTCTGGGGGATGGTATGGCCAATATTCCCATCCGTCACGATTTCTACGGAACACTCTTCTAATGCCTCGTCTTGTATGTATCTGGCAGCAGAATCTGCCAGTTTCTCTGCTTCCATGGATACAAAGTCCACCAGGTCGTGGACATGGAGTACATTCCCTGCCGCAAAAATGCCGTCTATATTGGTCTGGAAATGCTCGTCTACCACTGCTCCCCTGGTTCGGTTGTCCAGTGTTACTCCGGCGTCAATGGACAGCTCGTTCTCCGGAATCAGGCCTACAGACAGAATCAGGGTGTCGCATTGATATTCTTTCTCTGTGCCTGGAATGGGTTTAAAGTGTTCGTCTACCTGAGCTACCGTAACTCCTGTCAACCGGGAATCGCCGTGAATCTCTGTTACCGTATGGCTTAAATACAGAGGGATATTATAGTCGTTCAGGCACTGCTCAATATTTCTGGGAAGCCCGCTGGGAATGGGCTGAATCTCAAATACTGCCTGGACATGAGCGCCCTCTAAAGTCAGACGCCTTGCCATAATCATGCCAATGTCTCCGGAACCCAGAATCACCACTTCCTTTGCGGGCATCCGGTTGTAAAGGTTCATATATGCCTGAGCCACTCCGGCGGTAAATACACCGGTGGGGCGCTCTCCCGGAATTCCCAATGCGCCTCGGGTCCTCTCTCTGCATCCCATGGTCAGAATAACCGCTTTCGCCTGATACTGCACCAGTCCTTCTTTGGATGCTGCCGTTACCACTTTGTCCTTTGTAATTTCTAAAACCGTGGTATTGGTCATATAGGGAATCTCTTTTTCTATCACTTCATCGATAAACCGCTGTGCATATTCCGGGCCGCTTAAAGTCGTCTTAAAGCGGGTAAGTCCAAAGCCGTCATGAATGCATTGACGCAAAATTCCGCCTAAATGTTTTTCCCTCTCCAATATCAAAATATCCCGAATTCCTTTTTTATACAGTTCTACGGCAGCTGCCAGCCCTGCAGGGCCTCCTCCTACGATAATAACGTCCTTTTTCTCCATAATCAGTTTTCCTCCCGCACCTTTCCAAAGATTACCTGGGAACCCTGACGGGCGTAAAGAACCTCTGTCTCCTTCTTTCCCAGCTCTTCTTCGATCATCTGTTCAATCCGCATCTGGCAGTAGCCCCCCTGGCACCGTCCCATCATAGAGCGAGTCCGGTATTTAATGCCTACCATGGTGTTTACTCCCAGCGGGTTATGGATTGCCTGAAGGATTTCCGCCTTGGTTACCTTTTCACAACGGCAGATTACCTCGCCGTAATCCGGATTTTCTTCAATCATGCGGGCCTGCTCTTCCTTAGAGAGCTGTTCAAACCGGACAATCCCTTTCCGTCTGGGATTAAAATCCGGGTTCTCCTTCAGCTCTTCCCTCTCCTTCATAAGGCCTATTGCGTAGCGGGCAATGGGCACAGCAGCAGTCAATCCCGGTGACTCAATTCCTACCAGATTAATGGCATTGGGCGCCAAGTCATCTTTTATCTCAATCTTAAAGTCCTGAATTACTCCATTATCATCTACCCACTTAGGCAATATCCCGGAATAGTTGCGGATATAGTCTGCCTTATTAATATGGGGCCAGAGCCTGGAAGCGCTCTCTGCCAAATAGTCCATATTTTTCTGAGGAACCCCATAATAGCCGAAATCATCTACCAGATCCGCATTGGGGCCAATGGTTACGTTCCCGTCAATGGTGTTGGTTACATGGATTCCCATATAGGTATTGCTGGGCACGGGATAAACCGGCATGGGAAGGAGCGGACCGGTTCTCTTGTCTAATATAATGTAGTCCCCTTTGGAGCCGATAATCTTATAGCCCTTAATTCCCAGCATATCCGAAATTTCCCCGCATCCTAAGCCAGCGGCGTTTATCACCCAGCGGGTGTGGAATTCTCCCTGTACCGTTGTGATGTGATAAATCCCCTTTTCATCCCGCCGGATTGCAGTAACCTTATTGTCAAAAAAGTATTCTGCTCCGTTTTGATGTGCATTTTCTGCTAATGCAATGGTATAGTGAAACGGCTCTAATATACCGCTGTTAGGGGAAAACATGGCAAATTTTCCTACCACTGCAGGTACAAGCTGGTGAAGTTTTTCTTCATCAATAATTTCCAGCCCTTTTGAACCGTTAATTTCCCCCTGTTTTAAGGTACGCCTTAAGGTTTCCATGTCCTCTTCCGTATTGCCTACCAGGACCTTACCGCAGCGCAGGAAGGGGAAGTCCAGTTCTTCTGCCAGCTGCCCCATCATCTGGTTTCCTTCCACACATAGCTTTGCTTTTAAAGTCCCTTCATCATAGGCAAATCCGCCGTGAACCACTGCAGAATTCCTGCCGCTGGTCTCATAGCAGACATCTAAATTTTTTTCCAGAACACCAATTTTTAACTGGTATCTGGACAGTTCCCTGGCTATGGCGCTTCCCACCATGCCGCCGCCGATAATCAATACATCATATAATGGTTTCATCTGCCCGCACCTCCATATTCATCCTATAAATATACTTTATTTTTACCACTTTTTAAGGATTATGTCAATGTTTTTCTCATATTTATAGGATGAATTTGTAACGGTTCAGACGGCGGGGAATTTGAGATAAAATTTTACGTCAAGCTGGCTTGTAAGTAAAATTTTATCTCAAATTCCACATCAGATGGACATTCGACGCTTCTTGTCCGGCGCAGCCGGGCAAGAAGATACCCGTCTGAACTGTTACATGAATTTAGATACAGACAGAAAAAGACCCGTCAACAAGCCTGGCGGCGTCTGACGGGCCTGGTGACGATTGCTTAAGTCAGGCAATCTGCCACACAAAACACTATAGTTTTCTCATATATTGTTTCAGCTGATCATAAAAATTCTCTCTGGTTCCAGCCATAATTATAACAATCACCTTATCTTCCAGATACTCTACTGTATATGCCAGTTCATAATTTGTTTTATTGTAATAAATATCATACCCATACACACCATGCAGATCTCCGGTTTTGGCTTCTCCAACCCCATAATCCTCTCGAATCTTATCAACCGCTTCCTGATATAGCATTTTTAATTTCTTATCTTTCAGCTTTTTAATGAACTTTGCTGCTGGCGGAAGAAAACGTACCTCTGTCATTCCTCATCCTCCGTACAAAAAACATCCTCATAAGAAATATAACCGCCCCCTGAAGCTACAGCCTGCTCTGCCTCCACAAGCATTGCTTCCACGGCTGGACGCACCTGCCCCTGCGCCTTTTTAAAACGCTCCAAAAGGTCATTGCCGCTATATCCCCTGGCAATCAAATCCGCCAGAATCTGCTCCGCAAACTCTCCTCCTGTATTGGTTCTGGCAGGACGGATAACCAGCTCATTTCCACGCACGGTACATTCTGCCTCTGTCTCAAACCCAAGCATGGTAAAGAATTTCTGTGGGATTGTAATCTGCCGCTTCGCAGAAATACTTAATTTTTTCATTTCCATAAGGACTCTACCTTTCGTCATCGTTTCTTGCATTGCTATGTACTCCTCCTCTATCGTACATAAAGCAAAGAAATAGTATTCTTTGTTTCTTGATTTCCAAGATTATTTTATCCAGTTTCCAATCCCATGTCAAGGTCTATGAAGCCTTTTGCTGCGAATTGCAGATGTAATTTCCCGAAAATGTCGTCTTATTGTCACTGTAAAATTATAAAAGGATTTATGATACCCTCAGTGGACAAGAGGACATAGAATAAAAGGGCTGTTGCAACGCAAATGAATAATTCACGAGCAACAGCTCCGTTTTATACCTTACGATACTGTACATAAAGTCAAAACCATCTACCTTCTATTCTTTCTGTTCTTCCAAATACCTGTTTTCATTGTACAGCAGGTGAAAGTACATAGCCTGCTGGGCTTCTACTGCCTGCCTGTCCCGAATGGCATTAAAAATTGCCCGGTGAGAAATTCGGGTCTGCTCATATTCCACAGACTTTATCTCACTGGCAAATACGGCAATTCCTTTTCCGATAACCGGAACCAGGTTGGACATAACGCTGTTGTGACTGCATATTGCAATCTGCTGATGGAATTCAATATCTTTATCCGAATAATCCTGGCGCTTTTCAATCATTTCCTCTATCTCTAAAAGAATCTCTTCCAGTTTTTCTATGTCCTGGGAGCCGGCATTTTGGGCCGCCAAAGCCGCAATAGGCGGCTCCAGCATTACCCGAACCTGGATCAGATCCCGGTTTAGCTTTTTTCGATCCTCGACCATAGAAAATCCAAAGGGGTCATCCGCTACCCCCTGTTTCTCGGAAATAAATGTTCCTGCTCCCTGCCGTATGGTTACAATATTCCGGGATACTAAAAGCCGCAGCGCTTCCCGAACTGTATTTCTCCCTACTCCTAAACGCTCCGAAAGCTCCGCTTCTGTGGGTAGTTTATCCCCCGGGCCGTAGCTGTTTCGCCGTATCAGGTCAATCAATTCTTCGGCAGCTTGTTCTGCCAGCGTTTTATGTTCTCCTTGTTTTTCCATTATCCTCTCCGTTTTTCATGTTGGGAAGCCTTACTCCGAATGGATGAATCCCAAAAAACACATCCATTTATTCACCATGTTATACTATACCTTAATATATCGTGTTGCCCTTGATGCGCCAATTTGTTTTATCGTACCGCTTTTCACCATAGCTCCAAGAACAGCTTCAATGGTAGTCGGACTTACATCAGGAAGAATCTTACATATCTCCGCTTTGGAAAGCGGCGTCAGACTATTTAATACCGTAGCCTCAACACGGGCTTTCTTTGTAATCTTTTTTCCGTGAACAACAGCGAAACGCTTATCAAGTTCCTTTTATTCTTACAGTATGACTATTTTTATAGTATCATGTTCTAACTGTTTTTGCTACTCCATTAAAAAATATCTTGTCACTCACTATTTCCTCCGAGAGTAATTATAGATATCAAAGATTTTATTATATTATATCATGCTTTATTAAATAAAAACAGATGTCCAAAACTTTTCTAAAATAGTAAATATAAGAACTACCCAAACACTTGAATAGTCCTTACTCTTCATTACATAATTCTATTTAAATATATACAAAGCAGTTTGCCGCTGTTACGCCGCTTTCTGCAAGTGTCTCTGTGTTACATTACCTTCGCGGAATGGGTGTATGCAAAGAAAGTCCAAAATAACGCAGGGGATCAACAAAAGCTGATTCACATTTGCGTCGCTGCGAGCCTCCATATAAGCGAGTTCTAGTTGCTCCATTGCTTTCGGTGTTTCGTCTGCGGGAGTAGGGCGAAAACAAACCCGTCTATTGCCGTCAGAGTCTATCTCTAAAATTACATTGTCATCAGTTTTGTACTGGCCGCCATATTCATATCCAGCAAAGGACATCGTCATTTCTGCATATAGCATGTCCTTTAAAAACAGGGTTCTGGAATTCTAAACTATCAAGCAGACCGGCTCAACCAGTTCCGGAGAGCGACGGGCAAAAGTATTGCGCCATCTTGCCAGGAATGATACAATATGAACACTTGGCGAGATCTTTACGAGCCTAGTGAGAACATGTGCCTGTACACTTAGTGGGGTCTTACACGAACTTAGTGCACATGGTAGAATCAAAAACCGAGGTGACAAACATGAATACAAAGCAATCCCTTACAGAGGGAAACATTATAAAAAGCGTCATTATATTTTCCATTCCCTTCCTTTTAGCCAATCTGATTCAGGCGTTGTATGGGGCGGTGGATCTAATGGTTATCGGCTGGTATTGTTCCCCGGAAAGCGTGGCGGCAGTGTCCACCGGCACTCAGGTAACCCAAATTATCACCAGCATGGTTTCCGGTCTGACTCTGGGAGGCACAGTATTAGTAGGAAAATATGTGGGCATGAAAAAGCCGGAAGATGTGCAGGACACTATTGCCACCAATCTTTCGGTATTCTTTCTGACAGGCCTTTTGTTAACCGCCCTGCTGCTGATTTTTGTATCCCCGATTTTAACAGCCCTAAAAACCCCTGAACTGTCTTTTTCCCTGGCAAAGCAGTATGTTTCTGTCTGCGCCTGGGGTGTGGTATTTATCTGCGGATACAATGCCATCAGCGCCATTTTACGGGGGTATGGGGATTCCAGAAGCCCTTTGATTTTTGTGGCCATTTCCGGATGCCTTAATCTGATAGGGGATGTAGTTTTCGTAAAATACTTCCATATGGACGTTTCCGGAACTGCGCTGGCAACCATCTGCTCCCAGGGAATCAGCATGATTTTAGCTATGATTTATCTCAATAAACGGGATTTTATTTTTCAGTTCCGTCTGAAGAATTTTAAGATTTCCGGAGAAAAGCTTCGGGAACTGGCCTATGTGGGCATCCCCATTTCCCTTCAGGAGTGTATGGTTCGTCTTTCTTTTTTGTATCTGACCTCCGTTACCAACCGGCTGGGTGTTAATGCCGCGGCAGCAGTGGGAATTGCCAGCAAGTACGATGTGTTCGCCATGCTCCCCGCCACCTCTGTAGCGAATGCCCTGGCCGCCATTGTAGCCCAGAATTATGGCGCAAAGCAGTTTAAGCGGATGAATCAATCCCTGGCTGTGGGCATTTTGTTTGCTCTTCCTTTTTCCATGGCATTTTTCCTGTGGGCCCAGATAAGCCCCGAGTCTATGATCCGGGTATTTTCTAGTGACGCCGCCATTATTGCAACCGGAGTCCCGTTTTTTAAGACCTGCAGCTTTGATTATCTGTGCGTGCTGTTTGTGTTTACTCTAAATGGATACTTAAATGGCCGTTCCCGAACTATGTTCACCATGGTAAGCTGCTGCTTTGGGGCCCTGGCTCTCAGAATGCCGCTGATTTACGCGGCCTGCCATTATGCGCCGGATGAACTGGGGATTATTGGAACTGTAGCCCCTGCTGTGTCTGGTATTATGGCAGTGTATACATTGGTTTATGTCCTCCATCTGATGAGGAGAACAGAAAAGTAGAGAAAAACAGCCTTTTTTAATTCCTCAAATACAAAGTATTTTCTTTCCTGTCCCGGCAGACCTTTGCCAACCTCTGGACAAGGCCGTCCAATACTGTCTGGTCCAGCTTCCTGGCATGAACCGGACAGATGGATCTGCACCGCATACAGGCGATACAAATTTCCGTATTGGTTTCCCGGGGATTCTCTGCCGGGATTGCCTGAACCGGACATTTAGCAGCACAGCTGCCGCACATGGTACAGGTGTCATCCGCCCAGGGCTTTAAAGACACTATGCCAAAGGGTTTATAAGGCCGGTTTCCAGGAATCCAGGAAGAATCGGATTCTTCCGTCATATGCTCTCCACTTAAATGTCTTTTTATTTCCACTGCAAATTCTTGTAATTTGGCCTGATCCTCTTTGTCCGGCCGTCCGGCTCCGTATTGACAGGCGATAGAATGTTCTGCTAACGCGCCAATTGCGGCTACACAGGTAAATCCGGCGGCTGTCAGGGTATCTTCCAGTTCCACCAGCGTATCTTCAAACTCCCGGTTTCCGTAAACCGCCATAAGGATTGCTTTTGCTCCGCCGCCGGACATAGACGCCAGCCGTTCTGCGGCAATTGCCGGAACCCGGCCGCCATAGGACGGCACTGCAACAATGCAAAGATCCCCTTCTTTAAACTGGTATTGGGAATAATCTTCTCCGGGAACCGACAAATCAGTTTCCGTCACGTTCCGTCCATCTGCCAAGGCCTGGCTGACTATATCCGCCGCCTTTTTTGTTCCCCCTGTAGGGCTGAAATAGATATTATGTACCTCCATATTCCCTCTCCCCTCTGCTATTTGCAAACTGTTTCTTCTATTGTCTTTAGCTTGGAATACTCACTGGATGCAAGGTTCCACAGATTGTTCCATGCGGTAACCTCTGCCGCTGTCTTCTTCTGGGCAAATAAAATGCTGGTTTTTGTAGAGGTATAGGGCTCAAAGGCCAATTGCGGCAGGGAAACCACTGCTTTAATCTTAAAATATTTATAAAGGAACAGACGGATATATTTATTTTCTGTTGTGTCAAATACACTTTCCGGGAGAACCGCCGCCAGACGTCCGTTTTCCCGCAAAAGCTGATACCACCGCTCAATAAACAGATTTTCCGAGTTTTTCTTTTCCCCGAATATAAAGCTCTTTTTAATTGTTTTCTTTGTATCATTATCCAGGTTTACGCTAAAGGGCGGATTGGTCAAAATCAGATCAAAATTTCCGTTTACCGTTTTTCCGTAATACAAGGATGACTCATTGCTGTCATGCATAACATTGGGGCCGGTTTCCTTTTCATATTGGCTGAAAGGGAGCAGGCCGTCTTTTACAAAAATATTGGTGGAGCCGTCTCCGTGAAGAATCATATTTACCTTAGCTGCAGTGCCCAGATTAAAATTAGATTCCACCGCGTAAATGTAGGTCTGAGCCCACTTATTTTCCCGGTGATCCGGATAAAACCAGTCAGCTTCTATTTTATCCTTTACTGCCCTGGTAGTGCCCAATTCCTGACGGAACCGGTATTTCATATTTTCGGTTATGAATTTCATATATTCAATTAAAAAAGTGCCGCTGCCTGCAGAAGGATCCACCATATAGGGGATCTCCTTATCCGCCTTTATCCGTTTAATTGCCAGCCTGTCCGCCTGGATCGCCCACAGCATAAAACGCACAATATTGACATGGGTAAAGAACTGCCCCTTACTCTGTTTAAATCCTCCACGGATAATCCCTTCAAAGAATTCTCCCAGGATGTCTTTTCCGCTGAGACTATTTTTCCCGTCAACAAAAGAAAGCCCTTCCAGCTTTTGAACGGCATATTTTAATTTTGACAGGGAAAATTTTTTGGTATCAATCACATAGGACTTGGCTAATTCCGCCTCATCTGATATATACATTTTTGCTCTTAATGCATCTTGATAAAGGCCGTTAATACGTTCAAAAAGCTGGTCATTGGTTTCAAACTCTTCGTCCCCTTCTTTTTCAAAGGTAAGAGCCTGAAATTTATATTTTTCTCCGCTTTCCGTAGAATCCTCATCCTGGATTTTTGCAAGAATCAAATTGGTCAGGGAGGAGAATACTTCGTTGTCATCCGTTCCTCCGCCGCCCCACAAAACGTTATGTAAATCTGTCTGAAGCTGATTCAGCATTTCGCCGGAAAAATTGGTTTCCAAATCTTTATCCGAATCCCTTACATATGGTTTATGCTGCGCCTTTCCATAGCAGACAGGAAGGTCATTGGTATAGTTCCTTACACTCTCCCAGTCCGAAAATGTAGGATATAGGTCCGTATCTATAATCATACAGTCATCTACTATCCGATCTTCTGTCTCGGAAATTGTGTATAAAACCAAATATTTTACTTTGTGGTTCTCTGCATTTTCCATAAAGGAGACTTTATACAATTGCTCTTCAATGGTTTTGTCTTTATCAATTGCACGGTAATCTTCGGGGCTTTTTATCTCTATAAAATAAACAAAAAGGCGTCGCCTTTTGCATCCCGGACAATAATATCAATACGGCTTGTATTGGTATGGGGACGTCCTGCGGTGTACTCTCTTTCAATTTCTATCCGCTCCGCAGGATATCCCAGCTCATTGACAAGTCTTGTCAAAATAAAGGCCGGGGCATTTCTTCGTCGCCTGAGCAGTCATTTATGGCCCTTCTCTGAATAATGCCGTCATATGCTATTTTGTTTTTGTCCAGTTCCAATTTTGTTACTACTTTTACCGCCTGGCTGTCAATATAGTTTTCTATAAGTTCTCTGTTCATCTGAATTCCTCGCTTAGGCTTTGCACTTTTGGTAATTGGATTTCCTGTAGGTTTAGTTTAGCATACCCGGCTTATTTTTTCTACCGCCTGTTTCCCCTCAGACATCAGACTTAGCCTGTGAAGAGCCCTGGTACATTCTACATAGAGGAGATTTTTATCGTCCGGATCGGAATAGGTCTCCGCATCCCCATCGCACACGATAACTGCGTCAAATTCCAGTCCTTTTGCCAGGCAAACCGGCATAAGAAAGGTTCCCTTAAGGCTTTCTGGATTCTGATCGGTTCTAAGCTGTACAGTTATTTTGGATTTTAAATCTTCGTATAACCGAGCCGCATTTTTTTGAGTTTTACATATAAGGCATATGGTCTCCAGGCCCTTTTTCCGGCAGACAGATACCTCCTGTATTATCTTCTCCAACAGTTCCTCGTGGGAATCGGCGGAAACAATCTCCGGCTGGTCACCGCTTCGGTTAAAGCTTTCCACATCCAGCTCCCGTTCTAGAAACTGCTGGCTGAATTTAAGGATTTCATTGGTACAGCGAAAGCTTTTGTTCAGTGTAACCAGTGTTGACTTCTTTTTCTCTAAAATTTCCTGTATATGCTCATATAGGGACAAAGTTTCGTTCTTTCCCAATGTCTGGTGAATATCTCCCAGAATGGTAAATTTCCCATTTGGAAAAAGAATGCGGAATATTACATACTGAAGGGGGTAATAGTCCTGGGCCTCATCAATCACCACCTGGCGGATATTTCGGTATTCCCCGGTTCCATATAGCTTTAAATACAAATACGCTGCAGCAATGGCGTCATCATAATATAACCGGCCTGACTGAAGGTTTTCCCTGGTATATTCCGCAATATTTTCAACTGTCTGACGTGTTTTAGCGTCTTTCAGCCAATTCTCTGTCCAATCTTTCAGGAAGTTTCCTTCTAAAAATAGTTTTCCATATAAATCTACAACATCGATCCGGCAAAGCTTTTGTATTTGCTCTTTTACCTGCCTGCGCGCTTCTCCATCTCCCCGCTTTTTTGCTGTTCCGAAAATCCGTTCCAAACAATAGTCTTCCACCTGCCCAAGCCGGACTCCAAGGGGGACATCCGGCCTTCTCAAAATCCAGGCCTGCAGCTCTTCTCCCGTTATTACTTGCTTCCCGCGGTAGGAAATATCTCCGAATTTCATCCACACCGTGGGAATTTCCAGCACAAACTGATCCAGGATCTCCTGAAAGGCTTTTGAAGTTTTAAATTCCGTACTGGTTTTTACCAGTTCTTTATAGGAGTTATTTGTGATTGCCTGTTCCAGAAATTCATTTTTTGACTGAAGCTTTTTTCCCTGAAGCAATGTTTTTAAAAGATCATCAAATACAATAGAGCGGATATGTTCTTCCCCAAGCTCAGGAAGAACATCTGAAATGTACTGTTCAAAGGTGTTATTAGGAGAAATAATCAGGATATTGTCGGAAGAAAGTTTTGCCTGCTGCAGGCCCTGATACATCAAATATGCGGCTCGGTGAAGGGCAATAGAGGTTTTTCCGCTTCCTGCAATTCCCTGAACCATCAAAAGATCGCTGCCCATATCCCGGATCACGGTATCCTGTTCCTTTTGAATGGTTTCCACCACTGCCTTCATTTTGGGGGATGTGTTTTTTGAAAGCAGCTGACGCAGAAATTCATCACTGATATTTCTGTCTGTATCAAAGTAATATTGCAGCTTTTGGTTTTTAATCTCATATTGCCGTTTTAATGTAACATTGCCGTCTATCCTTCCTCCTGCCGCGTCATAGCAGGCCGGCCCTGGCATAAAACGATAAAAAACGCTGGCAATGGGAGAACGCCAGTCATAGATCAGAATTTCTCTGGACTTCTTTTTGCTGAGAGATGACCGGCCGATGTAGATTTCTTCCGGAGTCTCCTCATCTTCAAATTGAAAATCAATTCTGGCAAAGTAGGGGCTTTCCACAACATTCTCCAAACGGTGTATGTTTCGAATCTCCTCTTCATAATCCGCAATACTCTCTGTAACCGGATCCTGGAGCTGGCTCAGCTCCACCAACGCCTCAAAATCGTCTGAGCTGTAAAGGTTGGTAAAGCCATGTGAAGAATCTTCAAATACCGCTTTTTTCGCCTCTGTAATTCCTGCCTTCTTTTCATCAGCAGCTTTTCTGGATTGTTGAAGCTGCTCTTTTGCAACGGCAATGGTTTCTGCCAAACGATTTTCTTCATAGAGCTGTTCAGACTGATTATTCAATACAACATTCCTCCATATTCTTTTATCTTTTTCAGGGTGTTATCCGGCGCTTCCTGTCTGGCGCAGGCAGGCCGGAAAATGCCTGGTCGGAACTGTTACATAAATTTAACACAGGAACCGCCGCAAAACCAGTCTTGTTATTGAGAAATTGTTGTGGTATGATGAGGATGAGAGGATTAAAAATAGCGTTACCCC
>CAJUJM010000007.1 GCA_910586755.1 uncultured Lachnospiraceae bacterium
CAGATCTTTCAATGCAATGGATTTTAACACGAGTTTATCTCCATCAAAATATTTCTTTCCATCTGTAATCACACCGTCTATATCGAATAGTACCATCTTAATTTTCTGCATATATCCGCCCTTTCATTTTACTTCTTCAAGGGTCTCTATATCGTGATACATAACTGGTTTTCCAATTTCCTGATATAATTGAACTACGCTGCTGGCATCTCCATAATATGCATCGCTAACTGCCACAGCTCTGTCTAAATCAGATGTATCATCATAAATTCCCCAACCCTGACTGCAATACTCTGTTACGATCCGGTCATACCGCTCTTTTAGCCCCGGCCTCATGGAAACAATAGTAGCCCGAAACAGCGGATGGGGCCTCCACAGCAGGGTCATATGATCCTGATTTTTTTTGAATACTTGAAAAGTATCCTCTATTTTATCCAACAGCTTTTCCCCATGCCGCAAAAGAGCGGTAAGTCCTGTATTATAAAATATAACCTTCCTCCGGCTCCCGTCTGTCTTCTCAATCGCTTTTCGCCATTCTTCCGGCACTTCTATAGGTTCTTTCCCGGCGGACAGAATTTTATCTGTCTTCGGCGACCCCAGACCGAGTATCTTCTTCTCCCAATACTTTCTGGTATCTTCTTTTGAATTTTCTTTCATAAAGTCAGTCAGCACATTAATATAGATATTCCGCATATTCTCTGACTGAACGATTACTTTATTGGCATTAAAAACCGCTGGGGTAATACAGAAATTTTCTATATCTTTCACAGCGGCTTTATCATCCTGACTGATTTCTTGCAATACAAAATATGGGATATACACCAGCTTGTCCGTAAACTTTTTTAAATTGCTGGAATAAAAAAATGGGTGAACACTGGTTATATGGTTATTATTATCATATGGATTATGTATAAAAATAATATCCGGTCTTCTCTTCTCAAAATCGTATTCATCATATTTTGTAGTGGGAACATATTCCGGATACAGTTCTCCCTCATAATGCTCTTCTTTAAAGCTGCCATTCGGATTCTTGACATAGTAAGGAATGGGAATCACATAAGCATCTGTATTTTCATCCTCATCTGCCGCTTTCCACACACTCTCTAAAGAATCCCACATAGAAGCTTTGTAAGGCAGAAATACCACTTCCTTTCTCTCATCCGGCACTTCATACTGGAGGCGGTTCTGCAGATCTATAAGCTGTTTTCTGATCTTTTTAGACAGTTTCCGGCATCTGTCTTTATCGGATAGGCTTATGCTCATCTGGTAAATCTTTTCGCAGTAATCCTCCAAAGTGCTGACCATAGGGCGGTATGTTTCTCCAAAGATTTCCAGATGAGCGCCAATTTGCATGGCAGCATCCTGGCACTGGATCAATACCTCCGTCAGCTCCTGGGGATCTGACGAGAGTGATTTCACAACAGACTCATTGGCCTCTATCATCGCATTAAGCAAACCTAACAGTTCTTTTTTTCTGCATCTCTCCAGCATCACTGCCTCCCATGAAAAGTTAATATCCATACAAATTATATCGACGCTATTTTACACTATTTAAGGTATATTTACAATAAATTAATTTTGGCGCCTGTATTTTCTCTTTAAAGAAGCTTTAAAGAGGCAGGTTTTCTCATTGAGTAAATCTGCGGGCTGTGGTAAAATATAATAAAAGGAGGGGATATCCGTGGAAAATGCAAAGAAAACCAACACACCTTATGATGATGTATTCCGTACATTGCTCAACGATTGCAGCTCTCTGATCATCCCTGTAGTCAATGAAGCCTTTGGGGAGCATTATTCCGGCCGGGAAAAGATCTCCTTCTCACCAAATGAGCACTTCTTAAACCAGCAGGGAGGAAATGAAGAGGAACGAATCACGGACAGCAGTTTTCGCATAGAAGGAGAGCCTGTCAAAAAGTACCATATAGAATGTCAAAGCAGTTCCGACAGCAGCATGCTGATCAGGTTTTTTGAATATGACACGCAGATTGCTCTCGACGAGGGAAAGATCAGCGGAAATGTCCTTACTGTAACACTTCCACATTCCGCTGTATTGTTTTTAAGACATCTTACCTCAACCCCTGATTCTCTGAAGATCCGAATGGTGACTCCTGGCGGAACCGTGGAATATGACATCCGGGTAATGAAATCCCAGCAATATACTTTGGAAAAGATTTTTGAGAAAAACCTCCTGTTTCTGATCCCGTTCTATATCTTTTCCCATGAAACCCGGTTTGAGGAATACGAAAAGGACAAAACTAAGCTGAGGGCATTGCAGGAGGAATACGAGCAAATCAAAAACAGACTGGAAGAGCTTTTAAACCGGAGAGCCATCAGTGAATATACAAGGTGTACCATTATTGATATGTCAAACAAAGTACTGGAACATATTGCTGCAAAATATATTTCTGTTAAGGAAGGAGTGAAGGCGGTTATGGGCGGAAAAGTTCTGGAATATGAAGCGAAAACCATAAAAAGAGAAGGCATTGAACAAGGTATTGAACAAGGCATCATGGGTACTGTCTCAATACTAAAAAACTTAGGACTTCCCTCTCAGACTATCCTGGTTAAAATCCGGGAACAATATAATCTCAGTGCGGAAGAGGCAGAAAAGTATTTATGAAACTCTTTCCCCGGAAAAGTCAGCCGTAAAAGTTTTCCCAACAGGAGAGGATAAAAAAGGCCCCCGTATTGTGGTATCAAGGGGCCTTTTTTCGCTGATTCATGTATGTACTCCATTCCTTACTTAATCACAATCGCCTGCGACAAATGCCTCGGGGTATCAGCGTTTAATCCCTTCTGCTCTGCCATATAGTAACCCATAAGCTGGCCGATAAAGCCGATCATGGCGGCATTTTGCAGGCTGTCATAGCCGTAATTCATATCCAGGGTGTAGTCTGCGTCGTTAAAATCCCCGGATGCAGTATTGCCGATTGCCAGGGTAACGGCCCCGTATTCTTTCATCTGTGTCAGCAGCTTGGCGTCGCCGTCTGTGGTTGCCTCATTGGCCAGAAGGATGATCATGGTCTTATCATCTACCAGGCTCATGGGGCCGTGGCGGTATTCTAAGGTGTAGTAGGCCTCTGAATTGCTCAGGCTCATTTCTTTCATTTTATTCATGCACTCATTGGCAATCCCATAGTAAATACCCTGGCCTAAGGTAATGTAAAGATTTAATTCCGGATGGTCGGATACGATTTTTTTTGCCAGCTTATCCGTCTCTTTTAAGAATTCCTCGGACTGAGAAGCATAATCCTTCATTGCCTCTATCTTTTCTTTTTGTCCCCCTGCATAAAAGGCCAGAATCACAGACAAATAAATCATGCTGGTAAAGGATCGGGTCATAATGACGCTGTCTTCCGGAGTTTCGGGTGAAAGAATCATATAATCATTGTATTTGGCGCTGTCGGCGTCGCAGGTGATGGCCAGGCTTTTCACTCCCTCAAAGGTCCTGACTTTATCAATGGCCATCCGCACCTCTGTGGTATAGCTTTTCCTGGTAATGGGAAGCACCAGAACCTTTTTTCCTTTTCCCACATAGGTTTCCGGGAAGTAATAAAGCTCAGAGCAGCACATTCCCTTAGCCGGAATATCCGTGCAGCTTGCAAATGCATGGGCCGCAGCCTGTGCAAGATAGAGAGAGGTGCCGCAGCCGGTAAAGATCAGCTCATCATACTTCTCTGCAAATACCTGATCCAGCACCTGATAAATCTTGTCTAAAATGTCATTTATTGCCTGAAAAGAAGCAGGCTGTCCGTATATTTCTTTGTATGTAAGTTCACTGTTTTTCATAGTCTTTCCTCCTTATATAATTGTAGCGCCACGCGCCGCTGCGCGTCACCTGGCAAGTCGTCGCAAGGCATTTAGAGAAATGCTTCGCATTTGCCTTTCTCCTCGTTATAATAATGTTGTGGCACGCGTCACCTGCCAAATCGGCGGTCATGCCTTATTGTCAGAACCAGCCAGCCGGATAATCTTTTTCACATCCTCCTGAAGCTTCTCATTGGCAAACTGAGACAGTTTCCATGAATGGCCCTGATGGTTCATAGTTTTTAATCCTTCTTCATAGTGCTCTACGTATTTGTAGCGGATCTCTGTGCCGAAATTTATCTTGGCAACTCCCAGCTTAATGGCTTCTTTAATAATATCCTCTCTCATACCGGTACAGCCGTGAAGCACCAGAGGGATATGGGTAAAATCCCGTACCGCTTTCAGCACCTCCAGATGGATATCCGGCTCTCCTTTATAGTAGCCGTGGGCATTTCCAATGCCGATGGCCAGGGAATCGGGGCAGCACAGGCTTAAAAAGCGGCGTACTTCTTCCGGATCCACAATATTTTTGTTTTCCATTACCGCACCCATATTGTCCAGACGCAAAAGCTCCCCAATCTCCGCTTCCACCGGAACGCCAAAGCACCTGGCTACGTCCAGCACCTGGTTGGTCATAGCGGCATTTTCCTCAATGGGCTTAGTGGATCCGTCAATCATCAGAGAGGTAAAACCCAGCTTTAAGGCCTCCATACAGATTTCAAAACCGTCCCCGTGGTCTAAATGAATGGCAACCGGCACCGATACCTTGTCCGCACACCACTTACATACATTTACAAACCAGTCGTGGCCGGAATAGGCCCCGGTGCTGACATAGTGGGCCAGAATAACGGGAGAACCCAGATCTTCTGCCGCCTTGCACACTGCCCAGATAATGTCATAGTTTCCTCCCTGGGTATTAATGGCAGGCACTGCATAGCCTTTCTTTGAAGCTTCTATTAACATTTCCTTACTTGTTGCTAACATACCTTTTTCCTCCTACTTTTGCCCTGTTTTTTAGGCATACAGGTATACCCGCAGGGTGTTTCCTCCTAACCTTTGACCGCACCGGCTACCAAGCCTTTTACCATGTATTTCTGGAAGAAGATAAACAGAAGTACCATAGGCAATGCGCCTACTACAGAAATAGCATTAACCAGTGACCAGTCATAAGATAATTCTCCTAAATACCGAAGTGCGATTCCTACAGATAATGTACGCAGGGAATCGGTCTGAATCAAAGTCGCAGCATGGAGATAATCATCCCATGTCATTAAGAATGAATAAATTCCGACTGCTACAATGCCGGGCTTTACCAGAGGTATAATAACCCGGAATAAGGTGGCAAATCTTTTGGCCCCGTCAACCGTAGCCGCTTCCTCTAATTCTCTTGGAATAGAGTCATAAAAACTGGACATCAGCATAACACAGAACGGAACCTGTGCTGCTACTACCGCTAAAATCAAACCGGTTCTTGTATTAATCAGGTTTGCCTTTCCCAACAGGCCGTATAAAGAAATCATGCGGCTGACTACCGGGAACATCTGTGAAGACATTAATGCTGCTAAAATCCATTTGTTCCATTTAAAATGGAAACGTGACAGGGTATAGCCGGATGTCAATGCAATTAACGTGGAAAACAATGCTGCAAAACCAGCTACAATAAAGTTGTTTTTATAATATACGAAGAACTGATTGTTTGTAGTCAAAAGACTTTTAAAACTTGCCGTGGTAGGTTCTTCTGGTAAAAATGTCGGCGGATATAAATATGCCTCCATATTTGTTTTCAATGCCGTTACTACCATCCAATAGATTGGGAACAGCAGGAAAACCATAATTATGATTAAAAGCAAATATCGAACACAAGTAAATGCTGTCTGTTTCCTTTTCATGCTGTTTCCTCTCTTTTCATAGCTTTATTAAAGAAGTATGTTACCACTATCATCAAAAGCATCCAAACGGTGGTTACTGCCGCGCCGGAACCTAAATCCTGGCTGACAAAGGCTTCCCGGTAACTTAAAATTGCCAGGGTTGTAGTGGCGCCGTCAGGCCCGCCGCCGGTCATTGTCCAGAACAGTGGGAACTGCTTAAAGTTTTCAATAATAGACATGGATACTGCTACTGCGATTACACTTCTCATGCTGGGAAGCGTAATATGGAAAAATCGTTGTACTTTATTTGCTCCATCTACGGTAGCTGCTTCAAAAAGTTCTTCCGGAACGTTCTGAAGGCCTGCCAGCAGAAGCAGCGTCATTAATGGAACCTGCTTCCATAAAGATGCAATGCTGATACCCATCAGGGCTGTTTTGGGGTTATTTAAGACCGCCAAATCGTTGACAGCTCCGCCTGTTGCAACGGATACCAGATATTTTACCAGTCCATACTGGGGCTGGAACAGCCACATCCAAATCAATGCGGAAATTACAGTGGGGATCACCCAGGGCGTCATCATAACGCCCTGGATAATCTTTGCTGCCTTTACTCCGGAGTTAAGGATTAATGCAAGAATCATACCCAGAATAAATACTGCAATCACTACCACCAATACATAGATAAATGTGTTGGAGATAGCCTGAGGCAGCTTTGCATTCTGAAACAGCTTTGTATAATTTTTAAAATTATTCCAGGTTCCCGGTTTTCCGCTAATAATATTTTTAATCTTGTATTCTGTAAAACTTTTTATTACTGAATCTACTACCGGAACCAGAATAAAAATTACAGTCATTATAATCGCTGGGGCTGCCAGAAGCAGCGAAAAGAGTTTATCTTTCCCGGTTTTCGTCATCATACTCTGTTTCATGCAATCCTTTCCTCCATTTATGATTCCTTAAACCAATGCTTACTTTGAAAATCCGCCGCCGTCGGGCGCATGCAGGTTTAATTTAAAATTCCCTCTGCTGCTTTCTTAAATTCTTCGATTGCAGTATCTACATCCTTACCGGACACGGTAACGCCCTGAGCCAGAGTACATAACTCCAGATTCAAATCACTGAGAGTGGGAACAAAGGTCTGAGCGACTACGTTCTCAGCAGAGCCTGTTGCGCCTTCCAGAACCGGATTCATTTCCCCGCCTTCCATCGCTGTCTTTGCCGGATATGCAGGGGTGATATTCACCATATAGTCGCCTAAAATTTCAGATGTAATCAGATACTCTGTGAACTTTTTGCATGCAGCTTTCTGAAGGTCGCCGTTGTCTGCATACATTAAGCAGTGCGCCTGTAATAAGCTTGCCCCATCGCCAGCGCCGCCTTTTAACGGTTTTGCGGAAGCAGTAAAGTTCTTTGCATCCGGGTTGATAGAAGACACGCCGTTGAATCCCCAGGACTGATCATAATACATAGCCAGCTGTCCCAATGCAAACAGGTTTCTTAAGTCTTTTAGCTTTGCGTTCTGAGGATTGTAGCCCTTTTCGTCCAGAAGCTTTATCATGCTGATAGCATCCTTAAAGCCCTGATTGTCGATAGACAGGTTTCCTTCTTCATCTAACAAAGTACCGCCGTAGTTGAGGATCATCGCATTAATGGAAGATCCGGATACCGGTACAGACGCGGTGGTCTGTCCAAATGCATAAACCTTATTGCCGTTTGCGTCAGTCAGCTGGGATAACTTCTCTGCATACTCTAACATCTCGTCAAAGGTAGCAGGCGGAGTATTGGGATCTAAGCCTGCCTGCTCAAATAAGTCCTTGTTATAATACAAAACATAGGGGGAGATATACATTGGCAGTCCATAAGCTTTTCCGTCAATCTCAAAGGACTCTAATACAGCCGGATAGAAATCTGCAAGATAATCAGCGGGAAGAACTTCTTCAATCGGAACAGTCAGACCGGAATCTGCTAATCCGGATACCCAGCCAATCTCGCCGAAAATCATATCTACTCTGTCTCCGCCGCCTGCCATGTTAATTACCTGATTTACGATCTCCCCGTAAGGCGCGGTTACATATTCAATGGTGATGTTTGGATTCTCTGCTTCAAATCCGGATTTTACATTATTCCAGAATTCCTCATAACCCTGCTCCAGCAATGCGTAGTTGGCAAATTTGATGGTTACCGGTTCGGTAATCTCATCCCCTGCGGCTTCTGACGCCGCCTCAGTGCCGTCTGCGGCTTCTGCCTTTGAGTTTTCTGTTGCTGCAGGCGCTGCGGTTGTTGGCGTCTCTGCTTTCTGAGAACATCCGGCGCCAAGTACGGTGACTGCCAGTAATGCTGCTGTCATAGTTGCTGCCATAAATCTTTTTCTCATAAACTTGTACCCTCTTTCTTTATAATCTTTATTGGCCGCTTCCTAGTGAAATGTATCTCTGGGAAATACGGTCGTATTTAATCCCGGGAAGGATGAAATACCATTAAGTTCTGTAATGGGTTCTCCGGTTTTTACTTCTCCATTTTCAAACATCTCCGGACGGTAAACCCGCATGTGCTCCATTAATTCCCGATGCAATTCTGTCCTTTTCTGGTCATACGCCTCTGATGACGCCAAATTGCACTGCTCCTTTTTATCTGTCCTCATATCAAACAGCAATTCTTCTCCGCCATACCATGACCACAAATATTTAAAGCCTTCCTTTATTATGCAGAGATATTTATTTTCGCAATTGCCGTAGATCGTTTTCTCTTCTTTCGTATCAAGATAGGAAAGTAAATCGATCCCGTCTGTTTCTCCCTCATAGGAAATATTACAGATATTTAATACGGTTGGCATTACATCTGATAAAGACACGGTTTTCCCGCAACGCCGCCCTTTGTATTCCCAATTTGACTCTCCAAAAGCAGCCGGAGGTTTTATAATCATCGGCACATGTGCAGAGCCTTCCAAATGAACCGTTTTGGCTCCCATATGATGATCGCCTAACATGTCTCCATGGTCAGATGTAAAGATAATCCATGTATTTTCCAAAAGTTCCAATTCTCTCATCTTCGCAAACAGCAATCCCAAATTATAATCTATCTGAGTGATGCACGCATAATATGCTTTCTTAATCTGCTTCACCTGCTGCTCTGACAAATCGAAAATACGGTTCAGCCGCACAGTTGGTTCTAAGAATCCCCGGCCCATTTTTCCAAAATCCTCTGACCAGTCTCCATACACCGGTTTTTCTACTTCCATTCCCTCATACATCTGCCAGTATGAAAGCAGTGGGTCAAAGGGGGGATGGGGTTTGGGAAAACTGGTCCATAAGAAAAATGGTCTTGTCTCATCCCTGCTTTCCAAAAAATCCATAGATTTTTCTACGATCCAGTGTGTCAGAGTATCCCGCTCTTCTATCGTATTGATGACCGGCTCCATCTCATTTTCACCTACGCCGTGAAGTCTGGTAGATGGTTTTCCATACCGGCGCTTTTCATTAAAATAGTCCATTGGAAGATCCGCATGTTCAATCCCGTAATAGGTTCTCATAGGATGAAAATGCAGCTTTCCTTCCGCCCTGGTCTGGTATCCATTCTTTGTTAAAAGCTCCGGAAAAGTCACATGATCTCTCATTGGCCTTACCTGATTATTATTTCCGGTCAGGCCATGGCGGTGGGATTCCAGCCCTGTCATAATGGTGGCGCGGGCCGGCATGCAGATAGGACATGCCGAATAACAATTTTCATAGGTGATTCCTTCCCGCACTAACCAGTTTAAATGCGGTGTGAAAATACTCCCGTTTCCCAATGCTGAGATAGTATCGTACCGTTGCTGATCCGTAGTTATGAAAAGTATATTAGGCCGTTCCACTTTCTGCATTCTCCTTTCATATGTATCGGCATCTGCCACTTCGTCAGAACTCATTCCAGTTGTGAAACTTACGTTTCACTTCTTCACGGAAGGTAGGTACATCATCTATATACACATGTGTATATCCTCTTTCTATGTATACATACGTGTGTATATTCCTGGAAGGAAATGAGCACCGAAATGCTCATCTTGTTTCCTTTTTATCCCCTGGTGCTGTCTCTCTCGATCACAGTCGTAAAGAAGTCCACATTCTCCGGCTGGCTGCCGCCAATCATTTGGCGCAGCATATCAATAGCCGCCTTGGCAATCTCTTCCTTCTTTAATCCGATGGTGCTGAGCTTAGGGGAACAAAACCGGCTGATACTGGAATCGTCAAAGCCGATAATCCGGACATCCTCCGGAACTCCAAGACCCACCTGCTTTGCCGCCGTCATGGCAATGCAGGCAATCATATCGTTTCGTCCAAATATTCCATCCACCTGGGAACCGGTACGAAGTCTGCGTTTTACCTCTTCCTCCAGCTCTTCTTCACTCCGGCAGCCGCAGACCATGCTCTCCGGCCCTACTAAAAAGCCATTGGCCTCCATCTCGTCTACAAAACCGCTGAATCTCATGTCATCCGGCGGGCTCACATGCCCTCGGGCGCTGATTCTGTCCACATAGATAATATTCTTGCAGCCCTTCCGGATTAGATGGGACACCGCTGACCTTGCCCCTGTGTAAAGCCCGGTTCCCAGATAAGCCGCCTTCTCAATCACTTTCTGGTGGCGGAGCCGCCGGAATACTACCACGGGGATACCGGCCTGGATAAACTGCTCCACATATTCCTGAGGAAAGCTGGCGGAGCTGACAATAATACCGTCATACTGCCTGCTGATAACCTGGGAAATAAACTCTGCTGTATTGCGGTTGGCGCAGAGGGAAATCAAATATCCGGAATCATAAGCATATTTATCCATCTCACTGACAATGCTGGAAAAATACTCATTGGTAATGTGATCCGCTATAAACAAAATCTGGTTGCTCTGCTTTCCCTTCAAGGCCCTGGCAATGTTGTTGGGACGGTAATTTAAAGCCTTAACCGCCTCTTCCACTCTCTTTCGCTTCTCCATCGCCACATAACGATTATTGTTAATCACATAGGAGACAATGGTTTCGCTGACTCCTGCCATCCTGGCCACATCTGCCCGGGTCACACGCTCTCTGTTTTCTGCCATTCTAAAACCTCTCCTAATCTAAGTGACCGCTTTATACACTCGTATGTATTATCTAAACAATACAATAGATAAACACTTTTGTCAAGAGGTTTTGTTGATTTTTATCCATTTATTTTATAATATTTGATGTGGAGTTTCCTTGCGAGCGAGCTCAACCTACAAAATCCACACCAAATTTCCCGCCATCTAAACTGTCACAACTGGATAACCGGAATGCTTAAAAGCCTGCAGACTTCTTTTAACTCCTCCGCCACATCTGCCCACACCAGGCTGTAGTGGTGCGGCACACCTTCCTCAATGATCTGTTCTATTACTTCCCGAACCGGACGTTCTACCTTTACATTGGCCATAATGCCTCTGGTGTAGCGATCCATATCCACTGCCTCGCCCTTCATCAGGAATAATTTATAGCCGCCGTCAATGTTACAGAATCTGGCAATGGTTACCTGTCCCGGTTTTAACGCTCCCCAAAAAGCAGTTCCCTGTCCGGCTAAAGGGTGGTTTCTCATAAGCAGCTCATATTCCGGGTTGGCTAAAGAGGGGGCCGCATTGCCGCAGTGCCAGAAAGTCATGGTGTTGTTTTCTTCATCAATATTGATCATGTCGGTAATAAAGGTGGGCAGCCCGGTTAAATAATTTTGTGCAATCTGGGCCAGTTCTGCATCTACATCCCCCTCACATCCGATATGCACCCCATCGTCTGCCAGGCGTCCCAGCACGGCGCAGGGAGTGGTATGTAAATTGCCCATCTCCGGCCAGCACTTGATGGTAGCGTAATCGTATCCCTGCTCTGCCATCACCTGCTTTAACGCCAGATACAGCCTGGAATGATTTTCCAGATGACCGTCAGGAAGGGTATCCATGTTGTAGGTATCCTCCATCTTCTTCATGTCTGCCTTCCAGGCCTCCTCCGGCAGGTGTTCCATCTTGTCAAAGACTACCTTTAAATCGGTTTCCTCAATCTTAACTCCAAATGTACGGCGGATCAGCCCCTCGTCAAAGGCACAATTGTAAAATGCAGTGGGACGGTAACCCAGCAGGCCCAAATTGGTGTGGCGCATAGCTTTTACGGTGTGGTAAGCCATTACCAGGGCCTTTACCTTGGAAGCAGCCCGCTGGTCCTCTTTGCTGCCATATACGGTATGATAGGCGGCTCCCAGCCTGTGTAGGGCAGCTGCGTTCATAGTCATGGAGCAAAGAGCGTTGGCGTAAAGTCTGGTGTTTTTCTCAAAAGGCACCTCGTAAGGAGCCCACAAAATAATGGGAATGTTCAGCATTTCTGTCAGATAGGCTGCAGCGTCGTCCCCGGTAAATGCCCCGTAAACCATTACCATTACATCTACGGATTTCTGCTTAAATTCCTCTACAATTTCCTCCAGAGCCTCCTTGGTGCAGCCGATCTGTCCGGCCTTTACCACATTTACCTGAGGCAGGTTCTCCTTCAGCCAGGCGCTGTATTCTCTGTCCCGCTGCTCCGGCAGCTCCTTTGGCCAGCGGCCGGAATAGGTAGTTACAAAGCCCAGATTTAACTTCTGTTTCATCGCTCTCCTCCTTTTCTTAATAAGCTTTCCCCATTTAATATTTGTAACAAATTTTTCCATGTAAACACGTGTGTATATCAGCTATATTACTACTTATTTCAAATTTGTCAAGATCATTTTACTACTTTTTGCCTTTTCTTTTCTCTTTCCCTACTGTTCAGGCCAGGATCCCGGCCAGCTTTAAGCAGATTCCAGCCCCTAAGGTCACTCCTACCAGGCGGTACATACTCCACTTTTTTACCCGGAGAAGGTAAAATAAAACGCCGGTAAAAGCTATTGGTAATATGCCTGGAAGCAGGGTATCCAGAAAGCTTTGAAGGGCAAAAACCGTCTCTTCTCCCCTGGAAAATTCTATGGCAGTCTGTACCGTAATACATTGTACCACCAGCCCTGCAATCACTGCGGAGCCTATCATTCTGGCCCCCTGAGATACAGGCGCCAGGCTGTCTTTTAAACTGTCTGTAAAGGACATGCTGAGCCGGTAGCCAAGGGCTTCATTAAAGAGTTTCAGACCAAATAAAAGCAGATTCATTCCCAACAAAAATACCACCGGACCTGTCATCATTCCCTCTGCCGCCATGGAAGCTCCGATTGTAGAAAACACCGGAGCAAAGCAGAATTGAACCATAGAATCCCCGATTCCTGCCAGGGGGCCCATAAGGGCCAGACGGATATCCCGGGTATCTTTTGCCGGAATCCCCTGGTACAACGCCACTATCTGGAAGCTTGTGAGGATGGGAAGGAAATTGGGATTTATACTGCAATATCCCAGGCTGTCCTTTAATTCCCGGCGAAACTCCTCCTGATCCTTACACAGCTTTTTTAGAGCGGGAAACATAATATTGGCATATGCCAGCCCTTCGTAATTCCCGTAATTATAGCCATTCTGCAGCAAATATGCCCTCAAGGCTGTGCGCCTGGATATACGGCGCAGTTCCTTTTCGGATACAGGGGATCTATCCGCAGAAGACAGTCGGGTATCAGGCCCCAGCGTTTCCGGCCAAATCCGGCCAAATCCCCTGCCATCACCGGCGCTTTTCTCCGGATAATCTGTAACAGTCCTGCCAGAGCCGAATCCCGGCTTTTTCCCGGCAGGCAAAAATCTCAGCCAGACAACAGCCCCTGCAGACAAGGCAATCCCGATTACAGGCATATGCATGTAGGCAGCCAATATGTATCCTGTCAGGACAAAAGGCATGGTATCTACCCCCGCCATAGCATTTAAAATTACGGCAAATCCAACTGCCGGAAGAAGGCTTCCGGCAGTTTTAAGCCCTTCTGTCATCCATGAGGGAATGGCAGAAATCAAAATTTCCAGGTTTTTTGTCTGGTAGCAGGCCGTAAATCCAATGAAAAACCCGGCACTCACAAACATTATAAAGGTACTGTGAGCCAGGAGGCGAAAGCGCCTGTAATTCCCCTGATCCACCGCCTTTTCTGCCCAGGGCAGAATCCCGGTTGCAGCGGTATAAATCCCGGTGATTAAAAACTGAATCAGCACTGCAAAGGGAAAGGAATATGCCAGGGCTGCCTTGGTGTCCATCCCCTGGCCTTTCATGGTAATGGCGATAACTGCCCCGATAATTCCCGGCCCTACCGGGTTTGGGGGAACCGAACCGCCGGAGGATACGCCAAATCCTAAGAAAGCCAGCTCTCCCACTGCGCCCATCATTAGTCCGGTCTCAACATCTCCCAAAATGATCCCTACCCCGGCAGCCATAACCAGGCACCGGGTCAGATAAGTTCCTGTAAGCATGCCAGTAATGCACAGGCCGGTCCACAGACCGGTGAGTATGCATTGGCTCAGGGTAAGTTCCACGGGATCGTCTCCTTTCGGCATAATCTTTGTTGTTCTTAGCAATATTTACCCACAGTGGATAAGGGGATACACGCCTCTTTTACTTCACCTCTTCAAACACCTTTTTCCCTTTTACAAAGGTGGCAGCCACCTTGCATTCCTCATCCAGCACTACAAAGCTGGCTTCCAGTCCTTCTTTGATATAACCGTAGCGGTTGTCCACGCCGATTAATCTGGCGGGATTTTCCGTAAGGAGGGGAATCAGATCCTCCACCGGCAGGCCGGTAAAGGCTATCAGGTTCTCCAGTGCCTTTCCGGTGGTCAGGGTGCTTCCAGCCCTGCTTCCGCCCTCCGCCAGCTTTGCATCCCCGTCGATTACCACCACGTCATTGACCCCCAGCTTATAATTGCCGTCCGGCAGGCCGGCGGCCATAATAGAGTCTGTAACCGCAACTACCCGATCCAGTCCCTTGGTTTTTAAAATCAGGCGTACCGTGCCGGGATGGAGATGGCGGCCGTCGCAGATGACTTCACAATACACGTCATCCTCCTCCAGCACTGCGCCCCAGATAGCCGGGAAGTGCTGGTGAAGCAGTTTCATGGCATTGCCGGTATGAGTGGCGGCCATAGCGCCGTTTTTGATGGCAGCCATAGCAGTATCATAATCTGCGCCGGAGTGGCCGATGGCAACCTGGATCCCCAGAGCCTTTAACCTGGGGATGTCCTCCACCATGCCGTCTACTTCCGGGGAAACGGTAATGTAGCGGATTTCCCCTTCTGCTGCTTTCTGGTACTCTTCTACCAGGGGAATATTTTGGGTCTGAAGCAAATGTTCCGGCATAGCGCCTTTATATTCGCTGCACAGGAAAGGACCTTCCAGGTGAAGCCCCATCATAAGGGCTCCCTCATGCTCCACTCCCCTCTCTGCTTTCCAGTCTTTATATGCCTCAATGCAGGCCATGGTCTGCTCTTTGGTGTCAGTAAGAATGGAGCCCAGCCAGCCTACGGTTCCGTGGCTGGCCATAAAGCGGCAGATCTTCTCATACCCTTCTGTATCCGCACTGTTCACATCTACTCCGGCAGCGCCATGAGTATGGATATCCAGGAACCCGGGAACCAGAAGGCGTCCTTTTAAGTCCACCATCTCTGCCTCCGGATCCGAGATCCATTCCCCAATTCTTGTAATCGTTCCATCCTCTGTTAAAACATTAAGAGGCTTAAATTCGTGATCCTGATATACATATCCATTATAAAAACAAACTTTGCTCATTTTTCAACCTCATTACTTTGAAAATCCGCCGCCGACAGGCGGCATAAGTTCAGGTATGCCCCATGCGCCCGTCAGACTTTCATGGGTGGTAGATGCATCTGCCCGCTGGGCGCATGCAGGTTTACTTTACATATGCATCCGGGTGGGCGCAATGGTTGGTTCCGTCGTAAACCTCATCCTTCATCATCAGATGGACGGCGCTGCACTTAAAGGTCTGGGGCAGAGCCAGCACCTTGGGATTAGGGCCAACGTATTTCTTCATGGCATCCTCAAGGGCTTCCTCTATGGTTGCCCGGGTCTTTAAGCCCATTCCTCTTGCGTAGCCAGGCTCCTGAGCGCCGCAGATGTAGATAGCCGATGTATTCATCTCTGCAATCTGGCCGCAGCTCATCATGGAGAAGCCGTGGAAGGGATGGAAGGCATTGCCAAAGCGGTATTTGCGGATGTATTCCTCATTGGTGGCAAAAAGCTGTCCGTACCGATCCATGTCGGTGAGCACATTCATATGATCATGCTGGAACATATCATAGCACTCTCTCAAATAGGGCCATAACTCGTCATGGAAGTAGCCGTTGCAGATGGAGGAACAGATAATTACACAGTTGTCCTTCATAACCCTCTTATGACGGATTACCTGTGCAGACAATGCCTGCATCATCATAATGGGATTGGTTCCCATACCGTCTCCGTAGTGGAAGAACTGTGGCATACCAAATACCATTACATCATACTTTTCTTCTGCAAAAGGCACATAAGTGCGCTTGTCCGCCATCTTCCAGGAGATGGGCTGCATCTCTTTTGCATAGCCGCTGTTAATCTCAATCTGTCTGGATTTGGTATCTAAAACAGCGTCGCAGCAGAAGAATTTCTTGCCCATGTGCTCTTCCATCTTCATTCCGATCTCGTCAAATTTACTTCTCATTAAGGACTTTCCGCTAACCGGGGTAAAGTCCTGACGGTGCATAACCTGGGGAACGTGGTGGGAAGCGATGGAACTCCAGTGGTTTAAGCCGGTAGCACAGTGTTTGTAGCCGCCGGAATAACCGCCGTAGGGATTCCCCTGGGTGTGGCCGATAAGAATGGCAACATCGCTGTCATGAACATAGCGGTTTAAGAACACCGGATCGCCTCTGTCTGTGAGGCCGCAGTCTACCAGATGGTCATAATCCTCGCTGTCGTGGTTAATAATCTGCCCGGTGTACCAGAACTGGTTAAACAGCTCTGCCCCTAATACGCCGTAGATCTCTTCCTTGGTGTTCTTTCTGTGAAGGCCGTTGGAACAGATTAAAAGAATGTCTTTCTTCTCAACGCCAGCACTATAGAGTTCTTTTAAGATTAACTTAATCGAAACCTTCCGGTGGGAGGTTGGCTGCTCGCCGCCCTTTACCCGATCCGGGAAAATAATGGTAACTTTGGAGCCTTTGTGAGCCAGCTCTGTAAGAGGCGGCATACCGATAGGATTGCGGATAGACTCTAGGGTCTTAGCCTCCAGCTCTTCCTCCGGGATGCAGGGCGGATCGGGAACGGTAACGCCGGGGATAAACACGTCGGTGCTGTCGGGAAGCTCTGCGGCCATTAAGCCCTGGCCATATTCAAACTCTAATTTCATAGGGAATCTCTCCTTCTTCATTAATAAGATATTGGGACAATTTCTTATTTACCCATATAGGTTTTAATAATTTCCAGATACTCTTCCGGGTAGAATCCGATGTCTCCCTGGAATCTGGTAAGGGCGATAAGTCCGCCGTCCATTACCGGAACAGATGCCAGCATCCGGGCATTGTCCACCTTTAAGCCGCCTCCGTACACCACGTCCATGCCGCCGGTAATTTCCTTTACATAGGTTCCGATCTTGGTAATATATTCCTTATCCGGCGGGGTCTTGCCCGGCCCGATAGCCCATATGGGCTCGTAAGCAATGGTAACCCTGGACTTGTCAACTCCCTCTAATCCGGTGGTAAGCTGCTCTTTCAGCACCTCCTGCCAGCGCTCCTGTTCCTGAGCAGATTCGCCGATGCAGTAGAGAACCGTCAGGCCTGCTTTTACGGCTGCCTGGATCTCCTTATTTAACAGACGGTTCACGGCTGCTGTGTCTGTTACCCCGGCTTCGGCAAGAATTCCCGCCTTGTCCCGGCGTTCCTCGCAGTGGCCGATAATAGTGGTAACGCATCCCGCCGCCTTCATAGCATTTCCGGTGCGGTTGGTGGTAAATGCCCCGAAATTACCGCCTGTTGCCGTGTCCTCCCGGTAAACGCCCTGGCATCCTACCTGTACCGGGCTGTTTTCGCACAAGGCTCCTGCTGCTCCCAGCACATGGGCTTCCGGAAAATACATGGCAAATTCCACGTCATCTCCGGCGTATTTCTTTAAGGCTTCCTGGGTATTGGCTACAATAAACGGCCCCCATTCTTTTACCGGGGCAATGCTGTTGACACCGCCGTACTCCCCTGGAATATCAAACCGTTTCAGGTTAAGAAAAATGTGTTTCACAAGCGTTCTTCCTCCTTTCAGTTGTACCGGCACGCGCCGCTTCGCGGCGCCTGCCATTTCGTCAGAACACATTCCAGTTGTGAAACTTACGTTTCACAAGCGTTCTTCCTCCTTATAACCGTTGAAATCGATGAATTCTCTAAGCTCCGGCCCGATTAAGGGGCGGCACCATTTGGCAAATTCTTCTGTAACATCGTTCTTTCTGTCGTTTACGTAGGATTCGGGGATCACCCGCTCATAGAGCATGACCTGCTCAATGGGGATCCGCTCCACATGGATCTTGTAGGATCCGTCCTCTGTCTCATCCCGGATAAATCCGATCATCACGCCGCTGTCACCGCTCATAGCGGCCTTTAAGGCTTCTCTTCCTGCCAGAACCGCCTCGTCCCGGTCTACCGGAGACTGCCAGGCAATGGATGCGCGGCCGCAGATACCGGGCTTTTCGCTGCGGGCCTTGATTCCTAACTTCTTTACCACCAGGTTTGCCAGGTGGGAACTGACATCTCCGTAATAGGTGGCCCGGCCGCTTTTGAAAATGGGAGGAACGATAGGCTCGCCTTTCTCATCCTTTAGTCCCTCGCTGGCCACCACTACCACGCCGCCCAGCTTGTCGTACAGCTTCTTCACATCCTCCAGAAATTCTTCTTCGTTGAAGGGGAATTCGGGAAGGTAAATGAGATGTGGGGCGTCCCCGGGTTTCTTTCTTGCCAGTACCGATGCGGCGGTAATCCAGCCCGCATTTCTTCCCATAGCCTCAATAACACACACATGGATGGGCAAAGACTTTACATCCACCCCCACCTCCGCCGTAGTGGCTGCAATGTAGCGGGCGGCGCTGCCGTAGCCGGGAGTGTGATCCGTGATGGCAATATCATTGTCAATGGTCTTGGGAATTCCCACTACCCGGATATCCTGTCCTTCACATGCATGATAGATCTTTCCGCAGGTATCCATGGTTCCGTTGCCGCCGTTTAACAGCACATACTTAATGTCGTACTTTTTAAAAATCCCCGGCATTGCTTTGTAATCTTCTTCCTCCATGGCATAGCGGGAAGAACCGATTGCCGTGGCAGGGGTCTCCAGCAGAAGTTTTAGTTTCTCCTCTGGAAACTGCAGCAGGTCTAAGAAGCGCTCCTTAAAAATCGCCTCGCTTCCTCCCATGGCTGCGTAAACCTTGTCAATTTTTCCGCTTTCCCTGGCTTCTTCCAGCACGCCGTACAGGGAAGAATTGATCACCGCAGTAGGGCCGCCTCCGTGAACCACCAGTACATTTGTTGCCATTGGTATCACCCTCCTTTTTCTATCTGTGTTTTGGCAATTTCACATATATCTAATTTCTCCATAGTCTCATTTTAGCATATTTTACCGCAAATATGGGGAAGTTTTTACCCAAACGTTTGTGCAGTCAAATATTCTGTTGCGTGACATAAGAAGAGTTTTATAGTATAATTTAGAGGAGCTTGTTGGGAGGTGACAAAATGGCTTCTGTTAAAATCACTCAGGTTGAGGCTGATATCTTGAATATCCAAAAACTCATTGATGATTATGCATCTTGGTTAAGAAGTGAAACTGCTTTTGATAAAATTGGAGAATATTACGAGATTACCACACCGTATCTTGATAATGCTAATGATTATTTGCAAATATATGTAAAACAAGATGGTAATAATATCTTTTTTACAGACGATAGCGCTACCATACATGGTTTGAAAATGTATGGTTTTCAGTTGACACCTAATCGCAAAATCTATCTTGAACGAATATTATATCAATATGGCGTAGAACTTAAAGGAGATGAACTAGTTGCAAAAGCGCCTATAAACGGATTTGCACAAAAAAAGCATTTATTTATTCAAGCCATGTTAAGAATAGATGATATGTTTTCAGTTTCTAAATCAAAAGTGTCCTCTTTCTTTTTAGACGATATACAGAACTTTTTTGCGGAAAGAGAGATTTATTATTCTGATAATGTGCAGTTTACAGGGATTTCAGGTTTTGCTCATAATTATGATTTTTTGTTGCAAAGAACTAAGACAAAGCCTGAAAGATTGTGTCAGGCAGTTAATAATCCAAATAAATCCAGTATGGGAAATATACTTTTTGCATGGAACGACACAAAACCAGCAAGAAAAAATGAAAGCCAGCTTATTGTTATTCTGAACGACCAAAATAGTATAGCTAAGGGAGTTGAAGATGCATTCTTAAATTATGAAGCAAAGGTTATTCGATGGAGTGAGCGAAACAAGGAAGATAACATCGCTTTGCTTTCCGCATGATAATCGAAATGATTTTCGTAAAAAGATTTGCCTTTTCACACACCGGCGCCGGGCGATTATCCGCCCGGCGCCGGTCTAAGTAATATGGCAGAGTCTCAACCTCTCTCGGCCCCATTAGTCTAGCTCCTTAAAAAGCTCTCCTGCCTCCCCGAACCAGAGGCAGTCTCCGGAAAGTCTTCCTCCCTCCCCTGGATACAGGGCAATCCTCTCCACACAAGCGGTTTCATCACCGATCACTTCTGAAATCTTATCTCTGTATTCTGGAAATTTTCTCCACAGATTTTCCCAAATCCATCTCAGCGATACCTTCATAGGTCTTCTCCCACTTTACCTCAGCGCTAAATCCACCTCTGCTCCGTTTCCTCCTTAAGACTGCAGAACATAGGATAAATAAGCTGTTTTCAAAATGAGTCTGGGGGAGCCGGTAGCTCCTTCCTCATATCCATGGAATGTAAGGATTTCTTTCATCATTTTCCCGTTTCCAACCGTCATTCTCTTTTACGCCTCTATAAAGTAAGTCTTAATGGCCAGCGCTCCCGCTCCTTTAGCCCCGGTAAAATGATCGAATTCCACAAAGCGGAATTCAATGTTCTGATGATCTATACCAAAAAGATGCTTTTTCGTCTCTTCTAAGAACAGGCGGCGGTTTCTCTTTAACTTCATTATGTATCCGTCTATAATCACCAGCGGCGGGCTGATAAAATTGATAATATTGGCAAGCTCTATTCCCAGGTAAACTATCGCTTTTTCTACTACCCGGCAGGCCAGCTCATCCCCCTGGTCCTCTGCAATCAGAATGTCTTTCATGGTAATCTCTTCCGGATCCGTTTTGTCTTCTCTGAGTATAGTAGGAGTCCCTTGCTTTATTTCTGTTTTAATCTGCTTTACAATGGCTCTCTCACTGGCCATCTCTTCCAGACAGCCATAGTCTCCGCAGACCTCACATTTGGGACCGTGAATGTCCACCACCACATGGCCAATCTCTCCGGCCCCTGACGCGCCTCCTGTAAGGATGCTGTTTTTGATAAACATAGGGCACGCCACCCCATAAGAGATTAAATAATAGGCAAAGGTATCCGCATGAAACTGATTTGCAAACATATCCTCACCCATAGCCCGCATCCGGGCATTATTCTCAATAATCACCGGCATATCCAGTCCCTGCCGGATATCCTCTGCCACCTTTCTGCCGTTTTCCCAATCCCGGTAAGCGCTTCTCTTCAGCACCCCGGTTTTGGGATCCACAAAACCGGTAATTCCCACTCCGGCTCCCAGTATCTTTTCCTGGCTAATTCCGGAATCTGCAATGACCTGATTAATCTGATTTAACAGCGCCCGGATAATGGTGTCATAATCGTCATTTTCCGGAGTGTACCGGCTGCTTGCAATCATTTTTCCCCTTAAATCCAACATGCAAACTGCGATCTGATACTTATTAATTTCTGCCCCCACAACATAGCAGGCTTCCGGTACAAAGTCGATCTGAACCGGACGGCGGCCTAAGGGACGGCGGCTGTCTGTGCTTTCAGAAAGCGCCGGTTCTTCGCCCTTGTCCTCCTGGCCTATCTCCCTGACAAAACCCTGACGGATCATCCCGTTTACATTGATGGTAATGGTAGGCGGGGTAAGGGACAGTATCTGTGCAATCTGAGAACGGGAAATGGGGCCATATTTATAAATCGTCTCCTTTATTAGTGATTCATTCTGCTTTTTTACCCGGATGGGATTGCTTCCCTGAGCACTGGACATAAGTAATTCCTCCGCTACTGCTTTAATATGTAACCCTTCAGACGGGTATCTTCTTGTCCGGCTGTGCCGGACAAAAGCTGGGATGTCCATCCGATGGGTAATATGACATGGATTTTGACTTACAAGCGAGCTTGACGTTAAAATCCATGTCATATTACCCGCCGTCTGAACTGTTCCTTTATTATTATACGGGCTTTCCACAGAGTAAGCAAGGGCTGTTTTTTCCCCCTTCTCCACCCTCAGGGGACCAGGGAATCCACGGTTGCGTATCCTGGCATTTCTATTTCCCCAGAGCTTCAAACATATAACGTTTATAAGCTTCTACTCCTGGCTGGTCAAAGGGATTGATCCCAAGCAGCATACCGGAAATATAGCAGGCAAATTCAAAGAAATAAAACAGCTCTCCGAAGCTATACTCATCCAGTTCTTCTACCTGGATCCGAAAACAGGGAAGGCTTTGGGTATGGGCTTTATAAGTGGCCTCAAAGGCTTTTTTATTGATTTCCCAGAGATCCATTCCATTCAGATAGTCAAAACGGTCGTCTGTCAAATCCTTTTCCAATATATAAGAGGCGTCTTGTTTTTTTATATCCAGAAAGGTCTCGAAAATCATAGGGGTTCCGTCCTGGACAAACTGCCCCACTGAGTGAAGATCCTCAGAGCATTGGGCCGATATGGGGTAAATCCCTTTCCCATCCTTGCCCTCGCTCTCTGCAAACAGCTGGATCCACCACTTGGCAAAATAGCGGTATCTTGGCTCAAAAAAGCTGAGCATTTCTGCCATCATTCCTTTCTGGTTCAGCAAATTCCGGATTGCCGCATAGTAATAGGCAGGATTTTTGGCGCCTTCTGTCTCATACAGCATTTTTCTCATATCCTTTACTCCCTGAACTACTTTACGGATATCTGCTCCCGCCACTGCCATGGGAAACAATCCCACATCACAGATTGCAGAATACCGGCCGCCGATTGTTTCCGGGAAGGTAAGAAATGTATATCCATTTTCTCTGGATATTTTCTCTAAATGACTGCCTGGCGTTCCGGTTGCAATCATACGTTTTGCCGCTTCAGCTCCATAGTTTCCGGCCAGCCATTTTCGGAGCACCCGAAAACCGATTCCCGGCTCCAGGGTTTCAAAATTCTTGGCAATGATATTGATATAAACAGATTTCCCTTCCAATTCCTTTAAGAGCTCATTAACCTGGTATGGAGAAATGGTGTTGCCTGCATAGTAGACTCTGGGGCCTTTCCCGTTCAATCCCTTAATAACTGCCCGGGCAGCATTGTTAGAGCCGCCTACTCCTATGAGCACAAAGGCATCCGCGTTTTTCCGAACCTCCTCTGCCTTTTCTTCCAGACAGGCAAGCTGCTGTTCTGAGGCCCATTCTTCCGGATCCATCCAGCCCAATGCGTCCCTATAAGCCCGGCGGTCATTTTTTACCTGATCTAAAACCGTCTTATGCTCCTGTAAATAATCATTCAGTTCTTCTGTCCCGATTCGATTTTGTCCATCCCGGTATGTAATAGTCAGCATAGTATCCCTCTCCTGTTTTATTTTTTATTTTATTTAATTAAATAATATTACTGTTTTCCTGATTTGTCAATCCATTCTCACATATTTACAACATTCTCTTTCAATGTTAAAATAAAGATGCCAGGGTCCCAAAGTCATATATCGACATGCAAGCATGCCATACATGACCTTTTGACCCTGGCATCATATTAAAAAGGAGATAATGCTTATGAAAATTGTAATCATAGACGGTCAGGGCGGCAAAATGGGCCGCACGGTCATTGAACAGTTAAAAAAGGCATTTCCCGCTCAGGAGCTTGTGGCTATTGGAACCAACAGCATTGCCACCTCTTCCATGATCAAGGCGGGGGCCAGTCTGGGGGCAACCGGGGAAAATCCAATTCTGGTGGCCTGCAGGGATGCTGACGTGATTATCGGCCCTGTGGCCATTGTCATGGCGGATTCTCTGTTAGGGGAGATTACGCCGGCCATGGCGGGCGCCATCTCTGCCAGCAATGCCTATAAAATTTTGATTCCCACCAACCGCTGTAACCATTTTATTGCCGGATGCCAGACGGTTTCCTTAACCGAATCCATACGCTCTGTATGTGAGGAAGTGGCGCGGGTTCTGGAGGGGCAGAAAAGATTAAGTACATAATTTCAGGGGGATGCCGCAGCACCCCCCTGTTTTCTTTCGCCTATTTTTCCATTTTCTTATACCGCTCTATCATTTCATCCAGGGTAACCTGCTCCACTAAGGGGGCCTTTCCGAAGGATCCAAACTGTACAATCAGAGTTCCTACTACTTCCCTTACTCCGCGTTCCACGCAGTCTATAATAGCCGCAACATCCTCGTCGGGAACGACGCCGTACATAACCGTATTCATAATGGGCGGCAGGAATGCTCTGGGATCAAACTGCTCTTTTTTCGTCTCCAGAAGTTCATAGATAGCGCCGATGGACGGACTGGTTTTCTTGTCCGGATACTTGGCAAACAATTCCTTCATGTTGCGGGTAACTGCCAGGCGGATATCCGTATCCACGTTGATCTTATTAATCCCGCAGGGGATAGCTGCCTGAAGTTCCTCAATGGAAATACCGTAAGCGTTGGTGAGATTTCCTCCCAAAGCGTTGATCTCATCTACAATATATTTGGGAACCGTGGAAGAGCCGTGGGATACCAGAGCTCCGAAAATCCCCTCATGGTTTAAACATTCCCGAATTGCGGTGGCAATCTCCTTACGCAGCTTTACATTCTTGCCCTTGGAAGCTCCATGCATGGTGCCGTAGGAAATGGCCAGGGCGTCTACGCCGGTCTTTTTAAAGAAATCTACTGCGGTGAGAGGATTGGTGTAGGTAGAAGTGGCGGCAAATACATGATCTTCAACGCCTGCCAGTACCCCCAGTTCGCCTTCTACACTGACGCCTCTCGCGTGAGCGTATTTTACCACTTCTCTGGTCAAATCCACATTTTCCTCATAGGGAAGAGAAGAGCCGTCAATCATAACAGATGTATACCCGCCTTCAATTGCCGCCACACAAGAGTCAAAATCTCTGCCGTGATCCAGGTGGAGCACGATGGGGATCTCGGAGTTTGCGCCGTACTTTTTCACTGCATTGGCAATGTTTTTCGCGCCGATTTTCTTATCTTCCAGGGTGGCGTTTGTAAAATCTGCACGGCCGCCCATAAATCCGTTTGCCAGGTCTGCTCCCTGTAAAATTGCCGCAGAACGGAACATCTCGTGTACTTCAATTGCCGCTTTTGCCTGGGCCACTGCATTTACATTAAATGCGCCCTGTGCAAAGCCATGTTTGATAGCAGCCTCCATCAGAGGCCGTAATGGAATTAATGGCATAGTGATCCTCCTTTCAAATGTAAACTAGTCTTCCAGAGCTGCTACATACTCGGTAAAGGTTAATGTTAAATCAGGATGGCTCTGGAGAAGGGATACCGGAAATCCGGCGGTTGCCTCTCCGTGTCCTGCCCGGCGTACAACTGCCCGGTGCCAGTTGCGAAAACACCCTAACCGGATCTTTCTTGCATGAGAAATCTCATAAATACCGATGGTTACGCAGTATTTAGGCATGTCCTCCAAAGCGCCGCCAAAGTCTCCGATGGCATTGGCAGTGCGGGTCTCCGGTGAAATCTCCAGCACCCTGGTTTTCTGGGCTAAAAATTCCTCATTGGTCATGGAAGCGTCTGCTTCGTTAAATGCCACGTGGCCGTTAATGCCAATACCGCCGAAAGCAATATCCACGCCTCCTAATTTTTCAATCAGCTCCGGAATATAGGTAATGTTCCCGGGATCTGGGAATATTCTCTGCTCCGGAGGCATTACCAGCTCAGGCTTAATCTTAGAGTATACAGTACGTTCCATAAAGCCTCTGAAGCTTAAGGGATGATCCATGGGAACCCAGTTTTTATTATCATCCAGGTATTCGTCCATATTGATAAACCACACATTTTTCAGGGAAATGTTCTGCTGGTTTACCATCTCTACAAAATAAGGATACTGTCCTACCGGGCCTACGGGGCAGATGAAAACCGTTTTTTCTCCTCTTTCATTATGGCTGCGGATCTCCTCTGCCATCTGCTCCGCCATCTCCATAAATACCTGTGCATTGTCTGCTTTGCACCGCAGGATCATTTTAGGATTGGTTAACAATTGTTCTTTGTTGTACTGATAATATTCATGTCTCATTTTAAAATCCTCCAAAAGAGGGCTGCCGCAAAATGAAACCAACCTTATTTCATTTTGCAACAGCCCTACTTCACATACTTACCATAGAAGTCCGCCGCCGATTAGGCGGCATGCATTCAGGTATGCCCCATGCGCCCGCCGGACTTTTATGTGCGGTGGTGCATCCGCTGCCAGGCGCATACAGGTTTAGTTTCCGGCTTCTGCCATTAAATCTAACAGAACATAGTCTCCTACCGGAACCTCAGCCTCAACTGCGCCGGATGCAATCATATTCTCCTGCTGGATCTTGTAGTAGCCTTCAACCGTGCCGTCCTTTGCGCCCTCTGCAACTTCCTTGCCGGTCAGCCAGTCAGCATCGCCGCGCTGTGCGTATACAGAGTCATAATCAGTCTTGGTCTGATCTGCAACAAACTGTGCAACCTCTTCGTACTTGCCGTCTGCCGCATAATCCATTCCTTTGTACAGAGCTTTTGCAAAGCGGAGGATCTTATCCCGGTTTGCCTCTGCATAGCTGGGAGTTACAATCCAGCTGGCTAAGGAAACGCTGGTATCGCTGAAGGTCAGGTTATCGCAAAGTTTGGTATTGTTGGTGTCTTCCAAAATCTTTAAGCTGTTGGGAGACCAGGTAGCGCATGCGTCAACGCCGCCGGACATCATAGCAGTAACAATACCGGATGCGTCCATATCTACTGCCTGAATATCTTCCATAGTCATACCTGCGGAATCCAGTCCCATCTTTAAGATGTCCTCACTGGAAGTACCGGAAGAATATGCAACCTTCTTACCCTTTAAATCTTCTAAAGTCTTAACATCCGGACCGCCGATAACCGCATCGCCGTTGGAAATGTGGGACAGGGCAAAAATCTTAGCCTGACCGTTGATACACAGCTTATGAGCGCCCTGGCCGATGTATCCCATATCAATGCTTCCGGATTCCATTGCAGCGATAATAGTGGGGCCGTCCTGGAACTCTACCATCTCAATGGTAATGCCTTCTTCTTCCATATAGCCTTTGTTGATAGCAGTGGTTACAGACCATAAGCTTCCGTAATTGGGCATGTAAGCGATCTTTAATGTAATGGGATCCTTAGCTGCCTCGGTTTCTGCAGGCGCTTCCGTCTCCGGGGCTTTCTCTGCTGGGGCCTCGGTTGCCGCCGGAGCCGCGGTAGTTGCCGCTGCAGTGGTTGCAGCAGTCTGAGAACCGCCGCAGGCTGCCAAAGAAGCTACCATAGCAGCCGCCAAAATGGTTGATAAAACTTTTCTCATAATAAATCCTCCTTAAAATAATTATATAAATTTGCAACTGTTCAGATGGGCGTCTTTTTGCCTGGCTGAACTGTTACTATTTTCTTACCTCCAGATATTCCTGATATACCTGGCTCCAGATCCTGTTTTTCAGCTCGATAAACTCAGGAGTCATCTTGGTCTCCTGGGTTCTGGGATAGGGAATGTCAATATCCACAATCTCCTTGATACGTCCGGGACGGGCGCTCATGATGATAACCCGGGTAGCCAATACAATAGCCTCTTCCACATCATGGGTAATGAAAAAGCAGGTCTTTTTCTCTTCTGCCCAAGTCTTTAAAAGCTCGGTCTGAAGCTGAGTTCTGGTCTGTGCGTCCAGAGCGCCGAAAGGCTCATCCATGAGAAGAACCTCAGGCTGTACCGCATAGGCCCGGGCAATAGCCACCCGCTGCTTCATTCCTCCTGACAATTCCTTGGGGTAGCTGTCCACAAAATCCTCCAGCTCTACCATCCGTATGTACTTCATGGCCACTTCTCTGGCCTCTTCATCGCTCATCCCCTTTAACTTCAGGCCAAACATAACGTTTTTAATAACCGTAAGCCAGGGAAACAGGGCATACTGCTGGAACACTACGCCCCTCTCAGTGCCGGTTCCCTCTACCTTTTTGCCATCCACATAAACGCTGCCGGAGGTTGCATCCAATAATCCTGCAATAATGTTTAACAGAGTGGATTTTCCGCATCCGGAAGGGCCTACCACACAGATAAATTCGTTTTCCCGGATATCTAAGCTTACTCCGTTTAAGGCTACCATTCTGCCTTTGCGGCCCTCATAAATCTTCTCCACATTTTCGATTTTAACCTTTACAGGTCTCTCTTCTCTTGCCATCTGGTAAACCTCCCCTCCCACATCTTAATAAGTTTTTCACTGGTAATGCCGATAATACCAATGATGATGATGTATAAAAGCATGGGTTCCACCTCAAAGCTGTTGTTTAAGGAACGGATTCTCATTCCCAAACCTGCGACAGCGCCGGTAGATTCCGCTGCAATCAGGGTGGTCAGAGCTACGGAAACGCCCAGGCGGACTGCGGTGACGATAAACGGGGTGGTTGCCGGGAAGATAACCTTGACAAAAATATCCTTATCCTTGGCGCCCAGCACTCTCGCTGCTTTAATCAACGTCTCATCCACGTTGCGGACGCCCTGATAAATGGTGACCGTCATAATCAGGAAAGTTGCCATCCAGATTACAATCACCTGGGGCCTGCGCCCTACTCCGGCAGAGATAACTACCAGGGGAACATAGGCCAAAGGCGGGATGTTACGGATGAACTGAATCCAAGGTTCCACAATGTAACGGACCGGACGGTACCACGCCATCAGAAACGCCACCGGAACCGCTGTTACAAAGCCCAGGATAAATCCCAGAATAACCGAAATCATACTGCTGGAGAAGTCCTCCCACAAAACTCCTCTCTCAATCATAGTCTGCAAAGAAGCCAGTACCTTAGGCGCAAACGGAAAGCTTCGCGCCGTCTTGGGGTAGATGGACAGGCAATACCACAATACTATCGCTACCAGGAAAGAGATGCAAATCCATCCCCAGTTTGGAATTTTGGAAATAAAGTCCAACGATTCCCCACTTTTCTTTTTGTTTTCTTCAGCCATACTTCTCTCCTTCTTATTTTTTTACCGAACTCTTTATCAGTGAGTATATTATATCATACTTTTGCCGAATTGTATCCTTTTTTTTACGCAAACGTTTGTGCAAAACTACCCAAATATTCAGGACAAACGTTTGAGTAAAATAGGCATAGATTTTTCGTTACTTTTCCAGTATACTTATTTCTATAGGGTTATTTCTACGACTTAAAGGAGAAGGTCAATGACACTGAAAGAAATCGCCAAAGAAGCCGGGGTTTCCATTTCTACGGTATCCCGGGTAATCAACAATAATTCCAAAGCCGCAAGCAAGGACGTCCAGGATCGAATCTGGGAGATCGTCCGCCGGACCGGCTATACGCCAAACTCGGTGGCCCAGAATTTAAAACAGGGCGGCGTCCCGGCTTCTGAGGCCAAGTCCCGATCCATTGCCTGCCTTTTTGCCCGCACCTCCAGCACTATGACCGATATCTTTTTCAGCTCCCTGGCCCGCAGTATTGAACAGGAGGCTTTCCGGCACAACTATATCCTGAAGTATTCCTTCAGTTCCTTTGACATCAGCAATCCGGCCACCTACCAGCTTATTGCAGATAACAACGTTAACGGAATTGCCGTTTTAGGCCGCTGTGATAAGCAGACGTTAAAGTTTTTAAAACAGTATTTCAACCACATTGTCTACGCCGGCCTTAACAGCCTGGATGCCAAATATGACCAGATTATCTGTGAAGGCAGGCAGGCGGCCATTACGGTCACAGATCACCTGATCCAGCTGGGACATACCCACATCGGCTATATCGGCGAAACCTCCTGCGAGGAGCGGTACGCCGGATACTGCCAGGCTTTAAATAGTCATCGGATCCCACTGCGCCGGGAATACGTGGCAGACGTAAAACTTTCCTCCGAGGACGGCTACCGGGGAGCCAAGCTGCTTTTGGAACGTCAGGCAAGGGTTACCGCCATCTTCTGCAGCAATGACATTACTGCCATCGGAGCTATGCACGCCTTTCAGGAAAACGGCCTTCACATCCCCGGTGATATTTCGGTTATCAGCATTGACGACATTGACACTGCCCAATACCTGACTCCCATGCTGTCTACCATCCACATTCCCACCCAGGAAATGGGGCAGATGGCGGCAAAGATTTTAATTGACCGGATCGAGGGCGGCCACCGTCTTCCTATTAAAATGAACCTTCCCTTTTATCTTGCCAGCCGGGAAAGCTGCGCCAGATACAAAGGTTAAAAACACTACAAACTATATTTAGGAGGAGATTACTATGATTTACACCATTAAGGATTCAAAAGCCTCAGCTTCTATTGACAGTCTGGGCGCTCAGCTGATCTCTTACAAGGATCAGGGCGGAAAAGAGTATATCTGGCAGCGGGATCCGGCTGTTTGGGCCAACTGCTCCCCCATCCTCTTTCCTGCGGTAGGCCGGGTAAAGGACGGAAGGACCCTGATTGAGGGATCCTGGTATGAAATGCCCCTCCACGGATTTTTAAAGGTTTCCCAGTTCCAGGTTGTTTCCCAGAGCAGTGATCAGATTACCTTTGGATTGTCTGATTCTGACTTTACCAGAACTATGTACCCCTTTGCCTTCCGTTTTGAGGCCTGCTACTCTCTGACAGACGGCGCGCTGACTATGGAATGCCGGGTAGCAAATACCGGCTCAAAGGATCTCCCCTATTTTATCGGAACACATCCGGGGTTTGTCTGTCCTCTGGAGGAAGGCCAGGCTTTTGAAGATTATGTAATCGAATTTGAAAAGGAAGAATCCACCGGCTTCCGGGCCTTTGACGGGGAACACATGCAGTTTGACATGACCGGCTATAAACCCTTCCCGGGAGACGGCAGGCGGATCCCCTTAAGCTATGAATTATTAAGCAATGACGCAATCTGGTTTGACAAGCCGGTTTCCAGGGCTGTCTCGATTGTCCATCCAGCCTCAGGCCATGGGGTAAAGGTAGAATATCCAGATTATGAGACCGTCGCCTTCTGGACTGCGGCAGACAAAAAGGCTCCCTATGTGTGTGTGGAGCCGTGGAATGGTTCTGCCGCCTGCTCCGATGAAGATCATGAATTTCTTCACAAAAACCACCTACAGGTGTTAAAGCCGGAGGAAGAAAAGAGGTATCGTTTAATTATTAAATATTTATAAGTTATCTGACTTGGGCGGCGTAGTCAAAGCTACGCCGTCTTTTTCCTGCCCTGCCCAGTTGCGGCAGCAATCCGTCCAGTCACGTCAACCAGGCTTACCTTTGACTGTCTTTTAGACGAATAGACAAATAGAGGGATATGAACATGATAAAAATAGGAATTTGTGATGATGATGCCCCAACCCGCGCCTATCTTGCGGATCTGATTCGAGCACAGGATTACCCTTGCCGGATTGTGGAATATGCTTCTGCCGGTGACTGTCTTGCAGACTGCCGTGGAATTGACCTGCTCTTTCTGGACATTGGGTTAGACGCTTCCGGGCCGGACGGGATGGCGCTGGCCGGTCAGATCAGAAAGGACGGCCAGGGCATGGAGCCGGTCATTATCTTTGTCACCGGCTATGAGCGGTATGTGTTTGACGCCTTTGATGTAAGGGCGTTTCAATATCTGCTAAAGCCGGTAAATGAGGAAAAATTCGCCCGGATTCTTGCCCGTGCAGTTGTGCAGATTGAGACTGCCAGAAAAAAGCCGGGCCGCGTGCTGACGCTTCAAGCTGCCAATACCAGAAGGACCATACTGCTGGACAGCATTTATTACATCGAAAGCAGCGATCACAAAGTCGTTCTGCATTTGAAAGACGGAGAATTTGCTTACTATGCAAAAATCCGGGATTTGGAGTTGGAGCTGCAAGACCAGTTTTTCCGCATCCACAAGGGATATCTGGTCAATCTCTCTTATGTGGAAGGGTATAGTAAAACAGAAGTAATGCTGACAAACGGGGAAAAGCTATTGCTCTCAAAGTATAAGTACCAGGACTTTGTAAAGGCTTACCTTCACTTCTTGAAAAGGGGCGCCGGTCTATGAGTGAAACAGGATTCCGCATTTTCAATAATACTTTTTCTGTTGGGGCAGAACTGGCTTACGCTGTCCTGTTTACCGCTTTTTTCTATCCCTTTCTGACTGTCCGGGACAGGAAGTGGCGAAAGCTTCTCATTGTTTTTTCTGTTTATATCCTCTTTGAGCGGATCTGTGATCGTGTCTCGCTCCCCCAGGGATCCTTCGGGCCGGTTTTAATGGCAATGCTGCTGGCAGTATCAAAATGGGCCGGTCTGAAAAAATCCCTGGTATTTTTCCTGACGTTACTCTATTTTAACGCCAAAATTTCCAGCGGCCTGGTGGTCGAAAGCCTGTATTTTATCCTGGAACGGCTGTTTCCCCTCCCCTCAGAGCCGCTGGAAGCGGTCTTTCTTTCCTCTGCCGTCCTGGTAACGCTGTTCCTTCTGTCCCACGCTCTCCTGTTTGCCGTCATGCTGCATACGCTCCGGCGCCAGCTGGAGAAAAGGCAGATTTCCCTTCACCGCCGGGAGCTGTGCTACCTCTCTCTGGTCCCAACGGCAGGCATCCTGTTCGGGCAAGTGATCTCCCGGCTGCTTGTGGAGTTTAAAGACGGGATTCTGCTCCAGCTCTACCAGCGGCACCCGGCCTTTTTAGCTGTAGTGCCGGCTCTGGCTCTGCTGCTCTATGGGGGAACCTGTCTGACCATTGCCTTTCAGCAAGGAATGGCGGCGCTCCAGGAGGAACAGGCCGCCCACTATGTTGAGTACCGGCAGACACAGGAAATCCGGGCGCGGATACGCGAAGCGGAACAGTTCTATACCCGAATCCGCCAATTGAAGCATGAAATGAGAGGACACTTGACTAATATTAAGGGTCTGGTCCGAAATGGCCAGTATTCCAGTCTGGAGGATTATATTGCCCGGATGGACGAGAGCATAAACGATTTTGAGCTGACACTCCAGACAGGAAACCCGGTTACGGATGTCATCGTCAATGATATCCGGCGGCGGAGCCTTGACTTAGGCATCCGTTTTCAGGTGGATTTTCACTATCCGGATCCGGAAACCTATGACGCCTTTGATGTGGGGATCATCCTCCAAAACCTGCTGCAAAACGCAGTAGATGCTTGTGAAAAAGCGGATAAGGACGTGCGGTTCATTGTGCTGACCGGAAAGAGAAAAGGGCGGTTCTTTCTAATAGAAGTCAGGAATTCTTTTATGGGCCAGGTGGTAATCGGACAGGATGGTTTGCCTGTCACAACGAAAAAAGAAGATGCTTCCATGCACGGTATCGGTCTTGCCAATGTGCGCCGGGAGGCGGAGAAGTATATGGGGGAATTGGAGCTGAAAACAGATCAGCAGGAATTTTTAGCAACTGTTTTATTGCAGGAAAGGAGCAGTTTATGAGCAATGTTATTGAATCCGGTTATCGTCCAAAGACATATAGCGCCCTCACAAATTCCTATGAAGCAAAGCAGTCCGGGACAAGGGCCGGCAGCTTCATGGATTTGGCGCTGCAAGTCAGCCAAAGCAGAGCCGGCGCATTTGCCACCGGCCTGGGCAGGAATAATAGTATGGCGGCCACGCCCGCAAACTTGATGGCGGATTTGGCGGTTCAGCCTGGCGGACAAATTTTGGTTCAGAGCCCGGAGGCGGTGGAGGCCCCCTCTCTGGAAACCATGCTGAAAACAAAATATCCCAATATCCACTACCATGTTTTTGACGCCAGCAGTACCCATTGGAGAATAAGGAATGACTATCCTCATTACCTGTTATATCAGGACGGGGACAAAGCCCGGGAAACCCTGGAAAACTGGCAGCCCACCGGGGACAATCCCTTCTATGGTTCCATAGACGGCAGGTTTATTGCTCCCAAAGAGATTCACGCTCTGGGCAGCGTCCCACCCGGCAGCAAGGCTGTGGTTATTCATCCCAAGGTGCAGGAGCGCATGGAACAAGACCCGGCCTACGCCCAGGAAATTTTTGCGAAGATCGATACCTGGTTTGCCTTTGACGTAGCGCGAAACGAGTCCATGATGCCTGGAAGTACCTGGGATATGTCCCAGGCAGTTGCTATCGGTGAGGACGGAAACATCTGCAACGCCTGTTCCTCCAGCGGCGGCGGTGAGATCACCTGCTCGAAAAGCGGTTCTGACGATGAAGAAAGCTGGTGGGATTTGCGTATGGCCCGCCATGCCGAATTTATGAAGCTAGCAATGGAGAAGCAAATCCAGCAGCATATGCAAGCCTCCTGGCTTCTTTCTGCCAGCACAGCCAAATCCTGGCTTGCCAGCATGATAAGCAGCGGAAAGCTGCAGGCAATCTTCGGCAGCCAGATCGCCGGGATTCCCACTGAAACCGTTCTGGCCATCACCCAGTCCCAGATTTGGGGCGTTGAAACAATTCTGTGATTATCTCTCTCAAATCAGGCCCCCGGCATAGCCGGGGGTTATTTTTACAATAAAAGTCCGCCGCCGGTCAGGCGGCATGCATTCAGGTATACCCCATGCGCCCGTCAGACTTTTCTGTGTGGTAGTGCGTCCATTGCCGGGTGCATGCAGGTTTACAATAAAAGTCCGCCGCCCCATCCCATTTCACATAAATACCTTCCAGATGGTTATACTGAGTCAATAAAGCTGTAATTAATTATAAACGTTATTTTGGCAAAAAAAGGTTACGTTTTTGAAATTACGATATTTTAATACGTACATTGACGAATAATATCAATATTTGTAGACGACACTTTCCGATTCCCTCTTCTTTATACTTATTTCAGAGCTATATTGTTACATATTCCGCTACCCTCAGCGGGCAAGAATGAACACGCCGAATCACCTAAATACGGCAATTCGAATCCCAGGGAGTTCTGCGGCAGAAAACGCAAGGGGGAATTTTATGGATATTGAGTTTGTTCGGAAACGCATTACGGACCTTCGAGTGGCGCGGGATATTTCGGAATACCGGGTAAGCACCGATCTGGGCTTTAGCAAAGGGTATCTCCAAAGCATTACTTCCGGGCGCTCCCTTCCGTCTATTCAGGCATTTTTAGATATATGCAATTATTTTAACATTACTCCTGAGGATTTCTTTCATGAGGACAAAGAGCCTGAGTCCCCTGTTATGGTTCAGATTATGAAGAATTTAAAAGACCTTCCGGAAGAAGATTTAAATACGGTTTTGGAAGTTACCGAGCGGTATCGGTATTACCGGAACCAAAAATCAAAAAATTCAAAACACGGCCTGTACCAAAAACATATAAAGAGCAGTCCCCACTCCGATACTTAACAGGGAATTTCGTTTCCAGGCATGGAGGGCCGCCACAGCGGTTACGGATACCAGTTCAGGGATGCCGTGGGAACCGCTAAGAAAATTTACCCCTTTCAGACAGTAAACTACCAATAGTCCCATAGCCGCATAGGGCAGCGTCTTTCCCAGATACTCCAGGCGGCGGGGCTTTTCTTTTTGTGCAGGGAACAGCAAAAAGGGCAGAAAGCGGGTAATGAGAGTTCCTGCAATCAAGGCAAGGATTATGAGAAATTGTCTTGTCATAAGTTGATTTTCCTCTTTTCTTCCTGAAAAATAACTGCAAGGATCCCGATCATAGCCGGAATAATAAAAGAATCCGGACCAAAAAGAATCAGGCAGATCCCGGATACAATAAGTCCGGTTAAAGCCGGACGGTGATCCTTACAGCTTAACCACTGGTCCGTAAAGATAACCACAAACAGGGCGGTCAAAGCAAAGTCTAATCCGGCAGTGTCAAAGGTTATCATGGTTCCTGCCAATGCGCCCAAAGCGCTCCCTGCTACCCAGTAAAGCTGGTTCAAAGCGGAAATCCACAGGTAAAAGGCAGTTTTCGATATGCTTTGCGGCGGTTCCTGGTTGCAGACTATGGAAAATGTCTCATCTGTAAGGGCAAAAATCAGATAGAATTTTCCTTTTTTTATATCTTGATACTTTTCCAGCATGGAAAGGCCGTAAAACAGATGGCGGGCATTGATCATAAGGGCCATAGCCAGGGCATAAACCGGATGGACCGAGGCCGCCAGCAAAGATACCCCGGCGTATTGAAGGCTTCCGGCGTAAACCAGAGTGCTGGCAATTACGGACCAGATAAGGCCAAAGCCGTTGACTTTCATTAAAATTCCGTATGCTGTTCCCAAAAACAGGTATCCTGCCATAACAGGGATGGTTTTGGGAAAGGCGCAAAACAGGGCGGATCCAGGGATGGCAGAAGTTTCTTCTTTCTGTATTTCTTTCTTCATGTTTGTTTTCCTTTGCTGCTCCTTGTGTTCTGACTGGGAAAGCGGTATAATGTGAACACTTGACGAGGTATTTCACGAGTCTAGTGAGAACATATGCCCGTGCACTTAGTGAGGTCTTATACGAACTTAGTGCACAGGGTATAATGGTGGTTATTATTTTAGCTCTGTTTGTGGGGTGTCTTCTCTGTTCGCGGGGTATCTTCTTGTCCGGCACGGCCGGACAAGAAGCATCGGGCGTCCGCCCGATGGGGAAAGAAGGGAGAAAGCAGACTTACAAGCGAGCTTGACGTCTGCTTCCCCCCTTCTTTCCCCGCCCCGCGAACTGTAACATTATTTTAGTGCTCCCAGGAGGAATTGTCAATGGATTATACCTGCTGTACTCTGTGTCCCCGGATGTGCCGGGCAGATCGAAGGAAGGCGCCTGGCTATTGTGGCTGCGGGGATCGTGTGACGGCCGCCCGGGCGGCTCTCCACCTGTGGGAGGAACCTTGTATCAGCGGAACCGGCTCTGATGGCAAAGCAGACGGTAAAGGCGGCGGCACTGATATTGGAAATAACGGCCCAGGCGGAAGCGGCGCGGTATTTTTCTCTGGCTGCACGCTACGGTGCTGTTTTTGCCAGAATCATACCATCAGCAGCGGGCATTTTGGAATTCCTCTGACAGCCGGTCAATTGGGGGATGTGTTTTTACGGCTCCAGGATCAGGGCGCTTATAATATTAATCTGGTAACTGCCACCCAGTATGTTCCGGATATTATCAAAGCTCTGGACATAGCAAAGCCCCGCCTAGTTATCCCAGTGGTTTATAACAGCGGGGGCTATGAGAGGGTCGAAACATTAAAGGAATTAGAGGGGTACGTGGATGTATACCTGCCGGATTTAAAATATCTGGATTCCGGACTGTCAGCCCGGTACTCCAATGCGCCGGATTATTTTCAGTTTGCAGGGCCTGCCATCAAAGAAATGATCCGGCAGACAGGAGAGCTGGTTTGGGACGAGACAGGGGAGCTTCTGAAAAAGGGAGTCATTATCCGCCATATGGTGCTTCCCGGCTGCAGAAAAGATTCCATCCGCCTCCTTCAGTGGATAAAGGAGGCGCTGCCGTCCGGCCGTTATCTTCTCAGTCTTTTAAGCCAGTACACTCCTCTCTTTCAGGCCCCGGACTACCCGGAAATCAACCGGCCTGTCACCACCTTTGAATATCAGAAGGTGGTGGACGCTGCCATTGAACTTGGCCTTACCTATGGGTACATGCAGGAAAAAAGCAGCGCCAGGAAAGAATATACCCCTTCCTTTCAGTTGGAAGGACTGGAATCCGTGTCCCCGGATGTGCCGGGCAGATCCAGCCTCCTGCTTTAGCGCATCAGCTTTCGAATATCTCTCCCTCCATCAGCCCTGCCAGTGTAATTTTGTCGAAATACTCATTTGTCATCTTGTAAAATTCTTTCCACATAGGCAGGGTTTTACAGTACCCGGCGCGCTCACATTCCTTTGCCTCACAGCCAAGACAGGCCACAGGGGCCAAATCTCCTTCCGCAATCCGCAGGATATCTCCTACCCGATAGGTTTCCGGCCGGGCAGTCAGCTTATATCCTCCGCCTTTTCGCTGTAAGCCTTCAATCATACCATTTCTGGTCAGCGCCGGAAGAATCTGTTCCAGGTATTTCAGGGATATATTCTGCCGTCCGGCGATCACCTTCATGGGGATATATCCCTCATGGAAATGTTCCGCCAGGTCAATCATCACCCGCAGGGCATATCTCCCTCGTGTCGAAATCATCATCTCATTCTTTCTCCTCAGAAAACAATGGTGTGGACAGATATCTGCCGCCGGTATCAGGCAGCAGGACCACAATGGTCTTTCCCTGGTTTTCAGGGCGCTTCGCCAGCTGGATAGCGGCAAAAGCCGCTGCGCCGGAGGAAATTCCCACGAGAATCCCTTCCCTTTTCCCAATCAGTCTGCCGGTGGAAAACGCATCTTTATCAGAAACCGGTAGAACCTCATCATAAATGTTTGTATCAAGGACATCCGGGATAAAGCCTGCGCCGATTCCCTGGATCTTATGAGGTCCTGCAGAGCCTGCAGAGAGTACCGGAGAGGTTTCCGGCTCAACAGCCACTACCTGAATTTCCGGATTTCTGGATTTGAGATATTCGCCGGCGCCGGTAATGGTTCCTCCCGTGCCCACGCCTGCCACGAAAATGTCCACATTGCCATCCGTATCTTCATAAATTTCCGGGCCTGTATGTTCCCTGTGTGCTTTGGGGTTGGCAGGATTCTCAAACTGGCCCGGAATAAAGCTGCCCGGAGTCACGGCCGCAAGCTCCCGGGCCTTTTCGATGGCTCCCTTCATGCCTTTGGCCCCTTCCGTAAGCACAAGTTCCGCGCCATAAGCTTTCATCAACTGCCTGCGTTCTACAGACATGGTTTCTGGCATTACAATTACAATGCGGTAGCCTCTTGCCGCCGCCACAGACGCCAGTCCAATGCCTGTATTGCCGCTTGTAGGCTCAATGATCACAGATCCTTTCGTAAGCTTTCCGGAAGCCTCAGCCTCATCGATCATGGCCTTGGCAATGCGGTCCTTTACCGAACCGGCCGGGTTAAAATATTCCAGTTTCGCTATAACCTTTGCTCTCAGGTCCAGCATTTTTTCAATATGTGTCAGCTCCAAAAGGGGCGTTCTGCCAATCAGCTCATCGGCAGATGTATAAATATTACCCATAGTTCTATGCCTCCTTAACTGCTGAAAAACCCTTTTCTAAATCAGCGATAATATCGTCAATATGCTCGGTGCCGATGGACAGGCGAATGGTATTGGGTTTAATGTTCTGGTCCGCCAGCTCTTCTTCATTAAGCTGACTGTGGGTGGTGGTGGCGGGATGAATGACAAGGCTCTTGACATCCGCCACATTGGCAAGCAGGGAGAAAATCTGCAGGCTGTCAATGAACCTGTGGGCCTCCTTTACGCCTCCTTTAATTTCAAATGTAAAGATAGAAGCTCCGCCGTTGGGGAAGTATTTCTCATATAATGTATGGTCCGGATGATCCGGCAGGGACGGGTGATTCACCTTTTCAACCTGGGGATGACTGTTTAAAAACTCCACTACCTTTCTGGTATTCTCCACATGGCGCTCTAAGCGCAGCGACAGGGTTTCAATGCCCTGTAAAAGCAGAAATGCCGCAAAGGGAGAGAGCGTGGCCCCTGTATCCCGGAGCAGAATGGCGCGGATGTAGGTTACAAATGCCCCAGGACCGGCTGCCTTTACAAAAGAAATGCCGTGGTAGCTGGGATTGGGTTCTGCGATAGCAGGATACTTTCCGCTTGCCGCCCAATCAAATTTGCCAGAGTCTACAATTACGCCGCCCAGGGTGGTGCCGTGACCGCCAAGAAATTTCGTGGCAGAGTGTATTACAATATCCGCGCCGTGTTCAATGGGACGGATCAGATACGGAGTGCCAAAGGTGTTATCCACCACCAGCGGCAGCCCATGCTTATGAGCAAGCTCTGCCAACGCGTCAAGATCCGGAATATCGCTGTTGGGATTTCCCAATGTTTCTATGTAAATGGCCCTGGTGTTGTCCTGAATAGCAGCTTCCACTTCCGCCAGGTCGTGGATATTGACGAAGCTGGCTGTAATCCCAAAGCCTGGAAGGGTGTGTGCCAGCAGATTATAGCTGCCGCCGTAAATCGTCTTCTGTGCTACAAAATGGCCGCCATTCTGTCCCAACGCTTCCAGGGTATAGGTAATTGCCGCAGCGCCTGAGGCAAGGGCCAAAGCCGCGGCTCCCCCTTCAAGGGCTGCCACTCTCTGCTCCAATACGTCCTGGGTGGAGTTTGTCAGCCTGCCGTAAATATTACCGGCATCAGCAAGGCCAAACCGCGCCGCCGCATGCTGGCAGTTATGAAATACATAGGAGGTGGTGGCATAGATAGGCACTGCACGGGCATCGGTTGCGGGATCAGGGTTCTCCTGGCCAACGTGAAGCTGCAAGGTTTCAAATTTGTATTCAGACATAATATTACCTTCCTTTCCATATTTTACCTACTTTTTTGATAGGTGTAATTTTATCATCTTTCACCTACCATGTCAATAGGTAAAATAATTTTATCTCACAGCTTCTTTCATAGATTTCACATACTCACCGATATACCCCGGGGCATTCCTGCCGTATTTTTCAAGCAGCTTGACAATGGCAGATCCGACAATAGCTCCGTCAGAGACAGCCGCCATTTCCTTTGCCTGTTCCGGAGTGGAAATGCCGAATCCCACGGCGCATGGAATCTTCGTGTTCTGCCTCACCACATCTACAATGGAGGCAAGATCCGTCCTGATCTGGCTGCGTACCCCTGTAACACCCAGGCTGGAGACAATATACAAAAAGCCTTCCGCTTCTTTGGCGATCATGGCAATCCGGTTTTTGGAGGTGGGCGCCACTAACGAAACTAAATCCACGCCGTATTGATTGCAGAGGGGCTGAAATTCTCCCTTTTCCTCAAAAGGCAGATCCGGCAGAATCAATCCGTCAATTTCAATCTCCCGGCAGGTGGATATAAACTTCTCAGCGCCATAAGAGAACACCACGTTGGCGTAGGTCATAAACACCATAGGCGTCTTAATGTCACGGCGCAGTTCTCTGACAAAATCAAATATTTTATCTGTGGTAATGCCGCCGCTTAATGCCCTTATATTTGCTCCCTGAATCACCGGGCCTTCTGCTGTGGGGTCAGAAAATGGGATTCCCAGCTCAATCAGATCCGCCCCATTTTCCACGGCGGCGCGGACGGCCCTGGCAGTGGTTTCCAAGTCCGGGTCTCCGCAGGTGAGAAAGGCGATAAAGGCCTTTCCCTTTTCAAATGCTTTTTTAATGTTACTCATGGATATCCTCCCCTCTGTAGCGAGCAATGGCGGCGCAGTCCTTATCGCCTCTGCCTGAAATGGTGATTACCACAATCCTGTCTTTGTCCATTGACGGCGCGATTTTCATTGCATGGGCCACAGCATGGGCCGACTCAATTGCCGGAATGATTCCTTCTGTTTTTGCCAGGAATTCAAAAGCGTTTACCGCTTCCTCATCGGTGACGGGGACATATTCCGCCCTTTTCGTATCGTGCAGATAGGCATGTTCAGGGCCAATGCCCGGATAATCAAGGCCAGCGGATATGGAATAAACCGGGGCAATCTGTCCGTCCTTATCCTGACAGAAATAGGACTTCATGCCGTGAAAAATCCCCAGTCTTCCCGTGGCAATGGTAGCCGCCGTCTCAAAAGTGTCCACTCCCCTTCCGGCCGCTTCGCAGCCGATAAGTCTTACGCCTTCCTCTCCAATGAAATGGTAGAAGCTTCCTATGGCGTTGGATCCCCCGCCTACACAGGCCAGAACCGCATCCGGAAGCCTGCCTTCTTTTTCCAGAATCTGCTCCTTTATCTCTTTTGAAATTACAGCCTGAAAATCACGGACAATGGTTGGAAACGGATGGGGACCCATAACGGAACCAAGGCAGTAATGGGTGTCGCTGATTCTGGAAGTCCACTCACGCATGGCTTCTGATACCGCGTCCTTGAGGGTTGCCGTACCTGTCTTAACCGGGATTACCTCAGCGCCGAGAAGCCTCATCCGGTACACATTAAGGGCCTGCCGGACGGTATCTTCTTCTCCCATAAATACGACACACTCCATTCCCATAAGGGTGGCAGCCGTAGCCGTGGCCACCCCGTGCTGACCGGCTCCGGTCTCCGCAATCAGCCGGGTCTTTCCCATCTTTTTAGCAAGAAGGGCCTGGCCAAGCACATTGTTGATTTTGTGCGCTCCGGTGTGGTTTAAATCTTCCCGTTTCAGATAAATTTTTGCGCCTCCCAGATCCTTTGTCATCTTTCCGGCGTAATAAAGCCGTGAAGGCCTGCCTGCATATTCATTTAAAAGTCCGGAAAGTTCTCTGTTAAATTGGGGATCGTTTTTATAATGGGTATACGCTTCTTCCAGTTCAATCACCGCGTTCATCAGCGTTTCCGGAATATACTGTCCGCCATGAATGCCAAAACGTCCGTTAGGATTTGTCATAATCTTTCTTCCTTTCTGACAGCAGCAATAAATTCTGCCATCTTACATTTATCTTTCCTTCCGCCCTTTTCTATGCCGGAGCTTACGTCCACGGCATAAGGGTTCAGGTATTTTATCGCTGCCTCCACATTTTCAGGAGAAAGCCCTCCCGCAAGGAAATACGGCCTTTTCATATTCCGTATCAGGTTCCAGTCAAATACTGTGCCTGTTCCCGCGCCGGAATCAAGCAATACATAATCTGCGGTACTTTGCTCTGCTGCTGCAATATCCCATTGGTTTTTTATGCAAAAGGCCTGGATAATCGGTTTTCTGGCTAGTGTCCGCAGCTGGCGGATATATCCCTCATCCTCACTGCCGTGAAGCTGGGCAATGTCGATGACACCGCCGTTTAAGAGACTTGCAACTCTTTGAGGATCCTCATTGACAAACACTCCCACCGCCTGAATATCCCCGGAAAGCAGCTTTTTCAGCTCTGCCGCCTTCTCCGGGGTGATATATCGTTTACTTTTGGGGGCAAAAACAAATCCGATATATTCAGGGGTCAGCTGGTTTGCCGCTTCTATGTCACAAGTATGGGATAATCCGCAAAATTTTGTCCTGGTCATACCGGGCCCCGCAGTTCTTTCAGCCTGGCCGCTTTGTCCGGCGCTGTCATAAGCGTTTCCCCAATCAGAACAGCGTCCGCGCCGATGTCTCGAAGCTTTGCCACATCTTCGGCGCTTTTTACGCCGCTTTCGGAAACGAACATGATATCATGGGGGATCCGCTCCCGAAGCCTGCGACTGTTTTGGATATCCACGGAAAAGTCTTTCAAATTGCGGTTGTTGACTCCCACAAGCCGCACTCCTGCCCTCAGCGCCATTTCTACTTCCGTTTCATCATGAGCTTCCACCAGGGCAGAGAGTCCAAGCTCATCGCAGAGGCTGATATACTCTCTGATTTCTTCCTCCGTTAATATGGAACAGATCAGAAGTACCGCCGCTGCCCCAAGAATTTTTGCCTCGTAGATCATATACTCATCCACTGTAAAATCTTTACGCAGGCAGGGTATGGAAACGGCCTCTGCGATTTCCTTCAGATAATCGTCCCTGCCCAAAAAACATTTGGGCTCAGTCAGCACAGAAATACCGTCAGCCCCCGCCTCCTCATATTCCTTTGCAATCTGCAGGTAGGGAAAATCAGGATCAATCAGTCCTTTGGAAGGAGAGGCTTTTTTGCACTCGCAGATAAACGAGAGCCCCGGCTTTTTCATCGCATTTTCAAATGCAAAAGAGCCTTTTGTAAGAGACAATGCCTGCCGCCTCATGTCTTCTGTTGATACTTTCCGCTTCGCCTGCCGGGTACGCTCTCTCGCATGACAGGCAAGCTGATCTAAAATCGTAGTCATATTTTCACCTCCGGCCGATTGCTGATTTCAATCAGCTTGTTCAGCGTTTCAAGGGCTCTGCCGGAATCTATCAGCTCACCGGCCAGGACAATTCCATCCTTTATGCTGTCCGCTTTCCCGCCAATATACAGCGCCGCTCCGGCATTTAACAGAACAGCGTTTCTTTTGTGGCCTCGTTCTCCGTTGAGAATGGCAAGGGTTATTTTTGCATTTTCTTCAGGAGTTCCGCCCTTGAGATCGTCCTTTGTGCAGCGTTTAAATCCGAAGTCTTCCGGCGCGATGACAGAGGATTTAAACCAGCCGTCACGGATCTCGCAGATTGCAGTGGATGCACTCATAGAAATCTCGTCCAGCTTATCCTGGCCATAAACCACCATTCCCCGCCGGACTCCCAGGTTGATCAGCACTTGCGCCAGCGGCTCTACCAGATACTGGTCATATACGCCAAGCAGCTGCATGGAAGGTGAGCCGGGGTTGGTAAGAGGGCCCAGGATATTAAATACGGTACGGAATCCCAACTCCTTGCGGACAGCGCCTACATACTTCATGGAAGTATGGTATTTCTGGGCGAAAAAGAAGCACATTCCGGCTTCCCTCAGAAGCTCCACACATCTGTCCGGGCTTTGGTCAATATTTACGCCCAGGGCTTCCAGGCAGTCTGCTGTTCCGCACTGGGAGGAAGCTGCGCGGTTGCCGTGTTTCGCCACCTTTATGCCGCCTGCCGCCGCTACCAGGGCGGAAGTGGTGGAAATATTGAAGCTGTGTGCATTGTCGCCCCCGGTTCCCACGATCTCAAAAAGTTCCATGCCGGTTTCCACCTTTGTGGCGTGGGCTCTCATGGCTGCGGCACAGCCGGCGATTTCATCTGTGGTCTCGGCTCTTGCACTTTTGGTGGAAAGCGCCGCAAGAAAAGCAGCGTTCTGGGTGACAGTTGTCTCACCGCTCATAATCTCATTCATGACGGTATAGGCCTCGTCATAAGTTAGGTCTCCTTTGTTTACGATTTTTACAATTGCTTCTTTAATCATGGCTCATATCTCCTTTATGAAATTTTTAAGCATCTGTTTTCCATCCGGCGTCATAATGGATTCGGGGTGAAACTGCACGCCGTAGATGGGATACCGTCTATGCTGCACCGCCATTATTTCCCCATCTGTGGTAACGGCGGTGATTTTTAATTCCTGAGGAATGGTTTGGGCATCTGCCGCAAGGGAGTGGTATCGGGCCACAGGAGCCACGGAAGGGCATCCTTTAAACAGGGGGCAATCCATGTCAAACTTTACGTCCGACTGCTTTCCATGCATCAGTTCTTTTGCATAAACAATGGCTGCGCCAAAGGCCCCGCAGATAGCCTGGTGCCCCAGGCAGACGCCAAGAACCGGAACTTTTTTTCCCAGCGCCTTTATGGCCTCCATAATCATTCCCGCATTTTCCGGCCTTCCGGGTCCGGGGGAGATTATAATACGGTCAGGGCCAAGGCTCTCGATTTCTTTCACTGTCATTTCATCATTGCGGATCACTTTGATATCCGGGTCAATCTCCCCAATAATCTGGAAAAGATTGTAAGAAAAGCTGTCATAGTTATCAATCAAAAGAATCATAATTCTTCCTCCTGTGCAAGTTCCAGCGCTTTAAGCGAGGATTTGGCTTTATTCAGGCATTCTTCGTATTCCTTTTCCGGAACAGAATCCGCCACGATTCCGGCTCCGCTTCTGACAAATACCTTTCCGTTTTTCTTGTACACAATGCGGATGGCGATACAGGTATCCATATTCCCTGTAAAATCGATATATCCAATGGCTCCGCCATAAATGCCCCGCTTATTATTTTCCAGTTCTCCAATAAGCTGACAGGCCCTGATCTTGGGCGCTCCGGAAAGGGTTCCTGCCGGAAGCACTGCTTCAATCGCGTCTAATGCGTCATAATCATCGCGAATCTCCCCGCATACCGTAGAGCCGATATGCATGACATGGGAGAATTTTTCGACAGAATGTAGCTTTTCCACCTGCACAGTGCCAAACTTACTGATCTTCCCCAGGTCATTTCTTCCTAAATCCACCAGCATATTGTGTTCGGCAAGCTCTTTTTCATCGGCAAGAAGCTCTGCTTCCAGTATTTTATCTTCCCTGGCGGTTTTTCCTCTTGGTCTTGTTCCGGCAAGGGGAAATGTGTGGAGCAAACCATTTTCCAGCTTCACCAAAGTTTCAGGGGAAGCGCCTGCAACCTCTACATCCGTCCCCGAAAAATAGAACATATAGGGCGAAGGATTTATGGTCCGAAGCACACGATAGGTGTTCAGCAGGCTTCCCTCAAAAGGCGCGGATAAACGGTTGGAAAGCACGATCTGAAAAATATCTCCCTCATAGATAAAATGCTTTGCCTTCTCCACCATGCTGCAGAACTGTTCTCTGTTAAAGAGAGCTGTGACCTCACCCAGCAATTTCCCCTTAGGTTCGTCCTTCTTCTCCCCTTTTTTGAGAAGTTCCACAAGCTGCTTCAATTCAAAAACGGCTTTGTTGTACCCTGCGTTCACATCATCCAAAGGCATATTGACTATAAAGAGAATCTTCTGCCGTAAGTGATCGAAAGCGATGACTTTGTCAAAGAGCATCAGGTCAACATCTTTAAAATCTTCGGTATCCTCCACATCACATTTGACGGAAGGCTCACTGTATCCCAGATAATCGTAAGAAAAGTAACCTACAAGCCCTCCTGTAAAAGATGGCAGGTAATCGAAGCGGGGACTCTTGTAACCGGCAAGAATCTGGCGGAGATAATCGGACGGACTCTCCGTCTCCACTTTCAAATTCCCGATTTTCATTGCGCCGCCTGCACAGGTAATCTCCATCTTCGGATCGAATCCCAGGAACGTGTAGCGCCCCCACGTTTCATCTGTCTGTGCGGACTCCAGCATGTAACAGTGAGCAGACACATTTTTTAGTATCTTCATCGTCTCAATGGGTGTTGTAAAGTCTGATAAAATCTCACAGCTGACTGGCAGCACATCATAATTCCCGGCAGCCGCGATTTTCCTGACTTCCTGTAATTCAGGTGAAATCTTCATACTCAAATACCTCCAATCAAAAGGATTCTGCTTTGATATTCTGCCAAAGGAGCAATAAAAAACGTCCCTGACAGAATCATAGGATCTGTCAAGGACGAATAATGAAAACACTATCCGCGGTGCCACCTTGAATTCATGGTATAACCCATGCGCTTAGCAGGATACAAACATATCCCCGGCATATGACGTCTGCCTGCAACGTCGCAGAATACTCTGTGAAAATCACATTTGACTGCGCCCTCAGCGGTCCATTTGACAACTTGTTTCTCATCTGGTTCTCAGCATCCCAGACTCTCTGTAAAGGCATCATTGCCGTTATCTCCGCTTCAACGGTTTGAAGTATTAAATTGAAAGCATTGTACCACTGCAGCTTTCAGATGTCAATATTTTTTCTTTAAAATGTTTTGAAAAATTTTTCCCTGAAAAACTGAATCAGGGGGCCATTTAGTAATGAATTGCAAATCGTTCCGATTCCAATGATTGTCCAGATACTGTTTCCGGCCGCCAGACAAAAAGCAACCCCTATGGCAAGGGCTGTCAGGTCGGATCCAATCCTCGCTGCCCGGAAAGATACCTTCCCTTTTGCCAGCTTTTCTATAATCAGTGCCACACTGTCATAAGGCGCGATTCCCATATCTGCCGTCATATAAAGCGCAACCCCAAGACCTGCAAACAATGTCCCAAGAACCACAGCGATAACCCTAAGGGGTATCGTCATGGTGAATCCGGCCACATCTAATACGATCCAGCACAGAAAATCGGCAATATATCCCACTCCTACCATATTAATAATGGTTCCTGCTCCGATGCAGTGGCGCACAGTAAAAAATACTACAGCCAGAATCAGCCCGTTGACCAAAAGCTGGCAGGTTCCAAAAGAACTTCCTGCAAATCCACTGATTCCAAGATTCATTCCTGTGAAAGCGTCCACGCCAAAGCCGCTCAGGCGATAACACGTGACGCACACAGCAATCATCATAATTCCAACAAGCATCATTGCGATCCGTATCCTCAATTTGTTCTTCATTGTCCTGCTCCTTTGCTTTCCATACATAAATTTTCAACCAAAAGTATATCTCCTGGTCATTCCATCCGTTAGCAGGTTTTGTTGCATAGAACAAACGAAATGTTATATTTTTTACTCTTTTTAAGATTTTATCAGTTCTGCGCTTTGATATTTTCCAACTCTTTCTGTCCCAGCACAAGGTGCTGCCGGGTATCGCTTCTGTTTCTTTTCCGGTATTCTGTTGGCGTCATCCCAATCTGCTGCTTAAAGGTTCTGGAAAATACAATGGTACTGCGAAAACCACAGGAAGCCGCAATCGTATCAATCAGGGCGTCCGTAAGGGTTAGCTGTTCCTTTGCCTTTGAAATCTGAAATTTCGTCAGGAATTCTTTGGGAGTCATCCCCAGCTTATTTTTAAAGACCGTATACAGATAGCTTCTGTTGATTCCCAGGTACTCTGCCAGTTTTTCAATGGTAATCCCTTCCGAATAACCATTCCGAATATAAGAAATTGCCTCCTGGATATAAAGGGTTTCCCGATCCTCCTCTTCCCCATCCCCTATGACGGTTTCTTCTGCCAGAACAGAGAAAAATTCATACAGCTTTCCCTGCAGGAAATACAGATTGGCAACCGTGGATTTTGGGTGCTCCAGTATTGCCAGGACTATTTCTTTCAGCTCTTCTCCTCTCTGAGTCTGGAATGTAAGAATCTGGCTGTTGAGTCCAATATCACGCAGAAATCTCTTTGCTCCTGTCCCCCCAAAGCCAATCCACAGATAACTCCACGGATCCTCTTTATCTGCCTGATAAAAAGTGGGTTCATCCGGTTCAATCAAAAATCCCTGGCCGCCTGCCAGTTCGTATTTTTTTCCCCGGACACGGTAAATTCCTTTTCCGCTGAGAACATAGTGGATAATATAATTCTGTCTGCTGGCCCATCCGTAGCTATGCAGCGGATCACACTTTGAATAACCGCAAAAACACAATTGAAATTCCTTAAATTTTGGTTCTTTTAACTGTAGAACATAGGAATTCTCCATCCATGACCTCCCTTTTCTGCTGTTAGAATGCCGTATGGCATGCAAATCCAAAACAGCCGTCAGCTACCATGGGAAATATCATGAATAGTTGACGGCTGTCATTTTGCCCCCTGATGCCAACGGATTGCTCCGCATGTCATACATGACCTTTTGACCCTGGCATCATCATATTAAGAGAATACTGTGTGGCTGCGCCGGTATCCGTCATTATCCTTCTGCCTCAGCTCTCTTTCCACCTGCGCCAGTTCCCCTTCCAATTCCTTGAGTTTCGCCTCATTGGTTTCGGTATTTATCTTCTGTTTCAGTTCTTTTTGCTTCCTTTTCAGCTTTTCGATTTCCCGGTCAACCTTATCGGTATTGGCCACACATTTTTCCGTCTTTTTCTCCGGCTCTTTCTTTTCCGGGCCTTTTGCCTCTTTCTCTTCGTCCGGATCATCAAAATGCACTTTCCGCTTGCCATCCTCATCTTCTTCCAGCCAGTAGCGGCCAATAGGCTCCTCTTTTTCCTCCGGAATATACTGATCCCGGATAGGTTTGGGAAGACGCTCTTTCTCTTTTTCTTCCGCGCCCTGTACTTTTGATTTTTCTTCCACTTCCGCGACAGCTGTCAGGGGTTTGGCAGCGCCGGTATTTACACCAGAAACAGGCATCATAAATCATTCCTCCTTAAAGTTTTTTATTAGTTTACTAAACTCAAGGTCTGGTTTCAATACTTTAGGATTGAAATGCTTTCTGGATGTAATGAACTGTTATTTCCCGTTAATATAATTTACCAGTCCGCCGGCTTCAATAAGCTTCTGCATAAAGGGCGGGAATGCCTGGCCCTGATAACTCTCATTTCTGGTCTTATTGGTAATAATGCCGGAATCAAAATCAATCTCCACCAGGTCTCCTCCTTCAATGGCCCTGGCGGCCTCAGGACATTCAATAATGGGCATTCCAATATTAATGGCATTGCGGTAAAAAATCCTTGCAAAGGTCTCTGCAATGACGCAGCTAACCCCGGCGCACTTGATGGCTAAAGGCGCATGCTCTCTGGAAGAACCGCAGCCAAAATTTTTATTGGCCACAATAATATCCCCCTTCTGCACCTTGTTGACAAACTCCTTATCAATATCCTCCATACAATGCCTGGCCAGTTCTTCCCCCTTAGTAGCATTAAGATACCGGGCCGGGATAATCACGTCGGTGTCTACATTGTCTCCATATTTAAAAACATTTCCACATGCTTTCATGATCTTACCTCCTTCAACTGTACCGTCAGGGGCAGCTGCAGGCCCCTGAAAATGCGCTCTTTCTATAATCCCAGCTCACAGGGACAGGAAATTTTTCCGGTTACGGCGCTGGCAGCGGCAACTGCCGGGCTTGCCAGATAAACCTCAGACTCCACATGTCCCATACGGCCTACAAAGTTGCGGTTGGTAGTGGAAATGCAGCGCTCTCCTGCCGCCAGGATCCCCATATACCCGCCTAAGCAGGGCCCGCAGGTGGGAGTGCTGACAATGGCTCCTGCCTCAATAAAGATTTCCAGAAGTCCCTCTCTTAAAGCCTGGAGATAAATGGCCTGGGTTGCCGGGATTACGATACAGCGCACGCCTTTTGCCACCTTGCGCCCCTTCATCACCTGAGCTGCAATGCGGATGTCATCAATCCGCCCGTTGGTGCAGGAACCGATAACCGCCTGCTGGATCTCCACCTGGCCTACTTCGTCAATGGTCCTGGTGTTCTCCGGAAGGTGAGGGAAGGCCACCGTAGGCTTCAGCCTGGACAGATCGATGGTAATCACCTGCTCGTATTCCGCATCCCCGTCAGCCTGGTATACTGTAAACTCTCTCCCCGAATGTTCCTTTATATATTGTTCAGCCAGGGCGTCCACCGGGAAAATCCCATTCTTTCCCCCTGCCTCAATGGCCATGTTGCAGATGGTAAACCGATCATCCATAGACAAATTGGCAATGCCGTCCCCGGTAAATTCCATGGACTTATACAGGGCTCCGTCTACGCCGATCATGCCGATAATGTGAAGGATTACGTCTTTGCCGCTGACCCATTTGCCAGGCTTTCCGGTAAGGACAAATTTGATGGCTGACGGCACTTTAAACCATGCTTTCCCGGTGACCATGCCTGCCGCCATATCCGTGCTTCCCACTCCGGTGGAAAACGCACCCAGCGCGCCGTATGTACAGGTGTGGGAATCCGCGCCAATTACCGCGTCCCCTGCCACTACCAGGCCTTTCTCCGGAAGCAGGGCATGCTCGATCCCCATCTGGCCTACATCAAAATAGTTGGTAATCTGGTGACTGCAGGCAAAATCCCGGCAGCACTTGCAGTTCTCTGCGGATTTAATATCCTTATTGGGGATAAAATGGTCCATAACCAGAGCAATTTTATCTTTGTCAAAGACCGTCTGGTTGTTCATCTTCTGCATTTCGTTAATGGCAACCGGAGAGGTGATGTCATTTCCCAACACCAAATCCAAATCCGCCTCAATAAGCTGGCCCGCCTTTACTTCAGAAAGCCCCGCATGGGCCGCCAATATCTTCTGGGTCATCGTCATTCCCATTGTGATATTCCTCCTTTAATGTCTGTTACACCTTATAAATAGCAACTAATGTCTTATATGGGAAACCTTTTGTCTTTTTCCTGCTTTACATTCTACCATATGTATTGCTATAATAACAATACATATAAGGTATATATGCTATAAAGTACAGTTATGGAGATTTCACTATGGAACAGCACCTTTCCCAATATAAGATTTTTTATGAAGTGGCCCGGGCCGGAAACATTTCCAAGGCCGCCAAGGAGCTTTATATCAGCCAGCCCGCCATCAGCAAGGCCATTGGCAAACTGGAGGAAAGCTTAAATACTACTTTGTTTTTAAGAAGTTCCCGGGGAGTTTCCCTGACAGAAGAGGGCGAACTTCTCTATGAGCATGCCCGGGCTGCTTTTGAGTCTCTGTCCCGGGGCGAGGATGCGTTAAAGCGCATCCGGGAGTTTAACATGGGGCATCTTCGCATAGGGGTCAGCAATACCCTGTGCAAATATATTCTCCTCCCTTATCTAAAGGGCTTTGTAGAAGAATATCCCCACGTGCGGATCACCATCGAAAGCCAGGCCAGTATGCATACCCTGATGATGCTGGAGCAGTCCCGGATTGACATCGGTCTGGTGGCAGAGCCTAAGAGCAAGAAGGGGTTACTCTTTACCCCGGTTTTAGACATCAAGGATGCTTTTGTGGCCACGCCGCAGTATCTGAAAAATCTCCGCCTTCGGGAAGGAGAAGATACAGATGTATTCCAAACTGGCACCCTCATGCTTTTGGACAGCCAGAATATGACCCGCCATTATATCGACCAATACCTCTCCGCCCACGAGATGGAACCCCGCCAGATTTTAGAGGTAACCACTATGGATTTAATCATCGAGTTTGCCAAAATCGGCCTGGGCGTGGGCTGTGTCATCCGGGATTTTGTTCAGGATGAGCTGGATGCAGGCGCTCTTATAGAGCTTCCCCTGAAAACTCCCATTCCCAAACGAACCATCGGGTTTGCCTGCAGCGCCCTAAACCACTCCCGGGCCCTGTCCATGTTTTTACAATTTTTCAGACAGCAGGTGTAGCCGGCTGGACGCTTGTTTATTTTTCTATCAAATCTTCCATTGTGCAGCCAAGTGTTTTTGAAAGGCGATATACGGTATCAGCACTTGCTCTGTTTATATCCTTGTTGCGCTGCTCATACATCTGAATGGAACGAAGGCTGACGCCGGATTTCTGTGCAAGTTCAGCTTGTGTACAGCCATATGCAGCACGAAGCCGCTTTAAGTTGGTGTCCGGGAAACAGTCTCTGATTCGGTTATTTGCAATATCCACAAACTTGGAGATATCTGCCTCATGGAGAGTGTAGTACATTTGCTGAAGGTCCTGAAAAGAGAGCGCCTTGAAAATTTCACTGTACTTTCTTGCAGAAAACCATTGATAATAGGCAACCACCCAACCGGCCCAGTATTCTTTCGAGCGTCCGAAATGTTCCCCGGGTTCGTTAGTAATTTCTTTTCCCATTGTTTCAAAGACGATTTCACCAACAATTTCTATCCCGCTTTTCCCTGCAAGACAGGCCGGCTCGCCGTTTTCCATTCTCTTACTTATAGTGCTTGCCAAAAACAGCTTTACAAAATCACTCCCCGCAATGCCGCAGGTATTTATGGAATAGTCAAAGGCATCTCCCAATACCGATTGAGCCTTATTTAGATATATTTCTTGGTATGCGTGGGTCATCGTTTGTGATACCTCCTCTGATAATATCCTGGATATACAAACCATCACTTTCTTCTTCAAGCATTTCGAGATAAAGCTGATTTGCTTTATCATCCCTTGCTTTACGAAAAACGTAGAATTCTTCTTTTTCAGCAACATCAAAGCCTTCAAACTGAATACGGGAAAATGCAAACTTTGATTTAAGAACAACCTGTTCGCCAAGTTTTCCGAGGCACATTGCCCTTGCAAGCTGCTGGACGGAAATTCCGTTATTCAAAAAGGACTCAGCATAATCAAAGTAAGAATCGTCTGCACGATAGCCCGTTATCAAATCGTATGCGTTCACATTTATTCCGAAATTGTCAATCAGATACCTTTTCGCTCTCCGTGCAACAGGTGTTTTTATTGCAAACAGGCGATGATCGACAAGAATGGCAATCCAGTTAAGAATTGTATAGTCAGGACTGTTCAGGTTTAGGATGTTCAAAAATTCTGTGTCCAATGTATATCGATTGGAAAAACCATCCCTAAGAGAAGAAACTGCCCATTCCTTTGCAAGTCCTTCACTTTCGGTGCAGTAAAATCCCAATCCGAAATCGTTTGTTTTCTTGCCCTCACCAAAGGTTGGAACTTCTACAATTTTTTCTGATCCATGAAACAGGGTAATTTCTTTATCCATTTGCAATACCTCCAATCCTACCTATCATTATAGTATCACTTTAGTGATAGTTTATCAAGAGTTTTCGGATAATATTACGCAAGGGGCTGTCTTTCGGGAATAGCAATTTTCGCCCCTGATTCCTAAGAAAGAGAGAACTTCGTGAAATTCAGGCGTTTACAAGCCTTCGATGTTCCACGAAATTCTCTCTTTCTTTTTTCTATCCTTATTTGGGGGTATCGAAAACACACTTAGTTGTTGATCAGCTTGTCCGTTTCGCTCCAGCTGTACAGCTTGCGAAGCTCTGTTCCCACCTTCTCTAAGGGGTGCTCTGCCTCCAGCTTTCTCATTGCATTAAAGTGAGGAGCGCCTGCCTGGTTCTCCAGCATCCAATCCTTTGCAAAGGTGCCGTCCTGGATGTCCTTTAAGATCTGCTTCATCGCTTTCTTAGTATCGTCGGTAATGATCTTGGGGCCGGTAATATAATCGCCGTACTCAGCAGTATTGGAGATGGAATATCTCATGCCTGCAAAGCCGCTCTCATAGATTAAGTCTACAATCAGCTTCATCTCATGAATACACTCAAAATATGCGTTTTCCGGAGCATAGCCTGCATCTACCAGGGTCTCAAAGCCTGCTTTCATCAGAGCGCAGACGCCGCCGCATAAAACTGCCTGCTCGCCGAACAGATCCGTCTCTGCCTCCACACGGAAGGTGGTCTCCAAAATACCTGCCCTTGCTCCGCCAATGGCTAAACCGTAAGCCAGCGCTTTCTCCATTGCCTTGCCGGAAGCGTCCTGATAAACCGCAACCAGACAGGGGGTTCCTCTTCCCCTCTGATACTCGCTTCTAACGGTGTGGCCGGGAGCCTTGGGAGCGATCATGGTAACATCTACAAATTTAGGCGGTATAATCTGGCCGAAGTGAATTGCAAAGCCGTGAGCAAACATCAGCATATCGCCTTCCTTTAAGTTGGGCTCAATGGATTCTTTGTAAAGTTTGCCCTGCTTCTCATCATTAATTAAGATCATTATGATATCCGCCTTCTTGGTTGCCTCTGCCGCCGTGTACACCTCAAAACCTGCCGCCTCAGCTTTTGCCCAGGACTTGCTGCCCTCGTAAAGACCGATAATTACCTTCTGCCCGGACTCTTTTAAGTTTAATGCGTGTGCATGGCCCTGGCTGCCATAACCGATAATCGCAATGGTCTTGCCCTCTAAAAGCGCCATATTACAGTCTTCCTGATAGTAAATCTTTGCCATTTGTATTTCCTCCTTATCAATTCCCTGATATATAAATTTTGATCCCTTTCCCCTGCTGTGGTCAGGGAAGGTAACGGACATCGTCAACACCCCTGGAAAGCCCGGTGAGACCGGTTCTGGCCACCTCTAAAATCTCGTAGTCTTCCAAAAGGTTCAAAAGCGCCTCCAGCTTGGACTGGTCGCCTGTCAGCATAACTGTCAAAGACTCCTTTCCCACATCCACAATCGTGGCGCGGAATATATCGGAGATCGCATTGACTGCCTGGCGGTCTGCGGCATTGGCCTTTACCTTGACCATAATCAGCTCCCGGTATACCGAATGTCCCATTCTTAATTCCTTAATGTCCCGGACATCTTCTAACTTGCGGAGCTGCTTTTCAATCTGCTCCAGAACCTGCTGGTCGCCAAACGAAACCACCGTCATCCTGGAATACCTTTCGTCTGCTGTAACGCCTACTGTAAGGCTCTCAATGTTGTATCCGCGGCGGCTGAACAGTGATGCCACCCGCGCCAGAACACCGGCTGTATTGTCTACCAGCAATGATAATACGATTCTATCCATAGCGTCCCCCTGTCTTTTTGTATATAACATTAATCATAGCAATCTATGATGCCTTTGTCAATTAGTTAAATGGAATGGTTTCTATGAATGTTGGTTATGGACTGGCATCAATCCCTGTTGCTTCTATATATTAATATTAACCAGAAAAAGGGGGATTTCCCATGAATCTTCTCAAATCCGCCCAGACCGATGATTCTCTTACATCACGCGGGCTTCTACAGATCAATGTGGTCTCTATCCAGAATAACTTTCCCATTACCGACGCCACCATTTCCATTGCTTCCAAAGATAATCCGGATCAGGTAATTGAACAGGTGGGCACCAACTCCTCCGGCCAGACTGAACAGATCTCTCTGCCTGCGCCTCCCTTAGATTACAGCTTTGATCCCAATGGCCCTGTTCCCTACTCGGAATATGTGGTGTCCGTCCAGGCTCCCGGATTCCGCCCCATTACCGTAAGCGGCACGGAAGTCCTGCCTGATGCCACCGCCATTCAGCCCATCCGTCTGACACCGGAGAGCCAGCCGGAGGAACAGTCCCTGATCACCATCCCGGAGCACACTCTGGTAGGCGACTATCCGCCTAAAATTGCAGAATCAGAAATTAAACCAGTCAATGAAAGCGGTGAGATCGTTTTAAGCCGGGTGGTAATCCCCCAGACCATTGTGGTTCACGATGGGCCTCCTTCCAACCAGAGCGCCACAAATTACTATGTGCCTTACCGGGATTACATTAAAAATGTTGCTTCCAGCGAAATCTACTCTACCTGGCCCAGATCAACCATTACGGCCAATGTACTGGCCATTATGTCCTTTACCTTGAACCGGGTATATACGGAGTGGTATCGGAACCAGGGCTACGACTTTACCATCACCTCCTCCACTGCCTTTGATCACAAATGGATTTATGATCGAAATATTTTTGAGAGTATCTCTGTGGTGGTAGATGAAATTTTCGATAATTACTTATCCCGTCCGGGAGTACGCCAGCCCATTTTGACTCAGTATTGCGACGGAAAGCGGGTTCGCTGCCCCAATTGGATGGCCTTTGGGCGGATAGGTATCAAGGCGGCCGCCCCAGCTGCCGCAAGAGATTTCAAAAAGCGATTTCAAAAGCGCTAATTTTCCATAAAAAATGCTTGCTTTTTTCTCTAATCCATGATATTATAACAAAGCTTGAGTAAGGCCTCATGGTCAAGCGGTCAAGACGACGCCCTCTCACGGCGTAAACCCGGGTTCGATTCCCGGTGAGGTCACTTTAAACTGTCGAAAATGTTTCGGCAGTTTTTTTAATTCTTGGGGAGCAGCCAACGCAAACCAAGTGTGTATGCCCGTGTGCACATTTGGCGGCTGCAAGGGTCGAATTGGCATTGCCCAACATATATCAAAATCTCTGCAAGTTTTTTCTGCCTTTCTCATAAAATTTCTTGAGATTTCTCACAAGGTGATTGTATGAAAAATGCAGCCCTTTACATTCGAGTATCGACTCATGGCCAGGAGGAACTCTCTCCTGACTCCCAAAAACGTTTGCTGTTGGATTATGCCGAAAAAAATCTGTTTCGTGTGGAGGACAGATGGATTTTTCAAGAAAACGGCATTTCCGGGCGGAAAGCAGAGAAGCGGCCCCAATTTCAGCAGATGATTGCAGCAGCCAAATCCGACGCCCATCCCTTTGACGCTATCCTGGTGTGGAAGTTTTCCCGCTTCGCCAGGAATCAGGAGGAAAGCATTGTCTATAAATCCATGCTCCGCGGGAAATTCGGCGTAGATGTTATCAGTATTTCCGAGCCCATTATGGAAGGGCCTTTCGGCAGCCTTATTGAGCGGATTATTGAGTGGATGGATGAATTTTACTCTATCCGGCTGGCCGGAGACGTAACCCGGGGCATGACCGAGAAGGCCCTGCGGGGCGGTTATCAGGGGCGTCCTCCTCTGGGGTATCGGATTCCTCACCCGGGAGGGGAATTAGAAGAAGTCCCGTCAGAGGCCCGGACGGTGCGCCAGATATTCCGCTGGTACGGGATAGATAAAATGAGCTCCTACGCCATTGCCCGAAAGCTGAATCAGGAGGGACACCGGACATCTTTGGGAAATCCTTTTGAAAAGCGCGGGGTGGAATACATCCTGCAAAATCCTCTTTATGCCGGATATGTGCGGTGGAACCGGACAGACGGGCAGACCGGCGCAGTTCGGGACAGAAACCATTGGATCACGGCAAAAGGAACTCACCCGGCTATTGTATCCCGGGAACTGTTTGATTTGGCAGCAGACCGGCTTGGAAAAAACAAGCAGCAGACAGAAGAAAGTTCCTGTGCCTTAAATCCGGGACAAAAACCCTGTGAATTGGTTCACCACTGGCTGGGCGGTATCTTAAAATGCCCGGTTTGCGGCCGCAGCCTTTCCTCCTGCCGCCGCAGGCGAAAGACTCTGCCGGACACCTTTTCTTTCCAGTGCAGCGGGTATTTAAAAGGGACTTGCAAAAAGAATTGTTATGTGGCGGAAAATGTGATTGTGCCTATGGTATTAAAAAATCTCCAGAACACCCGGCCAGAACTTTTTCAGGCAGTAACCTCAATGGATTATACCCTATGGGAGAAAAATGCGATTCTCCGCCAGAAAATACGCGGGATTATCTATGAGAAAGACAAGGGAGAAATCCGAATCCAATATCTGTCATAAGATTTTTCCCGCCTGTTTTATACGCAGCTTCCTTTGGGATGACCCAATGGGGCTCCATGTCCTTAGGAGAACAAGGCTACAGCCCCATTGAGATCCTCCGGTATTTTTATGGGGACAGCATTTATGTAAATACGGCAGAGCAGATCTCCGGTATCCCGGCTTCCTGGCCTGGTTATGATTTGACCATAGGCTCCTCCGGCAGCAAGGTACGGCAGCTTCAGGAACAGCTGGATGCCATAGCAACGGTTTATTCCGCTATCCCCGGCGTAACTCCGGACGGGATCTATGGACCCGCTACTGCCAGATCAGTTCGGGAATTCCAGTCTATTTTCGGCATGCCCCAGACAGGAGTAGTGGATTTTGCCACCTGGTATCGGATCTCCCATATCTATGTGGCGGTTACCGGAATTGCGGAACTAAGCTAACGGTTCTTTCTGCTGGCCGGGCATATGAAAAACAGGGCTTTCACCGTTTCTTCACGGCAAAGCCCTGTTTGAATTTATGCTTTTCCAGCGGTCCGCTTTCTATATAATTGCACCATATTCCCCGCCGTCTGAACGGTTATAATAATTCCCGGCTTACCTTATCCAGATTTTCCCGGATAGCAATATGCTGGGGACAGACCTCCTCGCATTTGCCGCATTTTATGCATTGATCTGCATGAGCTTTGCCGCGGCTTCCCACCAGCCAGCTTTCCTGATGTCTGGCCCTTTCTTTGCTGCTGTAAAGAGTCAGGTAATTCATGGCTGTAAAAGAACCGGAAATCCCGATGTTTTTCGGACAAACCTTGGCGCAGTAATTGCAGGAAGTACATGGAATCAAGGGCACCGCCACCAAAACCTTTCGGGCCCTGTCCAAAGTATCCTTCTGTGCCTTTGTTAACCCGGCAAAGTCTCTCATAAAGGAAAGATTGTCTTTCATCTGTTCGAGGCTGCTCATGCCGGACAGAACTGTGATGACTCCTTCCAGATCCGCTGCAAACCGGATTGCCCAGGATGCCGGGGACGCATCCGGCTCGGCTGCCTTTAGCACCTCTGTTACGGATTCCGGCGGAGTCGCCAGCATTCCGCCTTTCACCGGCTCCATAATAATCACTGGCTTGCCATGCTTTCTGGCTACTTCATAACAGGCTCTGGACTGAACCGTAGGTTCTTCCCAGTCTGCGTAGTTAATTTGAAGCTGAACAAACTCCATTTCGGGATGGGCTGTCAAAATCTCTTCCAGCTCCTCCGGTGTGGAGTGGAAGGAAAAGCCAACATGCCGGATCAGGCCTGACTCTTTTTTCTCCTGAACCCATTCCCACAGACCATAGTCATCAAAAAATTTGGTGCGGCTCTCGCCTAAATTATGTAGCAGGTAATAGTCAAAATATCCGGCCTTGGTCCTCTCTAAGGAAACGTCAAACTGGGCCACCGCCTCTTCCCGGCTCTTACAATTAATCCAGGCTGCGTTTTTGGTGGCAAGCTGAAAGCTTTCCCGGGGGTATCGCTCCACTAAGGCCTGGCAGATGGCCTCTTCGCTGCCATTATAGGCCCAGGCTGTATCAAAGTAAGTAAAGCCTGCTTCCATAAACTGATCTACCATTTCCTTGGTCTGCTCTACGTCAATTTTTCCGTCCTCCATAACCGGAAGGCGCATAAGTCCAAAGCCCAGTTTTCTGATTTCTTCTCCTAAATATGCCATGTTTTCCTCCTTTTTGCCCTGCTTTTTGGGCATGCAGGGATACCCTTGGGTGTTTCCTCCTTTTTTGCCCTGCTTTTTGGGCATACGGGGATACCCTTGGGTATTTCCTCCTATAATTGATACTTCTTTTTTAAGAATTTAAAAAGTCCGGCACACCCTTCTGTTATGTCCCTCCAGGTGGCTTCAAAATCACCGGTATACCAGGGATCTGCCACATCCGGGGAGGATTTTCCCTCAGCTCCCGGATACTCCCAGTTTATGGCAAAATCCATCATTTTGTAAAGCTTTTTCTCCGGATCCCCGCCGGTAATCCGCAGCATATTGCGGATGTTCTGTTGATCCATGCCAATCAGATAGTCAAACTCCTGGTAATCGGACTTTTCCATATGTCTGGCTCTTTTTCCGGCACAGGAAATGCCTGCCTCAGCCAGCTTCCGCTTTGTTCCGGGATGAACCGGATTGCCGATTTCTTCGTAGGATGTGGCGGCGGAGCCGATGAAAAAGCTGTGGGAAAGATGCTGCTTTTCTATGAAATCCTGGAAATACAGGTGGGCTAGGGGGCTGCGGCAAATGTTGCCGTGGCAGACGAATAATATTTTTATCATACCTATTTTCCGCCTTTCTGCGAAAGGCACCAATGCGTCATGAAACATGTTGGCTGACTTTCGCTTTTCTAATTTATCTTCCTTCTGATATTATTACGTTATAAGACTGACACACTACAGA
>CAJUJM010000008.1 GCA_910586755.1 uncultured Lachnospiraceae bacterium
CAAGCCGGAAGGGGAATGAATTTTGCAGCCAGAGGTGCAAAAACCAATTTAATGTCTACAAATCAAGAGAGAAGAAAAAGAAGAACCCATCGGATAACCACTAAAAAAATGCTTGCGGCACTTTGGAGATTGTGGTATATTAAACATAAAGAAGGACATCTGCGTCAACAGATGCCCAACAGGAGCTACCGATAGACGGTTAGCCCGAAATATGTTTAGCTAAAATAGCCGCACAGTTTTCCAGACAGGGCGGCTATTTCTGTGTTTTGCTACTATCTTTACCGAATGTATATCCGATACCAAAGCAGGTCAAGCCGAAACTTAACACTGCAATAAGTCCCAAAATATCCATATGGCCAAGCCCTCCTTTCCCAGATTCCCTTTCAGGTTTCTATGTAAACGGAGGGTCACAGTTCCTCCGGAGAGGGCTAACCGCCTACCATCCTGGTAGTCCCAAGGAGATATTACCACATTTCGACAGGGATTTCAACTGCATCTATTTTTGAGTAGGGAAAGTAGCTGGCTCTTCTTTTAACATCATATTAACATCACAGAAATGCATAAAAGGCTAGAAATTCCTTATTTTATAACAATTTCCAGCCTTTTATCATTATTCATTTCGAATAGCCGCAAGAGGACTCAACCTCATGGCCCGCATAGCCGGCATAAATCCGGCTCCCATCCCCACTATAATAGCAAAGGAAATGGCAAGCCCTACCAGCCAGACAGGAATTCGTGAAATGTCCCCGTCCATACCGGACATAGTCTGGCCAATGCCCTGGATGTTATTAATCAGATAAGAAATCCCGTAGCTTAAACCGATTCCAACCAGACCTCCCACCAGGCCGATAAAGCCGGACTCCACCAGAAACATATTGCGGATGCTGCCCATATCACAGCCCAGCACCTTCATGACGCCGATTTCCTTTGTTCTCTCATAGATAGACATCATCATAGTGTTGGCAATGCCGATAGCCGCCACAAACAGGGATACCGCGCCGATTCCCCCCAGCACGGCCTGAATCATGTTGGCCTGTTTCTGCTGGTTTTCAATACCTTCTATCATGCTGTCAGCCTGATAGCCCATCTCATTAATGGCCTGCTGTACTTCTTTTACATTGTCCATATCGTCAACCTGCACGCTGGCGTTATCATAAACAAAATAAGTGTATGGTTTGCCTTTTTTATTGGTAGGCTGTCCCGGTATCGGGTTCTTTTTAAAGACTTTTCTCAACTGATCCTTAAGCTGCTCCACGTTAACATACACAGAGTAACAGTATCTGCTGTAATCATCTGGTCCCCCCTCTTCCACTCCGGCGGCGGGAATCATATATTTTTTAGGCGGCTTTACAGAGGTGTCTCCGCTGGGATACAAAGAATTGTAATAAGCATTTTGATCAAAAATCACAAAAAACGGCTGGCTCATATCCAACTCCGGGATCTCTCCCGTATCCCAGTAACCTTTTCTGGTTTTGCTGTTGCTAAAATCCATGGCTACCTTACTGCCAAAAATCAACTCCATCTGTCCGGAAGCAGGATCCGGCAGATGACCGCCCTCTGCCAGGGGAATCTGGGCCAATGTTTCCTGGCTTACCCCCTGAATATTTATGTATTCACAGATATAAGGCCCCTGCTTGATTACTGCTGAGATTCGCAGAGTGGGAGACACAGAAACCACATGATCCAGTCTGGAAAACTTCTTTATCGCCTCGTCTGTAATATAGCTGTCCTCATTGGCCCCGTTTCCATCCATAGAATAATTCTGGCGGACCGTAACCTCTGTCAAGCTGACCCAGGTGGAAATCTGCTCCATGTTTAATTCCTTCAGTCCAATCCCCAGGGATACCATGACCACAATGGAAGCTGTGCCGATTACGACTCCCAATACCGTCAGAACCGTCCGCAGCTTGCGCCGTCTCAGGTTATTCAGACTCATCGTCAGAAGGTCCCGAAATCTCATCTTCTATCCCCTCTTCTTCTGCTAACTGCTGCTTTTTATTCTTTCTGCGGCGGATAAATGCCCGTACTCCCAAAAGGATTCCCAGGACAGCCGCCGCTGCTCCTCCTATGATGCCATATCGGGCTGCTGCCGGAAGAGCAGCAAATTTACCGGCCAGAGAGTTTCCTCCCTCCATTTCAATCCCTTCCATATTTCCCGCTTCCATGTCCCATTCGAAGTCATCCGGCATAGGTTCTGACACATAGAGACTCATCTCCTTGGTCTCGGTACTTACATTGCCGTTTTCATCCTCATAGGAGATCACAATGGGGATCTTCCCCTCATCCATGGTGGCGGCCACACCGGTAAGCATGGAATCTACATTGCCTGTTTCGCCGGGCTTAATATTACCTACATAAGTTTCCTCTGTTTTAATGGAATCTGCCTCAAACCGGACGGTAACATTGTAAAGCTGTACCTTACCAGTATTGTTAATGCCAAACATTACATTGGTTTCTGATCCTACATTAATGCTGTCCGGCATAACGTCGATGGTGCCGGTGCTGAGTCTGGCCTCCTGCTTTAAAGGAATATCTACTGTTACACTCTCCTCGGCGTTTTTAAACTCCGGGCTGTCATATTTTTCTTTAATGGTAATGGCATAAGATCTGGGATCCGCGCCGCCTTTGCTGATAAACTTCATTCGGATCTCTGTAGTGGCCCCGGCTCCCAGGGAGTTTACCACCAGGGAATTAGAACCGTTTTCTGTGGTAAATACTGCGCTGTCGGAAACCTTTTCCGACTCCAGAGTGAATAAAATATTGCTGGCTGAGACGTCTGACGAGGCGTTTTTCATCCGCAGGATCAACTCAAACTCCTGCCCTGCATAGATCTCCTCCGGAATCGTCTCATAGCTGTCTACAATAATCCTGGCCCGGGTACGGTCGTTGGCATTAAAATCGCCTAAGGTATCCTCTCTGCTTTTGCTGACAATCTGGACATACATGGTGTCTTCCTGGGTCTTCAGATCCCCGTCCTGGCTGTCCCGGTAAGAAATCTTAAATTGTATAGGATAAAACCCCGAATAGCTGTCCTGCCGGATAGCCATGCTGTAAGGCACTTCTACCGTCTGCCCCTCTTCTATTAAATCATAGTGGCGGTCGTAATTTCCGTCGTTGATGTTAAAGGGAAACTTGGTGCTGTCCGCATCAAGGGTCATGCTCACCGTCACATCATAGGCCTTAAACTTGCTGTTATTCCGCATGTTAACAGCAAAATTCATCACATTGGGATAGGTTCCGTAAGGGGTGGGCTGGCCTTCTCCCAGCACAAAATCAACCACATTTTCTTTCTCATCCGACTCGCTGGTTCCGGTGGACTGGCTGACGTAAATATTGATATATTCTTTTGCCCAGTACCGATCCGTGTCCGGCTCTTCCTCACAGTCCATGTAAATAGCGATAGGAATAGAGTAATAACCAGCCTGGAGATCCTTACGGATTTTAACTGAGAGATTGGTACTTTTGGATTTTCCCTGGCTGATGTTTCCCAGGCGCTTGGGCTTAAAGGTATCCTGGGTGATCTCAAAGGGGTAATTACTTACTGTGTAATCGCCGTTGGAATCGTCTGACATGATCTGGTTGAATTCAAAAATGTCTGCGCTTAAACCTACCCAGACCCCGTCCATATCCTCGGCTCCCGCATTGATGGTCACCGGAATGCTGATGCTCTTCCCTACCTTGCCTTCAGGAATCTTTTTGGCTACCAGATACTGGTTATTTCCCACATCCATGTATGCCCCATAAGCAGTGGCGGAAAAAGATGCAACAAGCATCATCACTGCCGCCAGCGCTCCAAAGATCCGTTTCGTTCTCATCTCTTACTCCTCCTGTGCCGCCTTTTCCTGTGGCTCATTTTCAATAATCTCGACTATCTTTCCGTCTATAATCCGTATCTGGCGATCCGCATAGGACGCCAGGTTATTATCATGGGTAACCATTACCAGAGTCTGCTGCTGTTCCCTGACAATTTTCTGCATCAGACGCATAACTTCCATGGTGGTCTTAGAGTCTAAGTTTCCTGTAGGCTCGTCCGCAAATATAATCCTGGGATTTACTACCAAAGCCCGGGCAATCCCCACTCTCTGCTGCTGTCCGCCGGACATCTGATTGGGCATATGCTTTGCCTGATCCCCTACCCCTACTAATTTTAGATACTTCTGAGCCCGGGCTATTCTCTCCCTTTTCGCCATTCCCCGAAAAGACAGAGGCATAGCCACGTTTTCTACAGCATTCATGGTATTTAAAAGATTGTAAGACTGAAAAATAAAGCCTACCTTCTCCCGGCGGAAGGCTACCAGCTTCTTTTCCGACAGCTTTTCAATATGTTTTCCGGCAATGACAATCTCTCCCCTGGTAGGCTTTTCCAGTCCTGCCAGCATATTAAGAAGGGTGGATTTACCGGAACCGGAGGTTCCCACTATGGCGCAGAACTCTCCTTTGTAAATCTCAAAGCTAACGCCGTTTAAAGCGCGAACTTTGGTATCTCCCACGCAGTAGATCTTATATAAGTTGCTGACGCGGATCATGGGAGCCCGCGCCTTTTGTTCCGTTTGATTTGTCATGTAAAACCTTCCTGTCTGTTCTCACCAGGCTCGTGAAAGACCTGGCCAAGTGTTCACATTATGCCATTCTCACTAAGCTCGTGAAAGACCTCGCTAAGTGTTCAGGTATCTGTTCTCACTAGGCTCGTGAAAGACCTCGCCAAGTGTTCACATTATACCAAAAAAGCGTCCTCTTTGTCTCTTTTTATTTCTTAAGCTTCCTTACAGATTCCTTAACGGGAACCGACTCCATTCCGGTGATGCGGCGGTGGAATTCTTCCAGATATTCCTCCGGGGACAGGTGCTGCTCTTTATTTGTGCGGTAAGCTGGATTCCACATATTTACCACCACTACAGAAGTTCTGTCTGCATCTTTGGTATGGCGGAAATTTTTGTCCGCCGTAAACTGATAGTCCCGGACATTATCTTTCCATATCATGTGCTCGCCCCGGTTCCGTATGGTCTTTTTGTTCTGGAATACCTCTTTTACTACCATTTTAAAGATCTCTTCCCCGCCGCAGACAATTACCCTGGGTGACAGAAGACGGATCTCACGTTTAATAAACTCTATATATTCGTATCCGTAATTCAGCCAGATACTGTCGGAAACCTCTTTTCCTCCCCGCTTGTTGATGTACATTACCGCCAGGGTAGACATGACTTTATCCATGGAAAGTTCTTCTCCCGCTTCTCCTAAAAGCTGGCGCTGCATCCCTGCCAAATAGCCTCTTTCATCCTCGTATCCCCGGCGGTAGCTTCGGTATTCCCGGCGGATATCTGTTAAAACCGGAAAGGTCAGCCCTTTTTGGATATACTGCTTCAGGCTTGGCTCTTTTAAAATATATAAAACACCGGCGTATTGATCCGGGTTGATGATCCCGTCCACATGGAAGCTGCGCTTATCAATTTCTTCATAGCAGGTGCTTCCCTGGGCTTTCTCTTCTAACATCTGGGTAGTCTGCCAGAGGACAAACAATTCTTCCATGGAGCAGCAGTCCCCTGCCAGTCCTTCTAGTACAATTTGTTCCAGCGTTTTTGCCATGATAATCCTTCCTTTTTCTTTGGTGCTTTATTCGATGCGGAATACGAATTGCTCCGCGCTTTGCGCTCCCGCACTTCTAAAAACATGAAAAATCCGCCCTGTCGGGCTACTTTTTCATGTTTTTGCGGGTTCGGGGCTCGTGCCTGCGTATGCTCATTCATGCCAGCATGATGAGCATACGCAGGCACGAACTTTTCACCCTGGTATCATATTATCACATTTTCACAAAAAGTTGTAGAAATTTCTCTTCATATGCTGTATAATGGGACAAACCCGAAAATTCATCATCAAAATCAAAGGAGAATCCCATGAGACATTTGTTAAATCCATTAGACTTCTCTGTGGAAGAGACTGACGCCTTGCTTGATCTGGCTGATGACATTGCCGGCAGTCTTCCCAAATATGCTCACGTATGTGACGGCAAAAAATTAGCTACCTGCTTTTATGAACCGAGTACCCGCACCCGATTAAGCTTTGAAGCTGCAATGCTTAATTTAGGGGGCAGTGTTCTCGGTTTTTCTTCGGCTAATTCCAGTTCCGCCGCCAAGGGGGAAAGCGTTGCCGATACCATCCGCATGATCTCTTGCTACGCAGATATCTGCGCCATGCGCCACCCTAAGGAGGGAGCTCCCATGGTGGCCTCCCAGTTTTCCCATATCCCGGTTATCAACGCCGGCGACGGCGGACATCAGCATCCTACCCAGACGTTGACGGACCTTCTTACCATCCGCTCTTTAAAGGGCCGCCTGGACAATTTGACTATCGGCTTCTGCGGCGACTTAAAATTCGGACGTACCGTCCACTCCCTGATTCATGCCATGGTGCGCTATCCCAAAGTCAAGTTTGTTTTAATCTCCCCGCCAGAGCTTCGAATCCCGGAATATCTGCGGGAGGATGTTCTGGAGGCAAATGATATTGAATTTAAGGAAGTAGACAGTTTGGACGCTGCCCTTCCTGAGCTGGATATCCTCTATATGACCCGGGTTCAGAGAGAACGTTTCTTTAACGAAGAAGACTACATCCGTTTAAAAGACTGCTATATTTTAGACCGCCAAAAGATGAAGCTGGCCAAGCCGGATATGTTCATTCTCCATCCCCTTCCCAGAGTCAATGAAATCTCGGTGGAAGTGGATAATGATCCCAGAGCTGCTTATTTTAAACAGGCCCAGTACGGCGTCTATGTCCGTATGGCCCTGATTATGACTTTATTGGAGGTGGAAAGACCATGTTAAATATTGGCGGATTAAGAGACGGAATCGTATTGGATCACATTGAGGCCGGACGGAGCCTGGATATTTATTATCATCTGGGTCTGGATAAGCTGGAATGCCAGGTTGCCATTATTAAAAATGCCCGGAGTGAAAAGATGGGTCGTAAGGATATTATTAAGATTGAGGGAAGCATGGATTTGATTGACTTAAAGGTTTTGGGATATATTGATCACAACATTACGGTCAATATTATCCGGGACGAAAAGATTGTAGAGAAAAAGCGGGTGGAGCTTCCGGAAAAGATTACCAACGTGATCCACTGCAAGAATCCCAGATGCATTACCTCCATTGAGCAGGAGCTTCCTCATATCTTTTATTTGTCCGATAAATCAAAAGAAATCTACCGGTGTATGTACTGTGACGAGCAGCACGCCGGGAGGATGAGAAGATAATGCCGGGCACTTCGGTAAAGTACGCTGCCAGAGACTCTCTATTATAAAAAGGTGGGAGCACTGTCAATAAATTTTCAGCCATAGAAGATTTCTCTGTAAAACCTTCTATGGCTGAAAACAAGGTATTCCTTTATTTGCCTCTTTTCTTAAGTAGTCTCTATTTTTTTATATACATCTCCCCTGCATTATCCAGATAATATTCGGCCTTGCTTTATATCCGCTAATAACAACCTTCAAAGCACTAAAACTGCCTAACATCCGCTTATCACACTTGTGTATATATGTCAGCATATCCTCCTCAATAAAATCCAAGTATTCTGTGTCTTGATTTTGAGCGAAATGAACTTCCATCATACTGCTCATGAGCCATAATAGATAAATAATTCTCATAAGCGTATTCGATAAAGCTAATTTCCGCCATAAGTTCTGCTTTCCTATCGCCATATAAAAATCATAGCCCCTGTGGCTACTGCTGGCAACGCACTCTGTGTAAATCTCATTCCATATGTAATACATTTGCTTGCTTTTAGCATACAATAGTGTTATAATTATCATAACTTGAATACGAAAGGAGAGAGATTTATGGCACTGGCAACCTTAACCGCAAGGGTAGACGAAAAAGACAAGGCCAACTTTGACACCTTCTGCTCCAATGTTGGCCTGAATACTTCTACCGCTATCAATCTTTTTGTGAAAGCAGTTTTACGAGAAAACCGCATCCCGTTTGAGATCTCCCAGACTATCGACCCATTCTTCTCCGAGACAAACATAGCTTATGTGAAGAAATCCGTCCAGGAGCTAAAAGCCGGGAAAGGCACCGCCCATGAACTGATCGAGGTGGACGATGAGTGAAAAAATATGGTCAGATGATGCTTGGGAGGATTACCTCTACTGGCAGACACAAGATAAAAAAACACTTAAGCGAATCAACCAGCTCATCCAGGATGTCGAGCGGAATGGCTGTATGCAGGGAATCGGGAAACCTGAACCCCTCTTCGGCGACCTGCAAGGCGAATACAGCCGCCGCATCAACGAAAAAGACCGCCTCGTCTATCATATAGAGAACGGACGGCTCTATATCGCCCACTGCAAAGGCCATTATGGAGATAAATGACCCCGTACAATCTACTTTCAGCCATTCAGGATTTTACAAAGAAATCTCTTTTTAAAGTTTTGAGCAGAACGGTAAGCCGGGTTATGTCGTTGGATGGTCATCTATCTAGGTCAGCCGTCACCGGCGGACTCAAGCGACCTACCCGGAAGCAGACGGGCCGCCTTATGCTTCCTGTTCGGTCTTGCTTCGGATGGGGTTTACATGTGCCCCGCCTGTTACCAGCCGGGCGGTAGTCTCTTACACTGCCTTTCCACCCTTACCGCATTTTATGCGGCGGTTTATTTCTGTTGCACTGTCCTTAGGGTCGCCCCCACCAGACGTTATCTGGCATCCTGCCCTGTGAAGCCCGGACTTTCCTCTCCCATGACCTTTCGGTTTCATGGCAGCGACCATCTGTCCTGCTCAAAACATTGGTATCATACCATATTTTTTCAGGCTTGTCCAGCCAGTTTCCGGTACATCTTGATCATCTCCGCAGCCAGGGAATAGGTGATCTCAGCGCTCATCATAATGTCCTCGCTGTGAACCATAATCAGGCTCAGCTGGTTCAGCTCTCCCCCTGCGTCCATGGTAATAAGCTGGGTATGAACGTGATGAGCCGATTTTCTGCACTCTTCCGCCGCCTTCATGGAGGACTCTGCCTCATCAAACTTTCCTTCTGCAGCTGCTGCCAGAGCAGTCATGCACTCGCTTCTTGCTTCTCCTGCATTGGTGATAATCTGCAGGCACAGTAATTCCATATTTTCGTTTTCCATCATTAGTCCCCCATTTCCTTTTTCGCCTGGGCAAGAACCTTCTCGCCGTTCATGGTGCCGTAAGATACCGGATCAATAGAAACCACAGGACAGGTTACCTGCTTCTTTACAACCTCCATCTGGAACCGGACCTGGGGGCCTAAAAGAATCAAATCCACGTTTCCTCCCTCTTCTTCTGCAGAAGCTACCGGAGCCGCCCAGATTTCACACTCATAATTCTGGGCCTCTGCCGCTGCCTTCATTTTCTTCACTAAAATACCAGTAGATAAACCGCCGTTGCACAGTAATAAAATCCTTTTCATCATCTTTCCTCCAATTCGTTCATTATTTTCTAAACTATTTCCCTTATTATGCTTCTGCTTCCTCACCACTCTCCATTTTCACCATAGTGCGCTCATACATCTTAAAGAATGGGAAGTAAATCAAACCGTCAATTACAATTAATATTAAAATCAGAACCGGCGCTTTCCAGTCCATGGTGGAGAAAAATGCTCCGATAACCGAAGGCATCTGCCAGGAAAGCATTGCGTAGCTCCTTCCGATAAGGCCAATCTGCATGGTAATAAAGGCAATGGTTCCGTTTAATACGGACGTAAACAGGAAGGGCACGAAAAATACCGGGTTTAACATCAGGGGCAGGCCGAAAATAATAGGCTCTGAGATGTTAAAGAAAGCGGGAATCAAGCCTAACCGGCCAATGGCCTTTAACTGCTGGGACTTGGATGTAGCCAGCATAATTGCCAGCGCCAGTACGGAGCCGCAGCCACCGATTACTACGAAATATACCCAGAAAGGTGTGGTAAAAATATTAGGAAGAGCTTCCCCGGCTGCCTGGGCAGCTGCATTTAAGGATAAGTTGCCGTCACGAATGGGAGCCAATACTCCGGATAATGCTGCGTCATGAATTCCGAAGAACCAGAATACATGTACCAGCAGGGTAATAATAATGGTAAAGCCCAGGTTGTCCACTGCTGCCAGAGACGGGGACAGGATTCCGTAAATCAGTTTGGGAAGAGTGGTTCCCATTTTGTTCATAACAGTGAAAATTGCAATGTAGAGAATCATCAGCACTGCGCCTGGTACAATAGATGCAAATACATCAGACAGAGATGCCGGAACCGTATCGGGAAGGGAAATCTTTCCAAATTCCCGTTTTCTCATATAACAGTAAAGATCCGCAGTCAAAATGGATATCAGCATGGCGGGAATCAATCCCTTACCGTCCATATAGGACATCTCCACAACCTTTCCATCCCATCCCAGGGATTGGGGTTCTATTACCAGCATCAAAAAGCCGCACACCCCTAAGAGAATAGGCAGGAAAGATTCAATCTTTGCAGTCTTGCACAGGAAATGGATAATTCCCACACAGATATAAAGGGACATGGCGCCCAATGTCAAGGCGTTGATCCAGGAAAAAATGGTGGAATTATTGGCTACAAACCCGGCCCAGGCCCTGGTAAAACCGTTCCCTGCCGCTTCTACAGAAGGGGCGGAGCTTAAGACAGCCGCAATACCTCCTGTAAACGTAATTGGCAAAAGCGACATAAACGCGTCGCGGATAGCCCGCAGATGGCGCTCGTTTCCTAATTTGTTGGCCGCCGGCATCACGTACTTTTCCATTGCCAGGCTCATTTCTTGAATACCCATTTTTATACCTCCCCGTATGTTTCTCTTTTGATGGCTTCCCCTTTGGTCTCAATCACATTTTTAAACCAGTAGTAGCTCTTTTTGGGCTTTCTCTTTAAATTGTCCTCATAATCCACTGCTACCAGGCCGTACCGCTTTTCTGTCCCGTTTTTCCAGGAATATAAGTCAAAAGGCGACCAGGCAAAGTAGCCTCTCACATCACAGCCCTCTTCTTTGGCATTTAAAATGGCGTTAATGTGCATATTCATAAACTGGATCCGCTCCTCATCGTCCACCTGATCCACGGTCACGTCCTCATATAAACCGATGCCGTTCTCTGTAATGTAAACAGGAAGGTGGTATTTCTTCCATACCTGGCGGATCCCTTCATAAAGGCCTTCCGGGAAAATCTCTGTATCCCACTCAGTGTAACGGCTGCTCTCCGGCCTTACCTGCTCAAACCAGCCCTTTATAATGGTCTGGGAAGTGCCTTTTGCCTTGCTGCCGGAATTGTTGACAATCAGGGTAGTCTCTCCGGTCTCGTAGGGCTTCACTACGGCTCTGGCATAATAGTTGAGTCCCAGAAAATCTACCGTATTATGTTTGATAATCTCCAAATCCTCCGGAAGCATCATGGACAGGTCGCAGGTTTTAGAAAGTTCTCCCAGCATATCCCCCGGAATTTCCCCCATGGCGGCTGTGTCCAGAATCCAGTTGTTTAAGAAATTATCCGCAAACCGCATGGCAATCCGGGTCTGTACGGTTCCATCAACGCCATATACCGGGGCGAAGCTGTGGACGATTCCAATTTGTCCTTTATATCCTCCCTCCCGGAATACCTTTACTGCCATAGCGGAAGCCAGCATCAGGTAGTAAGAGCCGGTTAAGGTTTCCTGCAAGTCCCGGTGTCCCGGCGGATAATTGCCGATTAAATATCCGCTGAAAATGCAGTATCTGGGCTCATTAAAGGTGGACCAATGGACTACCCGGTCCCCAAAAGCGTCAAAACACACCTTGGCGTAATGCATATATGCTTCACAGGTTCTCCGGTTAAGCCATCCTCCCAGCTCCTCCAGATACTGGGGCAGATCCCAGTGATAGATGGTGACAAAGGGCGTGATGCCGTTTTCCAGACAAGTGTCAATCATCTCATTGTAGAAATCAATTCCCTCCTGGTTGATTTCCCCTTCCAGGTTCTTGATAATCCTGGGCCATGCCAGGGAGAAGCGGTAGCTGGTGTGGCCGCCCTCCTTCATCATTTTGATATCCTCTTTAAATCGGTGGTAATGATCGCTGGCTACATCTCCATTTTCCAGGTTCTCCTCATGAAGGTACTTGTCCCACATGGACTCTGCTCTGCCGCCTTCATTCCATCCTCCCTCGCACTGATAGGAAGCGGTTGCGCCTCCCCAAAGAAACTCTTTCACGGTTGACTTCCTCCTGTCGTTTTTGTTGTCCTCATTATATCAAGGCCCCAAAACAAAATAAAATCTGCTTTTTCCGCTGCGAAACGGAAAAAACAGATTTTATTTTCTGCTACAGAAGCATTTTCACAAACTCCTGACAGGTTTCAATATGTGATAAACGTCGGACAGCTCCCGCCTTCATCAGGTTGTCAATCATCACGTTATATACCGGGATTACCCGGTGATTCCAGGAAGGGGACAGAGCAAACAAAAACAGAATCCGCACATTGTACTCTCCCCAGGCCAGCTTACTTTTTAACAGGCAGGTGCAGATGGCCGTGCGTCTGGCTGTATTTTCCATAGCATGGGCGAAGGCAACCCCGGCCTCAAAAGCGGTAGGAGCGATGGCCTCCCGCTGCATAACGCTTTCTAAAAATCCTTCCTCCACATATCCCTGCTCCAAAAGCTTTCCGCACATAAACTCAATGGCCTCTTCTCTGGAATCAAACTCCACGGACGGGAAAAAGAGGGACGGACGAAACAGGTTTTTAAAATAGGTTCTGACACTGGTCACCTGATCCTCCCGGACTGCGGTAAGTAGTTTCTCCTTCTCATGGTAATCCAGAAAATTGCGGCACAAAATCACCGGCACATCTTCTGGATTTTCCGGCAAAGGTACGGTAGTTAAAACCGCCAGAATATCCTTTGGGAAAAACCTTGGCAGATCGAAGATAGAATACGTATCGCTAATCTTGATCCTGCACTCCCCCATCTCCTCCAATCGCTTTTTTATCAGCTCTTTCACCTGTTTGCCAAAAGGATTCACCAGGGCCACTTTCTTCTCCTGGCGCATCATGCTGGTCTCCATTGCCCGGATAAAATGGATGGCAATGAGTCCAACCTCATCCTCCCCAATGGCGCAGCCTGCCAGGCGGTTAAACCTGTCGGCAAAAAAGATGGCAATGTCGTACTCCAGAGGGTATTGGGCTTTTATCCGGTAAAGCACCGGATTGACTACATACTGGCTGTTTTTGGCCCGCCTTAAAGTGCCGATAAGCTGAGCCATCATCTCTTTACAAAATTCCTGATCCCTGGAAAAGTCAAAGCCGTACTCTACATGGATCTCCACCAGAATCTTGTCCAAAAACTGGGCCGCCACCATCTGCTCTAATCCTTCCATATGGTAAAAGTCATTGCGGAACAGCCTGGAAAAATACTGGTATTCTTTCTCAGGGGGCTTTATTCCTAACAAATTCCCGATTTTATCTACCATCCGCCGGACAGCCGGATCTTCTGAGGAGACATCTTCCCGGGCCGTTCCAGGCTCTTTTGCTCTGTCCAGTCCGCCCGTCTGTATTTCAATAAAGCAGCCTGCCGCCATCCGCTCTGCCATAACCGCCATTCCCACCAAAAGACGGACAATGGTAGTATCATAAAAGGCAGTATCCTTTCCCCTCAGCTCTTCCAGCAAGATGTCCCGGAACCACTGGATTTTTACATACTGGAAATAGGTCTGAAACCGTTCCGGCTCAAAGTATTGATTCAGATTGCGGGTGATCACATAAACCCCGTAATAGTTTCGCTTTTCCCCTTCTCCAAGCTCTAAAACCAGACGGTTGTTCTGCTTTTTTATGGTTCCCATACCACAGCGCCTGGCCATGCGGCGGTTGACTCTGGCAACGATTTTGGTCAGCAGAGTGTCGCTGATATAAAGCTCATCCGCCAACTCCAGATAGGTTAAGTCCTCATCAAACAGGACGCTTCTTACTACCTCCCACTCCAGGTTTTCCGTCTCTTCCATTTGAGTGCTTATGGCAGGCCTGCTAAGGCTTACTTTCTCTTCAATGGAAAAACCCTGCCCCTTTTTAGACTGTATCGCTTCCTTTTTCAGCTCCCCATTGATTTCCTTTATCTCATTTCTAACTGTCCTGTCGCTGATGTGGAGAAGTTCCCCGATCTGCCTGGCAGTCAGAAAATCCCGATCCAGAAGGAGATTCCAGATCCTCTTTTGTCTTTCTGTCATCGTACACTCCCCCGTTTAACTTCGGAAGCACCAGTCTCATAAATTCTTCCGGATGGCGGCAAAATTCCTCTTTAGGGATAGAAAGAGGTTCTCCATACAAATCCGTTGCTGAAATTTTCCAGCCCGGATCCTGAGATTTTTCTGCCTTTAAAAGCTCCGGCAGCCGGACAGCCACGATCTGTTCCACCTCTTCTCCGGGAGCAAAAAAGGGCAGATCCATCTGGTATAAATACACATGGCAAAGCTCCCTGTCAAAAAACTCTCCTTTTCTGGTTACCTCTTTTACCACCCCCAGGTAGGTCAGGTTATTCCTGTCAATGCGGACCCCCATTTCCTCATAAGATTCCCGGCAGACCGCATCCAAATGGGACTCTCCTTCTGTTACATGGCCGGTGGATCCGATGTCATAATATCCGGGGAAATCCGCCTTAGAAAAAGCCCTCTGCTGAAAGTACAGCCATTCCTCATCCCCTGTCCGGCACAGCATCCAGCAGTGAACCACCTGGTGCCACAATCCCTCTCTGTGGGCATCCTCTCTCAAAGCCCTTCCTGTTCTCTCACATTTGTCATTGTATATTGCAAGCCATTCTTCCATAGGTTTCATCCTCTTTTCTAAAGGTGAGGCTAAAAGCAGCCTCCTCCGATAAACTCCCGCAAAATTGAGTTTTTCGGTATGATTTCCGGATTTACTCCCAGAAAATAGTCTAAAAACTTTAACAGCCGTTTTGCTTCCAGATATTCCTCGCTGTCCCTGGGAATCCCAAACAGCAGCGGTTCTGCATACTGCTTCAACATAGCCAGCTCATAGATCAGTGCAGAGTTAAACATTACATCCGCTTCTTCCTGGAAGGGGAAAATATTCCGGTCCTCCCCTCTGCGAACCGAGGGCCACCGCCGGATGGTCTCTAACGCGGAGGTCCCACGGATTCTGGCATCCCGCACCATACGGCGGATCAGGCGGCCGTCCGTACTGGGGATCCGGTTGTGCTCGTCAATGTTAAGCTGGGTCAGGGCGCTGATATAGATTTTAAATTTGTTTTCCCTGGGAAGCGTATAGGACAACCGGTCATTAAGGCAGTGGATCCCCTCTATCACCAAGATCTCGTCCTTTCCAAGACGCAGCCGCTCTCCACGGTATTCCCGATGTCCGGTCTTAAAATTGTAGTAAGGAAGTTCTACCGTCTCACCGTTTAGCAGGCGGTTCATATCCACATTAAACTGCCTCACATCCAGACATTCTAATGCCTCATAATCATAATCTCCTTTTTCATCCCTTGGGCTGTCCTCCCGATTGACAAAGTAATCGTCTACCTCAATGGGATGAGGCCTTAAGCCCATGGCCTCCAGCTGGATGGAGAGCCTGTGAGAAAAGGTAGTCTTTCCGGAGGAAGAAGGACCGGCTATCATTACCAGTTTTTTAGAGGGCTGAGAAGCAATTTTGCTGGCAATCTCCCCAATCTTTTTTTCCTGAAGGGCCTCCTGAATCAGCACCAGCTGTTTTACCCGCCCGGAGGCAATCTGTTCATTTAGCGCCCCCACATTGTTTAAATTCAGCCGTTCTCCCCAGCCAAAGGACTCTTTTAATACAGAAAACAACTTTTTCTGAGGCTCAAAAGCTGGCAGGCGGCAGGGATCTGACTTTCTGGGAATCATCAGGACAAATCCATGCTCATAAAGAATCAGATCAAAATACTTTAAATAGCCGGTATTTTCCACCATATATCCATAATAGTAATCCTCAAAGCCCCCAATACGGTAAAGGTTTACCCGGGATACCCGCCGGTAGCGGAACAGCCGTTCCTTATCGTACATTTTATGCCGGTGAAACAGCTCTATGGCTTCGTCCGTATTGACGCTTCGTTTGCAGATGGGAACCTGGCTCTCTACCAGTTCCCGCATCCTTTCCTTTACTTTATCAAGCAATTCTGCATCCAGCTTAAAGTCACCGGTAGGCTTTACAAAATATCCGTTTCCAATGGAAAATTCTGTCTCCACCCGGTCAATCCGTTCTTTTCCCACCACATCGTAAAAGGAACGCAGCATTAAAAGTACGCAGCTTCTAAAATAGGTCTGAATCCCCGGTTCCTCTTTTGCCGTGACAAACTGGACTTTTCCGCCGTCCACCACCTGCTTGTGAAGCTCCTGAAGCTTTCCGTTCACCTTCACCAGAAGAATGTCATGGGGATACCGGTCCTGGTGGACTGCTGCCACCTCTTTCCATCTGGTGTTATCCCCGTACTCTTCCCATTCGCCATCGATCCACACTCTCGCCATATCCGCCTCCTATTCCGTCCCCATTAATCTCAGGGCCTCATCTATTTTATGAAGCTGCCGCTCCATCTCTTTTTCTGCCGTTAAAGCTCCCTCTGTGGCTTTTCCACAGACCGTCTTCTGGTTTTTCAAATGGTTCAAAACCCCTTCTATCCGTTTTTGTTCCTTATCCAAAAACCGAAGCAACACCGGGTCTTTTTTCTCTATGAGGACAGGACCGTAAAGGTAAATGCTCTCCTGATCCCAGGCCGGGATCCAGGGCATACCCTCTGTCTGGCTTACCGCCATGACGGTGTAAAATTTCCCTTCCTCCTCCACCATTGCCTCATCTATGAATCCGAATCCCTGCTCTCTTAAATAGCGGCGCACCTTGTCCAAATCTGACTGGGGAGAAAGTATAAAACGGCCCATGTCCTGCCACACATGCCGTCCCTCGTCCAAAATATGTATGATAAGCTCTCCTCCCATTCCGGCAATTACCGCCACATCCGCCTCCCCTGGGGAAAGCTTCGAAAGCCCGTCTGACAAACGGGTCTGAATCATTCCCCACAGTCCGGCCTGGCGGATATGATCCTCTGCCCGCCTAAGAGGCCCCGGGCGCAAGTCCATGGCAATGGCGTTTACAGCAATCCCTCTCTCCACAAGAGCAATGGGGATGTAGCCGTGATCCGTTCCCACATCTGCCACACGGCTTTTTTCCGGCGCCATAGAAGCCACCAGCTCCAGTCTCTTTGATAATTTCATGTAATGATATACTCCATTCTGTGTCCCTGTATCCGGCCGCCCTGCTCCGTCCGGGGACAGGAAGCCCCTGTCCCCAGTATCCTGGTTAGTCCAGATAATCTTTAAGCTTTTTGCTCCGGCTTGGATGGCGCAGCTTTCTTAGTGCCTTGGCCTCAATTTGACGGATTCTCTCTCTGGTAACGTTAAATTCTTTTCCCACCTCTTCTAAGGTTCTGGGCCGTCCATCCACCAGACCAAACCGCAGGGTTAATACCTTCTGTTCCCTCTCTGTGAGAGTGTCTAAAACCTCCATAAGCTGCTCGTGAAGAAGGGTAAAAGCAGCTGCATCCTGGGGCACCATCACATTGTCATCCTGGATAAAGTCACCCAAATGGCTGTCCTCTTCCTCACCGATAGGCGTCTCTAAGGAAACCGGTTCCTGGGAAATTTTCATAATCTCCCGCACCCGCTCTACCGGCACCTCCATTTTTTCCCCAATCTCTTCCGGGGATGGCTCTCTTCCAAGTTCCTGTAACAGCTGCCTGGATACCCGCACCAGCCGGTTAATAGTCTCTACCATGTGAACCGGAATCCGGATAGTCCGCGCCTGGTCGGCGATGGCCCTGGTAATCGCCTGACGGATCCACCAGGTAGCATAGGTGCTGAACTTATAGCCCTTGGTGTAGTCGAATTTCTCCACCGCTTTAATGAGCCCTAAGTTTCCTTCCTGTATTAAATCCAGAAACTGCATTCCCCTGCCTACATAACGCTTTGCAATGCTGACCACCAGGCGGAGATTTGCTTCTGCCAGGCGCTTTCCCGCTTCCTTATCTCCCAGCTCCATCCGTTTAGCCAAATCGATCTCCTCCTCCACAGTAAGAAGAGGGATCTTGCCGATCTCCTTTAAATACATGCGGACCGGATCCTCCATGCTTACCCCTTCCGGCACGGAGAGATCGATATTTTCCATATCAATATCTTCTTCCTCCGTCATCTCTTCCTGGAGAAACAGATCCGCATCAATTTCCTCATCATCCATCCTGAGAACGTCAATCTGGTTGTTATCTAAAAATTCGTAAATCTTATCCAGCTTGTCCGGCCCCAGAATCTCCCCCCGGAAAAAGTCTAAAATTTCCCGGTTTTCCAACACATTTTTTTTCTTTTTTGCCAGGTCCAAAAGCCCGGTAAGCTTGTCCTCAAAACTCACTGTTTTCTCGTCCATATTCCCCATCCTTCCGCAGTTAGTATCCCGGTTATTCCAGTGAAATATACAGTTTCTGAACTGCTGCCTGCTCTTTTATAATTTTCTGAAGCTCCTCAATGTCTTTGGCATTGCGGCTGGCGGCGTCTAAGCTGTTTTTCTTAATTTTACGGACTGTATCCGAAAACGCCTTCTTTTGTTCCTCATTGCTCAACGACTCCTTAAGACTTGCATGAAACAGAGCCGCCACCTGCTTATAGGTATCTTCGTCATTAATAAAATGGTTTAAAATGGACGCCGGATTCAAATTTCCGGCTGCATGTCCTGCAAACACCATCTCTGCTGTCTGACGGTACAAATCCTCCACAAAATCCTCCGGAGTGATAATTCCCTCAATCTTGTCAAACAGAGCCGGGTTCTCAATGAGCCAGGTAAGAAGAAGCCGTTCTGACTGTCTGGCCCCGTCCTCCTTCTCCTTTCCCCGCCGCTTTGTCCCTTCTTCTCCGGCAGGCTGTCTGGGCAGAGTCCCGGGAGCCATCTTGCTTCCCAGGCTGTTTACCAACCTGCGGAGATCCTCATAGGGAATAAAGTGTTCCCTGGAAATGGCCTGGATATAGTTGTCCCGCTCCAGGGCCTCAGGAAATTCCAAAAGTTTCCTGGCTGTTTCCCGGTAAAACTTTGTTTTCTGCTCCGGATCTTCCATATCGTATCCCCGCTTTAACACATCTATCTCAAAGAGAAAGCTGTTTTTTGCCTGGGCTATCCGCTGCCGGAAAGCTTCCGGCCCCAGATTTTTCATAAATTCATCCGGATCCTTCCAGGGCTGCATGTTCAAAACTTTAACCGACATTCCTGCTTCTTTTAATATGGGAATGGCCCTTAGGGCGGCCCTGACACCGGCCCCATCGCTGTCATAGGTAAGGATAACCTGATCCGTATAGCGTTTTAAAAGCGCTGCCTGCTGAGGGGTAAAGGCTGTCCCCAAAGACGCCACCGCATTGGTAAAGCCTGCCTGATGCATGGCGATTACATCCATATAGCCCTCACAGATCAGCAGATATTTTTCTCTGGAAGTGCGGGCAAAGTTCAGACCGTAAAGGTTTCGGCTCTTGTCAAAGACTTTGGTCTCCGGAGAATTCAGATATTTGGGTTCCCCGTCTCCCATAACCCGGCCTCCGAAACCGATGACCCGGTTATTCACATCCAGAATCGGAAACATAACCCGGTTCCAAAATTTGTCGTGGGCCCCCCGTTCCTCAATGGTTACAAGGCCGGTCTGGGCAAGAAGGCTGTCCTCATAACCTTTGCTTTTCAGATAACGGTACAGATCATCGCTGGTCTTATTGGCAAAGCCCAGGCCAAAATGGCGAATAGTTTCCTCTGAAAGCTTCCTTCCTGTCAGATAGCCATAGCCTGAGGCCCCCTGCGGATGTTTTAGCTGATAGTAAAAATAATTGGCGACCAGCTTGTTAATCTCCAGAAGAGACGCCCGCAGATCCGCCTGGGCTCTGGCCTCCTTGCTGTATTCCATCTTGGGAAGCGTTATTCCCGCCCTGTCTGCCAGGGCGTTCATGGCTTCCGGAAAGGAATAGTTCTCATATTCCATTAAAAAAGTCAGTACATTCCCCCCTGCCCCGCAGCCAAAACAGTAGTACATCTGCTTTCCCGGTGAAACGGAAAAGGATGGGGATTTTTCGTTATGAAAAGGGCAAAGGCCGAAGTAACTGCTTCCCTTTTTTTGAAGCTTCACATATCCGGAAATCACGTCCACGATGTCGTTCTTCATCCGTACCTCTTCAATAATTTCCTCTGGATAATACATAGCTTTTCCTCTCTATTTCCATGCCCTGGGCACAAAAAGCTCTTCAAACTTATCAATGGCGTAGCTGTCGCTCATGCCTGCTATGTAATCGCAGACCGCCCGCTCCTTTTTCTCTCCGCCTTCCATCAGGTTTAAATATTCTTCGGGAAGCTGTTCCACATGCTCCATATAGTAGCAGAACAGATGCTCAATCATCCTCTTGGCCTTTCCCTCTTCCGCCTTTGGAATCTCGCTCTCGTATACATTTTCAAACATCCACCGGCGAAGCCCTTTCATAGCTTCCTCCATCCCCGGCGACATGGAGATGGCGGGATTTCCCATGCTGTTGAATATAATATCATGGATCATCACATCCAGCCGCTCTCTTACACTGTGGCCCAACACATCTGTATACTCTGCCGGAAGATCGGATTCCACAAACAGCTTGGCGCGAATTGCGTCGTCAATGTCGTGGTTGATATAGGCAATTTTATCAGACAGGCGGACAATGGCTCCCTCCAAGGTAGACGGATGTCCCGATGTCCTGTGATTTAATATGCCGTCTCTCACTTCCCAGGTAAGGTTTAAACCCCGGCCGCCTTTCTCCAAAACCTCCACCACCCGGACGCTCTGACGGTAATGGGCAAAGCCGTCTGAACAAAGGCGGTTTAATACTTCCTCTCCGGTATGCCCAAAGGGAGTGTGGCCCAAATCATGGCCCAGGGCAATGGCCTCTGTGAGCGTTTCATTGAGAAGGAGTGATTTGGCTACCGTCCTGGCAATCTGGGCAACCTCCAAAGTATGGGTGAGCCGGGTCCGGTAATGGTCTCCTTCCGGATCCAGAAATACCTGGGTTTTATGCTTAAGTCTGCGGAAAGCCTTGCAGTGAAGGATCCGATCTCTGTCCCTCTGGTACTCCGGGCGGATATCACAGAGAGGCTCCGCCTCATCTCTGCCCCTGGTATCCCTGCTAAGGGCGGCATAGGGGCTTAAATACTCTGCTTCCCACTGTTCCATAGATTCCCGAATGGTCATCCGGCCACTTCCTCTCTTGTTACCGGCTTTCGCCGGGGCTGTCTCATGTTGTAGCAGTTCATCTCAAATTCCCGCCGTCTGAACTGTTACCTCATAATTTTAGATATACTTTACTATTATATCACACCCCTTGACATTTTAATACCTTTTCAGTATAAAAAATAAGGCTGTCCCCAGCGAAACCACACGCTTTTGGGGACAGCCTTATTTCTTCTGTCTATTCATCTCTTTAATTGGTCACCTGCTAGTCACATGCTGAATTGCTTTCCAGTTACTCGTCTTGCTCCAGGTTGTCAAACGTATCGCAATCGTAAAACTCCCGAATGGTCATGCCCAATCCTTCTGCAATCTTCTTGATGTTTACAATGCCCGGATTCTTGCTCTTTCCATTCATAATGCTTTTTACGGTAGACGGCGGCATTCCGGTACGATAGGATAACTCATACATGGAAAGCCGCTGCGCCTTGCTCAGTTCCCGGATCCTTACAATGGTTGCTTCGTTTACCTTCATACACATCTCTCCTTTATAATCCTAGTGTAGACGATATTTCCATAAAATGGGGCTATTCCTTCGTCTTTTGGGAAATATTTTTTCAAAATTCCCACTTTGCATGCATTTTCTCTTCTAAAACCCCTTTCTCTGAATATTCTGACAGGAATATTATTCTCCTTTGGTCAATCTGTCCGAATGCCACCAAATATTAAGATTCTCTTTTGGCCAGATTATCTCATTGGAAACATATTGAAAGCTATCGTCTTCTAAGATCCGAATCACGGTTTTATGGGCATAAGATCTGGATGTATTTTCGTAAGGGTATACTGCATGAACCGTAAGCGTAATGGTCCCGTCCTGGTTTTCTGTATAGCTTACTACTTCCGGGTATGGAATTTCAGGATACTCTGCCTCATCGATTCCCCTGGGGCTGTATTCATAAGCTGAGCTTTCCGGCAAATAAACGGTTTTAGACCGCAGTTTTTCCCTGTCTATGTCAAAGTATGTCATAATGACATGTTCAAATATATCATCTGGTATCTGATATCGGGTTTTTGTCCCCTCTACCTCTGCAGCAATAAAGGGAATCGGCTGGTCATACAAACGGGGATAAAAAATGTCGAACACATCAGAAAAATCCAGTTCTCCATAATCTTCTCTGCTCCAGTCGGAAAGAAACAGATTGTTTTCTCTATAGCCGGCAGGTAAAATACACTGCCGGTTCCATTCCCGGCATCTCTCGTCTAAAGGCAGTACCCGAAGAGCCGTATGTTCCTGTCCGTCACTTAAGGTAAGGGCAAATTCTTCCTCCGAAAAATACCTTCCCTCAAGCAACAGATACCCATCCTCGGTATATTTCCAAAAGCTGGCCGGGTAGCTTACCCTGCTTTCCCTCTGAAAATTCCCGCCTTTATCCAGCCGGTAACATGCTCTGGTAACCATCATATCGCCGTCTTTGGTTTTTAAATCATAGGTGGTAAAAACATCCCGGCCGGCAATCACTATAACGGTCAGTTCTGAAGGCTTCTTTTCTTCTGCCATCCTGCAGAATTCCAACGCCCGGTCCGCTCCTTCCATATTTACCTGATTTCCGCTGTCAACAGCCACGTAGCCATTCTCCCCAAGGCTGGAAACCATACGCTCCGCCATTTCCCAATCATAAGGCGCCTCTGTTTTTCCCATCTCGTCATAAAGAATCTGGTAAATCCCGGCCATATCCTCTTCCATCAATGTAATATGATACACCTTTCCCAGCTGTGCAGGGTAGGTTTCTAAGATGCTGCCGTCATACTGGATTTCAATCACATCCCCCTCCTGCAATTTCAAGTTTTCCTCATTTATCACATAGATTCTGTCTGCTGATAAAAGTTCTAAAGAGCCTTCCACCGGCTCTGCTAAAATCATTTCGTCACCCGCTTCCACTACGGTTGCCTGAAAAACTGCCGGGGCCGCGGTCTGGTCTTCATTGTCCGGCAATTCCTCTTTGCATGCCGTTAAAATAAGCACAAACAGGATTGGGATTGTAAGTAAAATTTTCCGGTATTTTTTCGTCATGATCGTTTGGCCTTCCCTTTTCTATCTCTTCTTAATGGGATGTCTGATAACTGTTTTCCACTTTTCCGGCGCCACCTTTCTGGCATCTGACATATAGATTTCATGATGCAGCCTGGTCCCACTGAAATCGTTCACATATCCATTTTTCTCTAAGTACTCATCCATCAAGGCAACCGTGGCAGGCTCATTGTCAAAGGATCCAAGATGCATGATCTGGACGCACAATCCCTCGTCAATAGTGAGGAATTCTGCTGACGAGCAATCCAGTTTTTTCTTTTTTGAAGCAGTTTCCACCGCCCAGGCAAAGTTCTCTTCTGTAATAAAATCCGGCAGTCTGATAACCGAAATCCAATTGAAGGAGTCCTTATCGGAATAGTCAACATACTCTGCCCCATTTTGCCACCAGAATCCCTCCAGAGGCGGCACCACATACTCAAAAAAACCTTCAATCTTATAATCGGTCTTGTAGCTCATCTTTAATGTATAAGCCACTGCATATAAAACTCCAATGGCCTGCTGGTAAGCTCCGCCTTCCTGGTTGGGATCTCCTTTCCCTCTTACCGCTATGTAATTCGCTTCGGGAACCGTCACGATTTCCGGCCTGCTTTTCGGCATGTAAAACTCTTTATACTCTTTCTTAAAATCAAATGCCAATTACTCCGCCTCCTTCTCAAATACCACTGTCTGCTCTTTCATTGAAATCTTTCCTACTTTATATCCATATTGCAGCAGTTCTTTCTTGTAAGTCAGGAAAGAATGATCAATTGGCTGTCCATTGATCTGTTCAATCTCTGCATAGGTCAGTTTGAAATAATCTGTGCCATTTTCTTTTATCCACTTCCATAGGGGATCGTATTTACTCATAATTTGTTCACACTCCTTAAAAGAATTATACTTTTTAACCTTTTACTTGCCAATAGCCGCTTCTGGCGCCTCCAACCCTTTCCAGCATTCCTCTCTCTGGCAATTCCTTAATACTCTTTTTGACAGCTCTGGTTAAATCTTTTAGTGAACTTTTCGGTGAACTTCATATGAAGATCTATATAAATTCACCCTGAAACTATCGCCTATTTCAAGTAATTCCGGTTCTCTAAGCCCATACTCTTTACAAGAGCTAAACATTCTTTTTATACCTGTTCCCCAGCTTTCTATGATTTTCATCCTACTAAATATTTCAGCAATACACCTATTTCGAATTTTAGAACCTCCCTCCTTGTATCGTTGTTTTTCATATTATATCATTTCTCCCATAATAAAACATCTTATTTTTCCCATTCACTATCCCCTCAACAATTTAAGCCTTCAAGTATTTCACTCAAAGGCTTGTTTTCTATAACCCGATTCTTTCCTATGAATAGTTTTAGTATACTAAATAACTATCCTAAATACAAGATCACTATTCCCATTTAAAAAACCGGATGGCAACCCCTCCGCAAATAATCATTAACGCCAGCAGAATTGCAATGGGGATTCCCACTGACTTAAGGGGCAATCCTAATGATGTTGCTTTAAGCAGCTTTATCCCCTGTGTCAACGGCAAAAGATCCGCTGTTTTCTGCAATACCGGCGGCATCGCTTCATAGGGCAGCGTAGCCCCTGAGAAAATCAGCATTGGAAAATACAGAATACTGGCGGCTGCACTGGCGGTTTTTACGTCAGGAGCAACTCCTCCTGCCATCAGTCCTATGCTGAACATGGACAGCATTACCAAAATGTATGTCACCAAAAACAGTCCAGTGGAGCCATGAAACCTGCATCCAAAAAACAGAAAAAGTGTTCCCCAAACCAATGCTAAAGACAACAGAGAATAAATTCCGTAGATTGTCACCCATACTGCCAGCAAAAATGCCGGATTTGTTGGTGTTACCTGATATCGTTTCAATATTTTCTTATTCCGGTAATCAGAAATTAATAGCGGAAGCCCCATAACGCCGCCTGCACAGATTGCTATGGCAGACAGCGCCCCCAGAGACTGTTCCAGAAAGGAATACTCTGCCCCAAAAAAGGCGGGCTTATTTCCATAAATAGCGCCTAATATCACAGCCAATGCTACCGGCATACAAAGGGCAAAGATCACCATATCGATTCCCCGGAAAGAGAGCTTCAGTTCTGTTTTCAACACAGTAATAAATTTATTCATCTCCTGTCTCCTCCTCCCCGGTAAACCACAAATATGCATCTTCCAGTCTGTCATAGGGACTTTGTTTCACTGCCTCCTGCACCGTCCCTTCAAACACAAATCCTCCGTCTTTTAAAATGCCAATCCGGTCACAAAGGACTTCCACCTCGTCCATAAAATGGGAAGAAAGGAAAACGGTCAGCCCCTGTTTTTTTAATTCCTTCAGACACTTCCAGACCTCTCTCCTGGCTTTCGTATCCAGCCCAGTGGTCAGTTCATCCAAAAATGCCACTTTGGGATTGGGAATCAGCGCAAGTACCAGGAATAGTTTCTGTTTCTGGCCTCCCGATAATTGACTGACAAAAGCGTCTTTCTTCTCTGCCAGATCAAACTTTTGCAGCAGTTCTCCATAATCTGCAAAATATCTGTAAAGGCAGGCGCTCTTCCTCCTTTTTGAAGTATAGTAAGATTAGCATTTTATCTCAGGCTGGTGGGTAAGTGTAGGGTTTTCCCGTGTCATTTTTTTTAATTTTTCAATCTGTCTGGCTACGAATCTGGCATTATTTCCTGCTTCATTTAGTGAAGTAAGCAGTTTGTCACAGGCTGTAATAATATCGTCTTCTTCTCCCGGCGTATCAATAGCCACACGGATATTGACCGCTGGATCCTCAGAAAGGGCCTGCAACATTCTTAAAATGGATGAGAGGGAATAATAGGCGCAGCGCAGGGAACGAATAATCTTTAACCGCTGTAAATCTTTTTCTGTATATACTCTATACCCATTCTCAAGTCTCTTAATTGTAAACAGGCCGTTTAATTCCCAATTACGCAGGGTGTCCACTGTTACATTTAAAAGTTCTGCCGTTTCCTTTCTGGAAAAGGATATTTCATCTGTATGATCAGGCTGCCCAATCCCGGAAAGGATGTTTTCAGCAACTTCGATTGCCTCTTTTGCATTTTCCTTTTCTATCTCTACTTGTGCAATATAGTTTTGAGTCAGTTTGGCCGCCTTTTCATAATCGCCGGATGCAGAGGTCTGAATGATAGTTACTGCCTGTTTCCGCAGGCCATTTTGAAGAACTTCCACCTGCAGGGCGGCGCGAGCCAGTTTCAACTGTTCAATATGAATATCCGTAAATATACGGTATCCGTTACCGCCCCGTTTCGGTTTGGAAATCAGCCCGTATTTCTCATAAAGTCGGACCGTATTCGCATGAATTCCAAATATTCTGGCAATCTCAATGGTCTTATATGTGTTCATCTGGTACACCTCCTCCCTCATTATTACACACTTTTCAGGTCTGGTGTTATAGTGTAGGGTTTTTCAGTATACCATGCAGTTCAGAAAAGCAAATTCACATTTCCGCAATTAGTTCTGCTGCCTGCTCCGGTGAAATATCCGAGACATCAACCTTTATGGTTTCTACTTTTTCATACAGAGGCAGCCTTTCTATGCTGCGTAACATTGCATCTTTCCCGCGGATGTTTGCGTCCACATCTCGCTGCAGCCGCTCCTCCAAAGTCTCTCTGCTGCATACCAGGGATATGGGATACACCTGGCATCCTTCTGTATCCAACCTGCTTAATATATCATTTATGATGTCCTGTTGGTGCATCACCCAGCAAAATATAATGCTCTCGTATACGGAGCAATGGATAAAATTATTCAAAAGAAAGATTATATTCTCCAATACCATCCTTTTCGTTTCCGGAGTTACCTGAAATGGATGCATGTCCCAGCACCAGTCTCCGTCTAAAAAGACACTGTCCGGCAGTCTTTTTTTCAGTATCTGGCATGTACTCGTCTTCCCCACCCCCATGGTTCCACCGATTATGAATATTCTTTTCATGATTCTTCCTTTCCGATATGCCTGCCAAATCACTTCATCGGGGTTCCCACTTCAATTAAATTGCCGTCCGGGTCATAAAAGCGGATTACTTTCTGCCCCCAGGAATGTTCCATTAAACGATTCACGTAATGGATCGGCTCTCCATATGCGTCCAGTTTCTCTGCGAATCCTTCTATATCGGATTCCTCAAAGTACAGTTCTGCCGCGTTATTTTCCGGAACAATGCTCTTATTAATAAATTTTTCCCATATGGCTGCGTCCTGGAGAACCAGCCCTTCTGTGAGAATCACATTGCCGTTATTGTCAAGGACCACATCAAGCCCGAATAAGTCTTTGTAAAAAGAGATGGATCTCTTCATATCCTTTACTACAATCAGTACATTTTTTAGTTTCATTGTCCTTTCCCCTTATCTCCATTAGAAAACAAAAAAATCCTATCTTCCGGCAGTTCCATCTCATGATTCATCTTCACAAAACCAAAACGCTCATACAAAGGCCTTCCCATATCTGTTGCTTCCAATGAGATATGCTTTATTCCCCTGCTCTTCGCTTCTTCTGTCAGAAGCTCCAACGTATGGTATGCAATCCCTTTTCGCCTGTAATCGGGGGCTGTATACATATTCATAATATACGCCTTCCATCCTGTGGGATTATGGCAGGTGGGCATTACCCTGAAAAAGCTGATTCCTCCTGCCCCGGCAACTTTTCCCCCATAGAAAACGAGATACGCCACATGTGTTTCTGCCTGCAGGTGCTCTTCGTAGTATTCCCTGGACTGCTGCTCTACAAAAGTCATATCTGTATCATCACTCAGGCGGTTGGCGGCGCGCAGCACTTCCGTTCTTATTTTTACCAGCAAATCTATGTCTTTCATTTCTGCTCTTTTGTAGGTAACTTCCATGTGGTTTTGCCTCCTGGTTTCAGTTTTGATAAAAGATATCCTAAACTTACAGATATGGATGCAGCTTTTGTACCGACACTGCAAATGGGGATATGGCAAAATGAAACCGGACAGCGTTCTATTTCATTTTACAACATCCCCATCAACTACAATTTGAAAATATCAGTGTGCGAACCAGTATCCACTAATGTCAATGTCAAAATATCACTTTCAATTAAATACACAAGAAGCCAATCTGGTTTTATATGGCATTCGCGAAAGCCTCTAAATTTGCCGCTTAACCCATGATCATGGTATCTCGCGTCCAGTTGTTTGCCCTGACGCAATATATTAACAACTTCATCCAGAAGAGAAAGATCCAGACCTCTTTTTTTCATAAGCTTATAGCTTTTCTTATAAACAGTGGTAAATTTTACCTGGTACATTTACTCTTCCAGGGCCTTTTTTAATTCATCCATACTGCTATATCCCTTAATGTCAGGATTTCGGGAAATACATCTGGCCTCTTCTATTGCATCTAACGTGCTTTGAGCAAAACATGGCAATTCAACACTGAAAGGAAGACCGCCACGAAGAACGCACTGGTGCAAAAACAAATTTACAGCGCTGGACATATCAAGTCCAAGGCTGCTAAACAAATCCATCGCTTGTTTTTTAATATCTGAATCAATACGAATTTGTGTAGGAGCTGTTGCCATAATATCACCGCCTTTCAAATATATTGTAATTGTTTTAGTATACATTGTCAATCAAATATATAATAGTATTTATTCACTGCTTACAGAATAACTGATAATTTCCTGTTCCAGCTTCACCTGGTGCTCCAGCATATAAGAAACCGTTTCCCCATATTCTTCCTGCTTTTTCAATACCTGTAAGCGCCTGTTATCTTCTTTTGATAATGGTTTCAGGCACCCTTTCCAGCAGGGATTCTCAAGTTCTTTTATTCCCATAAACAACAGTTGAAAGGAAATTCCTGTCACCCTGCACAGATGCTCATGAATATAAAATCCCCCTGCGTCAATATCTCCAAAATGAAACCACAAAAGGCCCGGATTCTCACTTGCCGTTTTCTTCAAAAAGTCCCGTTGATCCCGGGTGGCGTAGCCGCCCAGATAAAAAATCAAACTGTCCGGATCTGAAAATCTCTCATAAGCGGTTTTATTTTCGATAGTAATCACCTTCTGTGCCGGAACATGTATCCCGGCAATCCCCTTCAAATCATGGGAGGCAATCTGAATTCCTCCGGACAGCCCGGCTGTCGAAATAGCGCCCCCGTCTGCCATGGACAGAAAGCAGGGGCCCTTAAAACAAAGCCTGGGCAGATCACGCTGTATTTTGTACTCTTCTAAAATCTCGTCCGGCAGTTCATGCTCTTTGCACGGCCGTTTTAAATAAGTGCGAAGGGCTTTACAGAGTCCTGCCAGCACATGATCCTCCAGGTATTTGGAATCTCCATAGAGAAGCATGGAAACTTCCCGCAAAAATAAAGGGGTCTGGTTCTTTTCGATAAAGGCTAATGCCTTTAGCAAATCTTCTTCCTCCGAATAATCCTTTCTCAATTTGTTCTGCGCCAGTTCCTCCCCAAGCTTTTTGCAGCGGATTTCTGCCACCAAAGACGCATGTTCATAGGCAGCAATCAGCTGCTTCACATATTGAATCCGATCTCCCTTGGACTGATACCCGTACTGATCCTGCAAATACTGCTCAGCTTCCAAAATCATTTCATCTTTCAAGATAATCTCTTTGATTTCATAGCTGAACCGTTCCTCCGTATAGCTGACAAAACCGGCTTCCCGGAGTTCCAAAACCGCCTCATTCACCGCAGTAATGCGGGAAAGATCCCCGTCATTCTGGTAATACTTTGGGTAGATCCGATCCGGCTTCACATTGGTCTTTCGGTTCACCCGGTTTGTTCCCGCGTCCTTTTTGCTTTTCCGGTATTTTTCCACAAGTATTTTTAAGATTTGTCCCTTATCATCCATCCTGTTTGTCCTCATGAAACTGCACAATTCCAAGCCGCATATAATCCGGTTTCACCCGCAGAACAGGGAGAATTACCTGGCACTCATTGCCGATGGATTCTGTCTTGTCCGGAGCGCAGAACACCACCTGCAGATTCTGACTTTTTAAAAACTCCAGCATCCGCTTTACATTGGCCGGATCCATCTTGGCAAATGGTTCATCAATAAACATCAGACGGGTGCTGTTTACCTTTTGATTATAAATCATAAGCAGAGCTGACGACAAAATCAAAAGGTAGGGGATCTGCACTTCTGCGCCGGAATTGTATCCGGTCTGCCGGGATAATCTGGCATTTTTCAGAGTCTCGTTTGTGAGAAGGATCTCATAGGTCATGTAATTGCGGTAATCTGCAAACCGCTCTATGGCATCCTGATTATTCTTTAAAATCATCCGGTTAATGATCCCTTTAATATCCCGCTCCAGCTGCTCTGCTTCTTCCGGAGAGTAGGAACTGAATACCTCTAAAAGCATCTGGCCGTCCCCGCCGCCAAACTGCTCTTTCTCGTCCAGATATCTGGCATACTCGATAATTCTGGCGTAATCGGATGCGTCCTTGTTATAGTGAACATCAAACTGATAACGGGTGGTGAATTTTAATTTTGCCAGCTCTGCATTTATCAGCTTCAAATCCTCTATGGAACGGTTGCAGGAGCGGAAAATAGTCAGCACAAACTCATTTTTGAAAATATCTTCATAGCGTTTGGTCTGACCTTTAAGCCTTTGTTTAATTTCCTGAAGGTCATCCATCCATATTTTCGATTTTCTCTGCTCATAGGCCTGGCGGTGCTCCAGACCGAAAGGCAGCTGGCTTTCTTCTGCCCTTTTTCCGTTATATTCTCCGGAAAGAATGAAAATTTCCTTGGAAAGCCTGTCTATTTCATTGCGGATTCTCCTTCTGGTATCCGGAGCAATTAGTCCGCCCTGTCCGGTTCTTCCATTTTCAAGATAGCGCTCATAATCCCGGACGGCTCTCTGCACAGCTCCGTACTCGGTCAGCTGGTACTCCTGAAATGCTGCCTCCTTCTGTTTCAATTCCTCTTTTGCCGCCTCTATCTGGCGCTCAGATTCGTTTATCACACTCTGGCTCTTAGTTTTTATCTCCAATGCTTTTTCTTTGGACTCCTGCAGCCGGTCTAAAGACCGCTCCAGTCTCTCCCGGTGTTCACTCAATGCCACAAATTCCTGATCATGGGCCTGGGCTTCTTTCAGTTTTTTTAATACGTCCCTGGACTCCCGGATCTGCTTTAAGGTATTCTGATATTTCTCGCCGGCATCATAAAGGTACTCGCCGAATATCTCCCGGCCCTCTGCCAGCTGTCCCTTCTGCCGGGTCAGCTGTTTCTCTTTCTCTGACAACTCCTTCTTTTCCGATTGCAGCTTCTCATACTCCCGCTCCGCGCGAATCCGGTTTAATTCCAGAGTTTCCTGTCCCAGGGCATAAAAACGGATTCTCTCAAACCGGAGATAATATCCGTCCATTCCTACAGACACCCGGCCCTCTTTGGAAATGGCATTTTCATAAAGCTTTACCTGGTTTAAAGGCACTGCCCGCATCCGCCCCAGCTGGTACTCAAAATACTTTTTGGCAACCTCATTGCGAATATCCAGAAACTGAATAACCGACTCCGGCTCTGCCTCCACCTTCCTTTTCATCAGAAGCTTTGTATTAAACAAATGGGCGTACCGGTGGGAAGATTTGTTTAAAACATCATCTGCAATATCATAATATTCCGGTTCCACCAGAATACTGAACCGGCGGTTTCCAAGAAATGCTTCTACCGAATCTCTCCATTCCTCATCCTTTAATCCGATCACATATTCACAGGCAAATTTTGCTTCGGACAATATGCCCCTTTTTGCAAATTCCCGGTTAATCTCCTGTTTTAAATTTACGCTTTCCGGTATCTGGCGGAAATCATTCCGGTTCTTTTTGCAGTCCTCCAGAATCTGCAGCTGCTCCAGCATCTGCTTCCTTGTTACCTCAATCCGGTCAGCCAGACGGGCGGCTTCCCCCACCAGCCGTTCATGGGTAAGGTCCAAAAGCTTCTTAAGCTCTGTAACAGCAGAGCTCTTTTCTGCCGGGGAATACCGGCTGTCGTCCAAAGCCGCTAAAGTCTCCTGATTCTGGATCCGGCAGCCTATTTCTGTCAGCACATAAATCAGTTCACTGACCTGCTGTCCGAAAAGTTCCAGGCGCTTTTTCTCTTTTCCCAGGGCATCCTTTTCCGTTTCCAGCCGTTTTAGATTATCTTCTTCCGCCTGAATGGGCTTCATACAATCCATCTGCATGAGACTGAGAAGAACCTCCCGAAGCTTCTGGGTTTCTTCCCTTTCCTCCAGGGATATTCCTGCAATCCGGTCTTCTGCCTGTTTTTGCTCCATAGCAGCCTGTTCCCGCTGTCTGGTCCAGGATTCAATGGATCCTTTCTTTTCCTTGATACTTTTGTAGACGATTTTAATATCATCAATTAAAAGGCGCAACTTTTCTGTCTCATATCCGTCATACCCCTTAAGAATGGCCTCCAGCTCTTCAATCTCCTTCTGGATCCCGTCAAAAGCGCTGTTGAGCCCGTCAATATTTTCTTTTGCCTCAATAAGCTTGGAAAAATCCACCGGCTTATCTTCCAGGACGCTCTCCCGGATAAACTGATCGATCTTTGCGTCGGGATTATAGGTCATGACGCCCCGCAGCTTTCTTAAATAGGTTCTGGTCTGATCCATATTCAGCTTCAAACCCGTCATCTGCATAAATTTTCCGATTCCCTGCTCCCGGTTTAAGAGGGTAACCCCATATTTTTTCTGAAACTGGCTGCTGCTGTAAGGCTTTTTCCCTCCCGGATCCAGATACAGGTGTTCTACTTTGTCAAGCCCTGTCTGATCCATCACATAGCGGTAAGGCACGATATTATTGGAAGCATTGGTTTCCAGAATAGTTCCCAAAAGAAAGCTCTTCCGGTTGTCCCTGTCATAATACTCCAGCACAATATGGCTGTAGACATTGGGAATCTTGTCCGCAGGACGCATATAGGTCTTGGCTGTGGCGTCCATTAGGCCTCTGGTATAAGAAGATAAGGTTCGGGTGCTCTTATTCTCCGTTGATTTATTAAATACCGTATCCCCGTATGCCGCATATTTAATGGCATCCAATATCACTGATTTTCCGTTGCCGTTTCTTCCGGCAATCAGCGTAAAAGGGCCTATTGGCATGTCCTCGTTTCCAAAAGCATACCAGTTAATCAGCCGCACCTTCTTCAGATAGATCATTGGCTCTCCTCCTCAAATTCACTGTCAGGCTCTTCGCCTTCCTCCACGGACGAGGTTTTTATATACTCCTCTGCCACAGTCCGAAACTGAGGGACATCCCACCCGAACTGGAGGGAAGGATATAGTTGAATGTTTGCTTCCTCTCCTGTCTCATTCTCGTCAAAATCAATTAAATTGTATTTCTTAAACAGTTTAAAGGATGACTTCAGATCCGTGCTGGCCGGATAAACGCCGTAGGATTTTATCTTGTCAATCAGGTCTCCCCTTGTCACAAAATTTCCTTCCTCATACCCCAGATTTTCCAGATAAACCTCCCACAAAGCCAGCAGCAGGTGATACTGAAGGGTGTTAAATGTAATCACATTGGCCCGCTTTAATCCTACTGTCTCTTCGTCCTCTTCATTGGCAACCAGCATGGCCACTCCGCTTTTTTCGTCTACCAGAATATCAAAGCCCATAAATTTCAGGTACTGGGAAATCTCATACCGATTGGATTCTCTGGCCGCAAAACGGTAGAGCTTTTCGTCTTTTTCTTCCAGCAGGAAAGTGGATTCCAATAATTTCCGGACACATCTTTTAAACAATACGCTGTCTTCCTCTTTCATTGTGATCTGCAGGCTTCTGTCACTCATGATCTTCTCTTCTCCTCATAGTCAAATTGCTGATTGACGCGATTTCTGTCTCAATCATCCCTTCTCCGAATTCCACCTCATAGGGGAACTCTTCTGTTCCGGCATACATGACTCCTGCCGCAACCATCATGGCCGCCTCTCTGTCTGCGATTTTCATGTCTGCCACAGACTTTTTCCCCATGGGGAACTTCATGTTTTCAAAATACTTTCTTACATTTTCCGGACTGTAGGAATCCGGCGTCTGTTCCAGAAGCTCTTCTGTCAGCCTGCGTGTCTCTTCTTCCGAAAGCTCCACCTCTGTAATGGCGGCATTTGACAGATTGGGAGCCGCCTTTTTTCTTCGGGCAAACGATTTTCTCCCCACAAACCCAATGGTCTGAACCCGGAAATTTTTCGCCAGCTCCTGAATCACAAGGCTCTTCTCTTCTTCCTCCATCTCTTTTAACTGCATAAGAAGCTGATTCAAAAAATGCTGCAAATTCGTATTATTGCTGAGCACCATCATCATCCGGGTGGAATACAGATGATAGTAGGTGTTAATTTTTCGGTCTATGTAGGTCATTTCTTTCTCGTAACCGGCATTAATAAAGCTGTCCAGTTCGCCAAACTGCCGGTCCACAGTGGCCTGGGCTTCCAAGGGCAGCACCTGCTTTATCTTCTGAAATTCATCAATCATCCGGTCATAAATCTCCGAGCGCCGGATTTTCACCAGCATCCGGTCGATTGCGGCAATGTATCCCGGGATCAGGCCGCTTCGTTTGATAAAGAAATAGTCGTTAAAAAACTTTTCCAGAACTTCATCCCGGATCAGGAATTGCCCAAAACTGTTGGCATCGGACATTTTCATCACAGCGTGCATAATCTGCCGGATACTGTCCTTTAATGCAAATAATTCATTTTTCAGGTCGCTCTCATTCTCAAGAAGAGGCATCATAATATTGGTATAGGGCCGGATAGCCCGGGCATTGTCTTTCTCAAGAGCTGATTTCAGAATTTCATAAATGGCAAAGATGTGATTGGTAATGGCTCCGTTCATGTCGCTGTCGAATAATCGGTTCAGCGCTTCCATAAGCTTACGGCAGGAAGAAGAAATAGACGCAATATTATCCCCGCTTCGCCCGATCTCCTTGGGCGTAATCCAGCCGCAGAGACGGAAATAACGCAAAATTGCCGATGCGTTTTCCTGGGGGCTTAAAAGGCCGCTGATCTCTTCTCCAATGTTTTCTGTTTCAATGGCATACCTGCAGTTTTGCAGATATAAAATCAGGCAGTGGCGGGCGTCCTGCTCATATAAAACCGGTATCTCCTTGGCTTTGTCAATCAGTTGATTGATACATTCCACATAGATTTCCCGGTTTTTGCAGCAAAACGGGTTAAAGAACCGGTCATTATCAATGGTTTGAAAAATGGACATGGTGTTTTCTTCCTTCCTTGTGTCTATATTTTATCTAAATTTAGCCACAAATCAACGGAGATACGTTTTATTTTATTAGCTTAATGCCAAGTTCAGACGGCGGGGATTTGAACTGATACGTCAAAATGCAACAGGAAATCTGACTTCTTCTCCTGCAAAAAAGCCAAACTCTCCTGATGTTTCAGTAACCTTGAAGCTTGCGCCGTCCCATCCGTTAATTTTAATGATTCCTTTTACACCTCCGTCATCTGATGTGAAAGCCAGCTCTCCGTTTCCATTGTCAACAAAGGAGCCTTCTATTTCACATTGTCTGTAAATAGAGATAATTGCTTCGTCATCTCCCTCCCAGCCCTGCCGGGTGATTAGAGAGCTGTATATATCGCCAGTTCCCTGATTGTCTACAAACAAACCGTACTTTGCTGATGTTTCCGGCATGACAAAGGCTTCCCCCTTTATCTTAGCCAGCTCATTTGCAAGGACATAAGCTCTTTTTTGGGTAATCTCCTCCCAAAAGGAGTTCAGAAGGAGGGGATACATGCTGCCGTTTTCTTCCCTGGAGCCAAGACTCAACAGCGCCGCTTCTTCCTTCATGGCTATCCAGTTCCTCTGCTCCGCAAGGACTTTTTCCTTTGTCTGCTGATCTGCTAAGCTGCTGAATCTGCTCCAAAGGTTATTTAGTTCTGTATCCCATATTACGAATAGCCATCTGGATGATACATTCATGTCTGCCTGGGTTTGAGCTGCCTGTGCTAACGGAGTATACTTTTGGATAATCTTCTCAATATTCTCTAATTCTTTCTGCAGGGATGCTGAATTTGATACCACATAGTCCACATCCGCTTTGATATCCTCAGAATAGTCATAGGTGAAATCCAGTTCCAGTTTATCATTGAATTGGATATCGTTGTTTTCTCTGCTTATAGAGATGGATTGTTCTACAACTTGAGGAGGCTGGCTTTCAGTGCTTAGAACATTCCGTTCTGTTCCTTCTTTGCCACAGCCAGCACATAGTCCGGCCATTAGTATGAATGTCATGATATAAATTCTTTTTTTCATATGTTATATACACGCTTTCTTCATTCCGATGTTCTACATCACACAGGAATCTGATTTTTGAATTTCGCGGCAACTTCCGTTTTCGTGGTAAAAATTGAACTACCACTTAAGCTTTTTCCTTAGTGGTAGTTCAATATCACTGCGTTGCCAGAGAATCTTTTGAAAACTCTGCACTCCCAATATAGCTTTTATATTGAATTGTACTATTCCTATGAGATCCTCGCTACTTTTTATTATACACTATGTCCAAGCAGGGTACAACTATTTTTAGTTAGAAATTCCCAGCAGGTTATATACTACGCAAAATGCCCTTCACTCACTTTTCTGCGGTATCATCTGGTACAATTAGCACCCCAAAGCTGACAACCTACTCTCTATTCCCCGTTTCATAAGCTCCATATCCGATGCCAGATAGAAACAATTGATGCCGTTTTTTCGCGCCGCCTCTATGTCAGCTTCTTCAAATACCTTATCTAAAGCGCTTTTTCCTGCTTCGGTTATTTTTTTGTAAATCTCTCTTTTTAACTTAATAACGCTTCGGTGTTTTGTTTCTCCGGGCACATTACACGCGTAGGTCAAATCCATGGTTCCTACAGATAAAAAATCCACCTCCCTGATCTTTAAAATTTCATCTAACGCTTCAATAGCAGATTGGGTTTCAATGATTACGCCTATGATGGTATTCTGATTTTCTATACCAGGGAAAGCTTTCAGGTCTTTTGTCTTTAAACCATATCTATTGCTTCTGGACTCAGTGCTGACTCCTCGTTTTCCCAGGGGAGCGTATTTTACCGCATTTACCAATTCCTTTACTTGCTTTGCATCTTTAGCGTCTGCCAGAAGAATTCCTCCGGCTCCCGCATCTAAAAGCCTTCCGATTTTTTCCTGTTCTACCTGAGAAACACGAATCAGGCAAGATGTTTTGGTATTATTTGTAACCCGAAGAATTTGTGTGATCATTTCTTCCGGAAATACATAGTGCTCTTGATCAATCACCAGAAGATCGACTTCCTCTGCCACCATTAATTCTGCTGCCGCAGGGTCCGGAATCCGTAAAAACACACTGGTAATTTCCTGTCTTTCTTTTAGCTTTCTTTTTACCTGATTTACCATATTTTCCATCTCTTATTCTACCTTTGCCAAAGCGGCACATGCAGGCGCCGGGACAGAGTAGGTATGATAATTTTGCCCAAAAGCCCCGGTGCAGCTATCCCGTTCCAGTACAGCCAGATTGTCCGACTCTTTATTGGCTACTATAACAGTCTTTTCTCCTGGGCCAAAGCAGATATGCCTGGGGCCCCTTCCGCCGCAGGGGAACCAGCCAGACGCTTTCAATGTTCCGCTGCTTTCTGAAATCACAAAAAGTCCTATGGAATCATGTCCCCGATTGGAGGAATATAAAAATTTTCCATCTTCAGAGACAATCAGTTCCGCTCCATAGCTAACCTGATTATAGCCGTCTGGAAGTACTGAAATTTTCTGAATTTGTTTTAGCGTCCTTTCTGTTTTTTCATACTGATACACATAAATGTGATTTCCTATCTCTGTGAGAAGGTAAGCCACCGGAAGGAACGGGTGAAAGCAAAAGTGCCTTGGTCCTTCTCCCGGATCGGTTGTTACATAGGGCTGTTTAGGATTTTCCGTAAGCTTTCCGGTTTCTCTCTGAAACTCATAATTCATTACCTTATCCATACCCAAATCCGGAACGAACAGCTCTTGTCCGTCCGGAGAAAATCTGGCTGAATGGGCATGAGGACATTCCTGACGTTTTGGAACAATGCTGCTTCCTTTATGAAAAACCAAATCTGTCAGTTCCATTTTCCCGTTTTCTTTATAAGAAGCCACAGCCACATTTCCGCTGGAATAGCCTGCGCCAATAAGGTAGTTTCCCACAGGATCAAAACACACATGGGCACATTTGGATCCGGTTGCGGTAAGGCAGTCCTTCCACTCCATTTTTCCATCCCCAGTTATCTGAAAGGACTGCAGCGTCAGGCTGTCTTTTCTTTCATTTTCTGTAACGATTGTATTGCCCTTAACTGCTAAAAATGCCGGATCGATTTGTCCTTGTCCGCAGCAATCTAAAAACCGGAGTTTATTGGTATTCGGCTCTATCTGGTATACATAAATCCCCCGGCTTCCTGTTATTTCCAGATCGCTGTGGCTGCCTCCCGTATAAGTTCCTACTATTAAATAATTATTCATAGCTTTTCCTTTTAATATTCTGACGCCCATTTCCACTGGCTCTTTTTCTTAATATATCCCCAGGTATAGGCATCTGTCTCCGGTTCTCCCACGCTTTCAGGGAATCCCGGAATCGTTAAGCCCCCGTCCACCAAAAGGGTTGCTCCCGTTATATAGGAAGCCTTATCTGATGCCAGAAATGCCACTGCCTCGGCGATATCTTTTGGCTCTCCCTTTCTGCCCAAAGGAATCCGCTTGGCAAAAGCTTCTTTTGCATCCACTGCCTCTTCTGCCATGCCAGACGCTAAAAGCTCTTCCCTGGTTCTCACTGTAATCGCTCCCGGCTCCACAGAATTTACCCGGATTCCAAAAGGCGCCAGATCCAGGCTGAAGCACTTGGTCATCTGATTAAGTCCTGCTTTAAAACCGCTGTATAATCCCGCGTTGGGCATAGCCCGCTCCGCTCTCATGGACGAAATCATAATAATATTTCCATGTACCTCCCTCTTTGCCATATACCTGGCTGCCTCTCGTGTGCACAGGATGGTTCCCCGCAGATCCGCCCGCATCAGCTTGTCCATTTCCTCTGTGTCGATATCCAGTAATCCTCCTCCCAGTCCCGGACGGATGGCATTGTTAACCAGCAGATCCACGCCTCCCAGCTTTTTTACTGCCTCATGAATAAAGCGTTCCGGCGCTCCCTCTTCTTCAAATACTGCCTGAAAGAGATAACATTCCCTTCCAAAGCGGTTTTTGATTTCCTCCGCTGTTTTTTCCGCGTGAGTCCAATCGTTGGCATAGCTAATAGCTAAATCATATCCTTCGCCGGCAAGTTTTAAAGAGATCCCTGCGCCTATCCCTCTCCCGCCGCCGCTGACAATTGCTTTTTTCCTCTCTGTCATCACTGATTCCTCCAAAGTATTCTCTTGAACCTTCCTTTAAACTCTTCCTGATTCATTCCTGCCTGTACCAGAAGAACCGCCAGCAGCACAATGCCGATGATAGCCCTCTCCCAATAGGCGTTTAAGGTGTTTTGGAGCTTAAATATATTAGATAAAATAGCTACTACCATAGCTCCAAAAAAACAGCCGGAAAATTTTCCTTTTCCTCCTGCCATGGAGATTCCGCCGATTACTACGGAAGCGATAGCAAGCATATCATACCCGTCTCCTGCTCCTGCTGTGGCTGCCCCTGTCCTGGCTGCTACATTGATCCCCGCAATACAGGCCAAAATACTGCATATTATATGGGCCATAATTCTGGTTTTCACTACATTGACTCCCATCATTTCAGCCCCTTCCTCATTCCCTCCTATTGCATAGATATTTCGGAACAGAGGAATATTTCCAATAGAATAATTGCAGGCACAAAACACGATTATTAACAGTACAAATCCCAGAGGCACAAGCCCCAGTACTGTCCCATGCCCCAGATATTTCATTACCATATTTTCCCCGGCCGGCCTTAAAGTGGCTCCGTTGGTAATAACCAGAATCATTCCCTTAATAAAAAGCTGTGTAGAATAAGTAGCGATCATAGGCGGAAATTTCACCTTGGCAATTAAAAAACCATTTAGGAAGCCTACTAAAACGCCAAACATGACAGCTGCCAAAAACGCCAGCGGAAACGAACAGGGAAGAAGCCATACTCCAATATAGCCTGCCATGGCTAAGGTAGTGGCTACACTCAAATCAATAGAACCGCTGATAATCACATAAGCCATTCCAAAGGCCAAAAGCGCGTTGGTTACTGTCTGGCGGAGTATGTTCTGAATATTAGAATAGCTTAAAAACAGCCCCGGGTTAAAAGCGCTTCCTATAAGAATCACCACTGCTAACGCCATAGCTCCCGACGAGACATGAATGCCTCGTTTTTTATATGCAACGGAATCTGCCATATCCTATCCCTCCTTCCTTTTTCTTAAGTTTTGGAATACTACCGCTACAATAATAATTGCTGCTGTCACAATATAGGACCACTGTTCTGAGATATTATTCATATTAATCATAATCGTAATAATCTGCAGAATAAACACTCCAAATACCGTACCGATAAAATTAGGTTTCCCTCCGCTGATGGACGTTCCGCCTATTACGGTTGCGGCAATGGCATCCATTTCCAGAAGAATTCCCATAGCCATAGGATCCGCACTGGAAACGCTTCCCGCGTCAAAAATCCCGGCAAGGGCAGTCAGAAGGTTACAGATTACATATGCCAAAACAGTACAGAATACCACCCGGATTCCCGCCTTTCTGGATGCGTCCAGGTTATCCCCGCAAGCCTCAATATAAATTCCAAACGGTGTTTTTTTCGCCAGAAAAACAGCTGAGATGAAAGGGATTGCTATTAAAAAGACCTGTATTGGAATGGTGTCTCCAAAAAATTTCATATAGCAAAATTCCCGCAGCCATGGGCTGCGGATCCGGACTGTGGCCCCATTGGTCAGCACCTTAGCAAATGCTCTTAGTATATACATCATAGCCATGGTGGCAATCATCGGCTGTATCCGGAATCTGGCCACATTCATGCCATTGATAAATCCGATAGCCGCCGCAGAAATACAAGCAGCCAGAACCGCAAAAACCAAAGAATCTGTATTTTGAAGCACCAGGGCAAACAATACCGCATTCCACGCAAATCCGCTTCCCAGGGAAATATCAATCCCGCCTGCCGCAATCACAAAAGTAGTTCCTATTGCCGTCAACACCAGCGATGTACTCTGAGTTACAATACTTCTCACCGTATACCAACTTGCAAAATTTCTGGTAAACAGGCAGTTGCCGGCAAAGAGACAGAAAAATATCAAGGGTGTGGAAACAGTATTTCGGTAAGCTTTCCATTTATCCATTTGAACCCTCCTTTCTGTCTCCTTCCGCTATGGTTTCCATTATTTTCTCCTGGGTAATCTCCTCTCCGGATAAACATCCTATGGTTGTCCCTTCCCTAAATACAATGACGCGGTGACAGATTTTCACCAGTTCAGGCAGATCCGAAGAGATAAAAATCACCCCTATCCCCTCATCGGAAATCTCACAGATCAAATCCAGAATTTCCTGCTTGGCTCCCACATCAATTCCTCTGGTAGGCTCATCCAGAATCACTAGTTTTGGGTTGGTGGAAAGACCTCTGGCCAAAAGGACTTTCTGTTGGTTTCCTCCTGAAAGGAATTTGATTTTCTGATCTTCAGAAGGGGTTTTGATTCGAAACTGGTCTATATAGCTTTTTACCAAAGCCTTACACTTTCTCCCCTCTATAACACCATATCTTCCCACCTGACCAGCGCTGCTTAAAATCATATTGTTTCTCACGGACATATTGGGAATTATCCCGTCCACTCTCCGGTTTTCCGTACAATACACGATCTTCTGCTTTTTCGCTGTAATTGGACTGGTCATGGAGAACTGCTTTCCGTTAAGAAAAAACGAACCTCCGTCTATTTTCCTGCACCCGGCGATAATTTGTGCCGTCTCTGATCTTCCGGAACCCAAAAGCCCGGCAATTCCCAGTATTTCTCCCGGATAAACCTTTAAATTGATATTTGTCACCCTTGGAAAGCTTTTTACCTGTCTCAGTTCTACGATAGGAACCTCTTTTTCATCATAAGTGCGCTCTTTTGCTATACGCTCCTGATGGTTTACGGTTCTTCCCACCATCAAAGATACCAGCCGGTTCTGATCCATTTCTTCTACCGGAAAAGTTCCAATGCAGGCCCCATCTTTTAATATGGTAATGGAATCACAAATCTGAAAAACTTCTTCCAAACGGTGAGTGATAAAAAGGAAGGACACTCCCCGGGCTTTTAATTTCTCTATAACAGAAAAAAGAATTTCCACTTCCCTTTTGTCCAGGGAAGAAGTGGGTTCGTCTAAGATCATAAGGCGGCAGTCTTTCCGCAATGCTATGGCAATGGATACCATCTGCCAGGCGGCAGCTCCCAGCTCGGAAAGTTCCGCATGAATATCAATATCCACTCCCAGTTCCTTAAAAATATAAGTCGCTTCTTCCTCCGCCCTTTTCCAGTCTATTGCTCCCCTTTTCACAGGATAGTCCTCTAATACCAGGTTTTCAGCCACAGTCAGATAAGGGATTAAATTCAGCTCCTGAAAAACGGCCCGGATTCCGGCAGACGCCGATTCCCTGGTTCCTGCAAAAACCGCCTCTTTTCCATCAAACAGAATCCGGCCCCCATCACTTTTATAAACTCCGGTTAATATCTTGATAAGCGTAGATTTTCCCGCCCCATTTTCACCGCTGAGAGACCGAATCTCTCCTTTTTTCAGCGAAAAAGAGATTTTATCCAAGGCTTTGACTCCGGGAAAGGTTTTGCTGACTTCTATAATCTCTAAAATGTTCTTTTCTGCTTCTGCCATTTTTCCCTCCAGTTCTGTGTAAGCAGCGGCAATTTTAAAAAATAATCTTGCCGCTGTCCATTTCCTCCTGAGCATTGCCAGAATCGCACATTCTGAGCTGAAGTCCGGTAACTTTTGGATAGTCTTCTCCATTTAAGTATTTGGTATAGTTGTCATATAAGCCGTAAACAATAGCCTCCGGATCGATAATCAGGCAGCTGCTTAATTCTCCGGCTAAAATAGACTCACACATTTCCATGGACAGATCGATTCCACAGGTTATAACATCCTGGCCCGGTTCCAGCCCATACTCTTTTACAGCGGCAATCGCCCCTAAAATCATTTCGTCATTATGGGCATAAATCACATCAATCCCGCCCTGATTGGCCTGGAGCACGTTAAGCGTCATCTGTTGAGCGTCAATCCGGCTGCAATTTGCACACTGGGTAGACACAAATTCACAATCCGGCTGTACTGCCTCAATGGTTTCCACAAAGCCTTCTCCTCTGTCCAATGACCAAGACTGGGACATGGAACCAGTAAGATGAAGAATCCGCATAGGATTTTCTTTGCTGTAATTCTCCCCAATCCACTTTGCCACTTCCGCTCCCTGGTCATAACATTCACCGATTCCCAGAAACAGATAATCTTCCCCCGGCTCATATCCGTCCGCTTTGGCATTAAATACAACCATGTCCACTCCAGCGGCCTGAACTCTGTCCATAACGGTACTGCAGGCTGATGAATCAACCGGATTGTAAAATATTACATCTACTCCCTGAGCAATCAGATCCTCCACATCCGCCACTTGTTTTTCTACATTGTTATCCGCATTAATCAGGGTTATCTCATATCCGTACTCTTTTCCAATTGTCTCAAAGGCTTCTGCCTGGGAAACATTAAATCCAGCGCTGACCTCCGCATAGGAAATGCCAATCTTTTTTCCTGTTCCGCTTTGAATTGCTTCTGTCTGCTTCGCGCTTTCCTGAGAAGCCGTTGTGGACACCGCCTTCTCATTGCTTTCTAATGAGCAGGCAGTCATGCCCATAACCATAGCTGCAGTCAATGCTATCTTCCATAATTTTTTCATATTCTGTTTTTCTCCTTTTCTTCGACACACTAGCCTCTGCCTTACCAGGCTTCCATTTCCAGCTTTGTAACATTTCTCTTTGTACACATACCGTAGGCTACTTCATCTGGTTCTACTGTCATATCCGTCAGCCCCGGGAGCGTAAGCCCTCCATCTACTGTCAAATTAGCTCCTGTAATATAGGCTGCTTCATCTGATGCCAGCCACAGCACCGCATTGCCAATCTCTCTGGCAGTTCCCTGTCTTTGAAGAGGGATGTTGGCGCGGGCGAATTTTTCTCTGTGCTCTGCTTCTCCTGAAATGGTATCAATACATCCCGGCAGAACACAATTTATCCGAATCCCATAAGGCGCTGCATCCAAAGCCGCATTGGCGCTGCTTCTCAAAATTGCCGCTTTAATTCCCCCATACAGAGAGAACTTTTGGTGGGAGCTTATGGCGCTCTCTGAATTGATATTTACAATAGAGCCTTTTGTTCCTTCTTTCATCCAATAACGGATGGCGTCCCGCATAATCAGCATATAGCCTCTGTAATTTACTGACAGCACTTCGTCGATATGATCCGCTGTATACTCATATTGGTAGAGGCGCGGAGGCATAATGGCCGCGTTATTCACAACTAAATCCAAATGCCCCAATCCTTTCACCGCCTCTTTTATTACAGCCTCTGTTTCCCCGGCATTCCGGAAATCTGCTTCTAATATGGCGCAGCGCCTGCCCATCTTTTCTACTGTATTCTTTACTTCTTCTGCCTTTTCACTGCTAAAATAATAAGTAAATGCCACATCATATCCCGCTTCCGCCAGACGCAGCACAATCCCTCTTCCAATTCCTCTCTCTCCCCCTGTTACCAGGGCAGCCTTTCCTGTTTCATCGTAATTTATCATATATTTTGTTCTCCTGTCCTGATAAAGGCCAGAGCGGCAGCTTCCTCAATTTTTACCCGATCACATGCCTCTCCCGGGGTTCCGGTTTTCGGATCATATGCAAGGCTTACTACCTGGCCGTCCTCCTGATTGCACACCAGCAAAAACTGTCCGTCCGGTGAAAATTCAAACATCCTGGGACAATGCCCTTTACAGGAGAAGCTTGCAGGATGAGAGAGCTTTCCGGTCTCAGAATCAATTTCCATTCTCAAAAGCCTGTCCTCTCCTTTTTCTGTGAAATAGCCTCTTATGCTGGCAAATAAAAACCTTCCCTCAGGAGAAAGCTTTACTTCAGCTCCCTGGATCTCCGGCCCGTCATACTGTTTCCAAAAATTCTCCGGGATCAGCTCTGTTCTCTGAATCAAATGCATATTTTTCATGTCATAGTCAAATTCGTATACACTGACGCTTAGTCCCAGTTCACTAAACAGATAAAACCATGGGCCTTTTGGATGAAATACTCCATGGCGCGGGCCATCCCCGGGCTGTACCTCCTTTTTCTCTATCAGTTTCAGCTTTCCTGACGTTTCCTCCCACCCGGCAATGTGAATGCAATCCGCCCCCAAATCAGGAACTACCGCATATCTGCCGCTGATGTCAAATACCACCTGGTGAGGATTGGGCTGAGTCTGCCTCGCCCTTGCTCCTTTTCCCTCCGGCAGCTCTGTCCTGCATGTCCATTGAGCCGGATTTCCTTGGGAATCCAAAGCGCAAACCAGAATATCTGAGCTTTTCCAGCACGGAACCGCCAGGTGTTTTCCCTGGGGAGACAGCGATACACATACGCCTCCTGAAGAATCAGAGGTCACAACAGAGCGAATCTGCAGGTTCTCCGTTTCTCTGTTCAATTCGTAACCAGCTACTTCCAAAGAATTCAGGCGCTCACTGACCGCATAAACCATACCAGGCTTATGTCCTGCCGCCACGAAGGAAGGATTCAGACCGTCATACCGCGAGTCTAAAAGACTCAGTCTTCCTTCCTCATTCATGGCTACTAAATGCAGTCCCTTATCCTTTTTATAAGTTTTGTAATCCAACGTGCCTACTGCAATATATGTTTTCATGTAAAATATCCTCTTGTCAAAAATCACTCCATATGCTATAAAAAAAGAGTACAAAAATAAGACCTATGCCAATAGGGTTCTTTTATGTACCGCCACTCATCTACTTCCACTAGATAAGTGGCATTTTTTTCTATTTGTTGATGACAATATCATAGGGTATGATTTTTCTGGTGCAAAGAATTTCCGGATTCTTTAATCGTTCTAACAGAAGCTCCATTGCAATCCGTCCCATCTCCCATGGATTTCTTTCCAGATAGCTGTACTTCAGTTTAAACATGTCAAACTGCTCCAGCTTATCAAATGCCATACAGTGAACATCCCTCCCCAATACCAGATTTTTTTCCAGCACAGCCCTGACAAACCCCTCTGTGCTGAAATTGTTGCTTGTGAAAACCGCCGGCGGCAATTTCCCCTTCTCTAAATGCTCTTTTGTGACTCGATACGCCCCCTCTCTAGTAAAATCTCCCTGAAGGATAAACTCCTGATTCAGCTTAATTCCATTGGCCTCAAGAGCCTTTACATACCCGCGGTATCTGTCCCGCACCGCCTTAATGTTCCGATCTCCGGTGAGAATGCCAATCTCCCTGTGGCCTTCCTGTATCATGGAATCCACTGCATGAAACGCTCCGGCAAAATTGTCAAAGAATACTCCGTCTCTCTGATCCAGTTCTGCAGTGGCGTCCATAAAAATAATCGGAATCCCAGTATCATTCATAGCCTTGCTGAATTTTTTAGAGCTTTCAAAATTATCAAAATCCAAAGTCGGAGCAATAATGATCCCCTGTACTTTCATCTCCTTAAAGCGTTTTAGCGCCCGAATCTCCTTCTCCGGATTTCTGTCAGAATTATAAAAAATCAAATCAATATCATACTGGTCCGCAGCAGCAGCGATTCCCTCAAAGGAAGATAGAAAGTAGGGGTTGGTCATCTCTGAAATAATAACTCCTACGGTATGTATTTTTCCAATAGCCGGCTTTCGCGGTCCTTCCGGATGCTGATATCCGGTTTCCTTTAATACTTCCAGCACCTTTTTCTTCTTCTCTTCACTGACATACCCGTTTCTATTTAGTACTCTGGAAACAGTTGCTTTTGATACGTTTGCCAGTTTGGATATTTCCTCAATGGTCATGGGTCTGTTCCTTTCATATGATTGTTTCATACTTTATACTATCTTTACACAAATAGTATCATATTTATCTCTCTACGTAAACTGTCATATATGCCCAATTATTCTGTATTTAATTGTCTAATTTTAACAAATATATTAATAATATCTATTGTATCGACTTTTTGTTTCACTTTTATTTTTAAATATTTCATTTTGTTTCACATTTCATTTTTCACATTGCGATATTAACCCTTTATAAAATTATTGGTTGATCCGTATTTTTCTGATATAATGAAATGACTTGATAAAGACAGGAAAACACTGATACCAGAAAGGAATTTCATGTTATGAAAAAAGAAGAATTATTTACGCCAATCAGAGAAAAGTATGAGGAATTAAAAGAGGCTTTAAAGGGAACGGAGGTATGATTTTAACTCCTATGACAAATCATCATATGATGCATTTACCGCCCTGCCTGAACAATTTGCCGATTTTAGACTGATGAATAAGCACATACTTGGGGCTGCCGCTTTAATTTTCTTAGTGCGGCAGCCCCATATCTTACACTTCTTTTATTTCTATTTCTGCCATCAAAACCCCTAAAAGCTCCGCTGATTTTTTCCTCCCCATTACATCCGTATTAAGGCAAAGATCATACGCCTCCTTCATCCCCCACGGCCTATCGCTTAAGGCGTCGTGGTAGATTCTCCGTCTGTGATCCTCTTTCTCAATGGCTTTATCTAATTGCTCCGGGGTTTCCAGGTCTTTGTAAATGGCAGTAGTTTTTGCCCTCTCCCGCTTCTCCTGCTGATCCATTGCATAGAACAGTACGCTGAGACTGGTGTACCCATCCTGCTCAAGTCTCTCTTTTATTCCACATTCATGGATCAGGCACGGACCCTCTTTCAGCGCCTGCCTGATAGCCTGCTGATACAGTTGGCAAACACAGGCAAACTCCTTATCCTTTTTTAAGTCCTCTGCCGTTAATTCCGTATTTTCCAGTACTTTGTCATATTGGGCAACCAATTCCCTCTCTTCCGGCTTGAGAAGGCTCATAAGCTTTTCCGCATCATAGTAGGCGTATCCGCTGCTTTCACATGCTTTTACCGCGATCATCCGGCCCATACTGCAGTATTCGCTGTCCAGAATGATACAATCCGGCCTTTTAAACTGTTTCTGAAAGGTAGCCTTTTTCTCAACTCCGTCCCAAAACTCTTTTGAATGTACATCGTCTCTCATAATTACAATTCCTCCTTTTATCGGTACCGGCACGCGACGCTTTACGTCGCCTGCCACTTCGTCAGAACGCATTCCAATTGTGAAACTGTGTTTCACAAGCGTTCTTCCTCTGCACCTGTCTCAATTAACTTTTTATACCACCAGAAAGAGTCCTTTTTTCTCCGCTTCAATGTTCCGTTGCCCTCATCATCCAAATCTACATGGATAAATCCATAGCGCTTACTCATCTGGCCTGTGCTGGCGGCAACCAGGTCAATACACCCCCATGACGTATATCCCATCACTTCCACTCCGTCCAGCTCCATGGCCTTTTTCATTTCCCGGATGTGTTCTTTCAGGTATTGAATACGGTAATCATCGTGTATCGATCCATCCTCTTCTACCACATCCACTGCTCCAAGGCCATTTTCCACCACCATAAGGGGAATCTGATACCGTTCCCAGAAAAAATTCAGAATATGCCGCAGTCCCATAGGATTCACGGACCAGCCCCACTCTGACTCTTTCAGATAGGGATTTTTGTATCCGGTATCAATGCCATTGAGCCCTCTGACAGCTCCTTTCGTATCCTTTCCCGTCACATGGGTCAGATAATAGCTGAATGACAAAAAATCAACTTTTCCGGCCTTTAAAATCTCTTCATCTCCAGGCTTTATGGGAAGCACAATCTGTTCCCGCTCCAGTTCTTTTATCTTGTACGACGGATAATACCCGCGACACTGGACGTCACAGTAAAACAGCATTTTATGCATGAAATCAACTGTTCCCTGGACATCTCTTGGATCCGGAGAATTGGGATAGGCAAAATGTCCGGAGTACATCATTCCCACCTTATTTTCCGGGTCAATCTTATGAGCCATATCCACTGCCTTTGCGCTGGCAAGAAGCTGATGGTATGCCGCTCTCATGCGAACCGCCTCATCCGCCGAATCGATCCCTCCTGCCATCCATGGCTGCAGGGACATGGCGTTTATCTCATTAAAGGTCAGCCAGTAACGGACTTTCCCTTTATACCGTTCTAAAAGAACCTTTGCATACCGGCTGAAAAAATCCACAGTCTTCCGGTTCTCCCAGGAACCATATTTTAAAAGTCCCAGAGGAGTCTCAAAATGGGACATGGTCACCAGGGGTTCTATATGATATTTCAGAAGCAGATTGATAAGCCGATCATAGAATTTAAGGCCCTCCTCATTGGGAACTTCCTCGTCTCCCTGAGGAAAAATGCGGCTCCATGCTATGGAAAAGCGATAACATTTAAATCCCATCTCTGCAAAAAGTTCCACATCCTCTTCCATATGATGGTAGTGATCAATCGCCCTATGGCTTGGGTAATAAATCCCCTCCTCGATTTCTTTGGTCACATCCCTGGGATTGCCTCTGCCAAAACTATAATCATCGCTTTTTCCAGCCAGCATTACATCAGCAGTAGACAAACCTTTCCCGTCCTCTGCATAAGCTCCTTCACACTGATTGGCAGCAGTAGCGCCGCCCCATAAAAAATCATTTGGAAACTTCATACAATTCCTCCCATTTCCTATCTATTCTTTTCCCCCTGCCTCATCAACCCCAAGAGCAAAAGAAACTGCAAAAGACACAATAAACGCAATGGCAGAACCAATACAGGCCAGATAGAATATTTTTAAAGAATCCCCGCCAATATAGCTGGGAAGGGCCAGAAGCCCCGGCGCTGCCTGGGCATAGCGCCCTACTCCAAAAATTCCTAAAAACAGGCCGCCCACTCCGCCTCCAACCATGGCGGCATATAAAGGCTTTTTGTAGCGAAGACTGATTCCATACATAGCCGGTTCCGTAATACCGCACACCGCTGTGATACCCACAGAAGATGCAAGAGATTTCAGCTCTTTGTTTTTTGCACGGAAAGCAACGCCAAGGGAAGCGGCTCCCTGAGCAATATTGGACACAAGCATTCCGGGGCCTGCAACAGTATCGTATCCCGTTGAGGCAAGCATGCTGACTCCAAGGGGAATTAACCCGTAGTGCATACCGCACATTACCATGAGAGGAGTAAACGTACCTACCAGCATGGGCACCAGCCATGGGGCCGTATGATTTAACCAATTAATAAATGCCGCCAGATAGTCGCCTGCAATATATCCAACAGGACCTATCAGCAAGATCCCTGCCGGTCCAACAACGATCAGGGTAAGCAATGGCACAAGAATCATCCGCAGAGATTTCGGCACAATCTTTTCCACTCCCCGCTCTATGTAAGACATAAACCAGACAATCAGAATAATGGGAATTACCGAACTGGCATAACTGGCCAGATTTACCGGAAGCCCTGCAAAATATAACCCCTCCCCGGTTTCCTTTGCCGTATTTACCAGACTGATAAAATTAGGATGAATCAGGATTCCGCCCACAGCAGCCGCCAGATATTCGTTGCACCGGAACTTTTTGGCCGCTGACACAGCCAGGATAATGGGAAGAAAATAAAATGCCGCGTCGCCCATCAGTTTCAAAATAATATAGGTCTGGGAGCTGGTATCCACCACTTTTAAAAATACAAGGAGCGCCAGCAATGCCTGCAGCATGCCGCAGCCAGTGAGGGAAGCAATGGTAGGGAAGAAAATCCCTGCAATGGTTTCCAGGGCGCTGCCAATAAAGCCTTTTTTATCCTTTGCTCCCTTCTCCCCACCTGAATCCTGTGAAGTTTCAAATTCTGCCAATTTCATAAGCTCCCGAAACACATCTGTAACTTCCCCGCCTATTATCACCTGAAACTGACCGCCTTTATTTACTACCCCAATAATCCCTTTGATCTGCTTTATGCTGTCAGCATCCGCTTTTTCCTCACTTTTCAACACAAACCTCAGCCGTGTGGCACAGTGGCCCACAGATACAACATTGTCTTTTCCGCCCACTTTCTCCAATATTCTAGTAGCAGTTTCTCTGTAATCCATAGCTTTCTCCTTCTCTTTTCTCATTTGCCGGCAACAATTACTTTGTACCTTCAGTTTACAAAAGAGACCGGAAACCTTCAATAATTTGGAGACTCCTTTCAACAGTGTTGCGAAAAAATTTTCATCCTGACATGATAGACCTGCAACACCATTGCAGGTCTATGATTTTACTCGCTTTCCATCAGGATTGGGTTTTGGGAATGCCTTTTCTTTTCATATTCCGCAGAAATGCGGGTTTTTTTCGCCAGATTTTTTTCATGATTTCGATTGAACCAACAAGAATATAAGATATCAAAAAGATACAGAACTGACACATAGACACCGTAAGTTCCCAGGTTTGTAATGAGTTTCTCCCTGGTGGAAACATAAAATACAATGTCACACGGATGCCAGCTGATTATGTCCATAAGAAGTAAAACAAATAGTGGGAATTCCTTTTGATTTCGCCTTTTCAGCAACTTTAATAAGGTTCTCCAATTCACCGGAATAGGAGATGAAGAGAAAAATTTCCTCTTTTCCTGCCACCTCCGCTTGATAATAGCCAATATCCGACTGCTGATTAATATCTACCTGGATACCGATTTTCATCATCTTTTCGCGGAAGGGGTAAGCCAGATAGGCGTGGGAGCCCAGAGACATCACATGGATCCGGTTGCATGTCTCAAACATTTGCATAACCGCCTGCATCTGCTCCGCCGTAATCAGAGAAAGGGTATCATCGACAATTTCCCCATACAAGGTGGAAAGCTTATTGGCCACCCGAAGAGGGCTGTCCTTTCTTTCAAAGGGCATGTTTGCGTCTATTCTCTGAAAATGGGAACAAAGATACGCCTCCTCTTCCAAATACGCTTCCCGAAAATCCGGATATCCGTCAAACCCCAGCCGTTGGCAAAGACGGGTGACCGAAGAAACCGAGGTATAAACCTGCCGGGCCACATAGCGGGCGCTTTCGTTTTTCAGCTTTTCTCCCCGCTCCAGTATGTAATTGGCAATGGCTTTTTCTACATCGGAAAATCCTTCCTGCATTTTCAGTCTTTCTTCAATAATCATAACTGGTTTGTTCCTCTGGTATTTTTGCTCATTGATAGTCTGCTGTTCTCTCTATTATAGCTTCTTTTTTCTTTGCAGACAATCCACTTCTGATAGAAACACCTTCTCTTTTTGCCATTTCCCCCTGTTGAGAAATCCAAAAAACCATGTTATGATAAAGGTCAGAAGCCTTGTTAAAAAGGCTTTTACACCAGAGAAAAGACTTCATTGGGGGCTGTGGTATTATGAAGAGGTACAAATTCAGCAACAGTCAAATTATCAACGGAATTGCGCTGGGGTTTTCCCTGTCATTTCTGATTTCTGCCTGGATTGCGGCGATTTACACCAAAGAATGGGGGATGGTGTTTGCAGACTGGCATCGGATTCTCATTACCCCCTGTCCATTGATTACGGATTATTTTGCGATCGGCGGACTGGCCAGCACCATGCTCAACGCCGGGATGTGCGGCATGGTCTGTGTACTGTTTATGGTTGGCTTAAAGGGAGATTCAAAGGCCAATACCCTGGCCGGGTACTTTCTGGTGGTGGCTCACTGTTTTTATGGGCTGAATCTCTTAAATATGCTTCCCTGCTTTCTGGCTCCCTTTATCTATCTCCATCACCAGAAGCTGGATTTTAAAAGTAATCTCCACATCTGCATGTTTACTACCTCTTTTGCACCCTTTATCAGCGAATTTCTGTTCCGGTACACAGAAGGGGAATCATTTGTATACGGCCAGACCAACATAACCCTGGCCGGAGTGGCTATGGCTGTGGCTTTCAGCATTATAATGGGCTATATTGTACCTGCAATTCTGCCTGGAGCCAGCGCCTGGCACAAGGGATATAATCTCTACAACGGCGGACTGGCTTTCGGGATTTTCGGATTTTTCGTGTATAATTTTATGTACCATACCATGGGGATTACGCCCTCTAAGCCCTTTGCGGTGGACAATTATATCTATCTCCATTTTCACCACAGCTACCGGCTTTACGCCAACTGTTTTTATGGAATCCTGTTTCTTTTCTGTTTCCTGGCCGGATATTTGTTAAACGGAAGAAGTGTGAAGGGCCTGTCACATCTGTTTAAAGACACCGGATTTCACAGTGACTTTTCGGAAAAATACGGCATGCCTGTGTGTCTTATGAACATGGGTATCTATGGCAGCCTGTTTCTGTTATACCTGAATCTGGTAATCCTGTTTACGGAAGGAGCCGGTTTTACCGGCCCCACCTTTGGAATTATGCTGGCAGCCCTGACCTTTTCCGCCATGGGCCAGCATCCCCGCAATGTGCTGCCGATTTTAGTAGGATACCAGTGCCTTTACCTTGTAACCATGTTTTTCTGCCATTTAAACGGAAGGGATATCACCTGGTCCGTTTCCACTCAAGGCTATTTAAACAGTGTGGCCTTTGCCACCGGTATGAGCCCTCTGGTAGGCCGTTACGGCATCCGGGCCGGAATTGTCAGCGGCTTTTTATGCGCCTCCATGTGCACTGCCACCAGCGCCCTTCACGGCGGATTTGTTCTCTATAACGGCGGGTTTACTTCCGGCATAACAGTGCTGGTTCTCCTTCCCATTCTGGAAAAATATTTCCCCAATACCAGGGATGAAATGAAGGATCAGAGGCTTAATATGCAGGAGCTGATCTCTCTGGTGGGAAATCATCCGGCCCCCGGATCTGACTCTAAAAAGGGGAAAGGAAACCATAAACTCTTTAACTAAATCTTTGGTGGAAAAACTGTCATGAAAAATGTATTAGTCACAGGAGGAAGAACAGAATATTCTGGAGCAAAGACCTGCTCAGCATATTTTTAATGTGGGAAATAAAGAAACCGTATCCGTCCGTGACTGGGTTTTCTTATGCTATCAGACAGTCGGAAAAAATGCGGAATTTGTCACGGTTAACCGCAGCGTAAACCAAAGAAATTACTTTAGCTTTTATGACTATGAATATTATCTGGACGTAACATCCCAGGAAAAGCTGATGCCGGAGACAGAACCATTAGAAGCTGGATTAAAGAAATCATGGGAATGGTATCAGACCCCCCATTGTGTCAGTCAAAAACCTTTTATTCAGTATATTGATACTACGTTGATTTAGCCTTATATCCCATCCGGTGCCGGCCAGGCTGTCAGGAAATACCAATTTTAGCCCCTGATTTCCTAAGAAAGAGAGAACTTCGTGAAATTCAGGCGTTTACAAGCCTTCAATGTTCCACAAAATTCTCTCTTTCTTTTTTCTGTCCTTTATTCATTCCATAGCCGACGATTTTTCTATTAACTTAGGTTTCTCTTTATCAAGTCTTTCCAATCTTTTCATTGCATAGATTAACTCCTGCATAACCTTTGTAACTTTCTTTGTATTTAGGATATTTAAGATTGCATTTTCCAATTCTGTTTTCGTTCCATATTCAATTACATAATCTGCATTTTCCTTTTTAAAAATTTCATCCGCAATCCCCTGTTCAAGAACAATTTTAACTGGATACATCCCAATACCATATTCAAAAAATAAGACTCTATATTTATAATTTTCTATTTTAGACGTTGTCAAAAAAAATTCAAATTTATAATCTTGATAACCTATTGCCCCTAAATTCTCTTGAATATCTCTGTTTACTAACGAAGTTCCAAGTGCAGAAGCAATTGATGCAAAACCAGACATCTGATCATAAGATTCTATAGGGCCATTATATTCTCTTACTATGCCTTTGATAAAACCGTTTGTAGCTTTTTCTAATTGCTTTCCTAATTCTGCAACAACTGTATCTGGAGAAACTGCTTGATCATCATCATAATTTAAAATTCCATCAAAATTAAAATCATAAGTCATATTCTTTCCTCCTTTATCTCAAAAACAATTGGTAGATGATCGCTAATATCCTTTCTTGGATGTTTCAATTTATCAACCAAAGAATAGTTCTGAATGTCCGTAATTATTTTTAAACTTTTTTGACAAAACATTTTCTCATGCTTGGACGAATCATTACTTGATCATAAATATTCCAAAAAGAATTGATAGGCTCACTACCATTATGATAATATGTCCCTGGCGGATAACTAAAATCACCAAATAAATTCCACATAGGGTTATAAAACATTTTAAATGTTTTACCCATAATTAATCGACTCTCTTTTCCAGCATCCTCTCCACTAGATATTCCATGAAATTTTGTAGCATTTAAGCACCCAGAATCATAAGGATTTTCATTAATATCTCCTAACATAATCGTATTATTAAGTTTTAATTTTATCTCTAATTCATTAATATCTGCAACAATCATATCTATGACAATATTTCTTCTTTCTTGGTGATCCGAATAAATCCGACTTGGCAAATGCATTCCACATAAAATATATTTGTTATCAATAATTTGTATTGAATAATATTTATTTTGATTTGCAGGCATTACTTTTTGAATTGAACCATACATTATAATACGATCACAACCAGAAGTTAAATATTTCTTCATGTATATGCCTTTTTCTATTAATTGATTAATCATCTTCTGATCGTTATCATTATATTCTGCCAATACAATTATATCAATGCCATTTTCATATATAAGATCAACAATATAATTATTTATAGCTTTATTTTGATGTACATTCCAAAAAGCAAATTTCACAATATATAACTCTCTTTCCTTTTCTACTGTTTCAATTCAAACTTCTGCTGTTTCTCTGCTTCCCGTTGCTCCCGTTCAGAATTGCGATCAGCTGCTTTTACATCCGTTGCCACAACCAGATTAAACCGTAACTAGTGATAATCCTTCCTGATACGCTGTCCATGACAACTCATCCTCAATACCTAACAACTGGTCGCAGTATTCGCCAAATACTTCTGCAAGACTGCCTTGCGTAGTGTCTTTATCTTTATCTATATATTACCATATAAACGCCCTCTTTTCCATAAAAATATAGCAATCCACATATAACCGCAAACTGCCAAACACCCGAGCAAATCTCGCCACATATGTAATACATACGCTTGCCTTTAGTATACAATAGTGTTACTCGAAAACGATGGGGAGATATCTATGGCACTGGCAACCATAACCGCAAGGGGTAGACGAAAAAGACAAGGCCAGCTTTGACACCTTCTGCTCCAATGTAGGCCTGAATACATCTACCGCAATCAATCTTTTTGTGAAAGCAGTTTTACGAGAAAACCGCATCCCGTTTGAAATTGCTCAGACTACTAACCCATTCTTCTCCGGGGAAAATATGGCCTATGTGAAAAAATCCGTCCAAGAGCTGAGAGCTGGGAAAGCCACTGCCCATGAATTGATCGAGGTGGACGATGAGTGAAAAAATATGGTCGGCTCTACATCGCCCATTGCAAAGGCCGCTATGGAGATAAATAAACCAAACTAATCTCATCCTATATCCCAAGACGGGTATTTAGCTGGTTTTTATATCCGCATCCGGTACAGGCCGTGACGGTTGCAGAAGGCATAAATATATCCATGGCCCCTTTTTGCAAACCGGGCCTCAGCATTTTGTTCCGGATAAAGCTTTACCATCTGAACCGTTCCTGCGGTGGCATAGGCAAAAAATGAGAGGAAATGGCTCTTTTTCATATCATGACTTACAGATACATAGTACTCATTATCAATAGTTTCCACTGAAATTTCATGTTCCTTGTCAGTCTCCCCTTCTTCTGCCTCTAAAGGCGGAAGAAGGATGCCGCAGCAGGAAAAAGCTCCTTTTCCCACTGTGCAGATAATATTTCCGCAAATTGGACATACATAAAAGGACGCCTTTTTCATATTGGATGAGCGATTTTCGTTTTCCACACACTCTCCAGCCAGCAATTCCGCTACAGAGATGTTTAATGCCGCCGCCAGATCAGCCAGAATGGAAATATCCGGCAATCCTCTGCCGGTCTCCCATTTAGATACGGTCTTGTCGCTGACATTTAGTTTCTCTGCCAGCTGTCTCTGCGTCATATTGTTCTTTTCCCGCAAAATGCGGATCATTTCTCCGGTTACATAATTCATAGCTTTTCTCCATTCCGGCGGGCACCCGCCTAAAAAACATATCTTACTCTCAGTAATTATAATGGATGAGCCATAAGGAAGAAAACCTACGAAAAGTAGAGGGCTACTTATAGGCTTCTAGTATATGTATAAGAGCGCTTGCACTGCTGCTGTGTGAACGCTCCAAAACAGAATTGCTCCGCTCCGATTCTGCTATGGCACACTGCGCCAATTTATGGGATGCTGTAGCCGTAAAAAGGATCATCAGATCCGGATTTCCAATCTGACGGCTTAAGTCTGCTCTCATCTTTGTAAATACTTTTGGTTTGTGATGGTATCTTTTACAAATAGGAATTCCGTTTTGCTTTTCAATTAATCTTCTCCATCCTCTTAAGCACTGCCAAAAACCCCACAAAGAAAATAATCCCTTTTACAATACTGGTTACGGTAAAGGCCCACCATATTCCATTAATCCCCAGGGCTGTGGCAGACAGGGCGGCGGCCACCGGCAGCCTGGCGGAGGTGAAAACCACGCTTAAAACAGAGGATGGAAGAGTTTTTCCCAAGCCTGAAAAAGCGCCTACCGTAGCAATCTCAACGCACATAAAAAGCTGGGAACAGCCAAGGATTTTCAAATAGTCAATGCCTAGCGGCACTACGTCCAGCTCATGGATAAACAGCCGGAAGATAGGGCCCGGGACAAAAATCAGCAGAGCCGTGGAGAAAGCGCCCCAGACTGCCATGGTTTTGATTGCGGTAAGATAGCCTTTCTTTACTCTGTCATATTTTCTGGCGCCGTAGTTCTGACCGATAAAGGAGTTTACCGCTGCCCCAAAGCCTTCTGCCGTCATCCAGGAAATGGACTCAATCTGACTTCCCACTCTTTGAACTGCCACGCCCGTATCCCCCCAGCGTACCACCAGGCGGGTCATTCCCATGGAAATCACGCAGTAAATCAGCTCCTGCACTGCGGCGGGAAATCCAATTTTCCCCATAGTCTTAAAATACCTCAAGGGTGTCCGGGAAAAAATTTTTACTTCATCAAAAATCACCTTATCCCGCCGTACTGCTATCAGGAATATGGCGGTTACAAGAAACTGAGCCGTCACGGTCGCCACAGCGGCGCCGGCGGCTCCCATAGCCGGAAAAGGACCTGCGCCAAAAATCAGCAGCGGATCCAGAATCATATTGGCCGCCAGTCCTGCCACATTGGCCTTAAAAGAAGTTTTGCTGTCCCCGGCAGCGGTGAGGATCCCGGTAAATATCACATTTAAATACATAAAAATAATACAGCCGCAGGTAATCCTCATATAGCCCACCGCGTCTTCTATAATTTTTGTACTGTTAAGTCCAAAAAAACCAATCAGGGGGCGGGCAAAGGCTACAGCGATTGCCCCATAGCAAAGGGCCAAAAAAATCCCCAGTTGCAGGGCTCCCCCCGCATACTTTGCCGCCTCTTCCTTATTTCCTTCTCCCAAGGAATGAGCCACCTTTACCTGGCCGCCCATTTTGGCAAACATTGCAACGCCCTGAGAAAGCCAGGTATACATCCCTGCGGTTCCTACAGAGGTTACCGCCCCTGCCCCTACTCTTCCGATCCAGGCCATATCCGTTAGATTATAGGCCATCTGCACCAGGGCCGTGGCCATAATGGGCATTGCAAGACCGGTGAGGGAAGGAAAGATAGGGCCATTTAGTAAATCAATGTTTTTTGCTTTTGTCTGTTTCATCGTTTTCTGTCCATTCTGTTTTTCATTCATATATGTTACAGAAGCCTGTCCGCCTCCTGCTCCAATGCCGGCTCATCATTGAGAGGCAGCCCGTTTACTTTTCCTACAGGCTTTACCTTTCCCAGCTTCTGCTGCACCACATGTCCCAGCTCATGTTTTAAGTGTTTCTCCTGACCCGGACCTATATATACATCTGTTCCCATAGTGTAAGCCAGGGCATGTACTTCTTTGGGCTTGTCAGAATTATAGTGAACCCTTACGTCATCCATGGGAACTCCATACTGCCTCTCCGCCTTTTGAAGCATTTCCAAAGCAGTCTGATTTCCTGCCGCTCTCTGGATTAAATTCGAATCCAAAGCGCTCCTTTTTCTATTATCAAATATTGCTTTCATAAATCTCTCCTGCAGTTTATCGAATCTTACCGGAAATCCCCATTTTCTCCAATTGGATTTCCAAGGCTTTCAGAATATGCTCTTCTGTAATTTCACTTCCCTGTGCCGCCGCAAGATAAGCGGAATTCAGTGCAATTTCCTTTATGTTGCTCCCCGACAGTTCATATTTCCCGGCATACTCTGAAAAACAAATATCGTCGTTTAAAGGGGCTTCTTTGGGAAAACTCTTTTCCCAAATTTTTAACCGCATCTTTTCATCCGGAAATGGAAATCGAATCATGTACTGGATCCTTCTTCGGAAGGCCTCATCAATATTGTCCAGATAGTTGCTTGCCAAAATGGTTATCCCCTGATAATCTTCGATCTTCTGAAGCAAAAATCCTGTCTCCATATTGGCATACCGATCATTGGAGTTTGAAATATCGGAGCGCTTGGCAAACAGAGCGTCTGCTTCATCAAAAAATAATATAATATTCCTGCGGCCAGCCTCGTCAAACAGGGCGTTAAGGTTTTTCTCTGTCTCCCCAATATATTTGCTGGCAATCCTGGAAATATCAATGCGATAAAGAGGAAGCCCCAGATCCGCCGCAATAACCTGCGCCCCCATTGTCTTTCCGGTTCCCGGAGGGCCGTAAAACAAGGCGGAGACGCCTGAACCATAAGGAAGTTTTTTTCCAAATCCCCATTGTTCCATAACCTGCTGCCGGAATGCAATCCGGTTCTTCAGCTGCCGGAGCAGCATTTCCTGATTAGGCCCCAGCACCATATCTTCCCATTTAAATACAGGAGGAATCCAAACTGCCATTCGCTCTAATGGCCCGGAATACGCAAGCCGCGCTTCATCTCCCCAAAGCCAGTCCAGCACTTCCCGCCGGACAGCCATGGGATAAGAAAGCAGTGATTCCTGGGGCCGCCGGGATTCCGGTTCCTCTAAAAGGTTCCATAAAAAGCTGCGCTTTTTTAAATGGGTCTCAAGGGCGCTTTTTCTGTTGATCATATGATACAGGGAAAGTCCCAGCCCTACTGTAGGCATTTTTGCCCCTACATTGTCCTGGAGATATCCGTATATACGCTCATATTTTCTGTCATACTCCACTGCCAGGGCAAGCAGGAGACAGAACTGTTCTGATTCTGTCAGACAATTCTCTTTAAAAATCTCCAGAAAGCGGGACTCCATTCCCTGAGCCCTGGAAGCTGCGATGCGGCTTTTCAGATACTGGCTCATTTTCTTAAATTCCTGGCACTGAAGCTTTCTGGCATCCTCATCTTCTTTCGGATTCTCTGCCCTTCTCCGTTCTGCCAGAGCCTGCTCTACCTCCTGGGGCGTTACCACAACTCCTCGCAGATCCAACCGGCTGTGATGTCCGTCTTTCCAGTAAAATGCGGTCTCCAGACAGGCATCCAAAAATGCCAGAAAATCTTCCGTCATTTCCCTCTCATCTTCATAAGGAAGCGTACTCCGCTGTGGAGTTAAATAATCGTCCAGGCGGATAATTAATATTGGATTCATAGCATATTTTTCCTTATTTTCCTTTTTCTTTCCTCATTTTAGCATATTCCGGAATCCGCAGCAAGCGGACGATTCTTATCAGGAAATAAAGGGCAGGATTTCTATTGTATAAAGCGGTTTAAAATGGTATGATAAAATTATCCTGAAAGGACGGCAGTTATTGTCTTTTGCCGGAGACGATGGAAGATGCTTTGTGATTTTGGGATAGAGGACAGGGGATGTATATGGAAGGAAAATATGTAAAATTATCGAATTCAAATACCTTTACAACTGGAGACAGGGCGCTAAGCCTGCCATCTCTTATGGGCAATCAGGCTGTGTTACATAATTTTTATCCGGTGATCCAAAGGATGCCGGAAGACGCCCTTTCCTATGTACCGGAAGAATATCGGGCTGGTCTGTCGGCTGACAGTTCCTGGCCGGAAATGGAAGCGGTACTGGTCTCTGCAGGAGCTCCCCATGACTATATTCTTGAAGCACGCAGGGCATATTTTAGAGGGATGGAAGATCAACTGCCCACATTTGAAGTGAACCGTTTATTATGGCCGAATATTGCCCACCATACGGAAGCCTATCTGGATCAGGGAGAAGAAGAAGGAACCACTTTAACCTATATGGAAGAAAGACCATTATCTCCCGAAGATCCTTATGTACAATCCCAGACTGCCAGCACCAACAGAGAAAAAAATCGTTACCAGGCTCAGACAAAAGGGCAGAAATTAGTTCCTTCCCGCCCTGGCCGGGATACTCAGCTGGATGAATTTCCCTATGCGTCAACTTACGAGGGAGGAACCGATAGTTCCATTATGCATGTCCCGCGGTCAGAAAATGAATCTCACGGCGGCGCATTAGGAAGATTTTACTCATCTTCCGGCTTAAAAGACGGTTATGAATTCCGCGTTGCCGTAGTGGATAAAAAGGTTAACCGGCGGAAAAAGAGAAAGTAACAGTAAAAACAGGGGATGTGACACTTTTCTTTTGCCACATCCCCTTATCCCTTTGTTGTATTCCGGAATCGAAAGGTTTTTACTATTTGTTTCTCAAATACTCATCAATTCCTTTAGCCCCTGCTTTTCCTGCTTCCATGGCAAGAATCACCGTGGCGGCTCCGGTTACGGCGTCGCCGCCGGCAAATACGCCCTCCTTGGTGGTCTGGCCGTTCTCCTCCTGAGCCACGATACACTTGCGCTTATTGATTTCCAGTCCTCTGGTGGTAGAAGAAATCAGCGGGTTGGGGGAAGTTCCCAAAGACATAATCACCGTGTCCACCTCAATGGTGTAGTCAGATCCGGCAATTTCCACCGGGCGTCTTCTGCCGGAAGAATCCGGTTCCCCTAATTCCATCTTGCGGACTACCATACCGGTTACCCAGTCGTTCTCATCTGTAAGGATCTCCACTGGATTGGTTAAAAGATTAAAGATAACTCCCTCTTCCTTTGCATGGTGAACTTCCTCCACACGGGCAGGAAGCTCTGCCTCGCTTCTCCGGTAAACTATATGAACCTCTGCCCCTAAGCGGAGAGCAGTTCTGGCGGCATCCATGGCCACGTTTCCGCCGCCTACCACCGCCACCTTGCGGCCTGCGGCAATGGGGGTGTCATAATCGTCCCGGAAGGCCTTCATCAGGTTGTTTCTTGTTAAATATTCATTGGCAGAGAAGACTCCGTTGGCATTTTCTCCGGGGATTCCCATAAATTTGGGAAGTCCTGCGCCGGAACCTACAAATACGGCCTCAAAGCCTTCTTCCTCCATCAGCTCATCAATGGTAACAGACTTTCCGATAATCACGTTGGTTTCAATCTTAACACCCAGCTTTTTCACATTTTCAATCTCTGTGCGGACCACAGTATTTTTGGGAAGACGAAACTCCGGGATTCCATAGGTTAATACGCCGCCGGGCTCATGAAGAGCTTCAAAAATGGTGACCTCATAGCCCATCTTTGCCAAATCTCCGGCGCAGGTAAGGCCTGCAGGACCGGAACCGATAACTGCTACCTTTCTCCCATTGGTAGTCTCGGGAGCGGCAGGCACAAACCCGTTTTCTCTGGACCAGTCTGCTACAAAACGCTCTAATTTTCCGATGGAAACCGGCTCTCCCTTAATGCCCCGGATGCATTTGCCTTCGCACTGGCTCTCCTGGGGACATACCCGGCCGCAGACTGCCGGAAGGGCGGAGGACATGGCAATCACCTCTGCCGCGCCCTCAAAATCTCTCTCGGTTACCTTTTTAATAAATGCCGGAATGTCAATGGAAACCGGGCAGCCCTGAACACACAGGGGCTTTTTGCACTGGAGGCAGCGCTTTGCCTCTTCTACTGCTTCTTCTTCGTTATATCCCAGACAGACTTCCTCAAAATTGGCTGCCCTTACCTTGGGATCCTGTTCCCGGATGGGAACCCGCTTCATTCCGTCCATTAGTTGTCACCTCCGCAATGTCCGCAGCCGCCGTGATGAGTGGCGCCTTCCTGAACCTTTAACATATCTCTTCCCTCTTTTGTCTTATACATCTGCTGGCGTTTCATAGCTTGGTCAAAGTCCACCAGATGGCCGTTAAATTCCGGACCGTCTACGCAGGCAAACTTTACCTCATCTCCCACAGTAACCCGGCAGGCGCCGCACATTCCGGTGCCGTCCACCATGATGGGGTTTAAGCTGACAATTGTTGGAATATTCAGCTCCTTAGTCAGCTTGCAGACAAATTTCATCATAATCATGGGACCGATAGCCACGCATATGTCATAGGATTTTCCTTCGTTTTTCACCAGATCTTCTATCACCGCGGTTACCATGCCCTTGCGGCCGTAGGAACCGTCATCGGTTGTAACATAGAGGTTTCCTGCCACAGCCTCCATCTCCTTTTCCAAAATAAGGAGATCCTTGTTTTTGGAGCCCACAATCACGTCCACGTCAATGCCATGGGCATGCATCCATTTTACCTGAGGATATACGGGAGCCGCTCCTACGCCTCCAGCCACAAACAGGTATTTTCTCTTTTTTACTTCTTCCACCGGATCCTTTACAAACTCAGAAGGACAGCCTAATGGTCCCACAAAATCCTGGAAGGCATCTCCGGCTTTTAGCGCCGCCATCCGATATGTAGATGCGCCTACGATCTGGAACACAATGGTAACCGTTCCGGTTTCCCTGTTATAGTCGCAGATGGTTAATGGAATCCGCTCTCCGGCTTCATCAATTTTTACGATAACAAATTCTCCAGGCTGGCACGATCTTGCTACTCTGGGAGCTTCCACTTCCATCAAGTAAATTTTATCGGCAAGCTGCTGGGCTTTTCTGATCTGGTACATAGGATCCTCCTGACTGCCTGTTTTGGGTTCTTTATTATTGCGCTGTTGTAGTGTTTTAAAGTCTTCAATAAGCAATTTGATATATATCATATCATTGTTTATCGGAAATGACAATAGGATTTGGGAGGAAAAAATTGATTTCAATTTCAATTTTGAAAATTGGATTTACATATCAAAAGACATCTATACAAAATAGCCTACGACTAGCAGACTATTTTGTATCCATCATTTTTGCAACCTCAGATTCCAACGTTTCTATTGTAGGAAGACTGCGTTGATATTCTTTGCTGAGAGCATTGCTTATATCATATCCTGCAATTCCAATCGGCTGTGAAACTTCTTCCAAAGAATACTCCGCAACAACATTATCCTTATCCTTGCAAATAAGCAAGCCTATTGCCGGATTATCACCATCTCCCGTTAATTGCTTATTTACTGCGGTAACATAAAAATTCAGCTTTCCTACATACTCCGGTTCGAATCTCTTTGTTTTTAGTTCCACAACAACATAGCAATGCAGCTTAATATGATACAGCAGCAAATCAATATAAAATTCACGCTCTCCAACCTGTAAATGAACCTGACGTCCCACATAGGAAAACCCCGTTCCCAATTCCAGCAAGAACTGCGTAATCTGACTTACCAGAGCATCTTCCAATTCTTTTTCATCGTAATCCTCCCGCATTGTTAAAAAATCAAAACTATATGGATCTTTTAATGTCTGTATAGCCAAATCTGAAGCATTAGCAGGAAGTTTATCCTTAAAATTCGTAATGGCTTTTCCTTTACGCTCGTATAATCCGCTTTCAATCTGATGCTCCAGTACATCTCGGCTCCAATTATTTTCCAAAGTATACTGTGCGTAAAAAACAGCTTCACGCACATCTTTACATTTAAAAATAATACGCTGATTATGTCCCCATGGAATTGTTGTTATTAGACGGAAAATATCATCAAACCTCAATTCGTCTACAACTTGTTGACCATTTACAGCTTCTGCATAAAAGCGATACCATAGCCGCATCGTTTTCAAATTTGTTTCTGAAAACCCTGACATATCAGGAAAGGTTCTTTTCAAATCAATGCTCATCTGCCGCAAAAGACCCTCTCCCCATTTTGAATGTTTTTGCCGGTTTACAATATCCCCGCCAATATGCCAATAAAGCTCTAATAGTTCCCTGTTTTACTTTGATAGATGCTTTAATCTGACTGCTTTTAATCTTGTCTTTAATCAAAGCAATCCATTCCCTGTATTCATCGGTCACGATAAATTCTACCCCTTGCTTTTTGATTCCAGCTTTCACCTTTTTCCTCCATAGTTTGTTTCAATTCATCATAGAACCATTTTTTGTCAGATACAAATTATCTCTTATCTTTCCAGAAGGTCAAATACCATAGCTCCTGTATTACGCAATAATTTGTGTGCAATTTTTAACCGTACTTCCATAAATGAAATCCATTTTGAATGAATATATCCATCCGATTTTGTAATATAATTGTCATCATATTTAAAATCATCTACTCCCCTGTTGTACGGTGGATCGATATATATTAAATCAATTTTTCCCTTATGTGTTTTCTCCAATAATTTTAATGCAGACAGATTATCCCCTTCTATTAACAAATTCATCCGCCCATTACCTTTATCAATAAACAGCTCTTTGTCTTCTTCCAATACAGGCGTATGTGTATCAAGAATATCATTTATCTTTTCCCTATGTTCTTCAAAAACTAAACCATATTTTTTTCCATTGACGTCCTTTTCTATCTGATCTAAGTATAATAGCAGATTGCCGGTGTTTTCATCTTGTGGTGCCGAAGCTATATACTTTCGTATCTCTTTTATTTTATCTAACAGGTCATCTCTCTTTTTCTTTGAAATGTTTCTACTCATTGTCTCCTCCACGATATTAAATGTATCTATATCTTGCACTTGACTAATTTTATCATAAATCCAGCAATAGGTTATTACTGAATATTCACTCTTTTCGATGAGTCCTGTTTTGAAACCCGACATAAAAGCTACGAATAAAAACAGCTTTTACAGTATATATAGGAATTAGAGAAGCATAAGCCTGTTTTTCATTTACCAAAAAGTCCAACAGCTACATTGCACTTTATACAAAACCATTTCAAAATCCCTGAAAAATTCAACCTGACGGCATCCTCCTCTTATACATCCGAAATTCATAACAGATATCAAAATAGGTCTGTTCCTCACTCTCCGCCGCCAGCTCCCATTCCCTGTCCTCATCCAGATTAGGAAAGTAAGTATCCGCATCATAGGCATAATCAATCCAGGTAATATGGGCTGTCTGGCAGTAGGGAAGGAACTCTTCATAAATCTCCTGGCCCCCTGCTACATATATATCCTCAGAAGGGTACTTTTCAAGCTCTGCCAGGGCTTCCTTAAGAGTGTGGACTACCCGGGCGCCTTTTACCTGATAATTTTTATTCCGGCTCAGCACAATGGTGGCGCGGCCGTAAAGGGGCTGGCCCCCGGGAAGGCTTTCCAGAGTCTTTCTTCCCATCACCACCACTTTTCCCAAGGTTTCGTCCCGAAACAGCTTCTGGTCTCCGGGAATGGACACCAAAAGCTGGCCCTTGTTGCCGATGGCCCAGTGTTTATCTACTGCTGCAATCAGATTCATGACAAAGAATCCTCCTCTTCCTCTGCAATAATAATCTCTTTCGCATAAGGAAGGGTTTCAATCCAATCGCAAAAGGTATGCCATTCTGCCAGCTTATGATTTCTTCTGGCATAATAAATATTCACCAGAGTTTCGTAGTTAAAGGTGCAGGTACGCATCTGGTTATAGCTGGATGGGAGAAGCTGAATCATATCATACCAGTCGCTTTTACTTTTGGTTTCCATGTAACGAAGGCGAATAATCTCCAGTCTGGCAATAATGGTGTCAAAAAAATCCAGTGTCTCTTCCGTCATATGGTCCAGGCTAAAATCCCCTCTTTCAAATGGCTTGCTGTGAATCTTGTGCATGGTGCTGGTAGAATTGGCTACCGTAGCTACTTTATAAGTATCATATTCTTTCCACCAATAAAGGGGGGCTGTAATATCTACGGAAACAAAAATCTGACGGATAAATTTCCGGTGATCGCTTCCGGCCTTTCTAAGCCGCACAGCCAGCCCCAAATCATTGGGTCCTAAAATGAATTTGCCGTCCTGATCATAACTGCTGTCCATCCGGCTCCAACTATTCATGGGATTCCTGGCTCCCCTCATAGCATTTTCCAAATTCATCACACTGGTTCTCTCTAATTGAATCATTTTTCACATACTCCTTGAATTTTAATGTCTATATCAAAGCCGAATCTCTTTTCCCAGGGAAAAGGAATAAAGAATCTTTTCTTTCACCGGCTTTCCCGTAATCTGTTCCAGGCTTCGTTTGTAATAGTCCAGCTGAGTCTGATAGCGGCGGGCTAAAGCGTCTTCCGCTCCCTGTCCTACCCGGTCTGTTTTGTAATCAATCAGCACCAGGCCGTCCTCTTCCTCCATCCATGCGTCTATGATTCCCTGAACCAGCACCAGCTCGTCAGACTCCCCCACCCCCATCTCTCTGGCGGGGATTCCCACCATAAACTGCTGCTCTTTGTGAAGGCGTCCCTGTTTTTCCGCCAGGGCCATCCGGATTCCCAAAGGGCTTCTTAAAAACCCGGCCAGCAAAGGAATCTCTATCAGGCCTGCTTCCTCCTCCAGCATAAGGCCCTGTTCTTTAAAGGTTTCTATCTGGCCGGAAACAGCCTGAATCAGCTGATCCCGGTTCTCTATAGAAGAAAACTCTCCAAAGGAAAGAAGCTCCAATGCCCGGTGAAAAGAAGTCCCCCGCAAAGCCCCTGTGGCCTTGTCTCCCTTCTCCTCAGGTGTCCTGGCATTTTCCAGGCAGGCGGCCGAAAGCTCCATCTCTTCCTCCCCGGCCTCTGCTTCCTGCCTGCGCCGTTTGATCTCTGATACGGAAAGCATGGCGTAGAGCCTGGTTTCCGCCTGGAAAGGGTACTGATAGGAAAGCTGTTCTTTTAATACCTGGTTCATCTCTTTCTCATAGGTCTTGCTGCAGTCTAAGGAAAGCAAATCTTCCTTAAAATCCCGTCTTTCAATCTGCCTCATTACCTCGCTTCCCACAAGTCCGGATACCGGCACGGTTTCCATGGAGATAAGGCCGGATCCCTTTATGGCGGGAAGAGCCATAAGCATCCAATCCAAGTAGGAGTTTCCTCCTGACAGGACGGTAAAAGGAAGCCCCTTCCCGCTGCCAAAGCTTATCCCACCCCATTTTTCCATTTTTTTATCCAGGGATTTTTCTGAGGCAGTCATAATCAGCTTTTCTTTGGCTCTGGTCATGGCCACGTAAAGGATCCGAAGCTCTTCCCCCATGGTTTCCAAATCCATTCGGCGCTTTAGCGCCTGCTTCTTTAAGGTAGGGATCTTCACTCTCCGTTCCAGATCCAGATAATCCGCAGCAATTCCAAGCTCCGGATCGATGAGGATTTTTCCCGTCAAATCCTGCTTATTAAACCGCTTTCCCAAACCTGCCAGTATTACCACAGGAAATTCCAGGCCCTTGCTTTTGTGGATGCTCATAATCCGCACCACCTGCGAGTTTTCCCCAAAAACCGGCGCTTCCCCAAAGTCTGTCTCAAATTTTTTCAGTTTCTCAATATACCGGACAAAGTGGAACAGTCCTTTATAGCTGGTATTTTCATAGGCCAATGCCTTTTCCGCCAGCATATCCAGATTGGCCTGTCTGGCCCGGCCTGCCGGCATGGCGCAGACATAATCGTAGTATCCGCTGCGGCGGTATATCTGATAGATCAGCTCATGGATGGGAAGCCAGGAGGCAAGGAGCCGGTATTCTTCCAGCATATCTTCCAGTTTTTCCAGCTTTTTTCTAATCTCTGGGAGATGGGAAGCTATGGGAATCTCAGCCGGTTCCGGGACTTCCTCTGTCTCACTGCCGTAGAGCCAAAACCGGACGGCCCCGTAAATCCCTCTGTCCCCGTATTTATTTTTCCCTATCTGGCCCTTATATCCGGCCATAAGCCAGGCTAATTCCTCCTCCGTCATTCCGATGACAGGGGATTTTAAGACGCAGGCCATAGGGATATCCTGAAAAGGATTATCTACCACCGACAGAAGGCTTAATACGGTCTCCACCTCCACCGTGTCAAAATATCCGGTCTGGGTCTGGGCAGCCGCCGGGATCCCCTCATTCATCAGCACATTTACCAGCACCTGGGCCCACCCGGAAACACTTCGCAGAAGGATTACAATATCCCCCAGCCCGGCAAGCCGGTAGGCCTCCTTTCGCTTGTCCCATATGAGAAGACCCTTTTCCTCATCCGTAACATCCCGGATTTTTTTTGCAACCAGCCTGGCCTCCAGTTCCCTTGCAGTGTAGTCGGCGGCGTCCTCCTCCAGCCCTTCCATAATCTGGCTGTCTGTGGGGACAATGAAAAGTTCCGTAGGGGTCTGGCCCCGGGACTCTTCTCCAGCAGGGAGAGGGGCAAAATCAGCCCCGGGATAGAGGGCAGTCTCCTCTGTGTACCGGATTCCTCCCAGGTTCCTTACCATAATCTGGTAAAATATCTGATTAATGCTGTTTAATACAGAGGCCCGGCTCCGGAAATTCTGCCGCAGCTCAATCTTTTTGTAAGGCCCCTTCTCACTGGAGTAGGTATGGTATTTCTCTAAAAACAGCTCCGGCCTTGCCAGGCGGAAACGGTAAATACTCTGTTTCACATCCCCCACCATAAAGACGTTAGGCTGTCCCTGGCGCTCCCTCGACAGGGCCTTAATCAGGGTTTCCTGAACCAGGTTGCTGTCCTGGTATTCATCTACCAGAATCTCTTCAAACCGGCGGCTCAGCTCGTCGGCCACCTGGGAAGGAACTGGTCCCTCCTCCCCTTTTTCCCACAAAATCTCCAGGGCAAAATGTTCCAGATCGTTAAAGTCCACCAGATTCCGCTCTTTTTTGGTCTCCTGAAACCGCCGGGAAAATTCCCCCGTCAGCTTTAAGAGGAGGCCTGTAGTTTCTTTTGTCCCTATAAGAGCCTCTAAAACCGTCTCCAGGGGCTGCTTTCCAAAGGTTTCCTTCCAGCCTTTTAACGTCTTTTTTATCCGATCCCTTGTGGAACTTACCAGGGCTTTTTTCTCCCCGTCCACATCCTTGCTCCGCACCGGGGGAAGCTTTTTAAAAGAGGCCTTTTCTAAAAACCGGAGAAAGGCCTCATAATCAGACAATTCCCCACATTCCTTCAACATCCTGGCCTCTGTGAGAATGGTATCCTCATAAGCCTGAGGCCCCCCGTCTTCCCGGCAAATTTCCCCGCAGAAGCGAAGCTGCTCCTCCATCTCTTCCCCCTGAAGGCGGATATCCTTCATGAGAAATTCCATCCAGGGAGTTTTTTCTATTTCTTCTCTCTTTCCCTGGGAAAGCTCTTTTTCACATTCTAAAAGCCATTCTTCGGGCCAGGGATGGCTCTGGGAAAACTCCCACACCTGGAAAATAATATCCTCAATGCCAAAATCGTTTTTTCCTATGGCATAGGTTTCCACGAAATGGAGAAAGGCCTGGTCTCCGGATCCATACCAGTCCTCTAACAGCCCTTTCATCACGTCGCCTTTTAGCAGGGATAATTCCCCCTGATCCCCGATCCGAAAGGCCGGATCCAAATCCAGATGATTATAGTATTCCCGTAAAAGCCCCAGGCAGAAGCTGTCTATGGTGGTAATCTGGGCCCTTGGCGCCAGAATGGACTGCATCTCCAAATGGCGGTTTTTCGGATCCGCCTCCCGGCGCTTTTCGATGGCCTCCCGGATTCTCTCCCGCATCTCGGCGGCAGCCGCATTGGTAAAGGTCATTACCAGCAGGTTATCTATATCTATAGGATGGTCTTTGTCCGTCACCCTCTCCACAATCCGCTCTACTAAAACCGCTGTCTTGCCGCTTCCTGCGGCGGCGGAAACCAGCAGATTTCCGCCTCTGAAATCAATGACTTCCTTCTGTCCCCTGGTCCATTTCACTGCCATTTTCCTCCTTTTTGCCCTGCCTTTTGGGCATACAGATATACCTGCAGGGTATTCCTCCTGGCTATACCGGCGCGGGCCCCTGTGCGTCATCTGTTATTTCCTGCCAGATCTCTTCCGGCTTCAGGGCGCGGAGCCGCCGGTAGCCGTATCCTGCCGTCTTTTTGTCAAAGCCGCATACTGCATGGTAGGGGCAGTAATCGCAGCCAGTTCGGTTCCCCTGTTTGTAGGGGTTTACCGGAATGTCCCCTGACAGGATTTCCTGCCCCGCCTTTTTTAGTTTGTGACGGACATATTCCTTTAAAGCAAAAAAACGCTCTTTGCTGGCAACCGAGGATTTGGCTTCTGCAATAAGCCCATCCTTTATCGCTACCGGGATCACCTGAGATTCGGTTTCAATCTCCCTGTCCATATGGCGGATTACCTCCAGATCACTGTCTGCCAGGCCGCTCATACGGAGCTTTCTTAAGATCTGTTCTTCCACATCCTCCTCACCGGCCTCCGGCTCCCAGTCCACCACCGGATCCTGGATATGGTAATAGAAAATTCCTGCAGGCACAACTTCTTTTCCCGGATGCCTCTTTTCCTCCCGCTCTATGGCGGCATCCATGTATACCACAAGCTGAAGCTGAAGCCCGTAATAAAGGGCCGCCAGGTCAAAGCTGGTGCTTCCGGATTTGTAATCAATAATTTTCACGTATACATGATTCTCATCCTCACACAGATCCAGCCGGTCAATGCGGCCTCTTAAATGCAGCTCTTCATCCCGGGACAAAGAAATCTTCATGGCCTTTAGATTGTCAATGGCGGAAAACGATACTTCAAAGCCGGAGGGAACAAAATCTCCCTTTTTAATCTGCTCTGCCAAGGCCCATATGGTTCTGTCGGTGATGCGCCGGATCCGCTCTGTCAGGTAGGCGTTGCGGGCGGAGCTTTTTAATATGGTGTTGCCGTACTGCTCCGTCACCTGGCTGACACACTGTGCCACCAATTTTTTACGTTCCTCATCCCCCATGGCATGCCAGTCGATTCCCTGATTTTTAGCGGTCTGAAAGCACAGATCAATGGATTGATGGAAGAGGTTTCCCATGTCCGCCGCCGCTACCTCATACTCCTGGCGTTCCATCAGCTCCAGACCATATTTAAGGAAATGAGCATAAGCACAGGAAGCGTACTGTTCAAAGCGGGTTACGCTTCCCTGTAAAATTGTACCGTAAAGAGCTCTTGCCGCTGCCCTTCCGATGCCTCTTTCCTGGTAGGAGGTAAACGCTGCCTCTGTCACCTGCTTTACCTGCTCTCTCCAGTCCTCATTGGAGAAAAACCAGCGGTACAGCTCTAAAAACTCTGTGGAAAGCTCTCCCCCTCCCGGGCCGTCCCATGTCTGGCTGTCTGCCAGACCCTCAATCAGGCGGCGAAATCCCTCTCTCTCTGACTGGACAGGCCAGGAGGCTTCCCCGGCTTCCATGATTTTGATATCCGGAAACAGACGCTTTACATCTCCTATCAATCCGGAAGGGCGTCTGGCCTGTCCGTCTGCCGACATGGAGGAAAAGGACATAACCAGCTGTTTGGATGGCTTTGACAGGATCAAATACTGATAAAACCTCTGGATACATCCATCTTCCCTGGCTGTGGGTGCAAGCTCTAAATCGTGGGAGGAGAAAAACTCCCGTTCCTGGTCTGTCAGCAGGCTCTGTCTGTCCTTTTTTTGGGGCACAATTCCTTCATTGACTCCTAAAAAGAATAAAATTTTCACTTCATTCAGACGGGTTCTGGTAATATCTCCAACCACCACCCTGTCGATTACAGCCGGTATGGATCCCACCCGGATTTCCTCAAAGCCAGCGTCCAAAATCCTGGCGTACTCGCTCCTGCTTACCTTTTCCTCCCCTAAAAGGGCGGTAAGCCGGTCAAACAGCTCTTCCACAAGATCGTAGGCCTGTCCGTATTCCCTGGCCAGGCTTTCCTCCCCCTGCTGTTCAAAGGAGTCTTGATACCACTGAAGCCTTTCCCTGGCCTGTGTCTCTTCTAAATATGTTTTCAGGGCCTCTGTAATGGAAGCTACTGTGGCATTTTCTTCCGCAAATGCCTGGCGGAAGGCTGTGAGAGGCTCTAAAACCTGGCGGCGGAACTGGTTTAGTTCTTCCAGATTTATCTGGGCCCCTCCGCGGTAAGTCCATTCCCACTCTGTATTCCACCGGCTATAGCCCCGGATCCCCAGGGCCCGGACATAGTTTTCCAGCCTGGCAGTCATCAGAGGATCTTCCCACGCCGTTTGGGATAAGCCGCATTTTAAATAGCGAAATACGCTCTCATAAGAAAAGTCCTGGCTCACTACCTCTAAAACCGAGCGGATCCGTTCTACCAAAGGGTTCTCCACAATATTTCTCTTATCATCTAAAAAGCAGGGAATCCCTGCCTCCCCAAATTGATGGAGAATCTCTTTTCCGTAGCCTTTTAAATCTCCGGTAATCACTGCTATATCCCGGTAACGCAGTCCCTCTTTTCTCACCGTCTGCCCGATTCTGCTAACGGCAAAGCGGACTTCTTCACCGGGATTGGCGGCCTGGCAGAGGCAGATTTGATCTTCTAAGGGGAAGGATCCTTCTTTAAATGGAGTAAAGGTGCGGAACAGGTTTTGTTCCAGATAGCCAATAGCCGGGGCTTTTTCAAATCTGGGATGGGAGCTGAGGCAAATGTCCGGCAGTTTTTTGACCCCTGCCTTTCCCGCCCGACCATGAATCCGGTGTATTGTATGCTTTCCCATATAAAAGAGATGCTGGATAGAGGCTTCCTCATAAGGATCTGCCAGCGGATCTACCGTAATGCTTACGGTGACGTCCCGGGAATATTTGAGAAGCAGCTCTATAATCCGGTACTGAACCGGGGTAAAGCCGGTGTATCCGTCTAAATAGATCCGGCTGTTTTTCACAAATTCTGACCGGGGCAGTACTTTGCAGAGAGTTTCCAGGATCTCCTCGGCTGTAGAGAATCGGCCCCCAATATATTCTTTAAATCCCCGGTAAATTACCAGCATATCTTTCAGTTTATGTTTTAAAAGAGGTCTGTCCGCTTCCCCTATCAGCTCTTCCAGCTGGCCTTCTGTGATTCCGTATTGATAAAATTCTGACAGCATGGATTTTAGCTGGCTGATAAACCCGTTTTTGTTCAGCTGGCTCTGGTAGAGCCCCAGCTCCTTTTTTTTAGCGGCAGCTACTTTTCTCAGCACCATGGATTTTCCCATATCGTCCAGGACAGTCAGGTTTACCACTGACAGCTCTTCAAAAACCCGGTAGGCCAGACGGCGGAAGCTTAACACATCAATGTTGGTGATACCGTGTCTAGGATGAAGGTTGATGATTTCTTTCTGAGCCTGCATGGTAAACTGCTCCGGAACCATATAAAGCACGCTTATGTCCGGCTGATCTACAGCGGCTTTTACTGCTTCTTCATATAAGTAATGGGTTTTACCGGAGCCGGAGCTTCCAAAAATGAACTGCAATGCCATATTATCCCTGCTTTCTTTATTGGTAACCGTTGAAATTTCCCGCTGTCTGAACAGTACCCTTTTATCATAATTTTCCGGTTCTTTTAATAGATTATAGTAAACTCTTCAGGAGGTCCTTTCATGAGCTCTCGTACTAAAATTGTTGTGCTGCGGATGAAAGAAATTATTTATACAGCCATCTTTATTGGTCTTGCCCTTCTGCTGATTACTCTGTTTCTGTTTATGCTCCGGGCCAGAAAATCTTCTTCTGAAGCCCAGGATAATCCGGAAATGGGGCAAAGCCAGCAGACATCTTACATACCTGGCGTCTATTCTGCTTCTGTTTCTTTAGGAAGCCAAAGCGTGAATGTGGAGGTGGCTGTGGATGCTAACCAGATTACATCTGTCTCCCTGGTTCCTTTAAGTGAATCCATTACCACTATGTATCCTCTTATGGAACCTTCTATGGAACATCTGGAAAGTCAAATACTGGAGCGCCAGAGCTTGGAAGGCATTACTTACGAAAGCGGATCTCGTTATACCAGCCAGGTTCTTTTGAATGCTGTTGAAACGGCTCTTTCCAAAGCCCGGGTTGGACAGTAGGGGGTTGGGCGTCTGTGTGACGCCCTTTTTCGTTTTGGGCCGTGTCAAGCGGGACTTCTGGCTTTGTTCCCCACTGCTCACTGCTTTCGTCAACAGTTTACCACATTATTTTTGGGGTTTCCATTGCTTTTTTCTTAAAAGTAAGTATAATACCCCTCAGTAGGCAAGTGTCGTTGGCATCTGTTTTAGCAGGAGGGTATGATGAAAGATAAACAGTTGGAGGCGCATCCTTTGGAAAATCAGATTACTCAGGGAGTGATCTGGAAACAGCTTTTGCTATTTTTCTTTCCAATTTTATTTGGAACTTTTTTTCAGCAGCTTTATAATACGGCGGACGCCGTTATTGTGGGACGCTTTGTGGGTAAGGAAGGGCTGGCGGCAGTAGGCGGATCCGCTGCTATGATCATTAATCTTTTGGTAGGATTTTTTATCGGTCTTTCTTCCGGCGCTACGGTTATTATCTCCCAGTTTTACGGAGCCAGGCAGAAAGCCCGGGTTTCCCAGGCGGTTCATACGGCCGTCGCCTTTTCCATTGCAGGAGGGCTGGTGGTTATGGCAGTGGGGTTGATCTGCGCCCCTGTCTCTCTAAAAGCCATGGGAACCCCGGCGGAGACTTTTGATGATTCTCTTTTATATCTGCGGATCTATTTTCTGGGACTTATCGGGAATCTGCTTTACAACATCGGATCCGGTATTCTCCGTGCTATCGGCGATTCTAAACGGCCTTTGTATTTTCTGATGGTAAGCTGCCTTACCAATATCCTGTTGGATATTGTCTTTGTCCTGGGTTTGGGTATGGGGGTAGCCGGCGCCGCCTGGGCCACCATTACTTCCCAGATGATCTCCGCTGTCATGGTAATCACCACCCTGATGCGGACCGAAGATATGTACCGCCTTTCCCTAAAAGGTATCCGCCTTGCTCCGGACATGCTTCTGCGGATTATTCAAATCGGCCTGCCGGCAGGCCTTCAGTCTGTCATGTACGCTGCCTCCAACATTATCATCCAGACCAGCGTCAATTCTCTGGGTACGGATGTAGTGGCAGCCTGGACTGCCTTCGGCAAAATCGATGTGATTTACTGGACCATTATTAATGCTTTCGGCATCTCTATTACTACTTTCGTTGGCCAGAACTTCGGGGCCGGAAAGCTTGATCGGGTTCACCGTGGAATCAAGGTATGCTTAGGGATCAGCGCCGGGGTTACCGCATTTTTAAGCCTCATTCTCTTCCACTTTGGCCACTATATTTACCTTTTGTTTACCACTGATGCTGCGGTAATGGACAAGGGTGTGGAAATTCTCCGCTTCCTGGTTCCCACCTTTATCACCTATGTATGTATTGAGATCCTTTCCGGCGCTTTAAGAGGCGTTGGCGATTCCTGGATCCCTATGATTATGACAGCTCTGGGCGTCTGTCTGCTGCGGGTGCTGTGGATTTTCATTGCAGTGCCTTTTTATCCGGACATCAAAACTATCTGCTTCAGCTACCCTCTCACCTGGACGGTAACCTCCATTCTGTTTTTAATATACTTCCGATGGTTCAGCAAAATACGGAAGTTCCGTAACAATGGAAAGGGGCTGGCCACACTAAATAACTAGTGTGACAGCCCCTTTTTACTTTAAAAAGTCCGCCGCCGAATAGGCGGCATGCATTCAGGTATGCCCCATGCGCCGGTCAGTGCTCTTTACCGGTTTTCTTCTGCAAATTTACGGATATTGGAAGCATTGACATACTTTTGAACCTCTCCGTTTTTAATCACTACCAGAGTAGGCGCCTGCATAATGCCGTACCGATCAGACATTTCCTCATTTTCCTCCGCATCCACTACCTGATAATTAATATTCTTTAAAAATTCCTTAGCTGTTCTGCAGTTGGGACAGGTCTTGGTGGTAAAGAGGTACAGACCGGAAGCCGAAGTCTGGCTTTTCTCTGCCGTTTCATTCTGCTCTTTTGCCTGAAGGACTGCATGGCTCTTCTTTAACTTGGAATGAATGGGGTCATAGGTTTTCCGCGCCTTGTATTCCTCCAGCTTCCCTTCATTCCAGTTCTTAACCGGCCGGTAGTATCCGGTAATACGGCTGTAAACCTCCGCCTCTTTGTTGCATACCGGACAGGTAAAATGCTCTCCTGACAAGTATCCGTGATCCTTGCAGATGGAGTAGGTGGGAGAAATGCTGTAGTAGGGCAGACGGTAATTCTCCGCAATGGTACGAACCAGCTTGGCAGCTGCCTTCCAATCCGGCAGCTTCTCTCCCAGAAAGGCATGGAACACCGTTCCGGAAGTGTAAAGGGTCTGCAGCTCGTCCTGAACATCCAGCGCATCAAAAACATCTGAGGTGTATCCAACAGGAAGATGGGAGCTGTTGGTGTAATAAGGATTGCCACAATCCCCATTGGCAGTCTTAATATCCGGGAAACGTTTCTTATCATGCTTTGCCAGACGGTAGCTGGTGGATTCTGCCGGAGTTGCTTCCAGGTTGTAAAGGTCTCCGTACATCTCCTGATAATCTTTCAGCCGCTCTCTCATATGGTTTAAGACATCCTTGGAAAATTCCTGGGTCTCCTTATGGGTCATGTCAACCCCCAGCCATTTTGCATTTAAGCCGGCCTCGTTCATTCCCACCAGGCCGATAGTGGAAAAGTGGTTCTCAAAGGTGCCCAAATACCTCTTTGTATAGGGATACAGGCCGTTCTCCAAAAGCTTGCTGATTACCTCTCTCTTAATGTGCAGGGAGCGGGCGGAAATATCCATCATATAGTCCAGTCTCCGATAGAAATCTCCTTCATTTTTAGATAGATAGGCAAGTCTCGGCATATTAATCGTTACCACTCCCACGGAACCGGTACTTTCACCGGAACCGAAAAAGCCGCCGGTTTTCTTACGCAGCTCCCTCAGATCCAGACGGAGGCGGCAGCACATGGAACGGACATCGCTGGGCTGCATATCGCTGTTGATGTAGTTGGAGAAGTAAGGAGTGCCGTACTTGGCAGTCATTTCAAACAACAGGCGGTTGTTTTCTGTGTCAGCCCAGTCAAAGTCTTTGGTAATGGAGTAAGTGGGAATGGGATACTGGAATCCTCTTCCGTTGGCATCGCCTTCAATCATGGTCTCAATAAACGCCTTATTGACCATATCCATCTCTTTTTTACAATCCTTGTACTTAAAGTCCATTTCCTTGCCGCCTACAATGGCATTCATCTCCGCCATATCTTCCGGTACCGTCCAGTCCAGAGTAATATTGGAGAAAGGCGCCTGGGTGCCCCAGCGGCTGGGAGTGTTGACGCCATAAATAAAGGACTCAATGCACTTTTTTACCTCCTGGTAACACAGGCCGTCAACCTTTACAAAAGGAGCCAGATAGGTATCAAAGGAGGAAAAAGCCTGGGCTCCCGCCCACTCGTTCTGCATAATGCCCAAAAAGTTTACCATCTGGTTGCACAGCACGGATAAATGCTTTGCAGGGGAGGACGTGATTTTGCCGGGAATCCCCCCCAGTCCCTCCAGCAGAAGCTGCTTTAAGGACCAGCCGGCACAGTAACCCGTAAGCATAGATAGATCGTGGAGATGGATATCTGCATTGCGGTGAGCGTTGGCAATCTCCTGATCGTAAATCTCAGACAGCCAGTAGTTGGCGGTAATGGCTCCGGAGTTGCTCAAAATAAGTCCTCCTACCGAGTAGGTAACCGTAGAGTTCTCCTTTACGCGCCAGTCCTCTATCTGTACATAGCTGTTTACCACATCCTTGTAATCCAGGATCGTATTTTTCATATTGCGGATCTTTTCCCGCTGCTTTCTATATAAAATGTACGCTTTCGCCACGTCTGTGTAGCCGGTCTGCTCTAAAACGTGTTCTACGCTGTCCTGTATTTCCTCTACGCTGACTGTGCCCTCTTTCATCTTAGACTGAAAATCAGCCGTTACCCGAAGAGATAAAAGCTCCAGAATTTCATCGGTAAAGTCTTTCTTTGTGGCTTTAAACGCCTTCTTAATCGCCTCTGTAATCTTGGACAGCGTAAATTCCGCCACTTCACCGTCCCGCTTTACTACTTTAATCATCCTGTCTATGACTCCTTTCATTTATCCTAAGTATGCCCCGGAAAGCTTCCCTGGAGCGCTGTTATCTGGACAGCTATTTTTCCTGCCAGCTCTGTCTGGCAGAAAATCGCTACGGGTCCCATTATAGCAGAAAGCAAAAGAAAACACAATATCTAGATGAGAAAATATTTTCGAATCCAAATATTGTGTTTTATTATATTATTTAATAAATGCTATGACTATCTCCTCTAAGGAAACGTCCGAATAATTCCGGAGGAACATAGGCTTTTACATGGATTCCTTCTGTCTCATATTCCTCGGATAACACTGCCCCAAGCTGCCGGATTTTCTGAACCAGCCCCGCTTCCTGGTAAGAGTACACCCGGTCCAGATACACTCCCCTGCTCCTGGCAATCCCCCGGAGAATCTCTTTCAGCTCTTCTATTCCTTCCCCGGTGACAGCCGAAATTTTCACTTGATAATCTGCCTGAATATCTCTTAAAATTACGTCCTCATCTATCCGGTCAATCTTGTTGAAAACTGTCACCACTGTCTTTCCTGTAATTTCAAGCTGGCGCAGGGTCTCATAGACCACATGGATCTGCTCTTCCATCTGAGGGTTGGAGCAGTCTACTACATGAAGGATCACATCGCTGTATTTCGCTTCCTCCAAAGTGCTCTTAAAGGCTTCAATAAGATGGTGAGGAAGCTTTTGGATAAATCCTACTGTATCCGTGAGAAGGATTTTCTGACCATCCGGGAGAAAAAGTCCCCGGGTAGTGGGATCCAGTGTGGCAAACAGCTTGTCCTCTGCCAGAATTCCCGCATCTGTCAGTTTGTTTAAAAGAGTGGATTTTCCCGCATTGGTATAACCCACAATCGCTGCAGTCAGGGCCTGGGCCTCCTGCCTCTGCTTTCTCTGGACCTCCCGGTGGCGCTTTACCTCTGCCAGCTCTCTCTTTAGCTGCCCGATGCGGTCGTGAATCCGCCGTCTGTCCACCTCCAGCTTTTTCTCTCCGGGACCTCTGGTGCCGATGCCTCCTCCCAGACGGGATAAAGAAGCTCTCATGCCTACCAGACGGATGGCTCGATATTTTAATTGGGCCAGCTCCACCTGAATCTTTCCTTCCCTGGTCTGGGCCCGGGCGGCAAAAATATCCAGAATTACCATAGTCCGATCCATGATCTTGGTGTCCAGAATCTCCTCCATGTTGCGAAGCTGAGCAGGGGAAAGCTCGTCATCGCAGACTACCCCTGTGGCATCCAGCTCCCAGAGAAGCTCTTTTACCTCTAAAAGCTTTCCCTTTCCCAGGTAAGTTCCCGGATGAGCCTGCTCCCGATTTTGAACCACCTTTCCCACGCTTACTGCTCCCGCAGTCCCAACCAAATCCTCAAGTTCTTTTAAGGAGCTCTCCCCGTCCCCCTGGCTGATGCCAATGAGGATAACCTGCTCCCGGTCGTCTTTTAAATCAATTAATTCTGCCATATATTCTCGTTTTCCCTATCGGGTTTTTAAAAAGCTGATTTCATGTTCTGCCTTCTCGTCCGGTCCATATTGGGAGACATAAGATTCAAAGGCTTTCAAAGCTCCTGCATAATCTCTCTGGTATTCCAGGGCTACCGCCCGGTTAAAGGCCAGATCCGCCGCCGCTGTTTTGTCCGGGGCATTGATGCCCTTTTCAAAAATTTGTCCTGCTTTTATATATTCTCCTCTTTCCAGATAACATAAGCCCATCTGGTTATAGATTTGGGAATCTGCCAGGCCGTCGGACTCCGCCTGTTCATAGAAAGCCAGAGCTTCCGACTCCTTTCCCCCGCTCTTAAGGGTCTTTCCTATCTCCTTAATCAGTTTTGTAAGCTGAGCCTCCTGATCCCGGCTCATATCCTCTGCCTGATTTTCTCCGTCCTCCGGGGCTTTGGAGTCTGTCCCGGCTTCTTTGTATGCCTGGTACAGCTTTTTGTAATCCTCCATGGCCTGATCCGTGTTTCCGGCCCGGATATTGAGCATACAGCGAAGCTCTATATATTCTGTCTTCTCCCCGTCCACCTCCATCAAAATCCCGTAGGTGTGGGCCGCTGCGCTGTAATCCCCAATCTTTCCTTCTGCCTCTGCCCGGTATTTTAAGATATCAAGCTCCATCTGGCCTACTTTGCCCTTTCCCAGGCTCAAAGCTTCCTCCAGATCTGCAATCGCTCCTTCATAATCCCCGGCATCTAATTTTTCAATTCCCGAGAGGCGAAGCTCCTGCCGTTTCGCCCCGCTTCCCAGGCCGCAGCCTCCTAAAAGGGATATAGCCGCCGCAGATGCTGCTATCAGCAGGAATCTTTTTAATCTGTTTTCTTTTCGTCTCATAGTATTCCCACCCCTTTCTCTGGTAAACAGGAATTATCTTCCGCTGTCTGTGCTGCCAAAACCGCCGTTTCTTGCAGCCCTGCAGTCATCATCCTCCGTAATTCCGTACTGTAAAAAGATTCCCTGGGCAAATCCGGAACCTTCCTTCAGATCCAGCTCCTTTCCCTCTCTGGAATCATTGGTCATCTTGACAAAAATGTGTCCCTCATTGTCCGAATGAAAATAGTCGCTGTCAATGACTCCCACTGTATTGTTAAGCTGCAGGCGGTACTTAAATCCCAGGCCGCTGCGGGGATATATCTGCAAAACCCAGCCTTCCCTTATCTCTGCCCGGATACCGGTAGGCACCTTAACTTCTTCCCCTGGCTTTAAAAAGACGGGAACCGGCAGACAGAAATCGTAGCCTGCGGATCCGGCGGTAGCCCGTCTGGGAAGGCTGATTCTTTCGTAGATCTCTTCTATTTCTTTTTTGTCCCGGGGACCAAAGGTGTCCTCCCAGTCCTTTTCAAACTGCTCTCTGCTAACTTTATAAAATCTCGCGATTCTCTCCATCACTTTCTCCTTCTGCAGCAGCCGCCGCTTCCATTTCTCCCAGACGGAATCTTAACTCTTCCTCCACCTCGGTTTTTATCTCTTCCTCCTGCTCCGGATTTAAATCCGGCAGATCTTCTGTAGACCCTACGCCAAACCGGCGCAGGAATTCTTCTGTGGTGGCAAAAAGCGCCGGCCTGCCCGGGGCGTCCAATCTGCCCACCTCATATACCAGGTCATATTCTACCAGACGGTTTACCGCATGATCGGACTTGACTCCCCGGATTTTTTCAATCTCCATTTTGGTAATAGGCTGCTTATAGGCAATAATGGACAAGGTCTCCAGAACCACCTCTGTAAGAACCTGCTTTTTCGGCGCAGACGCCACCCGGATCAGGTTGGGGTAGTATTCCGCCCTGGTGCACATCTGGTAGGCCTCCTCCAGCTCAATGATCTGCATCCCTCTCTTTTCTTGATTATATCTGTCCTGAAGGCGCAGCACCGCCTTTTTAGCCGTTTCCTTGTCCTGGCCTATGGCGGCGGCAAGCTGGCTCAGCTCCACCGACTGGCCCATGGTAAAAAGGACTGCCTCCAGAACTGCCTCCTGATCCCTGTGGCTTTCCACCTTTATCAGCGTTTCCTGGCCAAAACCGGCCTGGACATTCTCCTTTTCCATCCTGTTCTCTCCATTCCATCTCGTAAGCTGTGGCAGCAATTCAACTTATCAGATCATCCAGCCCTTCTAATTCCAGCTCTCCTTCTTCCCCCTCTGCCTCCAGGGTTTCTATCTGCATATCGTCAAAAATATGCTCCTGAACCAAGCTGATCTTTCCGATTTTCATCAACTCTAAAATGGCCAGAAAGGTGACGACAATCTCGATCCGATCCGCCTGACTTTCCAGCATCTGGCGAAAGCTAAAACTCCTGTGCTTTCTGGCATAGGCCATGACACTTCCGATTTTCTCCTCTAAGCTTACCGGTTCTTTCTGGATCACGCCGAAGTTGCTGCGGACCCGGTCAATTTTGTCCTCCTGGCGGCGCATAACCTGCTGAAAAATTTCCTGAAGCCTGGCAAGGGTCAGGTCTCCCAAAAGCTTGTCCAAATCCACAGGCGGCTCATATCTGGCTACCTCTCTGGGAATAGTGGGATTCTTATAAAAATGAAGTCCCGCTCCGTCCTCCCGATCCTGAAGCGCCAGAGCCATGTATTTAAATTTCTTGTATTCCAAAAGCCGGGCAACCAGCTCTGCCCTTGGATCCTGCTCTTCTCCGGTTTCCTCATCTACTTCTGCCGGGAGAAGCATCCTGGCCTTAATATCTAAAAGAGTAGCAGCCATGACTAAAAATTCACTGACCACATTTAAATCCTCTTTTTCCATATGGTTAACATAGTCCAGATATTGTTCCGTTATCTCCACAATGGGAATATCATAAATATTGACTTTATTTTTCTCAATTAAATGAAGAAGCAAATCCAGTGGACCTTCGAAGTGCTCCAGTTTATAGGAAATCTCCATATACTCTCCAAATCCGTTTTTACCCAATCTTCTGGTCACGTATGGTCTAGTATAGCAAATTTCCCGCAGGATGTAAACTTAAAAAAAGGAGATGTTGCAACATCTCCTTGTAACAGTTCAGACGGGTGTCTCCTGTTAATCGTCAATATCTAAAAATTCAAAGTCGTCATCTTCCTCAGTGTTTTCCGGCATGGTCTCCGGTTCCGGCGGAACCGGACGCTGGGGACGGGTATAGTGGGACGGACCAGGAACGGGAGCTCCTGCCGGTCTGATATTTCGTACCGGGCGGGCGCTGTCCTGGGCAGGCCCCTCTCTGTGAGCGGAAACGGGGCGGCCGGCAGGTCTGGTATTTAAAGGCCGCACAATGGTAGCCTCCAGCTCAGGCCTGGGTTCTCTTCTCACAACCGGCTGTCCTTCTTCTCCCATATTTCTGGAAGAACTTCGGCCGGGCCCCGGATTTTGTCCGCCGTTTTCAGGTGGCCTGCGTCTCTTTACCGGCTCCGGGCGGGCGGCGCTAAAGCCGTCATAATCGTCCTCACGGCCTCTCATGTAGCGCTCTTCTTCCCCAAAACTTTCTTCCTCTTCCCAGTCTGAGAAGTCAGCTCTCTCATCCCCTCTGCCTCTCATTTCCCGGCCGCTGCCGCTGGTTGGGGGAGGATTCTTTCCCGCTCCTCTTATAATCAGGTAGACCATAATGATAAACAGGACCAGAACCACGGCGATAAGAGCTACCATAATCATCCTCTGAAGCTTAAAGCTTTCCAGCAGCTCGTTATACTGGGTAATAACCTGGGCATGGTCTTCCTGAGTGACTCCGGTATCAATGGCCGGATCCTGGAAGTAGCGCTGAATCGTCTTTTCCGTCAGATCGTATCGGTAGAAATACTTTTCTCCCGCCGCATTCATACCATAGAATACACAGTATTGGGCATTGCTCTCGGAAGCCCATATCCAGCCGGTTACTTTCCGGCCGTCAATATCAATAACCGTTTCTGAGAACCCTTCCGGCAATGCCACTCCATCCTCTAAAGGAATAATGGAAATAGACTTTGCCGCCGCCTCCAGGCTTATGATCTCTGTCACAGCCCCCGGATCCCCGGCGCCGGAGGCGGCGCTTGCCCCCTCGGCATTTTTCAGGACCATAATGGTATAGTCTTTTACCGTTGTCCCGTTCTGGGCGGTAACCCGGCAAACCACCGTATTTTCTCCTTCCTGGAGATCTTCATTTCCGGTTACCACATAAGCGGCGTTTTCGTCTGCCGGCACTACATTAACAGTAAGCCGCTCTACATCCAGCCCTACATTCACGCTGTAGGAATCTACATCCGCCGAAAATTCCGGAGACAACGTTCCCGGCGATACCTGAAGGGAAGCCAGGGCGGCATTGCCGGACGCATTGGAAACTGCCTGAACCGTAACCGTGGAATTTCCCACATGATTCATGGTCACCATCTGGGAGTCCGAATCGTAAACTTCCTGGGATGTGACGGTGATCTGAGAGCTTCCGGCCTGCTTTGTCCGAAACTTCATGGTAAATACAATCGTGGAAGGGCTGCCGGCATCCGGACTTCCGTGAGCCCTCAACGCCCCGCTTCCGCCTTCTACGCTGTTGCCGCTTAGAAACTCCAAGGCATTGGCATCATAGGTCAGGGCAATATCTGCCCGGCTTAAAGCCTCTCCGCCAGAGGAAGCAACCTTCAGATTCACGCTTACCTCGCTTCCCACGGTTGCGGAAGGGTCACTGAACTGGATACTTCCGTTGGCCGCAAAGGATGTGATTCTCATCCCAGGCAGCACAGACATGGTTAATATACAAACAAATGCCAGAAAGGCAAATAATTGGGTTATCCTTTTATTCATGTTCTTACATCTCCCAGTTTAATTGATCACCGTAACGCTGCTGCCGCCGGGACCGTCGGTATTTCCTGCCATCAGCTCTCCAGAACCGGACCCTCCCGGTCCCTGGAGATTTCCGCCTGAAACTCCCGGTCCTCCGCTTTCTCCTGCCGGCAGGACGCTGCTCCCGGACGTTCCGGGACCCGGACCCGCTGTTCCCTGGCTCCCTCCGCCGTTTAAGCCGGCATCCGGCATAGGTCCGCTTCCTGACCGGACGATACGGATGATATATTCCTGCACACTGCCATTCTGCGCCTGAACTCTTATTCTGGCCTCTGTAGTTCCTCCATTTAAGGCTATATTTCCGGTTCCGCTTACTGAAGCATTGCCGGAAAGGGCGGATGCCTGGATATTTACGGTGTTAACAGAGGAATTGACAATCACGTCATAGCTTGTTATATCTTTTGAAAATACCGGTGTCATAGAAAATCCGCTGACTCCCAGAGAAGACAGCTTATTGTTGGGGTTTCCGTCTCCGGTAGGCCTTGCACAAGCCTGCTCCGGCATATTTTTATAAACCGGAATCTTAAACTCCAGGGCAGTCTGCTTTACAGCATCTGTGTAGGCCTCCGCCATCTTTGCCCCTTCAGACGCCGCTCCCTGTACATTGGTCATATATTGGTGCTTGTACATATTGCTTCCCTGTACATTAAATTTCTTTAAATAGAAAGTATCTTGTCCGGCTTTTACATAATTATCGCCATAATTTACCGATCCGCCGATAATGGATTTTTCCACGGAATTCCAGGGGCGGCTGTAGGAACCGGACTGGGCCGCATAGGAAAGCCCCTTGGCTACCTTGCTCATGGAGCTGGTCTCATAAGCCTCCACATTAAAGAAATTATAAATCCCCTCATAGCCGGACACCTGACCGGAAATCATAGGGCTGGTCCCTGCGTTTCCCTGCTCCTGGATAATCATGGCAGCCAGTACATAGGGGTTAACACCGGACTGAACCCCGGCATCCATAATAATATCCACATAGGAGCGGGAACCGGAAGACGGCGTGGAGCCGGAGCCGCCGCCGGAAGAAGGACTCCCCGGCCCCTGGCTTCCCATGCTGACTGCTCCGCCGCTTCCCGAACCTTCCAAATCCATTCCCGGGCCAATCTCCCCGAGAAGAGCCGTCTTTTTAGGAGAAATTGATGCCTGAGGACCTACCAGGGAGACATCCGGATTCGTTCCTCCTCTGACTCCCGGAGCTTCAAAGCTGACCCCGGAATTTTGTCCGGAGCTTCCGGTATTAGAACTCTCCGGAACCACCGTAACGTTCCCTCCTCCCGGACCCTTTTCAACGGTCTGTCCGGAATTCCCGGCGGTTCCCCCCGGAGATGATAAAGCGGTTCCGGGTCCGAATTCCTGGGAGCCGCCGCTGGCGGATCCGCCCGGGCCTCCAGTCCCGCCAGGGGTTCCTCCCGTATTTCCGCCAGAAGAAACCGTTCCACTGGCATTACTTTCTAAAAAGGTTCCCTTTACCATACTCTCAAGGCCGGCGGCGGTATGCGCGCTGGCATTATAACTTTGAAGCAGGAACTGGAAAATATACTTTTCATTTAAAAAGTTTCTGGGGTCCATGTAGTACCGGATAATATCCGGGGAAGCCTGTACCCAGGATGCGCCGTCAAAGCCGTTCCAGGTGCTGGTATCCCAGTTATAAGCGCCGGCCTGTGTAGACTTCCAGGAGGATATGCTGCTGCTTGCCACCAGATTTCGGGTAATGACGCTCTCGTTTTCAATCGCTGAATTCCAATCCACCCCGGTATGCTGGGCTATAAATACCCAGTTTGGGTACTGGGCATGAAGTTCTCTCAGGCCCTGCCGGTAAGACTCAGGAAAACCCTGGGCGTTTAAGTATGCCTCAAAGTTTGAATCTGCCGTATATGTAACCGGAAATTTTATATATTGGCCGGAGGCATAACCGGTCTGTGTGGCGCCGCCGCTTCCCACAAAGCGCACCTGATACCACAAAACGCCGTCGCTTGCCGTCTTTTCCCCGATAACCGTCACCGCAGTGCCATAAGGAAGCCTGGCCACTGCACTGTATCCGGTTCCCGCATCGCTTCGTATGTTCAGGGAAGTAGCCTTTATGGTGGCGCTGCGCTCTGTATAGGCATATGCCTCTGCCACCGGGTTAAGAGGCAGGCTCTGTAAAAGAGCTGGCTCGGGCGGCTGAAAAGCCAGCAAAAGGCCCAGCCCCAGAGCCGCTCCTTTTTTTATGGCGATTCCCCTTTTCTTCTGGTTTATTTTCATATTTATCTCCTATGGTGCGGCAGAAAAAGCCTTATTCAGACCTGTCGCCAAAAATAATCGATACGAATATATGACAAAAAGTCGCAGGAAAACTGTGCAACAAGCTTATTATAATGAAAAAAGGCTTCCTGTGTCAACCAGATTGGGAAAAAGTTCACACAATTTACGTATTTTGTAATGAAGTTGTAAGGAAAAGGGCTGCTGCTCCTGCAGATAACTGATCTACAGAAACAACAGCCCTGTTAATGGTTTTAACTTACACCGGGTAAGCCTTATTTGCCTTATCTGCCACAGCCGGATCTATCTTGGTCTGCTGCGCTTCTCTGTACTGGAAGAACTCTTTTGCCACAGCCGGGAACAGAGCGTAGGATAATACATCCTCGTCCTGCTGCTTCCACTGAGCGCACTCCTTCTCAAACTGGGGAAGCTGAGGCTCAATTAAGTCTGCAGGCCTGCAGGTAATGGGAGTTTCGTCGCCGATGATCTTTTTCTGAACTTCAGCATTAAAGGGCTTTACCGTCTGGCCAAACTCGCCCAGCATAATCTTTTTGGACTCCTTGGGCACCATCTTGTAGCGCTCGCCTGCAAGCACGTTCATAACTGCCTGAGTACCTACGATCTGGGAAGACGGGGTTACAAGGGGCGGCTCGCCAAAGTCTTTTCTTACTCTGGGGATCTCCTCCAGAACCTCCTGATACTTGTCCTCCTTGCCTGCATCCTTTAACTGGCTTACCAGGTTGGAAAGCATACCGCCGGGCACCTGATACTGTAAGGTCTTGATGTTTACGCCAAGAACCTTGGGATTTAACAGGCCGCTCTTTAAAGCTGCCTCCCGGATGGGAGCAAAGTGGGCGGCAATATCTGCCAGCAGGCTTAAATCGTAGCCGGTGTCATAGGGAGTTCCCCTGAAGGTCTCTGCCATAACCTCAGTAGCCGGCTGGCTGGTTCCCAGAGCCAGAGGAGACATTGCACAGTCAATAATATCGCAGCCTGCCTCAACAGCCTTCATATAGGTCATGGAAGCAACGCCGGAGGTATAGTGGGTGTGCAAATCGATGGGAAGGCTGGTGCCTTCTTTTAATGCATGTACCAATTCGTCTGCCTGGTAGGGGGTGAGAAGTCCTGCCATATCCTTGATACATAAGGAATCAGCGCCCATATCTTCGATTCTCTTTGCAATATCTTTCCAGTAGTCCAGAGTGTAAGCGTCTCCTAAGGTATAGCAAAGGGCAATCTGAGCATGTCCCTTTTCCTTATTGGTTGCCTTTACTGCGGTCTCCAGGTTGCGGATATCGTTTAAGCAGTCGAAAATACGGATAATGTCAATGCCGTTTGCTATCGATTTCTGTACGAAATACTCAACCACGTCATCTGCATAATGATTGTAGCCCAAAATGTTCTGGCCGCGGAACAGCATCTGCAGCTTGGTGTTCTTAAAACCGTCTCTTAACTTTCTCAGTCTGTCCCACGGATCTTCCTTTAAGAAACGAAGACAGGAATCAAAGGTAGCTCCGCCCCAGCACTCAACTGCGTGGTATCCTACCTTATCCATCTTTTCAATAACCGGCAGCATCTGCTCTGTAGTCATACGTGTCGCAAGCAAAGACTGGTGGGCATCACGAAGGACAGTCTCCACAATCTTTACCGGCTTTTTATTTACCTCTGCCATTTTAATTTCCTCCTTAATTATTTAACCCCGAAAATTGCCATAAACGTGCCGGCTGCTACTGCCGTACCGATAACGCCTGCTACATTGGGTCCCATTGCGTGCATCAACAGGAAGTTCGTAGGATCTGCCTCAGCTCCCACCTTCTGGGATACCCGGGCTGCCATAGGAACTGCCGATACACCTGCGGAACCGATAAGCGGATTTACCTTGCCGCCGGTTACCTTGCACATGATCTTGCCAAAAACAATACCCATTGCAGTACCCAGGGCAAATGCAACCAAACCCAATAATACAATTTTGATGGTATCGCGATTTAGGAATGCCTCTGCGCTGGTGGTAGCGCCTACGGAAGTACCTAAAACGATAACCACGATATACATAAGAGCATTGGAAGCAGTCTCTGCCAGCTGGCCTACTACACCGGACTCTCTAAACAGGTTTCCTAACATCAGCATGCCCACTAAGGGAGCGGTGGTAGGAAGAATCAGGCAGACTACTATGGTTACGATAATGGGGAACAAAATCTTTTCCAGCTTGGAAACCGGGCGGAGCTGCTCCATCTTGATCTTGCGCTCTTCCTCAGTGGTTAAAAACTTCATAATAGGCGGCTGGATAATGGGAACCAGAGCCATATAGGAATAAGCGGCAACCGCAATTGGACCCAGATACTTGGTCTGTCCCAGCTTACCGGCCAGGAAGATGGAAGTAGGGCCGTCTGCGCCGCCGATAATGGAGATGGCTGCAGCAGCCTTGTCGTTAAAGCCCATAAAAATCGCCATAAAATACGCGCCGTAAATACCAAACTGGGCGGCTGCGCCAAGTAAAAAGCTCTTAGGGTTGGCAATCAGGGGACCGAAATCAGTCATAGCGCCTACACCCATAAAAATCAGAGACGGCAGGATACTCCACTCGTCTAACAGGTAGAAGTAATGAAGAAGTCCTCCGATTCCGTTTGAAGAATCTTCAACAGTCAGCATGATGTCCGGGTAAATGTTAACCAGAAGCATACCAAAGGAAATTGGTACTAAAAGGAGGGGCTCAAATCCCTTCTTAATGGCTAAATAAAGGAAAATAAGCGCCACGCCAATCATAACAAAGTTACGCGGATCCGGATTCGCAAATGCGGTCTGCTGAAGAAGATTACTCAAGGTTGTTGTAATATAATCCATGTTAATCCCTCCATGTAGGATGCAAAGTTACTGCACCAGTTAGTTTAAGGTAGCAATGGTGGCTCCGGTCTCCACGGTCTCGCCGGCTGCTACATTAACACTTGCTACGGTGCCATCCTGAGGAGCTACAATGTCATTTTCCATCTTCATGGCTTCCAGAACCGCTAAAACATCGCCCTTCTTAACAGCCTGGCCTGCTGCTGCCTTTACAGCTAAAATCTTTCCGCGCATGGGAGCTGCCACGGTTACGCTGCCTGCTGCTCCTGCCGCCTTAGGCGCTGCTTTGGGTGCTGCGGGTGCTGCCGCTTTCGGCGCTGCCTTTGGTGCTGCTGCCGGTGCTGCGCCGGTAGTTCCTTCTTCTACGGTAACTTCATAAACATTGCCATTTACAGTAATTGTATAATTTTTCATGATAGAAATCCTCCTAATTTATGCTCTTTTCCATTTAGAAACCGGCGCACGCTTGATGGAGCGGACTACCAGTCCGTCTGCAGGCGTATTTTCGGAAGCAGCAATGGCTGCGGTAATAACGGCTACTAACTCTAAATCATCTGCCAGTTCCTCCTCTTCCACTGCAGGCGCCGCCGGAATGGCTGCTGCAGGAGCAGGCGCCGGAGTGTTGGCGGCTTTCTGCTTTTCTTCCCACTCATGAATATACCGGAAGAGGCCGATAAGGAAGCTGATAAATATCAGCACTGCGAAAACCGTGCCCATACCCATAAGGGTGTTTAAACCGGCCTTGGTTAAGCGCTCAGCTATGGTATAAACCGGATTAAAGGATATGGCGGTATACTGGGTCTTGTCCTCGTCAATGGCAATATAAGTGTCCATGTTCCTCTTTTCAAAGACTGCCTTTACGTTGGCTCCAAATCCATCCTCAGTTAAAACCACTTCAGCGGGATTAATGAAAACCAGAGCGCCCAAGTCCTCCTTGATTCCTATCCAGGAAGTAACGGCTGCTGATAATACCGTATCTTTCCCTTTCTCTGCCGCCTTTAAGGTAGCCTCAAGCTCCTCCTGGGTCATCATATCAAAGGTTCGCAAGGTGCTTTCCGCCATCTGGGACACATAGAGTTTGTCCTGCTCACTTAGAGTTTCCTCCTCTGCCTGAGAACCTGCACAGGCAGTAAGGGCAAACATGGCCATGGTCAGGCAAAGCACTGCAAATGCCCGTCTCATAAATTGTTTCATATACCTGTCACCTCATTATTAAACCGTGCCATGCTTTTTGCCCGGACGGTCCTCTCTCTTTGTGAACAACATCTCAAATGCCGCAATCACACGCTTTCTGGTGTCGCCGGCCTCAATGATATCGTCAACATATCCTCTCTTTGCTGCTGCCAGGGCGCTGGACTGAAGCCCCTGATACTCTGCCGCCTTCTCAGCAATCAAAGCAGCCCCGTCGTCAGAGGAAGCAATCTCGTCTGCATACATGATTTTTACTGCTGCAGATGCATCCATCATGCCGATGGAAGCGTCCTTCCATGCGTAAACCATGTCTGCGCCAGTGGATTTACTGTTCATGGTCAGGTACGCGCTGCCGTAAGCCTGTCCTGCAATCACGGTTACCTTGGGAACGGTAGCATTTGCAAATGCATAGGTTAAACGGCCTGCCGCCTTTGCAATCTTTCTCTCAGAATGTTTGTCAGCCTTGTAACCGGTGGTGTTGACCATAACCAGTACCGGGATCTCAAAGGCATCACAGAAAGTAACAAAATCCGCCGCCTTGTCACAGCCCTTTGCCGTAAGCTTGGCCTCATACTCTCCGGTCTTTTCCCCTTCCGTATTGTAGCTCTCGGTGCGGTTTGCCACACAGCCTACCGTGGTGCCGTTTAAACGGATAAATCCGGTAACCATCTCCGGTGCATATGCTTTCTTTACTTCCATAAAGAAGTGATCATCGGAGATAAAAGACATGGCCATGGCGGTGTCGCCCACGCAGTTTTCCAGATCCGGACATACCCGGTTTAAGTCATCCGTACATTCATCATAGGACAGATCGTCCTCGTTGTTAGCCGGAAGAATGGTAATCAGAGTGCGGATCTCCCTTAAAATCGTGTCCTCATCGCCGGTAAAATCAATCAGGCCGGTATCCTCGCTCTGGAATTTGGCAGCAGCGGTATCGCATTTTGCCACGTCGTTGCCGTCTAATGCATTGGGGGAGTTTACAAATACCTTTGCCCCCTTTTCTTCCATAAAGGTAAAGTCAGCCATTCCCAAGGATACGGCCATGCCGCCTCCGCAGGCGCCAAATACTGCCTGAATCTGGGGAATCACGCCGGAAGCCATGGTCTGGCTTAAATACAGCTTTCCAAATGCGTCTAATGCATCGGTTGCCTCCTGAAGGCGTAAGCCTGCACAGTCGATGAGGCCCACAACAGGCGCCCCCATTTTCATTGCCAGGGCATAGGTATTTGCAATCTTTTTGGCATGCATCTCGCCTATGGAACCCCCCATAACGGAAGCGTCCTGGCTGTACACATACACAAGATTTCCGTCGATGGTACCGTAGCCGGTAACTACGCCGTCGGCGGGTGTTTCCTTGGCAGTCATGTTGAAATCCGTATTTCTGGCAGTTACATATGCGCCGATTTCAACAAAACTGTTTTCATCAAGTAAACGGGTGATTCTGTTACTTGCTGAAGTTTGTGCTGAATTACTCATTTTGCAGTCCTCCATTTTAAAATATTTTCATGGTTTTGTCAGTTTGTTATTTAACAAACACAAATCCATTAAACCAAAATCTCTGCCGATTATAATTTTATATCGGATTTCCAAAAATATCAAGCTGTTTTCCCAAAAAAATAAGCAGGATAACAGAGGTAACCGTTGAAACGGCGGGAAATTTAACAGAAATTTTGCACGTTAAGCTTGCTTGTAAGTCAAAATTTCTGTTAAATTCCACATCGGATGGACATCCGATGCTTCTTTCTGTCATTCTGCTCATTTTATAACGTTCTCATGCTCTGTATCAGGGGTTTCCTGCCGGATCTACAAAAAATATTCTGCGAAAACCCGGCCCAAGCACCAGGAAAGACTGATTTTCTTTACTGTTTTTGAGGCTGACACCGGATCTTTTCGGATAACCTCCCCCTCTAAAGTATAGAGAATCTCCCCTACCACTGTGCCCTTTTCAACAGGAGCCGGAAGGGATTTTACAATATTTAAGGTTACCTCCACCTTCTCGTCCTTTCTTAAGAGTACGGGAAAAGTTTCCTCCCCTTCTGATGTCAGGGGCATAAAGGCTTCTTCCGACAGTTCTCCGTTTTCCGGTATTCCTTTCTCAATCAGAAGACTGGGCAGTTCCAGCTTTTGGAAAACATCCCGGTAAGTATAATTGGTTCTCCCATATTCTAAAAGCTTTCTGGCATCTGCCCATTTCCAGGTTTTATCCGGAGGCCATCCGCATCCTAAAAGAGCAATGGCAAAAATTCGTTCTTCATCCTCTGACGCCGCCACATAAGAATATCCCGCCCCTCCGGTAAAGCCGGTTTTTCCTGAGAGAAGATTTTTGTCCATATCTAAAAAAGAATTGTGGTTAACACAGGAAATATTTCTCTTTCGATCTGCGTCTGTAAAGCTGTAATTTCTGGTTCGGGTTATTTCTAAAAAGTCATCTCTTTTTGGAGATTCCAGGACGCAGTAAGCCATGATTCTTGCCAAGTCCCGGGCAGTGGTGGAGTGAAGCAGAATTTCCCCGTTTTCTCCGGTCTCCTGGGCATCCAGACCGTTGGGAGTAATAAAATGGGTATTTTCACACCCCAGGCTCTTAGCCTTTTCATTCATCATTTCCGCAAAGCCTTCTGTAGTAACCCCAATGTGCTCGGCAATGGCTACCGCAGAATCATTATAAGACTCCAACATTAAAGCATAGAGAAGGTCCTTTAAATAATAGCTTTCTCCCTTTTTCATTCCCATACGTACCTGGGGCTGGGAAGACGCGTTCCCGGAAACCGCCACTTTATCCCCCGGTTTTCCTTTTTCCAATGCCAGGATACAGGTCATGATTTTGGTAGTGCTGGCCATAGGGCGCTGCACATCCTCATTTTTCCCGTACAGCACTCTTCCGGTTTTTCCGTCTATCAGGACAGCCGACTGAGCGTGAAGGCTTAAGGACGGCTCTTCTGCCGCCGCAGCCGGGGCAGAACCGGTATTTGACGGGGACTCTTTTAAGGTTCTCCCTTCCCCGGGGCCCTTTCCGTCCTCTTTTTTTTCCGTCTCCAGGTTAATTCTGCTTACCGTAACAAGCTGCTCCCCCGGTCTTCCCTCTGCAATTCCCAGCAAAAGGATGGCTGCCATCATCCATGCCGTCCACTCCCACCCATGCTTTCTCTGACTCATTTTGTCCGCCTGGCCAATTTTCTTATTGCATTTTATTCTTTTTTTCCGGTTTTATTCCTTTTGCCTCTTTACAAAGAACGTATGTTCTGATATACTGAACCTACTCCCATGAATTTTCCGATAAATCCGATAGAGACAGGGTAAGGAGGCCTTTTTCTTTATGGATAGAGAACGTTTGATTTTTCACATTGACGTGAACTCGGCTTTTTTAAGCTGGGAATCTGTTTACCGGCTTAAAAAGGATCCCAATGCTCTGGATCTGCGAACCATTCCCTCTGCCGTGGGAGGCGACGCCAAGTCCCGCCATGGGGTGGTTCTTGCCAAGTCCACCCCGGCCAAGCGCTGCGGCGTTGTGACAGGAGAGCCTTTGGTTTCCGCTTATAAGAAATGCCCGGATCTGACAGTGGTTCCCTCCCGTTTCGATTTGTATGTCCAATGTTCCCGCGCCATGATGGATCTCTTATCTCAATACACTCCAGACAGTGAGAAATTCAGCATTGATGAGACCTTTTTAGATATGACGGAAACCATCCATCTCTTTGGCTCCCCTGTGGATACAGCGGACCAGATCCGCCGCCGGATCCATGAGGAGCTGGGCTTTACTGTCAATATCGGCATTGCCCCCAACAAGCTGTTGGCCAAGATGGCCTCGGATTTTGAAAAGCCGGATAAGTGCCATACCCTCTATTTTCATGAACTATCCAGTAAATTCTGGCCTCTTCCGGTTCGGGAACTGTTTTTTGTGGGAGGCGCCGCCCAGAAACGCCTTACCGCTATCGGCATCCACACTATCGGCCAGCTGGCCGCCTGCGATCCCAAACTTTTAAAGCCTCATCTGGGGGATAAATATTCAACTCTCATCCACCAGTATGCCAACGGAATTGACGATTCCCCGGTGGGAGAGCGGGATCCCATTAACAAGGGTTACGGCAACAGCCTGACCTTATCCCGGGATGTGGCAGATTTCGCGGCTGCCAATCAGGTGCTTTTGTCCCTGTGTGAGACGGTGGGAGCCAGACTCCGGGCTGACGGCGTGTTGTGCAACTGTGTCTGTGTAGAGCTTAAGACCTGGGATTTTAAGGTTCAGTCTCACCAGATATCCCTGCTTTCCCCCACGGATTCCACTTCCCGGATATATGAAAATGCCTGTCAGGCCCTGAAAGAGTTTTGGGATCTGACCCCTGTCCGCCTTATCGGGGTCCGGGTCACCAAGATTGCCGATGACGGAGTGAACCAGCTAAGTTTTTTCGACACAGACAGCAGCGCCAAAAAACGGGAATTTGAAAAAACAGTGGATCAAATCCGAAGCCGTTTTGGTGTGGACAGTATCAAGCGGGCCAGTTTTTTAACCGGGGATTCCCTTGTGGATCACGCTGCCAGCAAGAAAAAGCATTTAAATTCTTAAGCCGTTTCCTATGCATTCAGGGAAGCCAGGCCCGCCCGCCGGATTTTCATGTGCGATGGCCCTGCCGCCGGGCGCATGCCGGTTTATTCCGAAACCCACCTTAATCCCTTGGGATAGTGATTTTTTAAGACTTTCCCCGCCGCCTTAGCCCAGCCCAGAGACATTCCGTCCACGGTAATCAATACCCATCCTTTGTAGGATTCCGGACTGTTTAACGACATTCCTTTTACGTAGTTTACTGCCTCCTGATACCTCTCTGTATTCTGGGCCGTCAGATTCCGGCACTGCTTTACATCCCCCGGTTTCAGGAAAAGCGCCAGGCCGTGGGAAGGCTCAAACCGTTTCTTTTTAAATACTCCCAGATGCAGCCCGGGCCTTAACACCCGAAGCCCGTCCACCCCCTTTTTTCCAAGAAGCTCCCTCGCCCCTTCCGGCAGAAGATATAACTGGTCGCCGAACAGCAGATAATCCCCCTTAGATCTGCCCAGCAATTCCGCGGCTTTGGCTTCTTTTAAGGTATCTTTTATAAACCCTTCATAATTCTGCCATTCTTCCCTGTCTGCCAAAAGACAGCTGCCTGGCTTTCCCGCACATGCTTTTGTCCCGCCGGTTTCCATCTTTTTTAAAACCGCCACATAGTGGCCTTCTCCTCTTGCCTTGTGGGGCCAGATGCGGATGGTGGCCTGAAGGTTCTTCTCTCTGGCGCGTTCCGGGTTGCTGCTCCACTGGGGTTGTCCCGGGGAAAAGCCTGGCCACAGCTCTCCCGGCGTTTCCACCTGAAACTCCGGATGGCGATCTAAAAATGCCAGAATCGTCTCCTCATTTTCCTCCGGGGAAAAGGTACAGGTGGAGTAAACCAGCCTTCCTCCCGGTTTTAACATGGCAGCGCCATTGTCCAGAATCCTGGCCTGTCTCTCTGCACATTCCCTTACATGCTTCTTACTCCACTGAAGCCTGGCTTCTTCGTCTTTGCGAAACATCCCTTCCCCTGAACAGGGGGCGTCGATTAGGATTTTGTCAAATACCGGCCCAAACCGTTCCGCCAGCTTTTCTGAATCCTCACTGGTAACCACCGCGTTTCCTATTCCCATCCGTTCCACATTCTGGGACAGAATTTTGGCTCTGGAGGGATGAATTTCATTACATACCAAAATACCTGTGCCCATCAGATCCCCTGCGATCTGAGTGGTCTTTCCTCCGGGAGCCGCGCATAAATCCAAAACCCGGTCTTTCGGCTTTACATCCAAAAGCCGGGCCGCCGCCATGGCGCTTGGCTCCTGAATATAGTACATTCCCGCCTCATGATAAAGATGTTTTCCCGGCCTGCATCCGTCATAATAGTACCCCTCTCTGGCCCAGGGAATCTTCTCCAATAAAAACTGTTTTTCTGCAAGGGGCAGGGAATTCCCGCCTTTGAGAGGATTGAGCCGCAGGCCCTGGGTCCTGTCCTCCTGATAGCTTGCCATAAATGCTTCGAATTCCTCTGCGCCCAGCAGCTCCCGCATCCGGTCTGTAAAATCCCGGGGCAAATGGTTCATCCTGTTCTCTCCTATCCTGCCGGCCTAAAGCCGGCCTGTAAACTGTAAAATCCGGTAAAGCCTGTCACTGGCCCTCTTTGCCGGATCCTCCATAACTGAAAAAGGAGCTGTGCAAAATGAAGTTTCATTTTACAACAGCCCCTGACGTCAAACTTCGGCTATGCCATTACAGCATAATCTTGAATTCCGGACTTTCCTCGCCGTTTACTACATAATAAGCCGCATGCTCTTCTGCAACTACATACAGCTCAATGGTCTTGATCTCAACGCCCTTGTGAGACTTGGCATAAGCCTTCTGCGCCTGAGATAATACGTCCTTTGCAATAACCTCTTTACCGGCAAACTGGAATACCACCGTTGCCTTGGGATCCTTCTTTACTGCCGGCTTCTTTGCTGCCGGAGCCTTTACTTCCTTCTCAGCAGGAGCAGCCTTTACTTCCTTTTCAACAACCGGTGCGTCCTTTACTGCCGGGGCCTTTACTTCTTCCTTTACAGTTTTAGCCGCTGCAGTCTTGGTATTCTTTTTGGGTGCTGCCATAACACGTTTCCTCCTCATAACTCTACTAACATTTGTATTATTATTTACTTACAAGTATTCCTTTTGCTGTCGTTATTACTGGATTATACGGCTATGTTTCCCATTTGTCAACGTTTTCGCGGTTTGTCATGGTTTTTCATATAGAAAATGCCACTATTCCCGTGGGTATCCTTTTGCCCAATTTACGCCGGATTAGAAGTATAGGATGTTCATCTCATGTGAAATTTGCCGGGAATTTTAATCTACAAGCAAGCCTGATGTGCAAAATTCCCGACAAATTCCGCGCCATCTCAGTTGTATTCTAGAAATCTTCCTCAATTCGAAGAAGCTGATTATATTTTGATACTCTGTCGGAACGGCAGGGGGCTCCTGTTTTTATCTGTCCTCCATTTACCGCAACTGCAATATCCGCAATGATCGGATCCTCTGTCTCCCCGGAGCGGTGGGAAATCACTGTGGAATACCCGGCTTCCTGGGCCATTCGGATGGCTTCCAGGCTTTCGGTTAACGTGCCAATCTGGTTGACCTTTACCAGAATGGAATTGGCGATTCCCATATCAATTCCTTTTTTCAGACGCTTGGTATTGGTGACAAACAGATCGTCTCCCACCAGCTGGATAGAGGATCCCAAGGCAGCAGTCAGCATCCTCCATCCCTCCCAGTCTTCCTCCTGAAGACCATCCTCAATGGAGAAAATCGGGTATTTATTCACCAGCTCTTTATAATACTGAACCATCTCCGTAGAAGAACGGCGCACCTGAGTTCCTTTCATCTTGCTTTCTCCCGGAAACAGGTAATATCCGCTCTCTTCATCGTACAGCTCTGAGGAGGCGGCATCAATGGCGATCCGAATGTCTTCTCCCGGGCAATAGCCTGCCAGGGTAATGGCCTCCACCAGGTAGGAAAGCACCTGATCCGCATCCTGAAAATCCGGGGCAAATCCTCCTTCGTCCCCCACTCCTGTGGAGTAGCCTCTGCTGGATAAAAGCTTCTTTAGGGTATGGTAAACCTCCGCACAGATCCGAAGGCCTTCCGAAAAGCTTTTGGCTTTCCAGGGAGCAATCATAAATTCCTGGAGATCTACGGTATTATCTGCATGCTTTCCTCCATTTAAAATATTCATCATAGGCCTGGGAAGCCTGCAGGCATTGACGCCGCCCAAATATCGATAGAGGGGAAGCTCCAAAGCATTGGCAGCCGCCCGGGCTACCGCCATAGATACTCCTAAAATGGCATTGGCTCCCAGCTTCTCTTTGTTTTCCGTGCCGTCAGCGGCTATCAAAAGCCGGTCAATGTTTCTCTGATCCAGAGCATTTTCAAACATTAAGGTTTCCGCCAGCACAGTGTTTACATGCTCCACTGCTTTTAATACGCCTTTTCCCATATAACGTCCGGTTTTATCTCTCAGCTCTACCGCCTCGAATTTACCGGTGGAAGCCCCGGAAGGCACCGACGCCCGGCCTGATGCCCCACATTCCAGTGTTACTTCGGCCTCTACAGTAGGGTTTCCTCTGGAGTCCAGGATCTCCCTGGCCCGCACTGAGGTGATCTCATATTTTTCACTCATGGTTACACTGCCTCCTTGTTAAATTTCGTGTATATGCCATACACTTGCCGTCAAAATTTAGTATGTGCAGTTCTGTGAAAAATATGGGAAGGTTGGCTATTCCAAATTCAGCTTTCTTTTTAATATATAATCTGTACCAATTCCGTAAATAACCGCCGGAATTATCTGTGACAGCAATATTACCGCTCCTACGATGTGAAGAGCAGCATATTCGGAAAAATAATCTGTATGAAAAAGCCAGTTAGAAGGCCAGTTGCTCATAATAATAATACTGATCAGTCCCACTCCATTGCTGATTCCAATATACCAGACTACCGACATGGCCACCTTATGATTTCGGGCAAGCTGGCCCAAACTCATAGACAAATAGCCCTGGTAGACATTGGCAAAAAATCCGGCGGCTCCGGCCAGTACAATCTCCACACAGAAAAGCACCATGTGGGTCAAAGCGGCGGCATCATATTCTATGGCCATCTGTATCAGTTCTCCCAATGCCTCGGAAAAGTCTGAAAATACTTTCAAAAACGTTGTGCCGCCCAAAATGCATATAGAAAGAATTGCAATGATTACAGAACAGATACTTACAAAAAAGGAAACTAATGCCTTAGAGAATACCAGCTCCCAGGTTTTTACCGGAAGAGTCAGCATCAGATAGCCTTCTCTTCCCAAAAGCCCTTTATAAAACCTCTGGATAATCATAATACAGGTAAATACGATAAGCACCATCATGACGGTAACATAGAGAAATGCCATCAGACCTCCAAAATAGGTGGTAATCCAGTCCCAAAACCGGTAAGCCGGATGATTGATGTCAACCCCTATATGAAGCATAATCCCATTGAGCAAAGACACGGCTATCATGGCAATATAGACCGGTATCATACTCCGTATCATGGCCACCCATTCATATTTTATTAATTTTCTAAACATCCTTTTTGTCCTCCTTATCTCCCCGGTCCTGCCTGTCCTCTGTCTGCTCCGTCCCATAAACCCGGATAGTCTGACTCCGGCACTGCAAATATGCTGCGGAACAGTTGATCCACAGACATTCCTTCAACCTCCCGGATATGATCCACACTGTCCTGGCGCACCAGCTCTCCATCTTTTAAGAAAATCACCTCATCCAAAACCTTCTCCACATCTGCTATCAAATGGGTGGAGATGAGAACGGAAGCATCCTCTGAGTAGTTGGTGAGAATGGTATGGAGAATAAAGTCCCGGGCAGCCGGATCCACTCCTCCGATGGGTTCATCCAGCAAATACAGCTTTGCCCTGCGGCTCATAACCAGAACCAACTGTACTTTTTCCTTATTTCCTTTGGATAAATGCTTCATCCTCTCCTCCAGGCCAATATTCAGCCGGTTCAGCATATCCACCGCTTTCTCTTTATTAAAATCCTGGTAAAAATCATGAAACATCTCTACAATATCTTTTACCCGCATCCAGTTTGCAAAGTACATCCGGTCAGGCAGATAGGAAATAATAGATTTGCTGTAAACTCCCGGCGCCTTTCCGTCAATAAGGATAGAACCGGCATCCGGCATCAGAAGCCCGTTGACCAGCTTGATGAAAGTGGTCTTTCCGGAACCATTGGGACCCAAAAGCCCGATAATTTTCCCTCCCTCTAAACGAATGTTTACATTTTTCAGGGCCTCTTTCCGGCCAAATCGTTTGGTTAATCCGCTGCATACAAGTAATCCCTCTGTCATACATCCTCCCTCAGTGCCTGTGCCAGCACATTTCCAATCTCTTCTCTGGTGTAACCAAGCTCCTTCATCCGGGAAAGGAACTGCCGCACCTGTTCCATAGCCCTGTCCCTGCGTAATTTCCCAATCTTTTCCATATCCTCAGTTACACTCCTTCCTGCTGTCCGGTTTGTAATAACCAATCCTCTGTTCTCTAAATCCACAAGGGCGCGCTGCATTGTGTTGGGGTTTACCCCTGCATCTGCCGCAAACTCCCGAACTGACGGAAGCCGCTGTCCGGGTTTATAGACGCCGGACGCTATCTGTGCGGTAAGCTGCTGGGATAATTGAATCCAAATAGGCCTGTCGTCTGCTATTTTCCAATCCATTAAGTCCTCCTTGTTGTTTGTATTACTGTATTAGTTGCATAATATAATAATACACTGGTATTTTTCTTTTGTCAACTCCTTCTTTGTAACTTTAGAGAGGGCAAAGATATGCTGACAAAACCATATCCGGAGCCGGAAAACATCTTGCATTACAAAATGATTTCTTTCGCCAGCTGTTCATAAAAACGGGAAATATGGATTCCGTCAACTAAAGCATGATGGCACAATACGGATACCGGAATCCATATTTTCCCCTCTTGCCTGAAATATTTCCCCCATGTAATCCTTGGATTGCTGTCTGCCGGAATTGGGACGGGCTGTATTATGGAAATGTAAGAAATCCACGGCAAGGTGGAAATAAAGAAGTAGTTAAGCGCTTCTTTTTCGTCTTCTTCGATTGTCCTTTTCTGCCTGGCATTTTCCTGTTCTTCCGTTGCATAGGCCAGATATTCCTCAACAGGCATATTGCTGTCAAGATTACAATAGCAATAAGTTCCATCGTCCAATGCCACTGTATGGGAAGTCTTGCATCTTTCAAATTGGATGATTTTGCCGTCTGAAATCCTCTGCCTGAATTCTGTTACGCTATTGGCGGCTTTGGAGACGCAGTAGCAAAACGTAAGGAAAAACGGCCATTGATTGGTCTTGGTCTTCTGCAAAAAGCCGGTGATATCTACATTTGCTGTTATTCCAACATAGGGATAAGATAAACTGCTGAAGTATTCAAAGTGCTCTTTTCTGTTATAAGACTCCATTGAGATATATTTGTATTCCATTCTTTTCTCCTAGTATAATAATGGTGTAGTCAAGAATGACTACTGGTTAATAGTTACAAAGTCCAATCTAATAAATCTATATAGATATAACGGAAGGAGGATTCCCCCCTCCATCAGAAGTTATAGGCTGCATTACTTACCATGTCTGAGGTTTCCTTAATGCACCAGACAAAATATAGAGGTATAATCACTGAGGCAGGATCATTGAC
>CAJUJM010000009.1 GCA_910586755.1 uncultured Lachnospiraceae bacterium
ATTTTTGAAAAGGTGTCATTTTTTACAAATGTTATTTTTATGCAGCTTTGGCGTAATCCAAAATGAAAATTCTGCTTGCGATTTTTTCAATACTATCTAAAATATCGTCAATCTTTTCTGCTACAGAAGTATTGATAAATTCCTCTCCACATTGGCCGCATTTTAAGCATGGTACATTTTCAATAATTACATAGCAATTATTAAAGTGTGTAAAGCTTCAATATCAATCAATTTTCAACCTCCCTTACAAATTCCATCAAATCGCCCTGCTGACATGGCCACCTTTGGTTAACTATTTTCTATACATCTTCATATTTCCTATTTTTTCTTAACACAAAAGAAGACCTTGATCCAATAACCGCATTGGAATGATTAGTCTCAACGATATATTCCTTTTCATATTCAAACCATCCTATAGGTGTACCCATCAGCTTATCGTTTATTCTACACCTTTTCCCCTGAAATAAGCAACCATAATTGCCATGTTTTCATGCTCTGGCAGTAATATTGAGGGCTGGTATCTGCCTTTTAGCAGGCATTCCGCTCTGAAGCATCTGTTGAAGTTATAAAAAAGTTTCTGGAAGACATCATCGGAAAGCTTGGTGCGCTGCTGGTAAAAAGTGATATTATCCTTTGAACAAAGGGCTGCGCTCACTACCTCTAAAATTCATCAGTAGTGAGCGCAGCTGCACATTTTAGAGTCTGTGTCAACCTCTATTTGGGTATTTTTATAAAAAACTAAGGGCAGAAAAAAGAAAGAGAGAATTTCGTGGAGCATCGAAGACTTGTAAAAGCCTGAATTTCACGAAGTTCTCTCTTTCTTAGGAATCAGGGGCTAAAATTGGTATTTCCCGACAGTCTCTTCTATTAAAACTTACAGCCAAGCTGAAATAATACTGCTGTTATAATCCACCACGAGTATAATAGATTCTTTTCTTTCCCAAATACTTTTATCCACGTCCCCAAAGTCATTGGATATAATGGAGCCAAAAACCGGATCGCACCATATGTAAAGTAGAGTAATGGTATAAATATTAGCAAAAACGCTATAAATAACAGAATTTTTATCAGTTTACTCTTTTTATACTCGTATCCTTTTAGTAATACATCTACACCAAAAACCACACTAAAAAATATGGTTATCGGCTTTACAAACCAAATGCGGGTATTAATCAGAAGAATTTGTCCTTTAAGCGTCTTAATTTGGGAAAATGGCCAAATTAGTCCTCCCTCATCATAAAATCCACTTTCTCCCGGAACCGGTATTATCAGCAATGCAAGCAAAGAACACCCCAGCAAAAGGATTCTCCAATGCTTTTTTATATACGTCAAATTATCTCACCTCATGCCACTTTTCTATGGTGTAATCCTTTCCACTTAAATAATCAATTTTGATACGATAATTAACACCTACTTTATAGCCAACCACCCCAGGCAAAACCGGCATCCAATCACTTGGAATATCATATCGTGATCCATACGTTACATTACTATACGTTTTTTCCTGACCATAAATTTGCTCTAACACTCCCCAGCCAGATCCTCTGACAGGACCAATTTGCTTCGCAACAACTGTAGGATTATGAAAGGAATTAAACGGAGGATGGAACTTTTCTCTCATAAATTGTATACGGAATACTTCTGCCAACAGAATTGACTGCCACACTCTTTAAAAATTTTTGAATATTTTTTGCTATAATTTTTTTCATGCTGTTTAACTCCTCCGATTTCTTCCATAGCATTATCATAACATATTCTCGCTATTTTTGTTATTTTTGTAATATGCGTTGCTTTTTTCGTCCCAACCGTTAATTGTCTTCTATTTTCAAACAATTTTATTCTCTTATGGTTTACATTTTTCCGGAAAAATCGTACAATAGAGTTATGATATATTGTCTTTATTTTAACATCCGAGAGGAACATTCCTATGTACCATACTGCTGATATCATACTTGGGGGAGTTTGTCTCCATGTATCTTGCACCAATCTCCTGTCCATAAAATTAAGTGGTTTAAAGCAGTTTGCCCTGCTTCTTTTTACACTGATTTCCCTATTGATTTTTGATCCATTATCAGGGCAGCTTACAGGACTATTTGTCATTGCCACATTCCTTGCACTCATCTGCTTCTGGTCTCCCAACAAATGGCTGGATCTCTCCTGTTCCCTGTTCGGATACCTTCTGGTAGTTTCCTGCAATTATATTTTTATCTGGATTGTTCAGCTGCTATTCCAACAAAGTTTAGATTCGTTGCAGAATATGCCGGCTGCTTCGCTAATTGTATCTGTCATTTACTGTTTTCTCTGTTATGGGTTCACCAAATGGCTTGGTATATGGCTTCACAAAAATTTAAAGCTGGAACTTTTTTTAACTGATGAGCACCTTGCAAAGACGATTTTCCTGTTCCTGCTGCTGATTACGATTCTCTTTCTTTTCAATATTACCATTGGAGGAAATATCGGTTACAGCTATACTGTAATCGCATTTAACAGCATTGTATTTCTAACTTTATTTCCTGCTGCCGCTGTTCTGATCTGGTTTTTGTATCAGAATATCCTGCAAAAACAGCAGGCAAAGCACATGCTGGAGCAATATAAGCACCTGCAGGCCTATACGTCAGAACTAGAAAAGCTCTATAATTCCCAACGCAGATTTAAACACGATTATACCAATATCCTGACAACTCTCTTTGGCTACATGGAAGAAGGGAATCTGTCTGAATTGAAACGATATTTTCAGCAGGAAATCCTCCCTGTCAGCCGGGAATTTACAAATTCTGATACCCAGCTTGGAAAATTATCGCAGATCAAGCAGATGGAACTAAAAAGCATCCTTTCTTCCAAGCTCATGTATGCATTGGAAAAGAGCATTTCTGTGGAACTAGAGCTTGTACAGCCTATAGAACACATTTCCGTCAATATAGTTGATTTTTGTCGCATTATGGGCATTTTTTTGGACAATGCCATAGAAGCTGCATTGGAAGCAAAAATGCCTCTGATTCGTCTTTGCTTTCTACAGGAGCCGGATCATGTAATAATGATGCTTCAGAATTCTGCCAATCCCCCATCTCATTCGATCAGTTCTCTGTCTGACTTGGGAATTTCAAGCAAAGGAGAGCATCGTGGAATAGGGCTTTACAATGTTAAAGAAATTCTCCGCCATTATCCCAATATTTTATGGGAAATGAAATATGAAGCGCCTGTCTTTATTCAGGCGCTGACTATATTTAGTGAAAAAGGAACTTGCTTATGATACAGATTTATATTTGTGAAGATCATCAAAATCAATTAGAGCTTTTTACCAGGTATGTAAACAATACCTTGACTTTTCATGCTTTAAATCAGAGACTTGCCTGTGCTACAGCAAATCCTCATACCTTGTTGGCAGAAGTGAAATCTTCTCATGAAATAGGGCTGTATTTTCTGGATATTGACTTAAACTGCCATATGAACGGTCTGGAACTGGCTCAGAAAATACGAACCTATGATCCCCGTGGCTATATCGTCTTTATCACAACACACAGCGAAATGGCGGCGACTACTTTTTCTTATAAAGTAGAGGCAATGGATTTTATCCTGAAAGATGAGCCAGACAACATTCGTGACCGTATTCATCAGTGTATGATGGCGGCGGCTGACCGTGAAAAGACTCTGCAAAACCAAAACAACAACCTAATCACCTTAAAAGTCGGACAGTTTATGATTCCACTAAGCCAGAGTGATATTGTGTTCATACAGACTGATACGGTTCCTCACAGATTGATTCTCCACACCGCACACGGCATTCAACAGATTACCGCTTCTTTTAAGGAGCTGGAAACTCTGCTGGATTCCCGCTTTTTCCGATGCCATAACTCGGTTTTGCTCAATCTGGATCATGTGGTCTGCTACGACGCACAAAAAAGGGCAGTTCTGATGGACAATCAGAAAACCTGCCCCGTATCTGTCCGGGCGAGCAGTTTCCTAAAGTCACGTTTAAGTGTGCAGCAAACCGTTTCCGAACAAATTCACAAAAATCCCGGCTACAATCAGAAGCGCTCCAGTCCAAAAGCCCATCCCGGTCTTTTCTCCCAAAAATAACATTCCCAGCCCTGCCGATACCAGCGGCTGCACCGGGTAAAAAGCGGAGCAGGTGCTGGCATCCAGCAAAGACAAGCTCTTATTCCAAAGATAATATGCTCCTCCGGTACAGACCACGCCCATGTAGAGCAAAGCCAGGATGCCGGGCGCATCCAAATGAATCCCTCCGGTTTCCGCGATTTCCCACAGGCATACCGGTAAATAGCAGAGCGCCGCGATCCCCACGCCATACCGGGTGACAGAAATCGCATCATACTTCTGTGTCACACGCCGCATCAGAACCGATACCAGAGACCAAAACAATACGGAAAACAGCGACAGGCCGATTCCCACAGGGCTATTTGCTCCCCCGCCTCCTAAAATCACATAGACGCCAGCCAGGGCCAGGGCGATTCCGGCTGCTTTGCCTTTGGTAAGAGGCTCATGGAGCATCATAGCCAGCCCGCTGCTCATCTGGAATATTTTTGCGGAGGACGCGGCCAGTAAAAAGGGCATAAAAAAGAAAGCCGCATCAGCAGAAAAATTTAAAATGGCGTAGGTCTGGCCGCTGGTATCAATTAAGTGAAGCATGTTTAAAATTGCCAGAACGGCTTTCACCATACCTGCCCCAGTGATAGCAGGAATCACCGGTGTAAAAATTCCGCTGATAACCGCAAGGAATTTGGCGGCCAATGTCCGGTTGTCGCCTGCACTTCCTTTTACCACTTCTGAATTCCCTGTAAACGCAGTCTGAATTGCCTGGTAAGCAGTGGTTACATTAGGTCCAATTACCACCTGAAACTGTCCATTTGCCTCTAAGCTTTTCAAAACTCCATTTATCTGATTCAGCTTTTCTTCATCTACCCGGCTTCTGTCTTTAAGCTCAAAACGGAGACGGGTTGCACAATGTGTTACAACTGCTACGTTTTCATTTCCGCCAACTGCGTCGAAAACTTCTAAACCAACTTTTTTGTAATCCATATCATTACCCCGCTTTTTGTAAAAAATAACTTTAATCCGGATTATTCTTCTCACAAATTTGTTGGTTTTAGTATAGCAATTTGCCTGGTAAATGTGCAATATGATACTGTTTCTGGTTCAGAAACATCTGTTACTGATACAGATTCCAGTAACAGTACGCAATCAGGTTGGCCGCCATTTCCAGGCAGATATTGGAACCAGCCAGGTTGCTGCCTGTTTTGCAGTTTAAAACCGCGTCCACCCCTTCCATCCACTGGCTTCGATTACCTCTTTGAGGCAACTGATACTTCAGTCCCCGATCCGGGCAATATTGATTTAGCTCTGCCCGGAAGTCATAGAAATCTTCATACCCTAAATTTTTACAGAACCGGCTGATACTGGGCTTGGAAACATTACAAAAATCTGCCAAAGCCGCAGAAGATGTGTGTTTGATAGAAGCAATATTTTTTACAAGGGTGCTTGCTATTTGATAATTAATGGACTCCTGGTCCTCATCCTCTAAAACGCCCCAAAGCCGAATAAGCAGCCGGTTCATAGTATCCCCCTTATCTTTTTTATACGAAATGTCCTTTATCGCCCATTACCTTAATTACCTGATCCACATACTTTTCGCAGGTTTCCAGCTCCGGGGCTTCCACCATGACCCGGACTACCGGTTCTGTACCGCTCTGACGCAGCAGGATCCGTCCGGTGTCTCCCAGGCTTTGGGTTACCTTTTCAACCTCTGCCTTTACATCCTCATCATCCTGAGCAGCTGTTTTATCCTTAACCCGGACATTTTTCAGAACCTGAGGGTAAATCTGCACCTGGGATGCCAGTTTATCTAAAGGCTGCTTTTTCTCCAGAATTACTTCCATCACCTTTAAGGAGGTAAGGATACCGTCTCCGGTGGTAGCGTTTTTGCTGAAAATAATGTGTCCCGACTGCTCGCCTCCCAGACAGTAGCCGTTGGCAGACATATTCTCATAAACGTATTTATCTCCTACCGCAGTCTTTTCATAACGGATTCCGTCCCGATCAAAAGCCTTATAGAGGCCAAAATTGGACATTACTGTGGTAACGACTGTATTATTAAGTAAACTTCCCTGTTCTTTCATATATTTGCCGCAGATGTACATGATCACATCGCCGTCTACCAATTTTCCGTCTTTGTCCACGGCCAGACAGCGATCTGCATCGCCGTCATAGGCAAATCCCACATCACAGCCTTCATTTTTCACAAAAGCCTGGAGATTTTCAATGTGGGTGGAGCCGCACCCATTATTAATATTTAAACCATTTGGCTCATTGGAAATCACATGGGTTTCTGCGCCCAAAGCGTCAAACACGCTCTTGGCAATGGTGGAGGCGCTGCCGTTGGCACAGTCCAGGGCCACTTTCATATTTTTAAAGGAACGGGTTGCAATAGAAATCAAATATCCAATATAACGGTTTCTTCCGGCGGCAAAGTCTACAGTGCGTCCGATCTGATCTCTTCTTGCCATGGGGATCTCTCCCATTTCCCCATCCAGGTATTTCTCAATCTCAAGGATTACACTTTCCTCCAGCTTTTCTCCTCTCTCATTGATAACTTTGATGCCGTTATCGTAATAGGGATTATGGCTGGCAGAGATCATAATACCGCAGTCAAATTCCTCGGTTCTTACCACATAGGAAACACTGGGAGTCGTAGTTACATGGAGAAGGTAAACATCTGCCCCCGACGCGGTAAGGCCGGAAACCAGAGAATATTCAAACATGTAGCTGCTGCGTCTGGTATCTTTTCCGATAACCACCCGGGTACGCTCATCCGGGTTTCTCTGTCCATAATACCATCCTAAAAAGCGTCCCACCTTATAAGCATGCTCCACTGTTAAATCCACATTTGCCTCGCCGCGAAAGCCGTCCGTTCCAAAATATTTTCCCATTATACTTTCCTCCTGTTTTACGGCCCTTAATGGGCCTATTTTCATTGAAAATCCGCCGCCGACAGGCGGCATAAGTTCAGGTGTGCCCCATGCGCCCGCTGGACTTTCATGTGCGGTAGTTCGTCCGCCGCCGGGCGCATGCAGGTTTAGTAATCAATCTCCTTTAAATACCGCCCCAGAGCATCCTGCCAGGTTGGAAGGGGGGTAAAGCCTTTTTCCACCAGCTTTGACCGATCCATACGGCTGTTTTTTGGACGTTTGGCTTTGGCCGGAAACTGGCTGGAATCCACCGGAGTCACCCTGACATCATCCATGCCTGCCTGACGGAAAATCTCGCAGGCAAACTCATACCAGCTGCACAGCCCCTCGTTGGTGGCATGATAGCGGCCGTATTCTTCGGTCTCAATCATGTCTGCCAGAAGCCGGGCCAAATCATAGGTATAGGTGGGAGAGCCAATCTGATCATTTACCACGCTGACTGCGCCCTTTTCCTTTCCTAACCGAAGCATGGTTTTAATGAAGTTTTTGCCATTGACTCCAAATACCCAGGCAATCCTGACAGTAAAATATTTTTTTACCAGCCTTTCAATATAAACCTCGCCCTCGTATTTAGTCAGCCCATAGATATTTAAGGGTTCTCTGTGATCATCCGGCTCCCAGGGGCGGGTGCCTTCGCCGTTAAACACATAGTCGGTACTGATGTACATCAGCTTCACATCTAAATCCCGGCATACCTCTGCAATGTTTCTGGTTCCCTCTGCATTAATCTTGCGGCATAGCTCTACATTATCTTCTGCCGCATCTACTGCAGTATATGCAGCGCAATGGATAACTGCATCTGGTTTTGCCTCCGTAATTACCCGGCGGCAGGCCTCCCCATCCGTAATATCCATCTCTGCTACATCCACACCGATATACTCAACGCCCCGTTTGTCAAATTCATTCATCAAATCATGGCCCAGCTGTCCCTTTGATCCGGTAATTAGAATTTTCATTTTCCTGCTCCTCCTTATTCGTTTTGCCGGCACGCGCCCGGCGGCGGACTTTCAAAGTAAAACGCCTGAAAACACTGAGCTCCCGCTGCACAGCAGGCCGGAAAGCCCTGCTGCGCGGTGTTCCTCTGCTGTTTCCAGGCGCCCCGTTGCGCGATAATGCTATTTTAGCTGTTCTCCATACATCTTATCAAAATATTGGCTGTATTCTCCACTGATGATGTGCTTCCACCAGTCCTGATTTTCCAGATACCACTGGATGGTCTGCTTGATCCCTGTGTCAAAGGTGTACTTCGGCTCCCAGCCTAACTCCCTCTCCAGCTTCCTGGGGTCAATTGCATATCTTCTGTCATGTCCCAGCCGGTCCGCCACAAAACGAATTAAACTCTCCGGCTTATCCAGGGCCTTTAATACTGTCTTTACTACTTCCAGGTTGGTCCTCTCGTTGTGGCCTCCTACATTGTAGACTTCCCCGTCTTTTCCTTTATGCAGAATTAAATCAATGGCCTCACAGTGATCCGATACATGCAGCCAGTCTCTTACATTCTCCCCTGTCCCATATACCGGGATCTCCTCATCTGCCAATGCACGGCTGATAATCAGCGGAATCAGCTTCTCCGGGAAGTGGTACGGACCATAGTTGTTGGAACATCTGGATATGGTTACCGGCATGCCATAGGTCCTGTGGTACGCCAGTACGAAAAGGTCTGCGCTGGCCTTGGCTGATGAATACGGACTGGACGTGTGCAGCGGCGTTTCCTCTGTAAAGAATAAATCCGGACGGTCTAACGGCAGATCCCCGTATACCTCATCTGTGGATACCTGGTGGAACCTTTTAATCCCGTACTTTTTACAAGCATCCAACAGGGTGGTGGTTCCCATTACGTTGGTCCGTACAAAGATCTCCGGATCCGTAATGGAGCGGTCTACGTGACTCTCTGCCGCAAAGTTTACCACCATATCCGGCTTCTCTGTCTCAAATAACCGGAATATAAACTCCCGGTCTGCTATATCTCCCTTTACAAACTTATAGTTGGGCTTGTCCTCTACAGGCTTTAATGTCTCTAAATTTCCTGCATAGGTTAATAAATCCAGATTGATAATCTCATAATCCGGGTACTTATTTACCATATGGTGTACGAAGTTTCCTCCGATAAACCCGGCTCCGCCTGTTACAATAATCTTCATGTTTCCTCCTTATTGCCCTGCTGTTTGGGCATACAGATACACTCTTAAGTGTTTCCTCCTAATTGTACAGCTTGTCTACATATTTTCCGTCCAATACGTCTTTTAAATACCTTCCGTACTGGTTTTTCTTTAAGATTTCATAGGTTTCCAGCACCTGCTCTCTGGTAATCCACCCATTTAAGTAGGCGATTTCCTCCAGACAGGCAATCTTTCTGTGCTGATGGGTCTCTACCGTCTTTACAAAGTTAGTGGCATCCACTAAAGACTCATGGGTTCCCGTATCCAGCCAGGTAAATCCCTGCCCCATTAAAGTTACATCCAGCTCCCCATTCTCCAGGTAGATCCGGTTTAAATCTGTAATCTCCAGTTCTCCCCTGGCGGAAGGCTTCAGGTTCTTGGCATAGTTTACCACCCGGTTGTCATAAAAATACAGACCGGTTACACAGTAATTGGACTTGGGACTGGCCGGTTTTTCCTCAATGGAAATTGCCCGCCCTTTCTCATCAAACTCCACAATGCCGAACCGTTCCGGGTCGTCTACATAGTAACCAAATACCGTAGCCCCGGTTTCTTTGGCCGCGGCGGCCCGAAGGCGTTTCTTTAATCCCTGGCCGTGGAAAATGTTGTCGCCTAAAATCATGGCAACCGAGTCTTCCCCGATAAATTCCTCCCCGATAATAAATGCCTGAGCCAGTCCGTCCGGGCTTGGCTGGATGGCGTAGGAAAGATTAATGCCAAACTGGCTTCCATTTCCTAAGAGCGCCTCAAACCTGGGGGTATCATCCGGGGTGGAAATCAATAAAATATCCCGAATCCCAGCATTCATCAACACGGAAAGGGGGTAATAAATCATGGGTTTGTCATAAATGGGCAGTAACTGCTTGGATGTTACTTTGGTCAGGGGGTAGAGTCTGGTTCCGCTGCCTCCTGCTAAAATAATGCCTTTCATTCATATCCTCCTGGCAGACGCCATCAGGCGCATAAGGTTTTATTGTTGTGATACTATGGGTTATAATAGCATAGATCTTTGGATTTTGCAAATCTGGCAGGAGAATGTCGCAAAATTATCAATTTTAGAACTACAAATGCTCCTCTGGATCATTACTTGCTTGTCCACCTCCCTTAACCAATCATACGCCTGCTTTAATTCCCGGTTGCAGTAATTATTGCAGTCTGTTCTGCTGACAGATTTTTTCTCTTTCTCATAAATTTCTTTCCGATATGCTAATGTCTGGTTATAAACAAACCGG
>CAJUJM010000010.1 GCA_910586755.1 uncultured Lachnospiraceae bacterium
ATGAATTATAAATACAAGTTATTCTGCTTCTTTTAAGTATGCTCTTGCCTGTTCTTCCGTTAAATCGAATTTGGCATGCAGTTTTGCTATGATTTCTTCATCTGAAAGCCTTAAATCTCTGTAAACAGAAATTGCTCCGAAAATCTTGCCGATCTCTTTTCCGATCTCTTTTCCAATCTTCTGGTTTTCTCTGTCACGCATTAGCAACGTCATATACTCATGCCTCCATTCCCGATTCTTCTTCGCTTTCTCCACGGCATCATCAAGTTTCCTTACAAATTTATCCTCTGACGGTTTACCTGCCACATAGTCTAAAAACGCTTTCAATGCTTCACTAGTGGCTCCATTCTTTCCATCTGCATTTAGAAAAATTTTTTTTGCCCCGTCGTTTAGCAGAACCTCCGAATCTTCTTTACAGGTATTTTCAAAGGTATACATATAACGGCCTTTTCCAAATAAGTCTGACAGGCAGATAAAGATAATATAACTATCGTTCAGCGTATCATAGTCCTGTCCTTTGTCAACCAACTGTAAATCTATCATGCTTTGGTAATATCTGGTTCTTCTTGGTAAATATCGGGAAGTGACAGCCTGCATTTCAATATCATACACAGTGCCTTTTTCATCATTTACATACACGTCTAGCCGCACACCCTTTGCGTCAAGGTCCTCATTTATTGTTTTTTGCAGTTCCGGATATTCCACATGGTCAATATCCAGCTCCGGCAAAATTCTCTGCAGCAATTCTTTACACAGCTCCGGATCCTGCATAACCTTTCCAAACAGAAAGTCATTGGATATGCTTAAGTTTTCCCAGCTCGTTGCTGTTTCTACCGTTAATTCCATGACCCCTCCTCTATGTGCTCGCTGTCATATGCTTCTTACATATTTTCTTACTTTTATTGTACACCATCCCATCTTAAAATACAATATCCAACTCTTCCCCATTACTCTCAATACACTTTTTATACCAATAAAAGGAGTCTTTCTTAATTCGCTTCCCACTCCCCTTCCCTTCATCATCCTGATCGACGTAGATAACCCCATAGCGTTTGCTCATTTCCATAGGGCCGCACGAAACGATGTCAATAAAGCCCCACATTGTATAGCCAATTAAATCCACTCCGTCTTTAATGGCCTCTTTCATCTGCTCAACATGAGCTTTCAAGTAGTCAATGCGGTAAGAATCATGAATCCTGCCGTCTGCATCCGGGACGTCTTTGGCTCCTAAACCGTTTTCTGCAATGAAAACCGGCAGTTGATACCTGTCATAAATCTGGTTCAGAGTAATCCGCAGTCCCACCGGATCCTTCTGCCACCCCCATTCGCTGGACTCCAGATACGGATTCTTATTCGCCATAATTAAATTGCCGCTGGTCTTTTCCCATCCCTGCTTGGTAGTGGATACCTGAGAAAAATAATAAGAAAAAGCAGTAAAGTCAATGGTATTGTCTTTTAAGATTTCTTCATCCCCAGGCGCTTTTTCAATATGGATATTTTCTTTTTCAAAATATCTTTCCATATAATCCGGATATTTTCCTCTGGCCATCACATCCAGATAAAACCAGTTGGAATACTGATCATCTAAAATCATCTGCATTACATCATCCGGGTGGCATGTAGCCGGATAAGTAGTAAATCTGGCAATCATGCCGCCTATCATAGCTCCCGGTAAAATCTCATGGCAGGCTTTCACGGTCAGAGCATTTGCAATAAACTGGTGGTGAAGGCACTGAAAGATTGCACCCGCGTAATCGGCCTCTTGATCCTCCACCAGGCAAATCCCGTTAAAGGGGTTAAACCGCCCTGCATTAAATTCATTAAATGGAAGCCAATAATCTACCCTTCTTCCCAAACGCTGAAACAGGGTTGCCGCATATTTTACATAGAAGTCTATTGTCTTCCGGCTCTTCCATCCCCCGTATTTCGCAACCAGATTTACCGGAATATTATAGTGGAGAATTGTCGCAAACACTTTGATTCCATATTTATGACATTCGTCAAACAGATCTATATAAAACTGAATTCCTTCCTCATTGGGCATCTCATCGTCGCCGTTGGGATAAATTCTGGCCCAGTTAATAGAGGTTCTCAGAATCTTAATACCCAGTTCATGGAAAAGCTTAATGTCCTCTTTATATTTGTGGTAAAAATCAATTCCCCAGCGGAAAGGATAATGTACAATATCCTTATCCGTTAATGCTCTCTGATACTTCTCGTTATTCATCCGGCGGTTTTTATACATAGCCCGTTCTTCTTTTGTCCACGCCGCATCAAAGTATCTCAGATCCTGAGTATCCAACCCTTTTCCGCCCTCATCGTAAGCGCCGTCAGCCTGGGAGGCAGCAATAGCGCCGCCCCACAAAAAGTTTTCTGGAAACTGTGTTTTCATAGCCATTTCCTCCTATCTCTCTTTCTTTATCAATATAAATGAAATCACAAATGAAGATACCCATGCAACTGCCATCACAACTAACAACAGCAGAAAATTATTTCCGGAATCCATATAGGTTGCTATGCTGGTAATCCCAGGCATGGAAAATGCATAGGTTACTACTCCCAAAATCATTGCTGTTGCCCCGGCAACAGCGCCTCCTGCCATAGCTGCGTATAAAGGCTTCTTTTCCGGCAATGCAATACCGTAAAGAGCCGGTTCTGTAATTCCCAAGATGCACACCAGGCCTGTGGAAACAGCCGCAGATTTCTTTTCACCGGCTTTCAGCTTCAGCGCATATGCCAAAACAGCTCCGGAAACCGCCAAATTGGAATAAAAGAAATTGGGAAGCATATAGTCATATCCTAAAACGGACAAGTTCTGGAGTTCTACAGCAGACCATCCTTTAATTCCAAAAATAATGGTCAGGGGGATGACTCCGCAGAACAGAGCTCCCGCAAATGGCCCGGCGTTGGTAAACAGCCATGCAAAGCCGCCTGTCATTCCTCTGGCAATCCAATTTCCCAAAGGGGCTGCAAATGCCAGGAATAAAGGAGCTGCAATTAAAAATGATAATGCTCCTGAAAATACAATACGTAAGTTTTTCGGCATATGCTTATCAATGAAATGGAAAATTATTGAAAAAATCCACACCGATAAGATAACCGGAAAAATAGAGCCTTTATAGTTATAAGCCGGAATATTAAAGAGTCCGAAGCTGTAACCCGTAACTCCCTCTGCCGGTGATAAAAATGTAGAGTACATCAAAATCCCCGCAGTCATAATGCCGAAAATCTCTTTTACTTTAAACCGTTTTGCTGATGCATATCCAATGGTAAACGGCATAAAGTAAAACGGGGCGTCGCCTATGGCATTTAAAACTGTGATGATGTCTGAGCTGGAAGATACCAGTCCAATGGCAGTAATTAAGGAAATAATACCTTTAATCATACCGCCCGCAACGATTGCATATAAACCGGGAGTCACGCAAGATGCCAGTGTATTTAAGCCTTGGGTTATGAGATTCGGCTTCTTTTCCGGCGCCTCCCCGCCTGCCTGCTCTTCGCTCACTTCTCCTCCAGCTTTAATACCGGATATTTTTATAAATTCTGCATATACCTCCGGAACCGTAGTCCCTATTACGCACTGAATCTGACCGCTGGACTCAACGACCTTTAACAGGCCGCTTACCTTATTCAGCCTTTCCATGTCCACCAATTCCCTGTTTACAGGTACGATTCTTAATCTGGTGATACAGTGAAATACTGTCTTTATATTCTGGCTTCCTCCAACCGCTTCTAAAATCTCAGAACATATGGTTTCATACTCATTTTTTGCCATAATTCCTGCCTCCTTGTATAATTATGATGCCTACTGCAACCTTCTTTCACTTTATCCGGACAAGCTTTATGGTATTATCATAGGATAAAAAACCAAGGTTTACAATTTCGGGAGAAAATGTATTGACTTACCAAACTTAATCTTTTATGATAATTTTGAGGTGATGATATGGAACTGCAGGATCTGGACTTATTTTTATTTCAATACACCAATTCGGAAAAACGCCACATGGAGACAAGTCCTGACGCTTTGTCTAAACGGTATCTGGCAATTCCTAAGGTCCACTACTGCGGACGGGAGCTTTATTTGTTTTCTTTTCGCTCTCTGCTGGAAAATAAATATGTATGTATCAATAAAGAATCCCGCTTTACCCATATACCGGAACATATTCACACAGTAATCGAATTTCTGTATGTCTATTCCGGACGCTGTACTCAAATCATAAACGACAAAAAAGTTGTCATGACCCAGGGCGATATCTGTATGCTGGATACCGATGTCCCTCACAGCGTGGAATTTCTCGGAAAAGATGATATTATCATTACCATTGAGATGCAGAAAGAATATCTGACCCAGGGATTATTATCCCGGCTGGGAGACAACGAATTGATCAACCGCTTTTTGATCAATTCCCTTTCCAAAAATGCTTCCCACAACCAATTTCTTCTTTTTAAAAAACAGAATGAGAATCCCATCCATTCGATTATCCGGCATATTCTCTGTGAATACTATGACCCTGGGTTGTGCAGCGATAAGATAATTGATGCTTATATTATCTTACTGTTTTGCGAAATTTTGCGTCAGTATCAGAATCAGCATTTTTCTTCTCACCAGGAAAACGATTTGATAATAGAAATTTTAAACTATATCGAAACCAATAGTTTAACGGCAACCCTTCAAAATACTGCGGAGCATTTTGGATTTCACCCCAATTATTTAAGCGCCTATATTAAGCGGAAAACTGGAAAATCGTTTAAAGAGCTTATTATTTTTCAAAGAATGTATCAGGCCAGTTTTTATCTGTCCAACACAGAAATACCTGTTTACGAAATTGCCCATAAGATAGGGTATGATAATCTTGGCTTTTTCTATCAAAAGTTTAAGGCAATGTATAAAATGACGCCTTCCGTGTATCGGGAGCTAAGAAGAAACCCTATAAAATAGAAAGGAATTTCCACCTATGCGCTACGATTCTGTGGTTACCGGCGCCTTCCTGGCCCGGCCCAACCGTTTTATCGCCCATGTGGATTTGGATGGCCGGACAGTGGTCTGCCACGTCAAAAATACCGGGCGCTGCCGGGAGCTTTTGATCCCCGGCGTAAAAGTTTTGCTGGAATATCATAAGGACGCCTGGGAGAAAGGACGCAAGACCTCCTATTCCCTCATTGGGGTATGGAAAATACGTAAAGGGCGGCCTCCCCTTCTTATCAACATGGATTCTCAGGCGCCTAATGAGGCGGCTTGGGAATGGATCTGCAATCAGGGGTTGAAGCGTTTGGCTTTCAAAGAGGAAACGGGCCAGGCTCCGGGCCGCCCATTCCATGTGACAGATGTACGGCGGGAAATTGCCTATGATCAGTCCCGGTTTGACCTGGCCTTTGTTTTAGACGGACAGCCCGCCTTTATGGAAGTAAAAGGGGTAACTTTAGAGGAGGGCGGCCTGGCTATGTTTCCCGATGCCCCTACGGAACGGGGTGTACGCCACCTTAAAGAGCTGATAAAAGCTACCCGGGAAGGCATCCCCTGTTTTATCTTGTTTGTGATTCAAATGAAAGAAATCTCTTGTTTTACCCCCAACCGCCGGACTCATCCGGCATTTGCAGATGCCCTGGCAGACGCCGCAAATGCCGGCGTAACGATTCTGGCTATGGACTGCCGGGTCACAGAAGATTCTATGGAGATTGATGCTCCGGTGCCGGTACAGTACGCCAGGATAGATTAGCGCCCCAACGGACGCCTGCTGCCGGAGACAGCCATGCACAGATTTTTCCCGCTCCACATACCATATTAGTAACTGACTTTTCTGCGATGTGAATTTCATGGTTCTTCCATTAAATCAAATAGAAGCCGGGGAGAAAGCCCAAGTGGCTTTTCTAGCCGGTGATGACAGCATTTCCCTTCGGCTCTATGACTTGGGGTTTGTCCCAGGCGAGACAGTGACCTGTGTACTGAAAGGAAAAAAAGGTTCCATGTCTGCTTATCTGGTACGCTGTGCAGTAATTGCGCTGCGTGATAAAAATGCAGTAGAGATATTGGTTTCCCAAAAATAATGATTACGTCAGGAGAATTCATACAAAATGAAAAAGCGTAAAATATTGCTGGATTTACTGTTAACCTTTATGAAAATAGGACTGTTTACCTTTGGCGGCGGCTACGCGATGATTTCCATAATTGAAAACAACTGCGTAGAGCGGAAAAAGTGGATTTCTCATGATGACATGATGAACATAACCGTTATTGCAGAATCCACCCCAGGTCCCATCGCCATTAACTGTGCAACCTTTGTAGGCTATCAGCAGGCCGGATTTCCCGGCTCTGTCATTGCAACTTTAGGGATCGTGGTTCCCTCATTTATCATTATTTTTTTAATTTCCATGTTTTTGGATAATTTTCTTGAAATCGCCATTATTGCAAATGCTTTCAAGGGAATCAAAATTGCTGTGGGTATTTTAATTTTAGACGCGGCTGTTACTATGATAAAGAAAATGCAAAAGAAGGTATTTCCAAGAGTAATTATGATCTTCTCGTTTGCGGCCATGCTGTTAATCAATATTTTCTCCTGGAATTTTTCATCCATTAATTTGATGTTAATTGCGGCGGCAATCAGCTTTATCGTTTTTATACTTAACGATACCTCTATGCAGAAAGGCGGTGCTGAAAAATGATTTACTTTGACCTGTTTTTCGGTTTTCTGCGGGTGGGCTGTTTCGCCTTCGGCGGCGCATATGGCGCCATTCCTCTTATCCGTGATGTTGTATTGTCATACGGCTGGCTGAATGAAGACACATTAACCTACATGATTGCAGTGAGTGAAAGCACCCCCGGTCCTATCATGATCAATCTTGCCACTTATGTGGGCAGCAGCCAGGGCGGGATTTGGGGGGCTATTATTGCTACATTGGCAGTTGTACTCCCCTCTTATCTCATCATACTCCTTGTAATGGCGGTACTGAAAACATTAATTAAGAACAAATATTTCCAGGCAGTATTGAGGGGGATAAAGCCTTGCGTCATCGGGATTATTCTTGCCACAGGCGTTTATATGATTCTTGGCAATTTGATTACACTGTCAGATGGGATATCTCTAAAAACCCAGTCCCTTATCCTGACAATGATTTTGGCTGTTATCTTATTGGGGGTAAAAAAGATTAAAAACAAGAAACTGTCTCCCATTATGACGATTATATTATCGGCGGTATTGGGAGTTATAATGTATGGATTTTAGATAACCTTAGAGGACTTATGGTAATTACAATCACAATAATCCTTCTATCAGATGCCCTTTTGTTCCATCTGATAGAAGGATAAAATTTGTATTATCAATCGTCCTCATCAATAATTTCCCAGTGTCCGCTAAAGCCGCGTCCAATATAATTCACATTATCCATTTCCTTTATATGGCGTTTAATTGTTTTAGAACTTACGCCCAATGCAATCGCTATTTTCTCTGTACTAATTTTTCTGTCCTTACGAATCAACTCTACAATCTGAGCATCCAGTTTATCTTGAGGGACATCTTAGGGACATCTTGGGGACATCTTGGGGACATCTTGGGGGGACATTATAATTCAAATTCAGCATCACTACAGTAAACTGATATATTTCTATTCTGTCATCATATATGTCAATATGAACTTCACTGCCATTTTCTATATCAATGTCTTGCGATGTTGATTTTCATCAGTGTCCGCTCTATACTCCATATTTTGCCGTCAAATCATTCAATTCATTAATAAGCTTAGCATTATTAATCTTTCTCGCCAATGGCATAAAAATTTCAACTGTTTCTTTTACTTTTAAGTCTTTCTTTGCATCGTCAATATAATCAATCGTCCTCATATTGTGAAGCCGCTCTGCCAGTTTAACCTGAACCACTTCTTCAGATGCATTTTTCAAATCCATATTTTTAATTTGCAAATTTGAAACAATATCAAATATCTCCGCCGGTAATTCTTTCCTGCATTCATCCAGGCTTATACTTCCTTTGGTTACAGCATCGCATAATATTCCAGCAAGGATTACATTTTCTTCTGTTCCCATTTCCGAAAGGATAATAGAAATACTCATTGTGTGTGTAACATATTCTTCACCTGAATATCTCTTCGCTCCAGCATATGCTCTACAAGCAAGCAGGTACACACGGTTTAGAAGCTCACCATTTACATCTACGCCATTATCCTCTATTGATGTTTTCAGTATTTGTAGTAATTCTTCCTTAGTTGCTCCAACCTCTGTTTTTTTCATATAACTACCTCCCAGACAATCAATTTCCATACGCATTGTTCTAAGAAGTGATGGAGAGAAGCCAAATTCCCTTTTAAATGACTGTGTGAATGCACTGTGTGAATGCCACCCATATTGAAACGCAACATCTATTATTCTGAAACCGTTAGCAATATCTCCGGAAGCTTTTATCAGCCTCCTCTTCCAAATATAATGCATACATGTCATATTCGTATATTCCTTAAACAAACGAATAAAATGATATTCTGAATATCCGGCAATTTTTGCTAACTGTTTATTTGTCAATGATTCGCAAATGTGAGTTTCAATATATTTTAGAATTCGCTCCATAACCATACCTTCCAATTTCCACGTGGTAGTTATACTATAACGAATTTGTTATTTTAATGCTGTTCTCAAATTGCTAATTATTGCTTCGTATTGTTTATTAAACACCTTCTACCTATGCCCATACCGCCCCCCGCGGCCCTTACCGCCTTCTTTTCCGGAATTTCCGCCATGGAATCCATGATTCCCGCCATTTCCATGGTGATGTCCCCGTCTGGGACGCTCGTTTTTCCCACGCTCGAAACATTTTTCACAGATGGAGAAGGGATAATCCCATGCAAGCTCTCTGCCGCAGGCAGAACATTTTCGGGAATAGCTGCCGCACTCGGTTTTCAGGATGCGGCTGATTTCTTCCTCCGTCTCGTGACGCTCCTGGGTAAGGTTTTCGGTCTGGACAGGCAGTCCCGCCTTTCTGGAAAACTGGAAGTACAGATCCAGCATCTTGTAGTAGCTCTCCAGGTCATACAGATCCGGGCCCGGGCTGTAGGGAAATTCCAGCTCGTCCACTTCCCGGTAGTCCCGGCAGTAATCCTTCCACAAATCCACTACCAGTTTATTATTAATATCAATGGCACAGGTAATGAGTTTATAAATCTCCGGCTTGGCAAATTCGTTTAACCTGTCCCGGTGAACCATAAGGAAATGCTGGTACAGGGCCAAAAGCTCGTCCACCTCCATCTTCTGGTAAATGGCCGGCGCGTCCATAGAGGCCCAGATTTTAATCAGGTTGTCAATCTCTGCCGGAAGCTCCAAAAGCTGTTCAGGAAATCCCACATACGCTTTCATAATCGGCACTGGAAGGCGGGAAAGGCCGTCCTCAATAATCTCGATTCCGTCAAGAGCTGCTACAAATCCCTCTTCATAAATACCAAAGCGCCCGGCCCGGCCGGCAATCTGCTTGATTTCCGTTGGTTCCAGAGTGCGTTTTACCACACCGTCAAATTTAGCGGTTTCCACGAAAACAATGCGTCGGATGGGAAGGTTTAAACCCATGCCAATAGCATCGGTGCTGACTACGATATCCGTCTCTTTTTCCAAAAACCGGCGAACCTGCTCCCTGCGGGTGGCCGGAGGCAGGCTCCCATAAATTACGCTGCAGGAAATTCCCTGTTTTTCCAGATGGGCCGCCAGAGCCAGCACGGATTTTTTAGAAAATACAATAAGGGCGTCCCCCTTTTTTAAATCGCTTACCATAGAATAAGGCCGCCGTTCTACCGTAAGGCGGGTATTTCTCTTATGGCGCACAATCCTGTAACTGTCTCCGCAGCGCTTAATCATCTGTGTAATAATGGATTCCGCCTCAGGAGCCATACAAAGATGGATTTCCTCTGCACGAAGCCCTAAAATAGCCCGGGTCCAGTTGTGTCCCCGATAAGGGTCTCCTACCATCTGGCACTCATCCACCACCACAATATCAAAATATTCGTGATCATTCAGCATTTCCACGGTACAGGACTGGCAGACTGCGCCGGGCACTTCAATGGTTTCTTCTCCGGTTATCATAGAGCAGGGAACATGTTCCCCATTGCATTTATCGTAAACTTCCAGAGCCAGAAGACGCAAAGGCCCAAAATAAGCGCCATGGGAGGACTGCTTTAACCGTTCCAGTGCATCATGGGTTTTTCCGCTGTTGGTAGGGCCGATATGGAGGATAAACTTTCGCTTCATTGCCCGGGCCTCCGGATATTCGTCCTCCGGCCGCTTTTCCATGGAAGCGGAAATCCCTCTCTGAATGGTTTTGGGAATATAAAAGAGCTGGTACGCCCGCTCCAGGGAATTGGTCAGAAGATAGCGGCGAATACCCTGCATTTTTAAAACATGCTCTAATTCCTCCACATTTAATGGAGGAAGAAATTGCAAATCCGTCTCCGCCAGGCGGTGGCAGAATTCTTTTGCCTGAATAGTATAGGCTTCAATTATATCCTTCTGCTCCCCCGTCCGAACCGTATGCTCCTTGTGCATCAGATAGGCGCAGACCTTTGACAGCATAGCGTGGATATCACTTAGCTCATTGGCCTTTCCAATTTCGTCCAGAGTCTCCTGACACAGCTTTTCCGCTCTTTTCTTCATCTCGCCGGTGGTCATGGCACGATACCGGCGGTTCACATGTCCAAAAAACAGTTCTTCATAATAATTTCCTAAGTAATCCGATGTTTCCATTTGCTCTCCGTTCCCCTGCTGTCTCCATCCTTCCATTTGTGGCCGCTGAGGTATTTCTACATTATCTCCTCTGCTGGCAGATGGATGTATTGTTCTACTTCATTCCAGTTTACCACAAAACCGGCTCCATGGGAACAAAAAACCGAAGATGAGGTATTTTCTTTGTCCGCTCCTTTATCATAATCACGTTCTGCAATCACTGTTTCTGTATTGTGGCACTCCCTGCATCCTCCCCAGATCATAGAGATACTGCCGGATCCTCTGGTGGCTGCCGCCAGTTCCATTCCGTAATCCATAAATGCAGCTGCCGGACCGCTTCCTGATATGGACATTTCAGCGCCATTCTGCCGGGGCGGATCAAATACTCCGGATCTTTTTTGAATATCTGCCATTATCTTTCCGGTATATTCTTCCGGAGCCGTGATTTCAAACTGATACCAGGGTTCCAAAAGAATGTTCCTGGCTTTCTCCAGACCCTGACGGATGGCCCGGTAAGTCGCCTCCCTAAAGTCTCCTCCTTCCGTATGCTTTAAATGGGATCGGCCTGCAGTAAGAACAATTTTTACATCTGTCAGCGGAGAGCCGGTAAGGATTCCCTTATGGGTCTTCTCAAATATGTGGGTCTTGATTAAATTCTGGTAATTTATGCTTAAAGTATCTACATGGCATTCACTGGCAAAGGTAATGCCGCTCCCTCTTGGGGCAGGCTCCAAGCGCAGATGGACTTCCGCATAATGGCGTAAAGGCTCATAATGGCCAAAGCCCATCACCGGAGCGGCAATGGTTTCCCGGTATAAAACCTTCGGAGGAGAAAAGGTAACGTCCGTATGAAACCTCTCCTTTAGCACCTGGCTTAAAACCTCCAGCTGGATTTTTCCCACCACGCTTACCATCAGGCTTTTGTCCTCTCCCAGCCTGACACACAGCCCCGGCTCCTCGTCCTCCAAAAATTTCAGCTGGTTAAACAGCGTATGGCTGTCTGTATTTCCAGAGGTAACCCGGGCCTGGAAAGCCGGGAGCATCTGAAGACGGGGCCGTGTCCGAAAATCCCCTTCTATTCCTGCTTCTTTTGATCCGGCTGTCTCCTTTGATCCGGCCCGCGCTACTAAATCCTGGCACTTTGGCAGGCTTAATCCTGTAACCCCGCAGAGGCTGCCTGCCAGAGCCTTATCTACTGTCTGGCTTTGCCTGCCGGAATAAATACGAATTTGGTGGACTTTTTCTCCTGCTGGTATCACCTGATCTTCAATTTCACTGTCTTTTCTTTCCTCCGCCACGCAGATGGGATCCCGGCTCTCCAGTTTGCCGGATAAAACTTTCATATATACGATCCGCTGCCCGTCCGGGTCGTGGCGCACCTTATACACAGACCCCAAAAACGGCCCTTCTTCGCTATAATCTGTCTCCGTCAATTGATGAAATACCTGAAAAAATTCTGCCACCCCCTGATCTTTTAGGGCGGAACCCTTCATGCACAGAAAACCGCTTCCTTCTTTGACGATTTTTCTTAAAGACGCCAGAATACGTTCTCTTTCAATGGACCGTCCTTCCAGATAGTCTTCCATTATATCTTCGTCCCGCCCGGCAGCAAACTCAATCAGCTCTTCCGGCAGTTCCCTGCCCAAAGGTGATTCCACCAGGATAGCATCCCGGGTCAGACGTTGTTTTATCTCATCCATAGTCCGTTCCAAATCAGCCGTATTCAAATCGGTTTTATTTAAAAAGAAAAATACCGGCACCTGAAATCGTTTCAGCATCCGGAACAGAGTAATGGTATGAGCCGCTACACCGGAGGACGCATCTACCAGCAAAACAGCATAGTCCAGGGCCGTCACCGCCCGCTCTGTCTCTGCCGCAAAGTCTACGTGCCCCGGAGTATCCAAAAAATAGTATTCATCTCCGCCATATTCAAACCGGCTCTGATCCGCATAAATCGTAATGCCCCTGGCCTTTTCCACTGCGTCCCCGTCCATTACTGTATTTCCCTGATCCACTCGCCCCGCTGTCCGGATGACTCCGGCGTGATATAAAAGCTGCTCCGAAAATGTAGTTTTTCCGCCATCTACGTGGGCCAGGACTCCGAAAGTCTTTCTCATAGATTTGTTTTCCTCTCTGGCAATTGGTGCTAATATCATAAAAAAAATCAGTCCAAAAGTAAAGGGGAAATTTCAGTTGCCTGAAAACCTTCTGGGAATAGCACTCTCCCCCGTCCCCCTTCATATCTAAACAATAAGGCTTCCGCTGTACGCTCCCGGTAGTATATCAGCGGTGATTATGGAGGTATTTTATGGAGGACGGACGCATTATTGCAGCTTTGGCCGGTAATCCTAATGTAGGAAAAAGCAGTATTTTTAATGGCCTCACTGGTTTAAGGCAGCACACCGGAAATTGGATCGGAAAAACCGTCGCTTCTGCCCAGGGTACTTATCAATACGGCGGGAAAGAATTTTTGCTGGTAGATCTTCCCGGAACATATTCTCTCAACGCTCATTCGGAGGAAGAAGAAATCGCCAAAGATTATATCTGCTCCGGCCAGGCGGATATTATCGTAGTAGTCTGTGATGCCACCTGCCTGGAGCGGGGCCTGCATCTTTTATCTCAAATTACCCGGTTGGATGATATAAAGGATCAGGGGACTCCCATTGTATTGTGCGTGAATCTCTGCGATGAGGCGGCAAAAAAAGGGATTTCCATTGATTTTCTCCTGCTTCAGGATGTGCTTCAAATCCCCGTGGTTCCCTGCTGTGCCAGAGACAGTCAATCTCTTTCGTATATCCGCCAAGCTGTTCTAGAAGCTTGCAGCCAAAGATTTTCCTATGATTGTCTGGATTTTTCTCCTAAAATTCTGGCGGCAGAAACGGTATCCTGTGATGTTTCAAACGCCCGCAGCCGGGAAGAACGAATCGATAAGATTGTCACCGGAAAAATCAGCGGAAAGCTGATTATGATAGGCCTGCTCCTGCTGATTTTCTGGCTCACCATGAGCGGAGCCAATTATCCTTCTCAGCTATTATGGGATTCCCTGTTTCTGATGGAAGGAAAACTGGCGGCTCTGATGGCTGCCGTCCATGCGCCGGAGTGGCTTACCGGGTGTCTGGTTTATGGAATTTACCGTGTTCTTGCCTGGGTTATCTCTGTAATGCTGCCGCCCATGGCTATTTTCTTTCCTCTGTTTACGCTGCTGGAGGATCTGGGATACCTTCCCAGAGTTGCCTTTAATATGGATAAGGCCTTTGAGCGATGCAAATCCTGCGGAAAGCAATGTCTCACCATGGCTATGGGACTGGGGTGCAACGCAGCGGCAGTGGTGGGGTGCCGGATTATTGACTCTCCCAGGGAGCGGCTTATCGCCATCCTGACTAATTCCATGATTCCCTGCAACGGGCGTTTTCCCACCCTGTTTACTATGATTACCCTGTTTTTTGTGGCCGGGTTTCAGGGATCTTTTCTGGGTTCCCTCTCAGCAGCTTTCTGCCTGACCGCCGTGATTTTGCTTGGAATTTTTGCCACATTAGGGGCCTCCTGGCTTTTATCCCACACCCTGTTAAGAGGCGTTCCCTCTTCCTTTACCCTGGAACTTCCTCCTTACCGGCGGCCTCAAATCGGAAAAGTAATTGTCCGGTCTATTTTTGACCGAACCTTGTTTGTCCTGGGAAGAGCAGTTGCAATTGCCGCCCCGGCCGGACTCCTTATCTGGATATTGGCAAACATCTCTTATGTGGGCCCTGAGTATGGATATTTTGCCCTGACCGGGCTGGAAACTGCAGAATCTGCTCCCACTCTCCTTGCCATTCTTACAGGTTTTTTTGATCCTTTGGGACGGCTCATGGGATTAGACGGGGTGATTTTAGCCGGGTTCCTGCTGGGCTTCCCGGCAAATGAAATTGTGCTTCCCATTATCCTCATGGCCTATCTCCAATCCGGGGTTTTGGTGGAAATGGGCGACAATATGGCACTGAAAAGTCTGCTTCTGGCCCAGGGCTGGACCTGGCAGACGGCAGTTTCCATGCTGATCTTTTCCTTATTCCACTGGCCCTGTTCCACCACGGTATTGACTATCCGGAAAGAAACCGGCTCCCTGAAATGGACTATGGCAGCAGTGCTTCTGCCAACTTTTTTGGGAATTTTGCTGTGTATTGGAGTTACTGCAATATTTCGTCTGTTTTAAAAATCATGTCATTGCATTACGGTAAATGCGGAAAAATATAACCAGGCGGCTTTTTATTATCGCTGCCCATATTTTCAAAATTCGGACACCCGACAACAGAAAACCGCCTGGTTATATTTTAATCTTAATATCATCCCCTCTGCGAAAAAGGGTATTAGGGTTTTAATCCTAACGCGCCGGAACTATCTACATAATATCCGTCCGGCGTGTTGGTGTTCGTAAGCAGCACTCCCTTACTATCCAGATAATACCAGATGCCGTCCGCCTTTACCCAGCCTGTCCGCATCTCGCCGCTGGCATCTAAATAATACCACTCGCCTCCATTCTCAAGCCATCCCGTCTGCATTATTCCGTCACTTTCAAAAAAATACCATCCGTCATCAATTTCCTGCCAGCCTTCCGCCATGGAACCGTCAGATTTTCGGTAACTCCAATGTCCCGCCCCATCTGATATCCAAGGGTCAGAAGCGGCTTCCGTTTCTATTACAGCGGGAATCACATATCCTGCCGCTTTATCATCTGTTTCAGCAGAAAGCGAAGGCGCTTCTGAAACTGTCACATCTATCTTTTTTCCATTGGGTAAAGGCAGTAAGTATCCTGCTATTCCGCAAACACCGCAGAAAATGCATAGTACAAGTATAAATAATATCCTTTTCATTAAAAATATCTCCTCCTGCTATTTATATACCCAATACGTACCATTGGTACCGTGAAGCTCCAGCCAAACAATATTGTCATCATAATCCGCCCTATAACTATGGACTGTCCACGTTTCACTTTTGGCAGTTGTAGTGCCTGAGCTGGAATATTTATTAGGACGGTCATACAGTTTGCTTCCCTCGCTAAGATAAACGCCATTGCTATAATAAGAGCGGCCTTTCTCATCTAGTTTTTCCTTTAACTCATCTTTTCTCTTTTGTTCCCGCTTATCCTTGACAATTTTATCCCGTTCATCTTTGGAATTCCGCGCTTCCTCCTTCCAGGCGCCGGCTCTGCGGCGATGCTCTATTTGCCCTTCTGTTAAAGGCTCAAGAATATATTCTACCAGATTATCATCTATCCACACAACTTTCCCGTCTTCCCGGATTTCCAAATTCATAGAGTTATATGTATCATAACCGTCTACTGATACCTGGTACAATTCCAATTGGTTATCTCCATACTCATCCCAGGCAAACGCATAGGAAGCAAGCGTCTTATCTGTAAGAATATCAATCCCTTCCAATGTGCTCTCTTCAGAGTCAATCTTTATTAGAATTCTCTCCTGAGAAGCATCCATTAACATTAGACTTGAATCAGACACCTCATTAATACCATAGTTTCCGGCAAAATCCTCAAGCTCCAGCTTCTCTTCCCACACATGTCTTCCGGCAACCAAAATGTCCGTATACTCTTCCATATGAGGAACTAATGTGATCGCCTTATTTTCCTCACGGAAAGTCTGTAAAATTCCGGAATTCATATCTGCCACAGCCACATAGTCTCCATACGGGCTGCAAACTGCCTTTGGTAAATCGAATGGTTCGTCCTCCCCGGCTAACCGTTCTTGGGGGGTATATATAGCAAGGCTCAGCTTTGTATCTAATTCGTCTGCAGAAGCTCCAGGAGCAACAGGCAATCTTTTGATTTCTCCCTTTAAGGTTTGGTATATTAAAGAGCTGTCAAACACCCATAAATTAACTACTTCCTTTTCCACCATAACAGGATCCTGAGATGTTTCGCCTTCTTCTAATCCGCCTGATGTATGGCAATAGAACCATAGCTCTTTTTCCTGGTTAATCCATGCTAAGTTTTCCCGATTTGGACTGATCCTTATATTCTGCCAATCAATATTTGAAGCTAATTTTTCTCCATTTCCTAATGTTATACTGTCAAAGGCTTCTTGGTTTTTTATATTCTTTTCTGAAAATTCCGGCGTCTCCATATAGTAGACGACCCCGCTCTTCCAATAGAATAAAACCCGGCCAGCCCGCGCATATCCCAGATATCCTGACGGATTATCTATATTTTTTTCCAATGTTACCGGCTCCAGTCCCGGAACATAGAGCAGTAGTTTTCCATTTCCGCCCCCTTCTTCCATTAGCAAAAAGTAGTAGGCTGGCCAATTGGGATCTGCGTCCGCTTTGGAAATTGTCCCGTTAAATGAATACTCATCTCCATTGCAAAGCAACCAGGATTTTCCTGAACCTGTCCTGCAGATAACCGTCTCATTTTCCAACACCTGAAATCCGTTTACATCCCCTTTTAATCTCATAGGGTTTTGAAATTCTTTTGCATACATCAGCGCCTTGTCTTCATTAATATAATAAAAACTATTGGTTTCCCTCTCAAAGTATCCCTGGACTATATTTCCATTAATAGTCATTACATTCTGAGAGCCAAGAAGATCATATACTTGAGTCTGCCCCTCTTTTCCATAGCAAAGCAGGCTTTCAATCACCAAAAAGCCTGTTTCCGCATTTTCCTGCAAAGCAATCGGCGCTTCCTCTGATATCTTCCTAATACACAGTGCATTTTCACTGTTTAGATAAATCACCGTTTCCGCTTCCGGCTCATATTGCCACGTCCCCTTTCGCACCTTCCCGTCAAGAAGAGTCTGTTCACCCTGGGGACCGTTTAAATAAAGAGAACCTATTCCGGTGAAACCATCTTCTTTAAAACAAACCGCCTGAGCAAAACTATGATTGTCATGGCCAACCTCCAAAGCAACCGACATTTCTGTTGCAGAAGTCGTATAATTTACTGCTGCCCCAATGCCAAAACACACAATCGCTAAAGCAAGGCTGATGATAATTCCCCTTGCTCCCTGTTTCTTCCTGCTGTTCTTTATTTCCGGCATTTGAGCGGGAGGGTGATTGGGATTGGAATCCGGCTCTTCCTGTTTACTTTGAGGCGGCAAAGCAGATGTATCCGGCTTTTCAGCGCTTATCAAAGACCCGCACTGTGCACAGAATTTTCCTCCTTCTTCATTTTCAAATCCACAGTATGGACATTTATTCATAATCCTTGACCCTTTCTTACGTTTCTGCTAATTTATTGCCGCATTTTCTACAAAAAACGGCATTTTCGGGATTTACTTCCCCGCATTGTGAGCATTTGCCCGGCTCATTTCCTAAATTTCCCAAAACCAATTGCCTTTCGGCTTCAAGCTCCTGGATTCTTTCAGTTAAACGAGTGATTTCCTGCTTCTTTTCATCAATATTTTTTACGTAGTTGTTCAACAGGCTCAAATCTGTATCCGGCTCTTTCATAGCCCTGTAGGCAGCCCACCCCATTTCCTTTACCAGCTCTTCTATGGCCCGCCGGGTATTTTCAATCATTAGTTTCAGCTTGTTCGTCTCCAAATTGATGTTAGAATTAACATTCATTGTTGTCATGCTCTTGCTAATACCATCTTTTAATCGATTAAACATAACATCTCACCTTTTTATTTTTTAATTCATTCTTCGCTTGCAGCTGTAGTAGCTGCTGCCGTGGTTTCCGCCACGCTTGATGAGCTTCCCATACCAAAAAAGTTTCCTTCACTAAGGCTTTTTGCAGATAAGTCTGTCCAGATTCGTATCAGCTCCTGCCTGCTCATATCCAAGATAGAAATCGCATCACCTGTTCCCTGCGGTACAGGCACTCCGCTCTTATCCAGCTCCGCCAGCTCATAGGAACCTTCAAACAATGCCGTTGAATTTCTGGTAACCGAGTCTACCTCAAGGGTGATTGCCCTGCCCTTTTTTAAATTAGAGATTTTTCCTTCTGCCCCATAATAAGTATATCCATCGCCCACGGAAACCTCCCAATCTCCATTGGCAATATTATACGAGAACTCATAATCTATCGCATCCCTATAGCCGGAATCATTCATTGCCAGTTCTATACTGTCGGTAATTCCCTTTTTAGAATCATACTCCTTTTCTCTTTCTATCGTAAACTCAACAGCGCTTCCGCTATTATCTGTCAATAAAATGGATCCTTCTATTTCATCGGCAGGGCTGTCTTTCCCTGACAATGTTACTTCAAAATCCATAAAAACCGCTTCGTTCTGAAAAGATGCGTTCCACTCTCCCTGAAGATTAACTACGCGCCCTTTTCTGTCTAAACAAACTTCCATCTCTATATCATCTATGTTCAAATATGATAAGAACTGATTAACCATAGCAGAAGGAGTCGCCATATAATAGCTCTGGTAGACGCCGGAAGTAATCACAGAGGCAGCCGCTTCTTCTAAGCTGTATTCTGCTGACTTGGCAATCAACTTTTTAATGTCTTTTCCGGAAATAGTTATTTGATATTTTCTGCAGGATTGGTTCTTTCCTCCAATCTTAACAGATTCTTTTCCATCCTTTTCAACTTCCATATTGTTATAAAGATTCTCAATCTCTGATCTGCAATATGTCTTGTAAGAAACGACCTTTTCTTTCTCATCGGAATCCGGCAACAGCTCGCTAAGCTCTTCCCCTGTCATTTCTCTAAACATCATACCGGCGGCTGAACCTCTGATATCATCTTTTATATTGGCTAAATCTACATAAAAAAGAGCGTCAAGAATATCTGGCGCGCCAAAATACAGCATTTGATCTTTACTGTAAACACTCAGTTCTCCCAGTTCCATCCCCTGCCACACTGGATAAAGATTCATTGCATTTTCCTTTGCGTTCTGATTAGAAAAAATTTCTGAACGCATTCCTAAATTTTCTTCCAGCACAGTAACCTCTATTGCCTGAAATGTTTTCCCCTCTTTTACTTTTAAAACCATATCAGAAATGCCAAGAATACGATTTAAACTGGTTTTTCCGTCCACTGCCTGTTCTATGGTCTTTTTAAATCCTGATACTACCTTCTTTCTTGGATTGGTTAATAATTTCGTACCGGCCAATCCAATTCCTGCGATTCCTATTATACAAGCTACGGCAATTATCACCCCCTTTTTCTTCCCCACTGCTACCATTCTTGTTTTGGACAACTTCGCTGTCGGCAGTGTAACTTGTGATTTTTTCTCCGTTTTTTCCGCAAGCTTTGCTCCGCAGTGAACGCAAAAAGCAGATCCTTCCGGCAGGCTCTTACCACAATTTGTACAGTACATAGTTTCCATCCTTTTCCTCATTTTTATGAAATGTTAATTTCTATTACCCATTATACCCCCCCTAAAAATTTCAAGCGCTTTTTACTTTTATTTCTCTTTTTCAACAATTTTCGTTGCCGTTCATAGGGCGAGGAAAACCGGACAAGAAGATGCCCCGCTCCATAGAAACATAATCAAAAAGAGCAGGGCAGGATTTCTAATTATCCTGTCTCTGCTCTTTTTCCATACCTCTTTTGTCAGATATTATGCAGACACACTAAAACCTCCGTCCGCCTCCCCCATGGCTTCTCCCGCTGCCGGAACGATGCACCGTAGTCCGGCCCGGATGGCTTCCTCCCGGCCTTCCTCCGGACGGGTGGGAACGTGGAATTGCCTGACGAATCACTTTCTGGTCAATTAACTGATCTTTAAAAGGGCGGAGAGCATATGCGGCTTCTGCCCGGTATGCCAGATCATGATTCCGTTTTTCTCTGGGATCCATCTTCAGATCGTATTCCTTTGTCACGCCGCGGCAGGCCAAAATTCCTGCTATGCAGGCGACTGCAAAGGCAAACAAGGCTTCATACCAGGTAATGCTCCGGTATACGCTTATTTTCCCGGTTTCTTCGTCATAAAGATATTGGCCTCCCGGAATCCCTTTCCGAATCCACTTTGCCGCATCTTCTAAAAATGCCGCCGCCGCGTCCCCAAACCGGCCATCCGCCATATATTCCGCTACATTTCCCTCTAAAATATCATCGATCCGGCTGTCTGTCAGATACCGGGTCATTCTCCCTTCTGTGGAGATCCAGTAGTACCGGTTTTCCATGTCGATTAAAAACACAGCCCCGCTGTGATCTTTTCCGGTTCCGAATCCGCCTTGCTCATAGAAATCATCCGCAAATTCTTCTGTGGTTTTTCCTCCCGTTTCGTCTGTGGAAGCAATTACCAGCTCCATTCCGCTTTCTTCGGATACCCGGGCAGCCAGTTCCTCCAGGCTCTCTTCTTCTGCCTGGGAAAAAATCCCGGCCATATCGTAAACCCTTTGCTGCGCTGAGTCCTTCTTTTTTCTTGTTCCTGCAGCAGAACCGGCAAATGCCGTCATCCCCAAAGCCATTACCAGGATCATCGTCCAGATGGCCGCTAAAGCCACTCTCTGTCTGTTTCTCATATCAGGTATCCTCCTATCAGCAGGGCAAGCAGCACCGGAAAAAAGACGGTAAAGAACAGTCCCAACAGCTTCTTTTTATCTACCGGCAGGCGGCCGCAGACTTTTCCGCTGTCTCCGTTTAAGGCAAAGTAATATATTTTATCGTCCCTTTCGTCCCGGTATGTCAGTGTCCAGACAGGCAGCAGGGCGTAGTGCCATTTTTCTTTCATTACCCGGATGTCTGTCCCCTCTACCTGGACCTGGCTGTAATTATCTACATTGGCCCGCAGAGATTCTGTAGCATATTGCCTCATTTCTTCCGTCATTTCCTTCTGGAATTCTTCCCATTCTATATCTCTTTTCTCGGCAAAAAAACCGGTAAGGTATCCCATGGAAAAAGGCTTCAGCCTGCCTGTATGAAAAGGCAGCACCCCTTCGATAATCTCGTGATTGGCTTTCTTTAAAGCATTGCGGGGCACATTTTTTATATCCATTTCCCCTTCCCTGCGGATACGGTAACGTCTGGTTTCTGTACTTCGGATTCCGCCCAGGGTATGTACCTCTATCTGATCCCCCACGCCGTTCAGCTCCCCGTAAACCTGACAGCTGTAGAGCCAATAAGGGAAGTATACTCCGGTAATTTTTTCAATCTGGTCCGGAGAATAAAACGCTTTGGGTACAAATCGTTTTCTGCCGATCCACTGGTTAAAAATTTCTACTGCCTTTTCTCTGTCAATAGCAAAAGGAATAATCTGATCCGGGGCAAACCTTCCTTCCAGCCGCCCGGAAAGAACCACCGGATTGTGGCAGTAATAGCAGAAAGAGGCCGCCGTAGTATCATCTGTAACAATCTCCGCTCCGCAGCTTGGGCAGCAATATGTCACCATGGCCCGGGGCTCCCCCCTGCTTTCTTCCTTCTCAAATAAATCTTTTAAATCTGCCTCAGAAAACAAGCTCAGGCAGTACTCACATTTATATTTCTGGGATTCCGGATCAAACAGCAGTCCGCCTCCGCAGTTGGGGCATTGATAGATAATTGCTGACATATTCTTTCTACTCCTGGTTTATCCTCTGGGGGTTCCGCAGTTGGAACAGAACTTACCGGTATTTACATTTCCGCATTTCGAACAGGTCCATTGGGCCGGAGCCGGTCTGGGCTCGCCACATTCACTGCAGAAATTGCCGCTTACCGGTGTTCCGCAGTTGGGGCAAAACCACTGGGCCCCTCCCGGCGTTTTATTTTCAGCCGGCGCCCCTGCCGCCTGTCCCGTTCCTGCAGGCTGATTCATCTGGTTTCCTCCGGCTGTCTGGCTCCCCTGCGCCGTCCGGGCCGCCTGATTCATCTGCATCTGCTGCAGGTTCGTGTTGGAAGCTGCATTCATAAAGCCTCCTCCTGCCTGCATCCCCAGGCCCATTCCCATGAATCCGGATACTGCTCCGGAAGAGTTTGCGCCAGCCTCTTTCATACCTTCTGCTATGGTGCTCTGAACATATCCTTCCCTTACCAGAGGATCTCCCATCATGGCTCCCTTGTTCCGCATATTAATCAGTTTCTGGGATTCTTCGTCGTAAGAAATGCTTCCGATCCCCACAGACTGGATCTCCATGCCTCTCATCTGCTTCCACTCTTCATCCAGAGTTTCCGCCATATATTTGCCTAACTCCCTGCCCTTTGAAGCCACATAAGAGATTCGGATTCCATCTGCCGACATCTGATTAATGGAGCTTTGGAGAGCCTCTAAAAATTCATCCAGAAATTGACTGTTAATATGGTCGATCTCCACCTTTTTCGCGTTTTTGGGAATCACCTCCCGGTAAAATTTCAGCGGATCTGTCACTTTTACGGAGTAGGTGCCATGGGTCCTGAGAAACAATTCTGCATTGTAAAAATTGTCAAAATAGTTGATAGGAGTTCTGGTTCCAAATTTAATTCCCTTAATCTCCTGGAGATTGATAAAAAACACTTTTTGAGCCAGGGAAGTCTCCCCTCCGAACTTAATTCGTGAAAAGGACTCCTTTAGCGCTTCCCCAAACTGGCCGTTAAACAGAGAGGGCATGGAGGAACTATCCACCTTATAATACCCCTCCTCTGCCGTATAGTCCACTACCCGCCCTCCGTCTACCAGCATCATAAACTGATTGGGGTAAACGTGAATCACAGAACCATTGGATACGGTATTGTCTGTCCCTTTTTCATTGGAGCCTTTTCGGATCTTCACTCCCTCTGTAAACAGGGTCTGGCCGCCCATGTCTCCTGCCTCCATAATCTCCAGCCATTGGTCGCCCAGTCCTCCCTTTATTGCGGTTCCCACTGCTTTTATAATTCCCATTCTGTTACCTCCTTTTTTGCCCTGCTTTTTGGGCATACAGGGATGCCCGCAGGGTCTTACTTTCTGGTTTTTTTATTGCCGCGGCTTCCCCTGTTTTTCTTTGCCGCCGGATCAATCAATTTTACTGCCGCCGCCATCAGAACCACAGCCGTCAGAAGCTGCGCCGCCATGCTGGCTGCCACCCAGTGTTCTGTCAAAAATCCTGTTTCATGGTAACCAAACCACTGAGTTACTGCTCCCGGGGCAGCGTCTGTTCCTGTCTGCCTTCTGATAATTGAGTAAAAGGTTACTACCGGATTCAAAAGCATGAAATACAAAAATCCCCCTGAGCTTGCCTGGCTGGCTACGCTGCCAATTTGGTTCATATAGCTGTTCCAGCGCATAGTAGAAATACTTAAGGCAAATTGGTTAATTGCATAAGTACCTCCAATTAGCAAGATAAGTCCTCCATAAGAAGCTGATGCCGCCAAAATTGTCCGCTTAAACAAGGCGGAACAAAATAACCCAATCCCTGCCGCCAACAGCGCTGTCACCGCAAAGCAGCACAGCAGCACTGATAAATCTTTCCAGGTGATCCCTCCATAAACAAACACCAGCGCCACCACCGGAAAGCTGGCAATAAGGATTAACAGCATATTGCTTAGGGAAACCATAAGCTTTCCCCGGATAATTTGTCTGGAAGTAGTTTGAGTGGCCAGTAAAAGCTCCAATGTCTGACGCTCTCTCTCACCGCTGATACTGCCTGCCGCAATGGCGGGCATGATAAATAAAAGCAGGGCAAATTCTACTGCCGTTACCAGTACATACATCTCCAGAAAACCGGAATATTGAATCTCAGCCGTAGTCCACACCCGGTACAGTACAGAGTACATATTTAAAAGAGCCGCCACTGCCAGGATTCCATTAAACACCATCAGAATAACCGGCAAACGCATACTTCGTGAACTTGCCTTCACCTCCCTTTTATAAATTGGATTCGCCCTCATGTATCAGCACCTCCTTCTTATTATTGTCGGTAATCTGCATAAATAAGGTTTCCAGATTTCCCCGCAGTCTGGCAAAGCCGCACACCGGAACCTCTGCGTCCACCAGCAGCCGCAGCAGCTGAGCCTCATCCTGCCTGTCCCCGGTAAAGCCTACCATAATATCCGTATCCTTGACGGAAATCGTCTGAACCTTTGGATGGCTGCGTAAAATCGCCATAGCCTTTTCCGGGCGGCCATTTACCGTAATCGCCAAAGGCCTTGAGGTATCCACCCGTTCCAAAATTTCCTGCATACTGCCGCCCAGAACCATTCGTCCCTGATCAATAACTCCCAAATCGGTGCACACCTCTGACAGATCCGATAGCAGGTGAGAGCTGATAAGGACGGTCTTCCCCTGATCATGAAGCTCTCTAATAATCTCTTTAAAATCAAACCGGCTTCTGGGATCCATCCCTGAGGTAGGCTCATCCAGAATCAGAATATCCGGATCGTGAATCAATGCCCGGGCCAGACACAGCCGCTGCTTCATTCCCCTGGAAAGACCGTCTACGTAAAAATCTATTCGTTCCTCCAGACCTGTCTGCTCCAGCAAAGCCATAATCCTGGTTCGGGCCTTTAATCCGTCCAGGCCATAGCAGGAAGCAAAAAATTCCATATATTCAGACACCTTCAGATTGTCATAAACCCCGAAGTAGTCCGGTACATACCCAATCATACCTTTGACTTTTCCGGGATCCTGACGGACATCCCACCCCCCTGCCTCTACCGTGCCGGAATCCGGCATCAAAAGCCCGCAGATAATCTTAATGGTAGTGGTTTTTCCCGCTCCGTTAGGCCCTACAAATCCAAACAACGCTCCGTCAGGCACTTCCATATCCAGGCCCGAAAGGGCCTGATATTTGCCAAAAGATTTTTCTAACCCTCTTATTTTCAGCATTATGGTTCCCTCCCTGTTACATACAATATGGGAAGCACCACATCCCCGTATCCTTCTGTATTGTTGCATACATACCGAATTGTGATGGTATTTCCCGGAGCCAGGTAAGAGTCCAGCTGCCAGTCCACAAATTCTTTTCGGCCGCTGTCTATCAGTTCAAAATCCCCCTTCCCATAGTTGTAGAAATAAATGCTCCCTTCAAAGGGTCTCAGGCTGCCCAAAGAACTATCTTCCATAAATACGTTGGAAAGAGCGTCAAAGGTCAGCTTTTCAATTTGCAAATCACTGCCCAGACTGTATTCCAAAGTTACCGGCGTCATACCGGATATGGTATTGCTTGCCGCCTGATAAATGCCGTTGATAACTTTAGGCGCTTTCATCATAGTAGGACGGTATATTCGCCCGTCTTCCTTCATATCCGCCTCTGCTGCAGCCGTAAACATGGTAAGGCCGGAAATCTCATAATTATCTCCCAGAAGAAAAGAGCCTTCATCCTCCTCTCCCCGAAATGCCACAATACGCGCCCCCGGCTGGTATCCGGTAAGATACTGGGTAAGATAAAACTCTAACAGGCTGGTTTTAGCCATGGTTTTCATATATTCCGGATCCGAAATGTCAACCTCTTTATATTGCCATCCACCAGTAATCTGCTTTGCCGTAGTTCTGGCAGAATCGGCATCCACCGGATAATTGAGAACCAAAAGCCCTTCTACGCTTTTTGTTTCTCCTGGCGCCAAATCGCCTACTACCGCCAGAGTTCCATACAAAAGCACTGCCGCATCTTCCACAGGACAGTCCATTCTATTGGTAATCTGCCCTTTCAGAACTCCTCCAAAATAGTGGACCTCCGCATCAATTCCCTGTCCCGACTGATTGTCAAACCGTTTTTCTAACTGGAAATAGTTGGATGTGAATGCCGCCATATTCTGGACATCCAGCCTGGTAGCATCCTCGTCATAACGGATGGTAATATTAGGCTTCTCCTCCCCGGTAAACTTTGGCGTTTGTTCTGCATTGTAATATGCATTTCTGGTTACCGGGCGCACCGTATAGCTGGGATCCAGTCTAACGGAATAAGGCCTGTTATAAGGTGCCTGCATATTAATATAGGTAGACTCTGTTACCACGGTATCGGAAATATCCTGAATGGACGCATAGTTAAAAAATGTGTCCGTAAACCGGGTCTTCTCGCTCATCACATAAATAATTCCCGTACAAATCAAGGACAACATCACCACACTGATCCGGTAATGCCCACCCATCTCTCTCTGCTTTAAAAAGAAATATAATCCTGGCCCAGCCAACAGAATATAGCTGATAATCACTACCGCATAAAGGCCAATCTGGGGCAGCTTTTCCACGCTTCCTACATTAATAATGCTCTGAACCGCCCAATAGGTATCGGAGGTACCGCTATAAATATAATCTGATAACCTGGTAATTCGGGTCTCCCCCAAAAGCTCTGTCAAAAGCCGGTCCACATAGGATGGATTTTCCTGACAAAATCCGGATAAATCAGCAAAATCAAAGGCTGCTGCCGCAATAATCCCATTTTCCCTGGCCACTGCTGTCAGCAAAGGGACCCCATCGCTCTCCATTAAAACCGTGCCTTCTGACAGGGTAATGTCGTTACATTCCAGCAGAATTACCGAGCTTCCTGTCTCTGAAAACAAGTAGCCCTCTCCCATATCCACCGGAATAGAGCCCAGCTCATTTAATATCGTTTCCGGATTGTCTCCCAAAAACCCATCTAAAATATCCGTTCCCCTTGCCCCGGTTCCCAAAAGCAGCACCCCGCCCCGGTTTACCCACTCCCGGATCGTTGCTATCTGATCCTCTGACATTCTCCTCACATCATAATTGGTAATCAGAAGCACATCCAGCTGGTCCAGCCCCGCAGCCTGAGACGGCACGCTTCCCGCCACCATCAGGCAGAGCCGGGTCTTTAATGTACTGTAACTAATGCCAATATCATTAAAATACTGAAGCTGATCCTGGGTATCACTGATGACTCCAATTAGCAGCTCCGGAATATCCTCTCTGGTGTTTAGCTTCAGGCGTTTCTGCCCGATAAACTGATCTGCCCCGTCATAGAGCCGCACATAGAGTTGATTTGCCTTGACCCCCAGGGGAATATCTAAATTTTTCTGGCGGCTCTCCCCGCCCTCTAAAGTTACCGGAAACTCATACTGATACACATGATAATCCGACTCCATAGAAATCACCCGAAGACTTCCGGTAAAAGTTTCGTCCTTTTGATTGGTCAGAGTTACATAGACCGGAAGATAGCGGCCCCCCTTGGCCATGTTGTCAAAGCCGTATCCTGCTTCCATTGTCACGGCGGAATCCCGGTATTCATATTCAAAATTCCCCTGAAGCACTGCGGCCTGGGCCTTGCTCCCCTTTCCAAAACCCCCGGACAACGCAAAAAAAGCCGCAAAAGCCAGAAGGCAGACAAACGCCGCCTTTCCTGCGCCTGCTGCCCATTTCGCCTGCCGCTCTTTATGGTTCCCGGAGCTTTGGCCTTTTAAAAGGCCTCCTTCCTCTTTTATTCCCATATATTACTCATCCAATCTTACCAAAATTTTCTTTATTAATGTCAAAATCCACCTGAAGTGTTACCGTAAACACCGTACCGTTTAAATCACTGGTAACATGGATATCCCCTCCGTGCATGTCCACAATATTCTTGGAAATAGCCAGGCCAAGGCCAGTGCCTCCGGTAGTAGAGGATCGGGAATGTTCCACCCGGTAAAACTTATTAAACAGCATTGGCAGCTCCTTTTCCGGTATTACATATCCGAAATTAGTTACGGAAATCTTAACAATTGTCTCATCCGCCTCCACATCTACCAATATCTGTTTTCCTTCTGCTCCATATTTTATCGCGTTATTAATGAGATTATCAAACAATCTCGCCAAAAGATTGCCATCCGCTGTAATGACTTTAGCAGGTACATTGCTGCGTAATTCATAAACCAGGTCTTTCTCCGCAAAGCTGGGATAAAATTCTTCTAAAAGCTGGCTTAAAAGCTTGATTACATCCACCTGAGAAACCTTCATGGAGATCTTTCCGTAGTTTAACTTGGTAAAGCCGAATAAATCTTCGATCAGCTTTTCCAGGCGCTTTGCCTTTGTATAGGCAATATCGATATATTTTTTCTCCATCTCCGGCGGTATGGAGGTCCCGGTGGACAAAAGCTCCAGATAGCCGATAATAGAGGTCAAAGGAGTCCTCAGGTCATGAGCCACATTGGTAATCAGCTCATTTTTGGTCCGCTCCGCTTCTCTCTCCTTGTCCATAAGGCTCCGAATATCCTGGGTCATCTGGTTCAGGCTGGCCGCCATGCTGGAAAATTCATCATCTCCCACCACATCCACCTCTGTGGTCAAATCCCCCTCAGAAATATTCTGCATCGCCTCATAAAGCTTATGAATATACTCCAGGGATTTCCGTTGGAGAACCAGAAAAACCGCCGAAAATACCACGATTCCCAAAAGGACGTAGCACAGCACTCCCACCGTAGCAGAGCCCATCCCCTCCAAAGGCCGGCTGCTTCCGCCGCTTTCCCGCAGATAATCTGCAATCATAGAGACGTTGGTTACCAGAAAAATTTCCACCAGGCAGGTGACGGCAGCGCTGTAAAAAATATTGGCAACTACCCGGGCATAAAAACGCCCGCTCATATCATTTTTCAATCTTGTATCCTACTCCCCACACAGTCGTAATGATTTTATTCTGCCTGGTATCCTCCTTCATCTTTCCTCTCAGTCTCCGGATATGTACCATAACAGTATTATTGGCCTCATAAACCTTCTCATTCCACACCTTCTCGAAAATCTCATCGGTGCTGAACACATGCCCCGGGTTGGAAGCCAACAAGTATAAAATATCAAATTCAATAGGGGTCAGCTTAATCTCTTCCCCATATACAGAAACTTTATGGTTATCTTTGTTAATAGTCAGGCCCCGGATAATGATCTCGTTCTTCCCCCCGGCCTCCGCATGAACCGCGCTGCTGGGATTCAGCTGGGTATAGCGCCTAAGCTGGGATTTTACCCTGGCGGTAAGCTCCAGTGGATTAAAGGGTTTGGTTACATAGTCGTCAGCCCCTGTTCCCAGTCCCAGGATCTTGTCTAAATCTGTAGACTTGGCGCTGAGCATAATAATGGGGATATTATTGGTCTCCCGAATCTTTTTACACATTTCCAGGCCGTCCATCCCCGGCATCATAATATCCAAAAGCACCAGATGGACTTCCTCTTTCTCCAAAATATCCAGTCCTTCTTTGGCATTATTGGCCTTAAATACTTTATAGCCATCACTGACCAGATAAATCTCAATCAGATCCGCAATCTCTTTTTCATCATCTACCACTAAAATGTTGGTTTCAGCCATGTTTTTCCCTCCTCATTGGTCTTTTGGCCTATCGCCGCTATCTGGCTACTATCTTACCATAAATGAAACGAGTTTGCCTTACATTTCTCTTACAAAATATGTAGATTTTTCCAAATGTATGTGAAATCGAAACAAGAGGCGCCGGTATTCTGCTTCCGGCGCCTCTTGTTTGCTATATTTTTATTTCATTTTTATTCTGTATAAGCAATTAATTTTTCCCCATTTTCGGACACATCAATGACAATGGTGCTTCCGGCTCTGACGCCGTCGCTTAAAATTAACCGGGCGGCCAGAGTTTCCACATGTTTCTGGAGATACCTCTTTAAAGGCCGGGCTCCGTACACCGGATCATACCCCCGCTCCGTAACAAAGGCTTTGGCCGGAATGGTCAGCTCTACCTTTAACTCTTTATCTGCCAGACGCTTGTTGACATCTGCAATCAGCAGATCCACAATACCGCTGATGTTATCCCTTGTAAGAGGCTTAAAGAGAATGGTCTCATCCAAACGGTTCAAAAATTCCGGCCGGAAATGGGCGCGCAGGTCATTCATTACCATGCTTTCTGCATCAGGGCGGATGCTTCCCATTTCGTCAATTCCCTCTAACAGGTATTGAGAACCAATATTAGAAGTCATAATCAAAATGGTGTTTTTAAAATCCACCGTTTTTCCCATGGAATCCGTAATCCGGCCATCGTCCAGCACCTGTAAAAGGACATTAAATACATCCGGATGAGCCTTTTCCACCTCATCAAAAAGAACAACTGAATATGGCTTTCTCCTCACCGCCTCAGTAAGCTGTCCTCCTTCCTCGTAGCCTACGTATCCGGGAGGCGCTCCGATTAACCGCGCTACGGAATGTTTCTCCATATATTCGCTCATATCGATGCGGACCATATTGGTTTCATCATCAAACAGAGACTCTGCCAGAGCCTTGGCAAGCTCGGTTTTTCCCACGCCGGTGGGACCTAAAAACAGGAAGGAGCCAATAGGTTTTGTAGGATCCTTGATACCGGCTTTGGAACGGATAATCGCTTCAGTTACCTTCTCCACTCCTTCGTCCTGGCCGATGACCCGTTTGTGAAGAACTTCATCTAAATGCAGGGTCTTGCTGCGCTCGCTCTCCGTCAGCTTGGACACCGGGATTCCTGTCCAGCGGGAGATAATTCTGGCAATCTCATCTTCCGAAACGCTCTCATGAACCAGACTTAAGTCCTGATTGCGGACTTTTTCTTCCTCAGCTTCCAGTTCCTTTTGAAGCTGGGGAAGCTTTCCGTACTGAAGCTCGGCAGCCTTATTTAAATCATACTTTTGCTGGGCATCCTGAATCTGGCGGCCCACGTTTTCGATCTCTTCCCTCAGGGAGGATAAGCGATCCACACTGGCCTTTTCGTTCTCCCACTGAGCCTTTTTAGAAGCAAATTCATCGTGGAGTTCGGCTAATTCCTTCTGCAGGTCTGCCAGACGATCCTGGCTTAACCGGTCCGTCTCTTTCTTTAAAGCGGCCTCCTCTATCTCCATCTGCATGATCTTTCTGGACAATTCGTCCAGTTCCGCAGGCATAGAATCCATCTCCGTTTTAATCAGGGCGCAGGCCTCATCTACCAGGTCAATGGCTTTATCCGGCAGGAACCGGTCGCTGATGTAGCGGTTAGAAAGGACTGCCGCTGAAACCAGGGCGGAATCGTTAATTTTAACGCCGTGGAATACCTCGTAGCGTTCCTTTAATCCTCTCAGGATAGAGATGGTGTCCTCCACCGTAGGTTCTTCCACCATAACCGGCTGGAACCGGCGCTCCAGGGCGGCATCCTTTTCAATATATTTGCGGTACTCGTCTAAGGTAGTTGCGCCGATACAGTGAAGCTCTCCCCTGGCCAGCATGGGCTTTAGCATGTTTCCGGCATCCATGGATCCTTCTGTTTTCCCGGCCCCCACAATGGTGTGAAGCTCATCAATAAACAGAATAATCTGTCCTTCGCTCTTTTTAACTTCCTCTAAAACAGCCTTTAACCGCTCTTCAAACTCGCCCCGGTACTTGGCTCCCGCTACCAGCGCTCCCATATCAAGGGCAAATAATTTCTTATTTTTTAATCCTTCCGGCACATCCCCCCGGACAATCCGTTGAGCCAGGCCTTCTACCACAGCTGTCTTACCTACGCCGGGCTCTCCGATTAAAACCGGGTTATTTTTGGTCTTTCTGGACAGGATACGAACCACGTTTCGAATCTCGCTGTCGCGGCCGATAACCGGATCCAGCTTTTGATCTCTGGCCCGCTCCACCAGATCATAGCCGTATTTGTTTAAGGTATCATAGGTGGCTTCCGGGTTATCGCTTACCACCCGCTGGTTCCCCCGGACCGTGGAAAGGGCCTGAAGGAACCGCTCTCTGGTAATATTGTAAAGCCGGAATAATTCCTTAATGGCACGGCCCGGCTGTTTGACCATTGCCAGGAATAAATGCTCCACAGACACGTACTCGTCGCCCATGGCCTTTGCTTCGTCCTCTGCGTTTACCAGGACTTTATTTAAATCATTGCTGACGTATAACTGGCCGCCTCCGCTGACCTTGGGAAGCTTTTCTAAAAGCTTCTCCGCTTCGCCTGTAAACATCTCCGGCTGGATCTCCATTTTGGCAATCAGCTTTAAAATCAGGCTTTCCTCTAAAGTTAAAAGGCTGACCAACAAGTGCTCCTGCTCCATCTGCTGATTTCCATACTCATAAGCCAGCTTCTCACAGCCCTGAACAGCGGCAAGAGATTTTTGGGTGAATTTATTAATATTCATACTTACCTCCTTGTATGATATAGTAGTGGCATGTAAATAAGAGATTTTTGTTTGTTCTATGCGTAATATAACACTTATTATTAGCACTGTCAAGGGTTGAGTGCTAAAATATTTGTAAAAAGTCTCTGACTCTGACCGCAATTATAAAAGGCAGGAACATGTTTCAGATACAAAAAGAGAAGAAAGCCCTGTATTTATGCGGGGATTCTTCTCTTTTTAAATTTTTTAAGTGTCGAAAACGGGTCTATATAATATTTTTCTGCTATCTATTAGGGAAGGACTGATTCAACTATGAAAGTTCTTCGTCCGTGGAAACGTCCTGCTGGCCATCTTCGTTTTTTCCGGCAATCTCATTGTATTTCTCAGCATAATCCGCCATATCCTGTGCGGTTCCTTCTTCCGGCGGGAAATGAGTTGCATGATACTCTTCCAGCTTCTCTAGAATCTGTTCCATACTCTTTCCCTCCATGGCTGCCAGCTCTCCCAGACGCTCTTTCATGCCGGAAATCACGCCCTCCTTGCTTCTCATGGCGGCATCCAGATTGCGAATCAGAATCTCTGCAGAGCCCGGATCTCTTAACTCCTGCGTCTCCAGAATGGACTTTTGAAGACTGTCCTGATGAAGCTCTGCTTCCTTAATATGAATATCGCCCTGCACACGATTTTTAGCGGAAGCGATTTTCTCTGACTGCTTCACATCCTCGGACGCATGGGCAATCTCAAACATATGCTCCATTTCCAGACGGTCGCGGCTCTTATCCGTATCCGCCGCACTGGATTTCTTCTCGTCCTTTTCTTCATTTTCAAGGGTCTCTTTTAACTGCCTGGCGTAAATCTCTTTTATCTGATCGTCCAGGTCCTTAAGTCTTGTCTCGAAATCTTTTAACTGCACCTCGATATCGTCCAGATCTCCGCCCTTTTTAATAGTGTCCTCAATCAGCTCATTGCGGCGCTCCACAATCAGATCCTTCTGTTCCTGAAGCGTTCCGATCATCTGCGCCAGCTTTTCCTGCGGAGACATGGCCGCCTGATTTTTATTTTTTGACAGTCCGACCGCAACGCCAGCCAGCCCGGAAACCGATGCGTTCACACCTGCCGCCGAAAATCCTGTATTCCCCATCTGATTGATATTTACCTGAATCCTCATACCGCCCCTCCACTTGAAACCTGATTTTCCAACTGCTTCTCTGTAGGATATATCGGCGAAATACAGGGAAAATTAAGGAAATGCTAAGATGCATTAAAATCATACTTATACGGAACCGGCGCTTTTATCCCGTATAATGACTCATATAACTCACTCCAAAGTTTGGAGACAGACTCCTCCCCTTCGCGGATATCATCTATCACAAGCCCTCCATTTTCTTCCATAATCTCATAGGCTTTTCTATGCTCTCCAAGCCGGTGGAGAGCGCTGATGTAATAAAATTTAAGTTTTCCCACTTCCTGCATGTCCTTGTCTTGTCTTTCAAAAAAGTCCACAATTTGAGTGTATGCTTTACAGTGGAATAAAATCCTTAAACCTTCCTTCAGGTAAGAGATTCTACTTTCCATTTTCAGCCCTTCCAGCATCCATTTCACTGCTTCCTGATGTTTCTCTGTAAGCAGGTAAGTACATGCCAGTCCATGGCATGCCCATGGGCCAGGTTCTGTATTCCATGACTGAAGCAAGAATTTTTCCGCATTTGTATAGTCTTCTTCTAAAAAGAATCCTATGCCTGCCTGATAGTATGCATACCAGTTTTCTTTATTTTCCGTTTCCAATGTCTTTACCAAAAATCCCAAATTCTCGCTGTTAATAAGAAATTCATCTGGTATATTATCTACAGACGGTTTATGTAAAACTCCTGTTTCAAAGAAATGCTTCCATTGCTTTAAAGAATCCGATGATATAACAAATTCCAGGTGTTCTGACCACTTTCCATGCTCCTTTAGAGCCCCATACCCGCTTCCTGTCATCACAACTTTTGCCTTTGTCTTTGCCATAACGGCTGTTTCCTGCAATTTTCTTTCCATACATTCTTCAGTTTCCAAGGCCGCTAACATGCCCGTCAGCTGCTTTTCTCTATCCTGATGAGACTGATTTTCTCCCGTCAACTTTACAGGGCCATACTGTTCCAGCCATTCCCATGCAGTATGAGGAGCCATGGGAATGCAGCCATACTGTGTTTTGGCTAATCCCGCCTGAATTTCAATATATCTCCCCGCTTTCTCTGTCAAAAATTCCTGCCAATGATCCGATGCCTGTCCTTTTCCCCAGGAGAAAAGCTTTCTGCTCCTTAATCTCTGTGTAGACATATGTAAAAGCCCATAACCATCTTTATTTAAATTTGCAATATATTTGGTTTTCTTATCATCAAGTTCAAAAAAATAGTCTACCGATTTTGGGATTTTTTTATAATCAGTAATGTCAATCCCATCCACCATGGGAATATTTACTTTAAAGACTGTACCGTCTCTATTGGTAAATGCATTTTCTGAAGGAACTGTGATTCGTCCGCCTTCGTACTCAGGAACAGCGATATTGCTCCACCAGTACATAGGGATAACCTTATTGCTTTCATTTACAATCCTCATCCGGCAATTCAAAAACCGATCTTCCTCTTCCAGCCAGAAATCCATCTGATAAGGCGTTTTTCTGATACGTTCATATTCATACATACGTAAAACCGGGGCCCCTGTCTGGGTTTTTGTTACTGCTGTATATAAGGGAGAAACCGTGTAAGGATGATGGCCTATAATCCCAATGTTCCATTCCACGCCGCCGCTGAACCACGCATTTCGTATGGCCAGATTGCTGAACCTGAGGACGTCATTGGTATATAAAAGATTCGTTCCTGTCTCCTTATCCCATAACTCCCAAAGTCTGCCGCCGTATTCCGGTAAAAATACTGCCTTTAGGTATTTATTTTCCAATACTGCTGCTCTGATCTTTCAGCTTTCTTGTGTAGCTATTATACTGCCGGTAGGGATAAGCATTTTTTCTGCGTCCGTATCCTTCATAAATTTCGTCTGCCTCGTCCAATTGGAACTCTAAATCATTTTGAAGAATATGCTCCCCCAGCAAATCCGGCACACAGGATTCTTCCCCCAGATCCGCTCCCTGTATCTTCCTGTTTTCAAATCTTAATTCCGGCATGTTTCTTCCTCTCCTTTTATCTGAAAGATATTGATTCACCCTCCAAACGAAAAGAGGGGAAAAAGCTGCCTTTGCTCTATGTTTTCCTTACCCTCAATGGACAAGGTCACTCACAGCCCTTGTCTGCAGAGGGTATATTGACACTATAACACAATTCCCTTTACAGGACAATATTCTGCTTTCACTCTGTAATTTATTTCGTTACCCCCTAATTGTTTTTACTGTTTAAAACGATTTATTATATATTCTCATCGCTAAAAATGGTTAGATAATCTAGAAAGTTTTGCCAGATATAATCCAGACGTCACATCAGTAAATCTGATAAGCCAAATCGCCATATAATATTAAATCATCTCTTGACAGCACGTGTAGCACGTGTTATTCTGTCCTTGTAAGGAGGTGGAACATGAAAGACAGGGATCTTATTAAACTCTTAAAGAAAAATGGCTGGCAGCTTGACAGGATCAACGGAAGTCACCATATTTTCAGAAAAGAGGGTATGACCGTTTCAGTTCCTGTGCATGGAAAAGATGTTCCTACCGGTCTGCTACATCAAATTTTGAAAGATGCGGGGCTGAAATAGCTCCGCCTTTCAAAAAATAAAAAGGAGGCTTTGTTATGTTATTTGTATATCCCGCCATCTTTCACAAAGAAGATGAATCCTACTGGGTAGAATTTCCTGATCTGAAAGGCTGCAATACCTACGGTTCCACCATTCCGGAAGCTATGGAAATGGCACAAGAAGCACTTGCTGGATATCTTTTGTCATTGTTAGAGCATGGGGACAATATCGCTTCTCCTTCTGATATTTCTGTCATTCATGCGGCTGACGGTTTTTCCTCCCTTGTATCGTGTGACATTAACCAGTATAAGGATACCAAAGCAGTAAAAAAGACTTTAACCATACCGTCATGGCTGAATGACCGTGCCATTTCTATGGGAATCAACTTTTCCCAGGCATTACAAGAAGCACTTCTCTCCAAAATACAGACTTAACACCTATCAACTCCCCCGATCTTCACATGGAATCGGGACAGCTGCTTCCCTTGCTATTTCAAAGGTGCACTAGCAGCATAATTTACAGATCGGGCGCTTCTTGTCAGATAGCCGGAATCAACAGCGCCATCTGACAGGAAGCTCTTACCAATGAAAGCTATCCAAGCACCCCCCCATTTGTCTCAATAATCCTTTTATAGTACCAATAAGACTCCTTAATTTTCCGCTCTAAGGTTCCGGTTCCGTCATTATGGCGATCCACATAGATAAATCCGTACCGTTTCTTCATCTCTCCGGTCCCGGCCGAAACAATATCAATGGGACCCCAGTATAAATAACCCAGAATCTTACACCCGTCCTTTACCGCTTCCTTAAGTTGGGTCAGGTGCTCTCTTACATATTCTTTTCTGGCGTTATCCTGTATTTGTCCTTGTTCATCCGGCTCTTCGTCCAGACCAATTCCGTTCTCTGCAACGAGAAGGGGTAAATGATACCGGTCGGTCAGCTCATTACATACATAGCGGAGCCCTATGGGATCGACAGGCCAGCTCCAGGGTTTTGGCGTGCATCCTTTAAGGTAGGGATTTACCGGACCTATCGCTCCCCCCGTATCCTCTTTCATCCCATAGCCGGTCTGATAAACAGCGGAACGATAATAGCTGAAGCTTAAGAAATCCACCGTATTTTCCTTAATCAGCTGCAAATCCTCAGGACTTCTCTCTGGTTCACAATTTTCTTCCTTCCAAATCCTGTCCATATAAGCCGGATATTCCCCATAGCACATAACATCTCCAAAAAACAAGCTGCGTCTGCGAAACTGCAAAGTTCCAAAAACATCCTCCGGCCTGCAGGTACAGGGATAAGTGGCACAGGCGGACAGGGACAGCATACCGCCAATCTTAGCTTCCGGCATCTTTTCATGTCCGTATTTTACCGCCAGGGCTGTCCCCACAAGCATATGGTGGCTGGCCTGGTAAATATCTTTCAGGCAAATTCCCTCCAAAGGGTTCGTGAAATCAGAAGGAGCTGTATTTACCAAAGCCGCAACGGCATAAGGCATTTTATAGATATTGTTAACTTCATTAAAGGTGATCCAGTACCGCACTTTGCCCTGATAACGGTCAAATATTGTTTTTATATATCTCTCCCAATATTCCAGCAATTTCCGGTTTTTCCATCCTCCATATTCGGTTGCCAGATGCAGAGGCGTTTCGTAATGGCTTAGGGTCACAATTGGCTCTATCTTATTTTCCAGCAGCGTATCCAGCAGATCATCGTAAAACTTCAGGCCTTTTTCGTTGGGCGCTTCTTCTGCGCCAGTAGGGTAAATACGGCTCCAGGCAATGCTGATTCTCAGCGCCTTAAGCCCCATTCCGGCCAGCAGCCTGATATCTTCCCGAAACCGATGGTAAAAGTCAATGGCTTCATGGCATAAATAGACCTTCCCCGGCTTTAGATCAAGTTCCCACCTTAAAGTTTTATGATTCCACTTCAGATCCGGGACCCCATGGATTCCCACCACTGCGTCTGATAAATCCGGCCCTTTTCCATCCTCATTCCAGGCCCCTTCTATCTGGTTAGCCGCCACCGCGCCTCCCCATATAAAGTCCTTGGGAAATGCCATTTTCCTCCCCCTTTCTATTCTTCTTCCAATGCAGAAGCGCCGTTGGTTCGGATAACTTTCTGATACCAGTAAAAGCTGTCTTTGCGGTAACGCTTTAAACTGCCGTGTCCGTAATCATCCGCATCCACATAGATATATCCGTAACGTTTCGACATTTGGTTAGTAGATGCAGAAACCAAATCAATACATCCCCAGGAAGTGTAACCCATAAGATCTACGCCATCCTCTGAGATCGCCTGGTGCATGGCCTTAATATGCTCTCTCAGGTAGTTTATCCGGTATTCATCATGGATTTTCCCATCCGGCCCCAGAACATCCTCTGCTCCCAGTCCGTTTTCCGCCACAAACAACGGCAGGCCATATCTGTCATAAAGCTCTATGAGAGAGATTCTTAAGCCGGTGGGATCGATCTGCCATCCCCAGGCTGTTTTGGGCAAGTAAGGATTTTTAATTCCTCTGTGTGTATTCCCGGCCGTTTTTTCCAGCTCCGTGGGATTTGCGGCAGAACAGGAAGACTGGTAGTAGCTGAATGCCACAAAATCCACAGGATTTTCCCTCATAATTTTGTCATCCTCCGGCCCTTTTTGGAGAGTAATCCCCTCCTTTTCCATCTGAATCTTCATAAATTCCGGATATTCCCCAAAAACCTGCACATCAGCAAAGGAAAAGTTTTTTCGGTTATCCAGATAATATTTCAGCACATCCTCCGGTTTGCAGGTAAAGGGATAGAACGTCAGCTTTGTCAGCATACAGCCTACCTTAGCACCTGGAATAAGGCGGCGGCAGATCTCCGTGGCTGCCGCAGAGGCAACAAACTGGTTATGCATGGCCTGATACAGCTCTTTTTTTAACCTTTCCGGCTGATACTCATCTTCCAGGATTCCTCCACTGGAAAATGGATGGCGGAACAAGCTATCTATCTCATTAAAGGTAATCCAATATTTTACATGGTTATATCTTATACAGATTGCTTCCACAAAACGGGTAAACAGCTTAATCAGCTGCCGGTTTCCCCATCCCCCGTATTTTAATGTCAGATTCAAAGGCTGCTCATAGTGGGACATGGTTACTAACGGCTCTATCCCGTACCGCTTCAGCTGGGCAAATACCTGATCATAAAATTTTAGCCCGGCTTCATTGGGAGTCTCTTCATCCCCATTGGGAAATATTCTGGACCAGGCAATGGACATCCGGTATACTTTAAAGCCCATCTCTGCAAATAAGGCAATATCCTCTTTATAGTGGTGATAAAAGTCAATTCCTCTCCGCTTGGCATACAGGGTTTCCTCTTCCGCTTTTAGCGCTTCCTCTATATCTGCCCTGGTTACTGTATTGTTTCGCTTATAGTCTTCTACATTTACCTCCGGCTTCAATCTCTGCACGTCCGCTACGGACATTCCTTTTCCTTCCACCTGACAGGCTCCTTCAATCTGGTTGGCAGCGGTAGCGCCGCCCCATAAAAAGCCTTCCGGAAATCCATTTGCCTGAACCATTGTGTTTCTCCTCTCTAAAACCTGATTTTGCCTTTAAATCAGCTTCTCTGTCCTGGCGCACCAGAAAAAGTCTGTGTAGTCAGGCCCTACCATACTGTGATGTTCCCTCAGGCGCACTTCCTCCCCTGAAAGAAACAGCAGATAGCTTACCGGACATTTATGGGCAGCATAAAGCCTCTTTAACTGGATTCCTCCAATCGCCTCTCCCATAGATACCTTTTTGCCCACAGCGCATTTTATGGGGAAATAGGTTCTGTCTAAATCCTCCGTATCCACACCCAGATGGATATAAATGTCCAGCCCCTCCTCACTCATTATCCGGTAGGCATTGCCATTGGCGCTTATGGCAGTAATCTCTCCATTTACTGGAGAATAGATGGTATCCTCGTCCAGATTAAGAAGCAATCCATACCCATCCTCCCATTTCTTTTGGGAAAATTCTTTAATAGGCACCTGGGTTACCGGCAGCACCTCGCCATGGGCAAAGGAAGATGTGGTATGTAACTGCTCTTGTTTTAAATTTTTAAATAATGTACGCATAGTCCCTGTCTCCTTTACCGATAAAATGCTGACTGAACGGAATTCAGCTCATTTTCTTTTACTTCCTTAATGTTAAATCCCAGAGCGTCCACATCATTGATAGGCGTCACATTCACCTCTTTTAACATCCAGTTCTCCCCCTGTTTTACCAGCTTCGCCGTAAACCGCATATTACAGAACAATTTATGTATAGTGGATACATCCACATGCTTATTGACAATTTTTCCCGGATTATAGCGCTTCATATGGACCAGGGCCTCATTGCCGTCCTTTTCCAGGGAAATATCCTCAAACAGTACAGACATCTGGGTCTGGTCTTCGTATGCCAGATTGTCTTTCATCAATTGGGCAAACTCAGCTTTTCCATAATACTCTTTAGAAGGGCCTACCTCTTCAAACAATTTTACCCGTGCGTAGACATCCTCTGTAACCCTTTCCAGACACTTATCAACGTAAAAATTGTCCCAGTCCCAGAGAAGCTTGTAAATCTCTGTCCGGATTTGTTCTTTCTCCTCCCGGGGGACAATTGCCTGGTACTTCCGGTAATCTCCCACAATAGAAGTTTTCAATTCTTTCGTTTCCTCGTAAAGCTTCCACCCCCATTGCATTTTAGGCAGATAGGTATTTCCAAACTCATATTCCAGATAAAACTTAATCCAGTCTATTTTTCCTCTCTCTTTATTTACTGCGAATTCATATTTTCCTCCCCACAGGAAGGGAAACAGATACGCGCCGTCCCGGTATGCCTGAAAATGATGGCCCTTTGCCATTAAAATATAATCCTGCTCATCTTCAAATTCCATCAAATCCGCCACGGTTGTGTAATGAACATCAAAATCCTCACTGGTTTTCAATGCTTTTATAATATTCCCCACAGACTGCTGGAGGCCGATGGTGCTGTATTCCACAACAGACGCCCCGTCAAACATTGTCCGGCAGTTTTCCGGCCTTCCGCACACATATTCTTCCATAAATGTATAAAACATCTCTTTTACTGCAGCCAGTCTAACCATTTTCTACCTCCTACCACATGTTCATCCCAATGCAGGACACTGTCGTCTAAATAATCAAATTGCGTGGGCACCAATATAGTACGCATCCGGTATATTTTCCACCGGCCGTCCTCTTTTCTGGCCCATACCTTGTGTCCGCCTGTGGAAACCATGGAATGGATATTGATTCGGTTATAGACCCGGTTTCGCAAACGATGATCTTCCCCTCTGGGCATCCAGGCAACCGCTGTATCTCCGTCTACATAGACTTCTGTCATCCGGTTGGCGTGCTGGAGACGGTTTTCCTTGTGATATTTGCCTTTCAGAAAATTGTTGTAATCCCGCTTGCCATAGTAGCCTCTGGGCTTAAAATTCTGGAAATGATCTTCCACTACAGGGCGCAGTGTTAAGTGGAAATCTCCGTTATCCATTCCAAAAATCTTCTCAAATTGCAGCTCCAGCACCTGCTCCTCATCTGACTGGGGTTCGCAATCCTCCGGAATTACCCACCAGGGAGCATCCAGCTCTGAATTGATAACTGACCAGTGGCCATTATAAACCGCCGGATCCATCAGCTCCCATTTTTTTCTTACAAACAAATTGTTTCCAAATTCATAGGCAAGGTCAAAGCGAATATGAGTCATTTTCCAGACTCCGTCCCGTTTCTCATAAGAGTTGCAGAATTGCCCCCCATACAAAAACGGGAACAGATTCACGCCGTCATCAATGGCCATGCAGTTCTGGACATACGAACACTGCTGGCCTTTTCCCTCTTTGCTGCTCCGGGCCACAAAATTCCAAATTTGAACCTTTCGCACATTACACTCCGGTCCCGGCCATTTTAGCCCCCGGGCAATGGCCGGAATTCCTGCCATCTTTCCCACAGTGCTGAACTCGGCAATGCAATCCTCAGAGCAGATATTTTCTAAATCCGAAAAATCATCTGAACGGATACATTCTAAAAACCTGCAAAAAAGCCTATGGATTTCCTTTCTGTTCTCCCCTGTATAAAACTTGTCATACATAGGCGCAAAATCCCTCTGGGTTTTTCCATACATATCTGTGTTTACAAACTCTTTTCTCATCTCTGCTTCCATAAACCATCCTCCATTATTGACTCATCTGATCCTTCACATCCTGGAGAACCATCTGAACCCTGGTTCCAATTACAAGCTGCATATTTTCTTTTCCATAATTAACAACACTGATGGCTCCATATGAGCGAAAGCTGTCTTTTGGTCCAACCTTAGACGGATCGACTAATTTCATTCTCAGCCGGGTGGCACAGCAGGTAATATCCGCAATATTTTCCCTCCAAGTCCTGCTATTATGCCTCTGGCATTTCCTATCCGTTTTTCGTCTCCCGTTGCCACATGCTCTTTTATATCGGTTACTTCCTCCTGTAAATCGTCTAAACGTCCTAACGTGTTGTAATTAAATTTGCGGATCAAAAAACGGAATACCACATAAAAGATAAATGCATACAGGATTCCAAGGGGAATTAATAACCACACTCTGGGGGCGCTGTTAAATACATTGACAAAAAGGTAATTGGTAATACCTCCGGCAAAAGTGGTTATGGTCCGGCATCCCGCCAGATAACCAACCAGGTACGCGGTTCCGTTTAATACGCAGTAAGCTACAAAACAGGCCGGAGCTGCAAAAATGTAAGAAAACAGAAGCGGTTCCGTAATACCTACAGACATACTGACTGCTACTGCAGAAATCAGGACACCGGCAACATATTTTTTATTTTCCGGCTTTGCTTCATCATATATGGCCTTTGCGATCCCCACACAGGCGATCATATCCACGATATAAATGCCGTTAGAGAAAATTCCGGATGTAACAGCTGCCCCGTCTTTAATCTGAGCAGTAAAAATAGCGGCGTCCCCGGTAAATACTTCGCCGGAAACAGAAACATATGTGCCCAGGTTTCTTAATATTTGAGATAGTGTAGAGTGGAGTCCCAGAGGATTTAACAGTTTAATAACGATTCCGTAAATAAATACGGTAACCGGCGCGCTGGTCTCAGTAAGGAAGGTGGCAAAGGAATCGATCCCTGCCTGCACCGGCGGCCATATAAAGGAAAATACACATCCCAATAAGATACAGATAACCGAGGTAATAATGGGCACCGCCCGCTTTGCCCCAAAGAAGGCCAGCACATCGGGAACCTTAATGGTATGAAACCGGTTGTAAGCCCACGCGGCAATAAGCCCGATAATCAGTCCGGAAAAAATACCGGTTCTCAGCGTAGGGATTCCCAATACGGTTTCATAAGCTTTATTCGACGATACGATGTCAGTAGTAATCCCCAATATGGTACTCATAGTTTGATTAAAAATCATAAACCCTGCAAAAGCTGCCAACCCTGCTGTTCCGTCTCTGTCTTCCGCCAGGCCTACTGACAGGCCAACCGCAAACAGGATTCCAAGATTATTTAAAATAATCTTACCTACTGACAGAAGAACCTTTGAAACTCCCGGTAAAAAGGTGGTATACGTTACCAGCGCATTGCCTAATCCGTAGAAAATACCGGCTGCCGGAAGAATTGCAATAGGAACTAATAAGGCCTGTCCAAACTTTTGAAAAAATCCAAAAAGATTTTGTGATTTCGTCGATTTTCTACCCATATAAAATCTCCTTTCCCTAGTCAAATACCCCGCAGGCATACACATTTGGATCGTTGCCCGCGGGAATAAACATTTGAAATGGTAACTACCCTCAATAGACAAAGGTATGATAAAGCGTGCGCGCCACTCGTCTCTGTCCCCATTATATAGCCTCTAAAAAGAAAGCAACAGACCAACTGCTTTCGCAAGAATCGTGAAACCTTCTGAGCGTATTTCTACTATACCACGAAACTTTTTGTTTTTTTCCAGGGTATGGGGGTATAAAATTTAGTTTCCCCGTGTTAAAATATCTGTATCCCCTCAATGGACAAGGGCATCCGCCGCAAAGGAGACTTTATTATGAAAATAGATCTTTCCTGCCATACCTCCCCATTTATTTTTCTCACCGTCCATATTAAAAAGGTAATGTACGCTCTCTTGGAAGCGGAGCGGCCTTTAACCATTCAGGATATTGCAAACCGGGTAAACTGCTCTGGCAGGCAGGTTTATTATGACCTTGAACAAATTCGTTATATACTTAAAAAAGCACAAATCCCTCCTGTAAACCATCGTGACGGCTGTTACTACTTTACGCCAAAACAGGCAAACCAGGTGGCTTTTCTGCTGTCGAAATCGGTTCGGATTGTGGAAAGAGACAACCGAATTGCCCTGATTATCTGCATGCTCCTGGCATCCCCCAGACGGATTACCATCGGTCTTTTCCAGGAAATGCTGGGTTCTTCCAGAAACACGATTGTAAATGACATCGGAACCATAAAGGATATATTTTCCGACTATGGGCTCTGCCTTAAAAGCACAAAAAAAGACGGCTATTTGGTATCCGGTGATACTTACAGCCGCAGTTATCTCTTGTGCTTTTACCTGAGTAAATTTTGCAAAAGCTCTCACTATGCTTTTTTAGATATCTATGAGATTCAGGAAATACAAGATACTATCTCCAGAGTCCAAAAAATTTTAGATCGTCTGTCTCTCTCCGTAAAATCCAGGGAAATTATCGTAGCCTCCAATTTTATCCATTACCTGTACCAAAATCAGCCGGGACCATTTTCCAATCCCCTGCTCCTTAATGATACGGAGATCCTTACCCTGACTGAAGAATTCTTTCCCTGTCAAAGCTCTAATCTACGGTATTATATTGCCCTGGTGTTACTATCCTTTTGTCCGGAATCCCTGGTTTTCCCTGAAACGGATGTCAATAAAAGTATCTGGGAGGCAGCTTCGTTTCTCTCTCAATTTGAAAAAGCCTGTTGTTTCCAGTTAAAAGATTCGGATGAGTTTTTAAGATGTTTAACCACTTATTTTTGCTTTACATCTCTTTGCTACAAAAATCAAATCCCTGCCATCCATATCTTTGCCCATGATGTCAAAAAGGAATACCTGGATCTATTTCAGCAGGTAGAAGCCGCCTGCGCCGCTATAGAGGATTGCTTCTCTTTTCCTGTTTATGATAACGAAATAGCCGCAATTGTTCTCCGTATAGCGCCTCACATTACTGTCTCCAGAGATTCTTTCCATTTGCGTACGGTTCTGGTATGTAACAGCAGTAAAACTCTGGTTCAGTTTCTTACCAGTCAGCTTCAGGCTATATCAGAATTTATTCAAATCACCGGTGTCTTTCATTCTGCAGATCTGCCGGATGTTCCTTCTGTTGCAGATTGCGATCTAATTGTCTCTACTATGAACATCCACACAAAAAAGCCGCTGATTCGAATTGCATCAATTATGACCTTAAATGATAAGCAGAAAATCTTGGAGCACCTGGTCAGGGAGTTGAGCCGGATGCAGTTAAAAACATTAAAATGATTCATTGTAACTGTGCACGCTTTTTTGTATAATTGAAATATCTCCTTGTTCACTGAGGGCAGATACCTCAACTAAATGGAAAGGAAGTGTTACCATGCCATTACCACAAAAACGTCTTTATACCATCCATGATATTTATGCTCTTCCGGACGGTCACAGGGCTGAGCTCATTGATGGGCAAATTTACAATATGGCCCCGCCCAGTACCCGGCATCAGGATATCAGCATGGCTCTGTGCACGCTTATTCATAACTATATATCTTCAAGCAAAGGGGATTGTAAAGTCTATGCCGCTCCTTTTGCTGTCTTCCTAAATGATAACGACACAAATTATATGGAACCTGACATAAGCGTCATCTGCGACAAAAACAAATTAGATAATGACGGCTGCCATGGAGCGCCTGATTTTATCATTGAAATCGTATCACCAGGCAGCCGCCGTATGGATTATAGTATTAAGCAGTTTAAATATTGCGATGCCGGAGTAAGAGAATATTGGATTGTAGACCCTTCTAAGGAGACGATTACTGTATACAATTACCAAAAAGATGATGCTCCTCTTCTTTATCGTTTTACAGATACCATAAAAGTTCATATATGTGACGATTTATATATTGACTTTTGTAAACTGTTTGAAGGTCTTAGTTGAAGGGGTCCACATCCCCCAGGTGATACCTCTATCAGCTAAAAGCCTGCTGCTTCAACCGCCCATACCCCTTGTCCACTGAGGGTATAGGATGCAAGTTTGATGCAGCAGGCTTTTTGTTTCACCATGCTATTCCAGCCTTTTGATTCTTCTCTTCCCAAAACCGGCAAACCGTATGGTAAACAGAAGCGCCCGGAATCCCCAGTCTGCGAACATTCCGTACCAGACTCCCATAATACCTAAATCCATTCCTTTTACAAACCAGTATGCTAATGCTACCCGAAAAATCCACATGGAGCTTACAGACACCATCATGGTAAATCTGGCGTCCAGGCTGGCTCGCAGGGCGTTGGGCAGGGCAAACGCCAGGGGCCAGACAGTCATAGCCCAGGCATGAGCAGTCATCATCCGCCTGGCCTCCTCTGCCGCTGCCGGTGAAAGATTGTACATGCCTACAATGTAACTGCCTCCCAAAAGCATGGCGGAACAGATTACCAGCAGGCATATGTAATTTAGTTTTACCAGAAGCTTGGCATATCCTTTTGCCTGGTCTATCTCCCCTGCCCCTACGCACTGGCCGATAATGGTAATCATTCCCAAGCCAATGGCATTGCCCGGAAGGTATTGAAGGGTTACCACGTTGGATGCCACCGCGTAGCTGGCCAGAGCTGTAGTTCCCAGAGAGGATACCAAACTCTGCAAGGTCAGTTTCCCCACCTGGAAAATGCTGTTTTCCAGTCCATTGGGAATTCCCACGCCGAGAATATTTCCAATCATCCGCCTGTCAGGCCGCAAATCCCGAAAGGATTTCAGATGAATCCGGTTGGCTGGCTTTTGGATCAGCATAAGCATAATCATTGCCGCTGTCATGCGGGAAATCAGTGTAGGATAGGCAACGCCTTCCACCCCCATATGAAATCCGAATATGCAGATAGCATTTCCCACTATATTCATCACATTCATAATGATGGACACCGTCATGGATACCTTGGAGTTTCCCATAGAGCGGTAAAGAGCCGCGCAGGAATTATAAAGAGCCAAAAAAGGAAAAGATGCCGCAGTGATGGCAAAATACACTGCCGCGTTTTCCATAACTGCCTCTTCTACAGTTCCAAACACCAGTTTTAAAAGGTTCCTGTTGGCAAGCAGTGCAAAAGTCATCAGGCCTACTGAAGCCATCGTAGTAACAGAAATCAACTGTCCTGCTGCTTTACAGGCTTTCTCTGTATCCTGTCTTCCAATAAATTGGGCGGAAACCACTGCACCGCCGGTAGCCAAAGCCGCCAGCATCTGGATAATTAACATATTAATAGCGTCCACCAGGGATACACCGGAAACTGCTGTCTCCCCAACAGCCGCCACCATAACCACATCTACCATTCCCACCAGCACAGCTAAAATCTGCTCTACAATCAGCGGCGCCAGAAGCCTTATTAAATCCTTTCTTGTAAACATCTTATTCTCTCCATGTATTTTAACATCATTTTAGCATGGGAATTAGTATAACATCAATTTCTCGGAAATGTAAAGGTTTCTTTGAAAAAAGGCTTTCTATTATCGTTGTCCGCCAGTTCCATGTGCAGACACCTGATAATAGAAAGCCTTTGATTTCATTCCTTATACCGGATTTCTTATTCCATTCCTACAGCTTTAATCTCATGCTCTTCTAAGCTGCCTTCGTAAATAATTGTAACTTTGTCTCCTTCACTGGTCATAGAGAAGTCAGCGCCAGCTTCCACAAAGTTAAAGATGTTGCCGTCAGCAGTCTCTACATCCAATGTACCGTCTCCCAGAGAAACGGCAACTCCGCTGAGAGTATTGATCTTGGCCTCATCGCTGTCATACATATCAGAAGTCACTACTTTTACAGCCAGCCCCGGATACTCCTCGTCTCCTGCCTCTCCTAAATAGGTAAGCTGAACTTCATCACCTGCTGCAATCTTATCTTCTCCGGTAACCATCTGTGCAATAGCTGTAGAGAAGGTATAGCTCTGGTCGTCAGAAGCGTCCTTTATGGTAATCGTTTCCTCTCCTGTCTTTTCCACAACACCGGTCATTACCGGATCTCCTGAATAGTTTTCCTCTGCAACAGAATAGTTTACATCAATCTCCAGTGCTTCCTGCTTCTCTGCGGACTCATCCACATAGTAGCGAACAGAAACCTCATCCCCTTCTCCCAAGGGGAAATTGCTGTTTACAGCTGCGTTAGTAATATCAAAGGTTACCTGTGCGTCCTCGTCGGACTTTATGGTCATCGTACTGTCATCCACAGCCGTTACCGTACCATCCAGGTAATCTTCCTCCTTCTCAGCCTCTGTCTCCTCAGCCGTTGTCTCTTCCTTGCTTGTTTCCGTCTCAGCCTTAGCCTCGGTAGCCGCAGCGGCGGTAGTCTCCTTCGAGCCGGAAGAACATGCCGTTGCCCCCATTGCGATTACCATTACTGCTGCCATTGCTAAAAAATATTTTCTTTTCATCATAATCTCTCCTCGTTTATTTATACTCTGATCTGAATCATTGCCTTCTGATGGTCACATGCCATATTGTACTACATTTCCCGGCTCAATACCACTGTTTTTTCATTAATAAATACGAGGGGAAATCTTAAGTTTTTCTTTTTTTCTGGTTTTTCTAGACTAATTTTCCAAAAGCGGTAATAGAATCGGTAACCAGCTGTTTAAACAGCGGCGCCACCCGATCCGCTGCCTCCTGAACCTCCTTATGGCTCAGAGGCTGGGCAGTCATTCCGCAGGCAAGATTGGAGATACAGGAAATTCCGCAGATCTTCATTCCCATATGGTTTGCCGCGATTGCCTCGCAAGCGGTGCTCATACCTACTGCGTCGCCTCCCATAATCCGGCTCATTTTTACCTCCTGAGGAGACTCATAGGCCGGTCCGGTAAACTGTACATATACGCCTTCCTGTACTTTAATTCCTCTCTTAGCTGCACACTCTTTGATGATGTCCCGCAGGTCATTGTCGTAAATCTGACTCATATCCGGGAAGCGGGGCCCTAATTCATCTAAATTAGCTCCAATCAAGGGGGACGGAACCAGACAGGCGATCTGATCCCGGATAATCATAAAATCACCTGCGGAAAAATCATAATTTACTCCTCCTGCAGCATTGGTTAAAAACAGGATTTTTGCCCCCATCATTTTCATCAGCCGAACCGGAAGCACTACGTCAGACATGGCATAGCCCTCATAATAGTGAACCCGTCCCTGCATAATAACAGCCGGAACTCCATTCACATGGCCGAAAATAAAACGGCCCTTATGTCCAGGCACAGTTGATACCGGAAAGCCGTCAATGGAGCTGTAATCTATGCTGGCTTCAATCTCTATTCCATCTGCAAAATCTCCCAGGCCGGATCCTAAAATCAAGGCTACCTTAGGCGTAAAAGGAATCTGAGCCTTAATGCTTTCATAGCATTTTACTAATTTATCATATACTGGGTTGTTCATATAGAATTCCTCCTATTTTATTATCAAATCCCTTTCATTATACCGGATCCTCTATGGTTTCACAAGGAATTCTTTTTTCTGCGGCAATGTATGACCCAGAGCCCCAGAAAGGCAACGGTTGATCCTAAAATCATTCCTGCCCCCAACAGCAGGGAACCGGGAATATAGATGGAAAACCTTTCATAAATCCAGGTCTCCATCCTTTTGGCCAGTCGGATAAAGCCGCTTTTAGCGGAGGCAAAAGAAAGCCTTTGTGAAGGCTGCCTTGTATATTCCCCGTCCCATATTGCAGCGGGGCTTTCCTTCCAGGATCCTGCCAGGCTTTCTTGCAGCTGGAACCGTACTTGGGCTGCAGACTCCCGGAGTCTGTCAGATACCGGTTCTATGTCAGGCATCTCATCCTGAACCAGTGTCTCTTCACTGTTCTCTTTCTCTTCTGATCCTTTGGGTTCTGATCTTTCCAGATCTTCTCCTTCTCCCACAAGATTCTCTTCCCCTGGAGGTGTCTGAAGTACTTTGGGCGCCACGGCCTTTCCATAATATACCGCCTGATAATCGGCAACCCTGCGCCGCCCCGTCACTTTCGCGTTTCGGTATGGGATACCAAAGTCATCCGTATACGGTTCTCCCAGCCATTCCGCCTTTGTGATCTGGTAATCTGCCGGACTTCCTCCGATTAATCCTAAAAGCGCCTCTTCATTTCCCAAAAGAGGAGGTGTTTCCTCCTGATGGAAGATCCGCTTGCCGTTAAGCTCATAGGTCTCCGCTCCGTAGGCCCGGAAGGTAACCACCATAGAGAAATCGTCCTGCCACCGGCTCCCTGCACTGCCGTCCTGGTCAGATAACGCTTTTAAATCTGTCAGGAACAAGCTCCCGCGGCCCGCTGCATCCAGCTCTTCATTCCATGCCTGTCCCCCAACCTCCCGGGGAATTTCTGCCAGGGCCTCTATCCCTTCATACTCTATGATTTGTATGATATCCGGCCAGCTTCCGCCCTCATATACTGTTTTGGCATTATTTCTCCACAGCTCTGTCCTGGGGATATAGGAAGCCGTAATAAAGCCTACCAGAGGTTCCTCCGGCGGTAATTTCTGTGTATCCGCCTCAATACGGACAGGAAGCAAAAAGCCCAAAATAAGAGCCAATATTCCCGGAAAAATTATTTTCTTTATAATAACTATCACACCTTTTAAATCCTGGAGTATGTAAGGTTACACCTGTTGACATGTTATTGCTGTTGTTTGATATGCTGGCAGACTAATTTTGACCCAGGCATCATCCTGAGGGTTACAGAAGAATTTTAATATGGGAAGTAAGTTGTATTATATCCTGATACGCTTTGGTTTGCAAGGTCTGGTTTTGTCGAAAAAGCTCTAAACGCAAGGGAGGCAGTGAGCCATACCAGGCACTGCCTCCCTTGCGTTTATATTTATCTGTAGAACCGGCTATAAACCTGTCCTCCTGCCAATCCTCCCCGGTAAGCGCCAAGCTCACTGACTGTCACCAGC
>CAJUJM010000011.1 GCA_910586755.1 uncultured Lachnospiraceae bacterium
GACGCTGCGCGTCACCTGCCAATTCGTCAGAACGTATTCCAGTTGTGAAACTTTCGTTTCACAAGCGTTCTTCCTCCCTTTTAGCGGTATCGGCACGCGACGCTGCGCGTCACCTGCCAGTTCTTGTAAATTTTATGAACGGTAATCTGCGTTGATTTTCACATAGTCAAAGGTCAAATCACAGCCCCATGCCGTAGCGCTTTCTGTTCCCATTTTGATATCTGCCGTAGCGGTAACCTCCGGCTGGGAAAGGATCTCCCCGGCCTTTTCCTCGCTGTATGGAAGAGCCACTCCGTTTTCAATAATCTTTAATTTCCCCGCTGCGCTCTCAAAGTACAGATCCACCTGTTCCGGATCAAACTGGGCTCCCGAATAGCCCATGGCGCACAGGATTCTTCCCCAGTTGGCATCGTGGCCAAATATGGCGGCCTTCGTTAAAGACGAAGTAATAATGGACTTAGCCAAAGTTACTGCCTGCTCCTTGGACTCTGCGCCTATCACTTTTACCTCAAACAGGGCGGTACAGCCCTCTCCGTCTCCGGCCATCTTCTTTGCCAGGGTCTCATTGACGTAATTGAGGGCCCTGCAAAATTCCCGGTAATCCTCATTTTTTTCCGTAATCTCCGGATTTCCTGCCTGGCCATTGGCCAATAAAAGCACCGTATCATTGGTGGAAGTATCGCCGTCCACAGAAATCATATTGTAAGTATCCTTAATATCCTGGCTTAAGGCTTCCTGCAAAAGCTCTTTGGAAATCGCCGCGTCAGTGGTGACAAAGCTTAACATGGTGCACATGTTGGGATGAATCATCCCGGATCCCTTACACATGCCGCCGATGGTTACGGTCTTTCCTCCCAGAATCATCTCCACAGCTGCTTCCTTTTTCTTCGTATCCGTGGTCATAATGGCTTTCGCCGCCATGTCTGCGGCTTCCCTGGAGTGGGAAAGCTCCGGCGCCATAGCTTTAATTCCGGCTGCAATTCGGTCCATGGGAAGCTGCATGCCGATAACCCCGGTGGATGCCACTAAAACACTGTCCTTTTCCACATTTAGGGCCTCCCCGGCTACCTGGGCAGTCTGAACGCAGTATTCCATGCCTTCCGCGCCGGTACAGGCGTTGGCAATACCGGCATTAATTACCACTGCCTGAGCTTTCGACCCGCTTGTCACCTGGCTTTTATCCCATTTTACCGGAGCTGCCTTCACAATATTAGTAGTAAAGGTTCCCGCCGATACACAGGGAGTCTCGCTGTAAATCAGGGCCATATCCTGCCGGTTTTTATACTTGATCCCGGCTGCCGTAGATGCTGCCTGAAAGCCTTTTGCCGCAGTTACGCCGCCATCAATAATTTTCATAATCCTTGTCCTCCGTTATCCGACGAATTTGGTAATGTTTTCCTCATTCAGTACAAAATCGTAAAAATTTACATCCTCTCTTTCCTTCCAGCCCACTCCCTGCCAGAAAGCGTTTCCCACCTGGTTGGACTTAAACGCGATAAGGCTTACCTTGTTGATGCCTTCTTCTTTTAATGCATACATGCACCGCTTTGCCATTTCATGGCCAATGCCGTGCTTGCGGTAACTTTTCTCCACACACACATGGTAAAAATATCCGGTTCTCCCATCATGGCCGCAGAGAATATTTCCCACAATACGTCCATTTTGAATGGCCACCACGCTGGTGGCAGGGTTTCGCTTTAAAAACCGCTCCACCCCTTCCCGGGAATCATCCAGGGAGCGGATGCCAAAGCCCTTTATGGTCTGCCACAGGCGGTACACCTGGTCATAGTCCTCCATCTCCATGGCACGGTAAATGATTTTCATCGTTCCTGACATAATTTGTAAAATCCTTTCTGTCCTTCCGCCTGGAACTGGCGCCCCATGGCATATCAGGGGAACATGGGGATCTGTTTTAAGCCGGTATTTTCCGGAAGTCCAAACATCAAATTCATATTCTGGATGGCCTGACCAGCCGCGCCTTTTACCACATTGTCAATGGCCCCCATCATGATGATGCGGTTGGTCCTGGGGTCGATTTTAAAGTTCACATCTGCAAAATTGCTTCCCTCTACAAAGCGGGTCTGAGGAACCATGTCTTTTTCCAATACCCGGACAAAATATTCCTTTCCATAATATTTGTCATATACGTCCTTTACCTCCTGATAAGAAACCTCTCTCAGTAAAGAAGCATAAGCTGTCACCAAAATCCCCCGGTTCATAGGAACCAGGTGAGGAGTAAAACTGATGGTCACCGGTTTTCCCGCCGCGTAAGACAGCTGCTCTTCAATCTCCGGCGTGTGGCGGTGACTGGCCACGCCATAGGCTTTGATATTTTCATTTACCTCACAGTACAGATTATCCACCTTGGCCCCTCTTCCTGCCCCGGAGGTTCCGGATTTGGCGTCAATAATAATGGTAGAAGGGTCAATAAGCCCTTCCTTTACCAGAGGGTAAATGCTTAAAAAGGAACAGGTGGGATAGCAGCCCGGATTGGCAATGAGTCTGGCAGTTCTTACCTTCTCCCGGTTAATCTCCGGAAGTCCGTACACTGCTTCCCCGATAAAACGGGGACTGGCGTGACTGATCTGATACCACTCTTCATATACCGATACATCCTTAATTCGGAAGTCCGCGCTTAAGTCAATCACTTTTACTTTAGACAAAATCTCTTCATTTATCAGAGAAGCGCACAACCCCTGGGGAGTCGCCATAAAAATCACATCCACCAGGTTTGCCAGTTTTGCTATATCATCGGCTTTACAGACATCGTCTACGATTTGAAACATGTTCTGGTAAATGGAAGCATACTTTTTGTCAATATAGCTTTTAGAACCATACCATTTTATCTCTACGTCCTCCCGCTGTAAAAGCAGTCTGGCCAGCTCGCCGCCTGCATAGCCGGTGGAACCAATAATTCCAGCTTTTATCATCATTTTTCCTCCAAATTGTTTTCCTGTCTGCCTTTCTTTTTCAAGGGCATGGCAGCTCATGATAGATTCTCATAATTATACACTCTTATTGAATATTATGCAAGCTGTTTTTTCCTCCCGCTCCCCTTTTTTCTGCTGTTTTTTGTGCTTATATCCTGCTATTTTTTGTGTAATTTTACTATTTTAATGGTTCTCTCTGGTTTTTCGTATTTTGTGCTTGCATTTTTTTTCATACTGTTGTATATTTATAACCGTCATCCCTATGACAGTTCACATTCAGGAGGAGTTTCATTTTATGAAAGAGAAAGTAGTTTTAGCATATTCCGGCGGTTTGGACACTACCGCAATTATTCCGTGGTTAAAGGAAAATTTTGGTTATGAGGTTATTTGCTGCTGTATCGACTGCGGTCAGGGCGAAGAGCTGGACGGCCTGGACGAGAGGGCAAAGATGTCCGGCGCTTCCAAGTTATACATCGAAAACATTATTGATGATTTCTGCGACAATTATATCATGCCCTGTGTAAAAGCGGGAGCTGTTTATGAAAATAAGTATTTGCTGGGCACCTCCATGGCCCGCCCGGCTATTGCCAAAAAGCTGGTGGAAATTGCCCGCAAGGAGGGGGCGGTTGCTATCTGCCACGGCGCTACCGGCAAAGGTAATGACCAGATCCGTTTTGAGCTGGGCATCAAGGCTCTGGCTCCTGACATCAAGATTATCGCTCCCTGGCGTATGACGGATGTATGGACCATGCAGTCCCGGGAGGATGAGATCGAATACTGCAAGGCCCACGGCATCCACCTGCCTTTCTCCGCCGATTCCAGTTACAGCCGCGACCGGAATTTATGGCACATCAGTCACGAAGGCCTGGAGCTTGAGGATCCGGCAAATGAGCCCAACTACAAGCATCTGTTGGTATTAGGCGTCACCCCGGAAGAAGCTCCGGATCAGGGCGAGTACGTAACCATGACCTTTGAAAAGGGAATCCCCACCAGTGTAAACGGGGAGAAAATGAAGGTTTCGGAGGTAATTGCCAAGTTAAATGAATTAGGCGGCAAACACGGCATCGGGATTGTAGATATTGTAGAAAACCGCGTGGTAGGAATGAAGTCCCGGGGCGTTTATGAGACTCCCGGCGGAACCATCCTTATGGAAGCCCACCAGCAGCTGGAAGAGCTGATTTTGGACCGGGCCACCATGGAAGTAAAAAAAGATATGGCAAACAAATTTGCCCAGATTGTATATGAAGGCAAGTGGTACACTCCTCTGCGGGAGGCCATTCAGGCATTTATTGAGTCCACCCAGCAGTATGTAACCGGTGAAGTGAAGTTTAAGCTTTACAAGGGCAACATCACCAAAGCCGGAACCACCTCCCCCTACTCCTTATACAGTGAGTCCCTGGCATCCTTTACCACCGGCGATCTCTATGACCATCACGACGCCGACGGCTTTATCACTCTGTTTGGCCTGCCTTTGAAAGTTCGGGCCATGAAGCTGGCGGAAGTGAAAAATAATCAGAAGTAGGATTTCGTCTCTGCTGTAATGTAACAGTTCAGACGGGTGTCTCTAATCATTAAAAATTTATAAATCCATTGAAATCACCTCTGTTATTCTGCTATAATAGAGGTGATTGTTATTATGAATGTTCCGGCAAAGCACGCCTTATGGCCGGTTTTGCCGGACTATCTAAAGGGGGATTTTTTATGGAATCTATGAACTTAAACGGCCAACCTTATTCCGCCAGTCTCAATCCCACTGAATCTGTGGGACGCTACACGGCAAAGACCTTTGCCTGGATGTTTGCAGGACTGATGTTTACCTTCATCATCGCGCTGACCGGCTATGTCACAGGAGCAGTTCTCTATGTATTTTCTGTTCCCTACCTGTATTTGGCGCTGGGTATTGCGGAGCTCCTTGTGGTAATCGTTTTATCCGCCCGGATTCAGAAGATGTCTGTGGGAACAGCCAGAGCTCTGTTTTTTACCTATGCGGCATTAAACGGCGTGGTATTCTCCGCGTACTTCCTGATTTATTTAACCACGGATCTGATTCTGGTATTTGGCGCTACCTCCCTGTTCTTTGGAATTATGGCGCTGATAGGTTACTGTACCAAGGCGGATTTCAGTAAGCTTCACAGCTTTTTGATTGGCGGTCTGGTTTTCCTGATGATTTTCTGGATTGCCGCCATGTTTATCAATTTAAGCCAGTTTACCACCATCGCCTGCACTATCGGTGTATTTCTCTTCCTGGTGCTTACTGCCTATGATACTCAGAAAATCCGCGCTTACCATGCATACTACTCCCAGGATTCTGAGATGCTGGCAAAAGCTTCCATCTTCAGCGCTCTCCAGCTTTACTTAGACTTTATCAATCTGTTCTTGTATTTGCTGAGACTGCTGGGCAGAAACAGAAAGTAATAAAAAGCGGCCCGCCGCAGTGCAATCCACGGGCCGCTTTTTTAATCCATTTTATTATACCTTTTACATCATCGAATCATCCTTAAGAACCTCTGTCAAATTGATTCTGCCTACACTTTTCCATGCAAAATAATAGGCCAGCGCCACGGCTCCGAAAATAGCTAATATGAAAACAGTGATTGAAAAAAACGGCGCTTCTGCAAGAAATTCTCCTGCTGCAAGATAGCTGATTTTCAGCATATATCCCACTGCTATGACAGCCAGCGGAAAAGCCCACAAAATCGGACGGATGGCCAGGACCAGCGCCTCAATGCAGAACATTTTCCGGATTTCCTCCGGAGTCATTCCCACTGACAGATACCTGGCAAATTCTCTTTTTCTCTGCCCCGCAAATCCCAATGTATTGGAAAACACATTCCCTGCGCCGATAATTCCAAGGAGGACGCAGAAGCTTCCCAAAACCACCTTCATCCCCTGGATTTGTTTGTTATTTGTTTCATAATCCTGAATACGATTTTCATATTCTACGGTATATTCGGAGCCAATCCGCTCATGAATCTCATTCTGTATTGTATTTAGTTCCTCCAATGCCGCATTTTTTTTGCCAAGGATACGAATACTGGTATCCTTTTCCATTCCTCCTATCTGTTCTTTTAGTTCTTTCCATAAGGACACCGGAATAAAATGGACCAGCTCATAGTAGTCAAGGGTTGCATACTCTTCTCTTAAAACCGGCGCTTCTCCTGTATAAGCCAGGACCGGAATCTCTGCCGTGTTTTCATTGCCAGTCTCCATGACAGCGCTTGAAATATTCTCTCCTTTCAGATAAGGCACAAACTTTGGATGCCTGAAATCAGGATTTGTCACATCACGAATCTGGTTTCTTATTACCGCCCCGTCAAGCTGCGGCTGGATGCCAATCTGTCTGCAATAATCCGAAAAACTGACATCGTCCAGTATGATAATAGGGGCGTTTACCAGCCATCCTTCTTGAATCCTGGCGGCATCATGAGCAGGAGCGTGAGAAAATCCTCCAAAGGCCTTCATTTCTTCGCTTATTTCTTCCTCTGTGATCTTCCTTTTTGCTGTTGCCTTTTGATATACCACAGCGCTTTCCACCCCGGGCAGTTCCTGAATCTCTTTTGTCTTTTCAAATCCATCTATATCCGTGTCCTTAAGAGTAACCATAATATCCCAGGCATCCTGATATTTCTCAAAATAGGTTTCTCTTGTGCTGATTCCGGAAATGGTAAAAAAGCACTGCATAACTGTAAATGCCAAAAATGAAAATATAAGGGCAAGGGATGCGGTCCGTAAGGACCTGGACTGGGCTTTTAATGCGTTTGCAGCCAGTTCTCCTTCCACTCCAAATAAAAGGGCGGAAATACCGGATTTTTTCTTACGCTTTAACTCCAGTTCTCCTGTATTTTTAATTGCTTCCAAAGGAGTGAGCCTGCTTAATTTTCTGGCCGGAAGCCACACGGAAATCCAAATGGTTATCACCGTTATCAACAGCGCCGGCGCCAGAACCAGAGGATGGTAACCGGGAATGGCTTTATGCCGGCCCGGAATCTGATTTTCCAACAGAATATTGGATAAACCTACCAATCCCATACTTCCTCCAATGCCAAGGAGATTCCCGGCCAATATTGGCACGGTGCAAAGAACCGCTGCTTCCTGAAAAAGACAGATCCGGATTTGCCCCGGCGTGGCTCCGATGCTGGAGAAAATGCCAAACTGGCGAATTCTTTCGTTCATAGATACTGCGAAGGAATTGTGTATGATGATAATCAGCGAGAGCGATGCCAACGCTGTTATCAAGAGAAACATAGGAAATATCAGCCTTGGCGCGGCATCTTCTCCTCCTCGGATCAAATACATTGACAGAAGCTGATAGTGATACTCAACCTTTTCCGGCAAAATCCCGGCCAGCCTGGCAATACGGGGCGTATCAGAAAGGACATCCCTGTAATGGTCAAAATAAATATCTGTTCCCGTATCATTTATTACTATATTTTTTACAGTGGCAAAATTTTTTATAGCTTCTATCTGTTCATCATTAAGCTCTCCTGTCATCCTGCTCTGCCAGCCGCCTTCCTCCAGTTTAATCCTCTCTACCTCATACTTCCATGCATTATAGAATAATCCGCACAGTAATGATAAAAGCAGCGCTGAAATAAATGCAGGCAGCCTGACGGATAAACTGGCTGAACGGTTATTCTTAATAAAATCAGCTGAATAATCTTTCCACATATCCGTTACCTCCGCCTTTCGTCACGGATGATCCGCCCATCTTCTATAGTAATAATACGCTCTGCTTCCAAAGCTACCTTTTCATCATGGGTAATAAGTAAAACCGTCTGTTCCAGGCTGCGGTTGGAGAGCTTTAACATATCAATAATCTCTTTTGAATTTTTCTGATCCAGGTTTCCGGTAGGTTCGTCTGCCAGAAACAGCGCCGGACGGTAAATCAAAGAACGGGCAATGGCCGCCCTTTGCTGCTGTCCGCCTGATAATTGGCCGGGCAAGGCCTCAAGCTTATCAGAAATGCCAAGGGAAGTGACAATTTTTTCAAAATAGTCTTTATTGGGCTTTCTTTTATCAAGGGCAAGGGGTAAAAGGATGTTTTTTTTCACCGTAAGCGTGGGAATCAGGTTATAAAACTGGTACACCAGTCCCACCTTTCTGCGCCGGAAAATTGCTGCCTGTGTCGGGTTCAATTTGGAAAGATCCGTCCCATCTACAATGACCGTTCCACTTGTAGGCTTGTCTACGCTGCCAAGAATGTGCAGCAGGGTTGATTTTCCGGAACCGGACGCCCCGACAACCGCCACAAATTCCCCCTTGCTGACTGACAAATCCACTCCGTTAAGGGCCGCTACCTGATTACTGCCGGCCCCATATACCTTCTTAACTTCCTCACACTTTAAGATTTCCATTTCTGTTTTCCCCTTTCTCTAACCTATAGAACCGGATTTCAAAGCAAGCGCCGCCGTCCAGTCTGTTTTTTGCCCGTATGGTTCCGTTTTGACGCTCTATAATCTCCTTTGACAAGGCTAATCCGATTCCAATTCCGCCTTCTTTTGCATTTTTCCCCCGATAGAACCGTTCAAAAAGATGGGGGATATCTTCTTTCAGAAATCCTTCCCCATCATCCCAAATGAGGATTTCTGTATACAGAGGATTCTGTGCGTAGGAACAGTGAACCGTTTTACCATTGCCATGCTCCATGCAGTTTTTCATCAGATTCATTACCGCCTCCATGGTCCAGTCCAGATCGACGGCCACCGTCATCTCCCCCAGCTCCGGGATATCAACAGAAATACCGGAACTTGCAAACAATTCCTGTAAATTGTCTGCTGCCAGGACAAGTATAGTAAAAACATCTGCTTCGTCTTTCTGCAGAAATAACGTTCCTGCATCCAGCCGGGATAAAGCCAGCAGGGCTTCCTCCAGACGAGTAAGGCGTAACAGTTGTTTTTCCACCTGTTTGAGATGCCCTCTGTCAATATCCTGCTTCATCATTTGAAGAGACAGGGAAATAGCGGTTATCGGCGTTTTTATCTGATGGGCAATATTAGACAGGTTTTCTGCAAAATCGTTTTTCGCCTGCACAGCCCTGTCCCTTGTCTGATAAAGGGAGGTTACCGTCTTATATATTTCATCTTCCAGTTTTGAAAACCCGTCCTCCCCGGAGACAGAGAGAACTGCCGCCCTGCCGATATTTACCTGTTCCAGATAATCTGTCAAAGCCTGAATTCTCATGGCTTCTGTCTTATTCCGGTATAAAAAAGTAAAGGCAAAAAGAGAAACCCCCGAAAGAAAACCTGTCATCACAAGTAAAAGACTTTGTCCGTAAGAGGACCCTGAAAAGTCAGATCTGCGGTATCCCAATGTTGATAAAATGTCATTCTTCCCTGTTCCATCCACAATTCCCACTGTGTATTCTTTTAACGCAGCTGAGATTATTGTTTGGGTTTCCGGTTTCTGCTCTGCTACTTTCCCGCAAATAGTATTGAGAATGTCAAATTGAAGCCTGTTATAATGGTAAGAAGCAACTGCCACTGAAACGGCGCAAGCCATCAGGCTGACAGACAGCACAAGTCCAAAAATCATTATGGTATTTTTTCGCCCGCTCATATCGTATCCTCCATGCGGTAGCCCACGCTTCTGACGGTTTTCAGGCAGGCGGGTTGGCCAAGTTTATCCCGCAGCCGCTTCACCGTTACAGTCAGAGTGTTGTTATTCACATAATTTCCGTTTACATCCCATATCTGCTCTAAAATTTTTTCTCTGGTAATGGTTCTCCCTTTGTTCTTCATCAAATATAAAAGCAGTTGGTACTCTGCCCCGCTTAAACTTATCTCCTCTGAATTGGAAGAAACAGTCCGGCGGTTTTGGTCAATGATAATTCCGTCACAGGAAAGATACTGTTCTGCCCCGTTGCCAGTACGGCGCAATAACGCCAGGATCCGTGAATGCAGTACTTCCAGTTCAAAGGGCTTTACCACATAATCATCCGCGCCGCTTTGAAAGCCGGAAACAATATCCCGGGAATCTCCCCGGACAGTAAGAAAAATAACCGGCAGATCTTTCCAACTACCGCGAAGCCACCGGCACATACTGTCTCCCCGGCCGTCAGGCATGTTCCAGTCCAATAAAACAAGGGCGGGCACATGCATTTTTAGAGCCTGCCTTGCCTGTGCAAGGGTCGCGCATAGGGTCACCTTAAAATTCTTTTGTTCCAGATATTCTTTTACCGTACGTGCAATATCCGGATCGTCTTCAATATAATACAAATCGGTCATGTCAATTTTCGCCTTTTCTTTTTATTACACCATTCTACCAGAAAAAAGTTACAGTTTCGTGACAAATTCCCTGCTGTCTCAACTGTTACATCCATTTGCTTTTGCAAATTTAAAAACTCTTACATTGATTTCTTTTTTATGGCATGATATGCTAGGAAAAAGAATGAGTGGAAAAAGCAGCATACAATTAACAACAAATCAGTATAATAAAATCCAGGAGGTATCTCGCTATGTCAACTTTGGAAAAAGCGATAGGATTGCTACAGGAAATGCCGGAAAGCAAACTAGAGGCAGTATATATGTATATCCGTTTTGTCAATTCACAGACAGACCATAAAGAAAATACTCCCTCTCAAAAAAATGCCATTGAAAAAAGACAGCGTGGATTTCAAGGCCTTTTATCGTTTGCTGGAACATTGCCGGAGGATTTTGATTATAAAAAAGAATTAGAAAAGGCAAGGGAGGAAAAATATGCTCGTTTTATTTGACACTAACATCATACTGGATGTTCTGGAAAAACGGCTCCCTTTTTATGATTCTTCTAAATCAGCTTTAGAAAGTTGTGTTTCTGGTAATGTTACAGGCTTTATTGCACTACATTCCATATCAAATATTTTTTATATCTTGAGGAAGCGCTATTCTGCAGCGGACAGAAGAAGACTTCTTCTTGATATACTGGATTTGCTGCAAATAGCAGGCGCTGATCATGAAAGTGTCCGTAACACCTTGCAAAGAGAGGATTTTGCAGACTTTGAAGATTGTTTACAAGACGAATGTGCAAAACAAATTCGTGCAGACTATATCATAACCCGAAACACAGATGATTTTTCCACATCCCATATCCCTGCCATTCTTCCAGATGACTTTCTTAAAATTCTTTGCAATTAAATGGCATACAAATAACAGAAAAAAGTACAGAGGTGCCAAAATGCAGATTTCAAGCAGATTTACCATTGCTGTCCATGTCCTCATATGTATTGAGACATTTAAAAATGACTATAAAGTAACCAGTGATTTCCTTGCGTCCAGCGTAAATGTAAATCCGGTTGTTATAAGAAGGCTTTTACAGCAGTTAAAAAAGGCCGGGATTATAAGCGTTGTGCGGGGCAGCGGAGGCGCAGATATCCAAAAGCCATTAGATAAAATTACATTGCTTGATGTATATCATGCTGTGGAGTGTGTGGAAAATGGCCAGCTTTTCCATTTTCATGAAAACCCCAATTCTCTTTGCCCTGTTGGAAAGAATATTCACTCCGTTTTAGATACAAGGCTTGAACGTATTCAGAAAGCCATGGAACGGGAAATGAAGTCTGTAACAATGCAGGATGTTATGGATGATACTCAAAAATTGCTATAAAATTTGATGTAACTATTGACATTACAACATCTTCGTGGTATAAGCTTTGTTGTATCAATCATTATTACATCTTTTGAAAACGGAGGTCCTATTATGGCAAATTTCAGTAAAGTAAGCGTAGCATCTGATGCAAGAATCGAACTCCATGACCAGCTTTCCTTAACCGGAGCAGAGGTAAGCATAAATAACCTTCCGGCAGGCGCAGGCGTACCTTTTGTCCACTCTCACAAAAAGAATGAAGAAATCTATGCAATCCTTGCCGGAAAAGGGAGGGCCGTGATTGATGGAGAAACCATAGAACTTGCAGCCGGTGACTGGATCCGTGTTTCTCCGGCTGCAAAACGTCAGTTTTTTGCATCTGAAGATTCGGCTGTCAGCTTTGCCTGCATTCAGGTGAAGGAGAATTCCCTTGAAGGCTACACACAAGATGACGCTGTTATCGAATCATAGGAAAATCCCGGTTTCGGCATATTGACAATTTCATCCAGCGGGTTATAATTAGATTATCAAAGAAAGTCAAATACCCCCGCAAGCGCGGCTGCTTGGCTTGTTGCTGGCGGGAATAAATTTGGAGGCTGTCTTATGAACGTTTCGCTTTCATTTAATCAGATGTCCTTTTATAACTCTTCTTATAACCAGCTTCGTTTATCCGCCTATGCTTCCCAGGCAGCTTTTTCAGGCCGGCCTCAAGCCGTTTCCGGCGGCCAGTCCCAGGTTGCTTTTCCGGGGCAGCCTCAGGTCGCCTTTCCAGGGCAGTCTCAGCCAAATGAGCCAGGAGGCGGACAAAAGGTCAACAGAACCGGCGATTACGATACCTATGAATGTCAGACCTGTGCAAACCGGAAATATAAGGACGGTTCCAACGATTTGGGAGTTTCCTTTAAGACTCCTACAAAGCTGAGTCCTGAAAAGGCTGCTTCTGCTGTCCGCTCCCATGAGATGGAGCACGTATCCAGAGCTAAGGCAAAAGCCGCAAGAGAGGGTTCGGAAATTCTTTCTCAGTCCGTCACCTACCGGACCGAAGTCTGTCCGGAATGTGGAACGCCCTATCTGGCAGGCGGAAATACCAGAACCGTGTTCCGCTCAGCCCCTGAAACTTATGACAAGGAGCCAGTGAAAAAGGGAGTTTATCTGGATCTTAAAGTTTAAGATCTTTCTTTACGAAACCTGCATGCGCCCGACGGCAGACGCACCATCGCACATGAAAAGTCTGGCGGGCGCCTGGGGCATACCTGAATCCATGCCGCCTATTGGCGGCGGACTTTCACAGTAAAAAATTAGGCTGTGGCAATAGAAATCCTCATGATTTCATTTTGCCGCAGCCTGATTTTTTGTGGCAGCTCACACAGCAGGGAAATCTGTTATGATCTTTTAGCGAAAACCCATCCGCTCCCATTAGACAAAAGATAAGCCCATCCGGACAAACTGCTCCTTAGGGCAATTGTTAGCCTTCATCATCTTCTTCATAAGTTCTATCATTCTCTGCTCCTGATCCTCATTCTCCACCGGATTCAGCTCCATAGGATCCTCTTTCAGACAGAACAGCATGGTGGGATACTCTGCCTGAGAAATCCAGGCTGTGCTTTCCAGCTTCAACACAGGAATCTCCTTGGTAAAGGAAAACGGCTTGCGAAGTCTCATGGTGCGTAGCACTTCATTGTTTATAAACGCCCGTCTTCCGCCATGGCGCATGGGCATCAGCGTATATTCGTGGCGGGGCTGGTTGCCGGGCAGAGGGCTTCTCATATAAACCCAGGCGCCGTCGGTGCAGCAGACCTGTCCGCCAAAAATACCGAACAGCCCGCCTTCCCGAATAGCCTCATCCCTTTCAAGGACAGGACGCAGTGATCTTCCCTCCATATCTTTTGGAAGAGGCTGACCAAAATATTCCAGCAGCGTAGCCGGAAGGTCAATGGTCTGAACCAGGCAGTCGGTCCGTATTCCCTTTTTACCGCTTCTGGGATCCCACACAAATAACGGAGTATGAGCCACCTCTGCATAAAACGGGCAATGGCACTTGGCCCACTGGCCATGTTCCGCCAGAAGGAAGCCATGATCCGTGTTTACAATCAGCATAGTATCTTCCCAAAGACCGTATTTGTCCATGGCATTTAGTATCCGGCCCAGATTCTCATCGCACATCTGAAGTACAGAAGCGTACTGCTTTCTCATGTGGACAATAAACTCCGGACTGTCGGTATCATTTACCGGCCGGTAGTCGGGCCAGTCACAAAATGGTCCCTGGTATTCATCCGGAAACCTTTCTTTGTACTCCGGCTGGCTGAAAAACGGCTCATGAGGGTCAAAGGTCTCGATTTGAAGAAACCAGTTGTCCTGATTGTAATTATTCCGCAAAAATTCCAAACCCTTTTCAAAGGTACGCCACTGGGGCTGATGAGCGGCATCCCGCATAACTGTCCGGTTGGCAAAGTCCTGACCTACCCAGTTATCCCCAGGATCTCCGCACAGATTTCCGGTGGGATTTGGGCCTCCTGTAAAGCCAACCAGGGGCTGCCAATTGTCTCCCTCCTGCCCCCGCACACATTCCCAGGTGCTGTAGCGTTGATGGTAAGTAGCTCCGCCGTCTTCCCAGTAATGGTAGTGATCGCTGATCAGATGGGTATGGATCCCCGCCTCCTTTAATATCTCAGGCATAGAGTCGTCAAATGGTTCCAAGGGCCCCCAGCTGCGGTGCAGGAAATTATAACGGCCCGTGTGAAGTTCCCGGCGGGCCGGCATACAAGGCATGCTTCCTACCCAGCAGTTATCAAAAGTTACGGTGTGCCGGGCCAAGCGCCTGAAATTCTCTGTATGAGTCCAATGGCAGCTATAGGGAGCCAGCATGTGGCGGTTTAAGGAGTCATACATAATCATAATGGCTTTCATAAATATTCCTTTCTGGCTAATTTCCCTTTCGCCGGTATTCGTAAGGACTCATGCCATACTTCTTTTTAAATGTGGTGGAAAAATAACTTGCATTGTAATATCCCACCTGCTGTGCAATATCCTGAACCCGCAGAGCCGTATTTTCTAACAGCCGAACTGAAGCTTTCAGCCGGACGTCTGTCAGGTAATTTACAAAGGTCTGGCCTACCTCCGCCTTAAAAGCCCGGGAAAAATATTCCGGATTTAAGTATACCTGGGCGGCTGCCTGTTCCAGACTGATCTGCTCCCTGTAGTGAGCGTTAATGTACTCTACTGCCAGACAGATATTCTTGGATTTTGGCGTCTGCTGGGTAGCCGCCGGGCTGCACTGTCTGGCAACAGACAATATAATACCTGCTGTCTCCTCCAGAGAAATACACTGCTGCAGCTGCATCCGGAGAGCATCCCCGTCTTCTAACGTCATTCCGTTCTCCTTAGACTCAAATTCCAGCAGATCGAAGGCATCCATACACAGCCTGCACAACGGCTCTATTGCAAGGATCCTTTGGCTGTCCGCATTTTCCAGAAATTCTTTTATCACCTCATATCGCTGAGCGCCCTGGGTTTGATGGAGGCGTACACGAAATTCCCCACACATATTTTTCCAGATCTGGTTTTTGTGGAGCAGTTCCCCTAAAGGGTAGCGGGGTTCATACAGTCTTTTTTCTTTTTTATAAAATCCCTCCCCCAAAGAACATGCCGCCTGCCAGACCATATAGGGCATCCGGCGCATTTCATCTGTAATTGTACTGACGCCAACCATACAGTCATTCATCTGCTGAACCTGTCTGGCATAGGCCGTCAGCTGTCTGGCCTTTTCCGCCTCGCTGAGAGTCCTGGGGAAATTGCCGATAATCATGTAGATCCGATCTGTATAGTCAAACCCGGTTACATGCCTGGCCTGGCTCTCCTTGGGAAAAGTAAGGCCGCTGTTCAAAATGTTTTGTTTCCACACCGCCAGGGCAAACAATCCGCTGTTGCGCCAGCGGATATTGCACTGACGCAGCTTTTCCAGTTCCTCATCCCCCAGCTCTTTTTTTTGGCGGAGAATTCTGCCGATCACAGACTGTACCTGTGAAAGACTGGCAATATCCCCATCATCCTTTCCCAGAGAAAGCTGCAGCTCTCCTGCCGTCCGGTTGAGGAGCTCCTGGAGCAAATCATTCTGCATTTCCGTTTTCAAAAGATACTCTGCCGCACCGTCCCGCAGAGCCTGCCGGACCAAATCAAAGTCAGAAAATGCCGTCAGCATTACTACCTTCACCTGACTGTTTCTGGAACGCAGAGTATGCAAAAGCTCCAGGCCATCCATAACAGGCATTTTAATATCTGTAAGAATCAGATCCGGCTCTTCCTTTTGAATCATCTCCAGGGCCTCTAAGCCATTGTGGGCAATGCCGGTTAGCTGGCAGGATGGGTTTTGAGAAATACAAAATTGCAGCCATTCACATATCATGGTTTCATCATCAACCACCAGGACTTTCATAACTTTCCTCCTCTTGGATAACAGCAGGTATCAGCAAGGTAATCGTAGTGCCGATTCCTTTGGAACTTTCCAGTGTAAGACCGTAACCTTCTCCATAATTCAAGCGTATGCGGTTATGAACATTGGACATCCCGATAGAGTGGGCATCCTTCACCACGTTCTGTTCACAGTTCATCCGCACTTTTTTCAGGGTTTCTTCATCCATACCGGCGCCGTCGTCGGTAATGGTAAGGAGCAGGTTCTCTCCCTGCAATGCGGATTCAATGATAACGGTCCCCCCCTGGCTTTTTGCCTCAAGTCCATGGAAAATCGCATTTTCCACCAGGGGCTGCAAAATCAGGGGAGGCACCATACAATGCTCTGTACCGTCTTGCATCTCCACCTCATAGTGAACCTTTTCCCCGTACCGAAGTTTTTGAACGACTAAGTATTTCCGGGTAGTCTCCAGTTCGTCCTGAAGGGGAACCGTATTATCTTTTACTGCCAGAGTGCTTCGCAGCAGGTCAATAAAAGCCCCCAGCATCTGGGCTGCCTGGCTGTTTTTTCCAACCTCCACCGCACATCGGATAGAAAACAAAGTATTATACAGAAAATGGGGATTGATCTGCGCCCGAAGGAAATTCACCTCCAGTTTCCGCTTCTGCTGCTCTCTCTCCCTGATAATTTCCAGCAGACTGGAAATCTCCACTGCCATATGGTTAAAGCTTTCCTGGAGAGATCCAATCTCCTGGGTTGTGTTCCCCACAGGAGAAGGCCGAAACTCACGGTCCCCAAATTTGTCCATGGCTTTGCTAAGATCAGCCAGAGGGTTGGAAATCCTCCGCGATATATAAACGGATACTGCAAGGGCAAGAACCAGTCCTGTGGCCAAAAGGCAGCCCATAATCCAGTAAGTCTCATTAAGGGCTCCTAAAATAATTCGGGTTGGGCTTTCCTCCACAATGGTCCATCCCGTCTTCTCATCCAGGTAGGTGGAAAGCACATAGCTCTCCCCCAGCTTTTGGATAATATTGGAACGATCCGTGCCATATACATTCTGCATGTAATCTACATCAATAAACTGCTTTCCCAGCATCTTCTTATTAGAATGGGAGACAATAAAGCCGTTCTGATCATAGATATAAACCTCTCCTCCCTGCTCCTGGGTGGAAATATATAAGTTTTCCAGCTGCTGCTCATCAATTAAAATCAGTAGAATACTCGGGCTCCCTCCGTTGTCCAGCATCTGTCCTGCGGCAAACCGGTATACGGGATTGCCGTTTTCATAGGTACTGAAGGTTCGGGAGAATTGCACAGTCTCGTCTGTGCCGCTGTTTAACGCCGCCAGCAGATATTTAAACCAGGGCTGATGCACCCAGGTGCTTACATCCCCGCCTGCGCTGCCTGAGTTATAAACAAAACCATTTGCCCCCATCAGCACCACCTCATATCCCAGGCCAATCCGGCTGAACACCTCATCATAAATCTCTTTCTGAGAATCCAGGTATCTGCAGGCCGCTTCCCTGGCCTCCTCTGACATTCCTTTCTCCAGAAAGCCATTGCTCTGGATCTCATAGCGGTATAAATTGGACAAGGTTGTGCTGCTGGTCTTTACGATATCAGCCCGTTCCCCAATCTGGCGCAGCACTGCAGTCCGGTTGCTGCCAATCTGATCAATCAGCAGATCCCGGATAGAGCCGCTGACCAGCACGGAAACTGCTGTAAAGAAAAAAGTGAACACGAGAAAATAGGTCAAAAACAGCTGTGTACGTAATTTTTTAAAGTATACCGCAATTTTTTTCAACCAAGCTTTCATGGTGTTCACTCCCGTTTGAACTGTTACATTTGATAGGGTGCAAAGTTGGGATTTTCCCGGATATAGTCATCGCAGCTATGGCCGGAAACTCCTTTTCCCCACAGGCCGGCCAGGCCAATCTGTCCGGATCCGAATACCGCCTCCCTGGCGCCGTCGATCTCCGGATTGACGTATTTGGCAAACCAGGTTTCCAGACGCAGGCGCATATCCTGCTCCAGTTCTTCAAAGCCGCCTTCCTTCAAAAGGTTTTTGGTCTCTCCCGGATCGGTCTCCAGATCATAGAGCTCATTGGGGCCATAGGGATAGCGGGTCACATATTTAAACCGGCGGCCGCGGATCATACGGTTGGGACCGTACTCATCAAAAACCACAACCTCATCCCGCTGGGCAAACTCTTCTCCTCTCAGAACCGGCGCAAAGGACACTCCCGGTCTTTCCAGAGTATCGGAAGGCTTTAATTCCAGATAATCCAGCAACGTAGGCATAAAGTCATAGGCAGAAACCAGGGCATCGCAGACCACGCCTTCCGGAATATGCCCCGGATGCCGTACAATAAAGGGTACTTTCACCGACTCCTCATACATATTAAGCGGGAAGGTGGCGTTTCCTTTTCCCCAGAAGCCGTGATGACCGCAGGAAAATCCATTATCCGCCGTAAAGACCACCAATGTGTCTCCTGTCATGCCCATCTCATCCAGTTTATCCAGAATACGGCCGATTCCCGCATCCATGGCAGTAGCCGCCGCAAAATAGCCAATCAGGTTGGCCCGCTCATCCTTTGCCACCTCGTCGGTAAGATAGATGCTGTCCGGGTGCCGGGGCAGGTGGGGAACTGACTCAAAGGGGCAGTCTTTATAAAGATCCGTGTACTCCTTAGGGTGATTGTTCAGCCAGGGAGCGTGAGGCGCCGTATATGCCACGTGAAGATAAAAGGGCTCTTCAGAATTTCTGCGGGATTCCAAAAATTCTATGGCATCGTCTGTAATGGCGTCTGTCACATACCGCTCTTCCCGGTACAGCTTTCCGTCCTTATACATAGGAGCTCCGTAATAGGGGCCTCCTCCGGACTTATGACTGAACCAATGGGTAAATCCCTGCTGCGCCTTTCCTGCCGCGCCCATGTGCCATTTGCCGGACAGACCGCAGCAATACCCGTTTTCTGCCAGAGCCTTGGTATAAGAGTACTGCCCTGCCAGATATTCCAGGGCAGACTGCCGCTCATCGTCATCCCTCAGCCAGTCATGGATCCCATGCCTGGAAGGAATGGTTCCGGTAAGCAGGGAAGCCCTGGCCGGGGAACACACCGGGGAAGCACAGAAAAAGTTTTCAAACCGGATTCCCCCGGCAGCCAGCCGGTCAATGTTGGGGGTAATGATTTCCTTATTTCCGCTGCATCCCAATGACCAGTACCCCTGATCGTCAGAAATTACAAATACAATATTAGGCTGTTTTTTCATCCTGACACCTCCATTATATCAACACGCCTGTCTTATGTAAAGCCACGCTTTTTTCCTTACCACCATTTAATCAGATCCGTTACCTCGTTCCGCAGCTTTACAAAATCCGGGCTGGCAATATCTCTGGGACGGGGCAGGTTGTTGTCAATGGCTTTTTTAATACCCGTGGGCTTGTTGGTGAGAACCAAAATCCGTTCTCCCATATAAACAGCCTCCTCAATATTATGGGTGATAAATATAACCGTGGTGCCGGTGCGCTGCCACAGGCTGATCAGCTCGTCCTCCAGGTGATAGCGAAGCTGGATATCCAACTGGCCATAAGGCTCATCCATCAAAAGCAGATCCGGCTGAGTGGCAAACGCTCTGGCGATCACCACCCTCTGAAGCATGCTGGCGGACAGCTGATCCGGATAATATTTGCGGTATTTGGACAGCCCTACAATGTCCAGGTATTCATCTACCAGAGATTTGGCTTTTCCCTTTTCCACGCCCTTAATATCCAGACCAAATCCCACATTTTCTTCCACAGTCAGCCAGGGCATGGTAGAATATTCCTGAAAAATGTAGGCAATATTATGTTTTTTCAAATCCACCGGTTCCCCTTCCAGGAGAATTTCTCCTGCAGTAGGCTGATATAATTTGGTAAGGCTGTTGAGAAACGTAGTCTTTCCGCATCCGGTGGGGCCCACGATACATAAGAATTCTCCGGCATGAACATCAAAGGAAATATTATTGAGCACCAGCAGATCCCCAAACTGTTTGGTCAGGCCGCGCACTTGTACTTTGGGCATTTTGTTCTCTTGCATAGCAATTTCTCCTCTCACATGTATCGGCACGCACCGCATAGCGGCGCCTGCCAATTCGTCAGAACGCATTCCAGTTGTGAAACTTACGTTTCACAAGCGTTCTTCCTCTCAGATGTATCGGCACGCACCGCATAGCGGCGCCTGCCAATTCGTCAGAACGCATTCCAGTTGTGAAACTTACGTTTCACAAGCGTTCTTCCTCTTACAGCGTCAGATCCATATTATCGGTAATCAGCTGGCGCAGGCGCAAAAATTCGGGATCCACATAGTCACGAGGATGGGGCATATCAATGATATACTCTTCCTTAATATGGGTTGGGCAATTGGTCAGCAGGATAATGCGGTCTGCCAGGAACAATGCCTCTTCAATGTTGTTGGTAACGAAAACTACCGTGCGTTTTTCCTTCTGCCAGATGCGCTGTAATTCTTCTTCCATCATATATCGGGTCTGGGCGTCCAGATGTCCGAAAGGCTCGTCCAGAAGCATAATATCCGGCTGGTTGGCATAAGCCCTGGCAATTCCCACCCGCTGGCGCATGCCGCCGGAAAGCTGGCTGGGATAGCTTTTCTCAAATCCGGTCAGCCCCACCAGTTCCAGGTACTTTTTAATCCGGGCATTGCGCTCTTCCTGCGGCATGTGGCGCACTTTGGGGCCGAACCCTACGTTTTCCTCAACCGTCATCCAGGGGAACAGGGACGTCTTCTGATAGACCACCCCACGTTCCGGCGCCGGTCCGGTAACCTTCTTTCCCCTTGTCAGTACCTGGCCTTCTGTAGGCATATCCAGTCCTGCCAAAATGTTTAACAGGGTGGTTTTCCCGCACTGACCGGCTCCAAACAGAACCAGAAACTCATTTTCATGTACTTCAAAATCCATTCCCCGGAGGACTTCATTCTTGCCGCCGCCGTCATAGCTGTCAAAGCTACGGCCCACATTCCGACATTCCAGCACCGCCGGCGCCGCTTTTACATTCCCTTCTGCTCGTTCCATGCACACAGTCTCCTTTCTAATGCGCTTGTCAGATTGGCCAGTATAAACCCTACAATTCCGATGGCCACAATGCCAACCATGATCTGTACCGTGTTTCCGGTGTTCATGCCCCGTACAATCATCCAGCCCACCCCTTCGTTGGACTGAATCATCTCAGCGCCTACTACCGCGCTCCATCCGGCGGTTACCGCAATCTGCAAGCCTGCAAAAATATACGGAACAGAAGAAGGAAGGACGATTTCAAAGAAAATCTGGCGTTCATTAGCCCCCAGCATCCGGGCAGCCCCGATGAGCTCCGGATCCACGTTTTTGGCTCCGTCATAGGTATTTACTGTAATAAAGCAAAAGCATCCTAAAAAGATGATAAAGAATTTTCCCGTATCTCCCAGGCCAAACCACAGGATAGAAAGAGGAATCCAGGCCAGAGGCGGAATAGGACGGATAAACTCAAAAATAGGTTTTAAAATAGCTTCCAGCAGGCGGGAGTATCCCATGCCGACTCCCAGGGCAATTCCGGTGATGGTGGCAAAGAAAAATGCCACAGCCACCCGGTACAGGCTTACGCCAATATGAGCCAGCATGGTACGCTTGCCGATGGGGTCTACAAAGCTTTTGCAAAAAGCTGCTAACACCTGACTGGCAGGCGGGAGAAACATGGATGCGCCGGTAAATCTGGCTGCCAGTTCCCAGACTGCAAGCAGAGACAGCAGGGAAATAATCGTATAAATCACGATAAGCTGCTTATCCGAAAAACGGCTGTTTGCGGTAGAATCAATCATGCTGTTTTCCCCTCCTTACATATTTTTTCTGTAATCTCTCCAGAACTGTATTCAGCAAAAGCCCTACAAATCCAATGGTAAGCATTCCCACGATAATCACATCCGGGCGGCCCAGCATACGGGCCATCTGAATCATGTAGCCCAGGCCGCTGGTAGCTGCCAGCATTTCTGCCGCTACCAATGCAACCCATGCAGAGCCTAATGCCAGACGCAAACCGGTAAAAATCATGGGAAGAGCCGTAGGGATTGCCACTTTAAACAGCAGCTGGCGGTTGGTTGCGCCAAAGGTTTTGCCTACCCATAAATGTACCTGGCTGGTACGGCGGATTCCGGTATAGGAGTTTACGGTAGCGCTGATAAAGGCTGCAAAGAAAATGATTCCAACCTTAGAAGCATAGCCAATACCCAGCCACAAAATCATCAGAGGAATCCAGGCCAAAGCCGGGACCGGGCGAATAATGTCGAACAAGGGTTTTGCAAACAATTCAAATTTTCTGCTCCATGCCATACCGACTCCAAGAGGAACACCGATAAGAACCCCTACTCCATAACCGCCCAGGGCGATTTTCAGACTGGACCAGATATTTTCTAAAAGAGTAGATCCATCCGGCACAGTACCGCCGCTAAGTTTATACCAGAGTGTGCCCAGAATTTTTGTGGGACTGGGAAGCATTACCGGGCTTACCAGATGAAACACATCCGTCACCATCTGCCACACCAGAAGTACGAACAAAAATGAGCATGCAGAAATCAACTTATACTTATATTTTTCAAAAAACGGCTTCATAGAATTTACACACCTTTCTTACTGATAAGACTGTATAAATGTGTTAACAACATTGGTGTTGAATTTCTCCGTTGCGCTGGCTTCCAGCTGGCCCTGATCGACATAGAACTCACCCAGTTCCTTTGCAAAAAGGCCAAGCTCACGACCTTTCCAGTCTTCTTTAGTCAGCCATTTTACACGCTCTAAGTCCGCTACGCAGTTTTCACGGCTGGTTTCCATACCAGAATCCTCCAAAAACTCTACCAGCAAATCAGCGGCCATTTCCGGATCCTTCTGCAATGCCTCGCATGCTTCCAGAGTGCAGTCTACATATTTCTGAATCAGATCGGATTTTCCATCCAGAGACTTCCGGTTTCCTACTACCATATCTACGTAGCGGGTTCCCATATCTGCCAGGTTTGCTACCTGCACCATACCGCTGCTTTTCGCATCAAAGAAGGTGGGAACATTTAAAGAGGCAGCATCGCCCTGGCCGGCCTGCAGCGCCTGATAAGCCTGTACGGTATCCATATTTACAATATTTACATCCGTAGGTTCCATTCCCAGCTTTTCCAGCCATTTTAAAACGGTAAAGTGCTGAGCCGTTCCCACCGGGGTCAAAATTGTGATGCCTGCAACAGATTCCGGACTTCCTAAAACTGTAGGGAAGGAAGGATTATAACCGGTATCTTTTCCTACCGGGCAATCCGGGGAAACGAATACCCCCTGGCCGTCAGTAGATTCCAGAACCTCGCCGATAATCAGTTCATCATAATTTGCCATTCCCGTAACGGCAGCTGCTCCCATATGTCCTACATCCCACAAATCTGCAGCCAGCGCTTCATTCATAGGCGCTCCGGTGTCAAACATGGTAATCTCCATCTTAAATCCTGCCTTTTCATCCAGGCCGTTCTTCTGCATGTAATAAGTAGGAAGGCTGGTAATCGTCGGCATCGCAGCCACCCTCAAGGTAGGCAGCTGATTATTTCCTTCCGCTGCTTTTGTTGTTGTACTCTCACTCTTACCGGCGGCGCCGCCGCATCCTGCAAGAGATAAAGCAGCAGCTGCTGCCAGTAAAACGGCAAGTCCTTTTCTTCTTTTCATAAGTGTTATCCTCCTTTTTCATATGGAAAACGTATCTGTATTTGTTGTATTTATTATATCAAGGCCCTGCTGTCCTGTGTTTTGGATATTTTTACATTTCTTTACTGGTCCGGAAGTCTGTTTTTCTATTTTTACATTATGTTTGCTTTTTTGACATTCTTAGCCATTTTTTTGTCTTATTTCTACAAATTTCGCGCCCTGTTTTTGGCATATTGTCCTATTCCGATTCAAACTTTTTGCTTTTCTATGGGCTTTTTAACGGGAATTCAAAAGAAATGCCACGCAAAGTAGCGGAAAAATTAGTAGTGTATTCTCCTCTTGCTTGCAATTTAAGAAGCATTTTCCTATACTTATAAATCATGGCAAGGAGGTCATAGAAATGATATTTGCAGAAAAACTAAAATCCCTTCGCAAGCAGGCAGGTATGTCCCAGGAGCAGCTGGCAGAAAAACTGGGTGTGTCAAGACAGGCGGTAACAAAATGGGAAACCGGCGCAGGCATCCCGGATATTGAAAATATCATGGCAATCTCTGCCCTGTTTGATATTTCGATTGATCAGCTTCTGTCTAATGGAAGGGAAACGAAGAAACCAGCAGAATATCTTTATGAAAGTATAACAGAATACGACATTGATGAACCAAAACGCTATGATATGAAATTTGGCGGGGCAAAGCAATTCATACTCTCAGGCTATAAGGGCGAGAAAATCCGTGTTCGTCTGGTATCCAATACTCTTTCCACACTTCAGAGCGATTTTAAAGTGAAGATTGATGATATTAAAAAACGGATTGATGTGGATGTAAACCGAAAGAACGGCGTATCGGAAGCTGCCGCAAAAGAATCAGTCAGCATTTTTGTTCAAATCCCAACGCCCTATATTGGAAAGATTGAATGTGCGGTCAATACAGAAACTGTGGAAATCCATTCTCTGGAATGTGAAAGCATAGAACTTGATACAAAGACATCCAATATTGTTTTAAAAGATGTCTCCGGGACTGTGGAGATAAACTGCAACCTTGATATGGAAGTGATCTGCCATTCCTTAAAGGGCGAAGTGGCAATTAATCAGGTGTCCGCAACCTCCAAAATCCATGTTCCTGAAGGCGCGACCTTTACTGCTCTTGCAAAAGGGATTGGAACAAGAATTTCCTATGAGAGGGGCGGAAAGCCGGCAGATTCTTTTAGTACGCCAGACGCAGACAATCTCATTGAGCTTAACGGGATTAAAAGTGAGCTTGTCATCTGTACAGATATTTGAAACTTTTCACAGAATTGTGCCCTCGTCTGTTGAGAACGAGGGCACATCCGTAAAATTTTCCCTATTGTTTTTAAAATCTAATCGTAATGTCCTTTACAAGAAACGATATAGATAATCATCCCAGGCTCTATCTTCCCACAGCAGCCGCATCAATCCACCTCTACCAAGTCATGCTCTGCAAAATGAGCTTTCCCGTCTTTTATATCCTGCATAACATTCTCCAGGTGGCGGATATTACTTTCAGAGTAAAACGGATCAGCAGAAACTTCAAAGGGAATACGGTATTCCCTCCCCACCTTCTTGGCAAAAATTGTAAAAGCAGCGCTCATAGAGAGGCCCATCTCAGCACAAGCCTGTTCCATTCTCTTTTTCACATCTGCATCCAACTTAAAATTTACGTTAACCGTCTGCGCCACATGCAACACTCCTTTTCCTCTTAGTATTTGATATTAGTATTATATACCAAAACAAAGAAAAAGGAACGAAAATTTCTTTATTCCCACGAGCAATAAGCCAAGTGCCATGCTCCCGCGAGCATTTGACTCTTTTACAGCACAGTAAGCCGGGAAAGCAACTCCTCCAGCTTTTTCGGCATCGGAGCGTCCGGATTTAAAATCCCTTTCCGGCACAGGATGTCATACATCTCCATAACCGCAGGCCGGGTCAGATTAGCGGTATGTAACAGCGCAGGATCAGCAAAAATCTCCTGTGGCGGCCCCTGACGTAAAACCCGCCCCTCATGGATCACCACCACTTCATCTGCCCAGGCAAAAGCATAATCCACATCATGAGTAGCCATCATCACCGTTATCCCCTTTGCGCTCATATTCTCCACCGCCTGATTTACCAACCTGACATGTTTGGGATCCAGGGAGGAAGACGGCTCATCCATAATCACAATCTCCGGCTCCATCACCAGCACATCGGCAATGGAAACCAGCTTTTTCTGGCCTCCGGATAAGGCATGGGTGGGTTTTTCCCGGTAAGAGGCAATATCCATCTCCTCCATGATTCGCTCCACCGCTTCTTTTGCCGCCTCTTTCGATACCCCAAGGTTTAAAATCCCGAAGGAAATCTCCTGGTATACGCTGGCGGAAAACAATTGGTTATCCGGATCCTGAAATACAATCCCCACCTTTTTCCGCAAATCCAGCAATCCTTTCCGGGAATAATCCATGGGCTTTCCATTATAATACAGCATACCGGATCCAGGTCTGTGGATTCCGTTGCAGCACAGGAAAAACGTAGATTTTCCTGAACCATTGGAGCCTAAAAACGCCACCTTTGCGCCTCTTGGGATATCCAAAGAAAAATCATTCAGCGCCATATGGCTGTTCCCCTCATAAGAGAACTTTAGATTCCTGGCCTTTAAAATAATCTCTTCCATATTCTTTACCTTCCTATCCATATGAGGAAACAGGCCCATAGTTCAAAAGCAATCATGCCAAAAGCCTCTCTTTTCTTGGGGGGATGCTCTTCCTCTAAAACCCGTATCACTCCGTCATAGCATCGGGATTCCATGGCGTCAAAAAGTGCTTCTGAGCGCTTGACAGAGTTTACAAAAAGGCAGGATACCAGCTCTCCAAAGGAATGAAGTCCGGTCCGGTAATCCCGGTTTCCCAGCCTGGATTTCTGGGCAATGCTGACCGCCTTTCCCCGATCCAGCAATACAAAAATAAACCGGTAAATCAAAAGCATCAGCTCTGCAATTAATGCCGGACACTTCCATTTTCGAAACAAAATCAAAAGATCGGTCATAGTCGTGTTGCAGGATAAAAAATACAGACAGGACACCGCCGCCATAGCGGTGATAAAGATCTGGAGCCCATAACCGATGGTCTCCCTTCCTCCGGTCAAATACCAGCTTCCCCACCGGATGGCAAACACCTCCAAAGGCGTCTGCCGGATGGAAACTCCCAAAATCAGGGAATTCATACCTAAAAACACCATAGGAATTGTCAGAAGCCGCAGATATTCGGAAATGGGGATTCCTCCCTTTTTTACAGTAAGAATCCCCATTGCAAAGAACACAAAAACTGCCAGGCACACAGAACGGCTCCCGATACACAGAACTAATGTTATTGCGGAAAAGGCAAACTTTTCCCCCGTATTTACATACCGCAGCCTGGAATGATAGCTGAGTTTGTCAATGGTCGCCATTCCACTTTTTCCTCTCCACAAAACGTCCCATAAAGAAGGCGATAATGCCTACCCCTATACCGGTCTGAACGCAGAACAGCATGCTCTCCACCTCCCCGGGAAGCTCTCCCCCAAGGATCACCTCCAACACCGGAGCAGCCCAGGGCTCATAATCCGGATTGGTCGTTTCAATCAGAGTATTTCCCTTGTCATCTGAGCCGCCAAACTCTGCATCTTTTAGAAGAAACAAAGGCGCAAAGGCAATGACAACCGCAGTTATCAAGAGTACTATCACTAATTTTTTATTGCTTTTATCTGTACTTTTCATCTTATCTGCCCTCCTTTATAAATCCGGCTGCCCTTAATTCCGGCCTTGCATAGCTTTCTAATCCTATGATCACCACTACAGTCAGAATCCCTTCTACTATGGCCAGCGGAATCTGGGTGCCTGCAAAAATAATCAGGTTTTCCTTTAACGCTATCCCAAAGGTTGTGGCGGAATTATGGGCCATGGCAAGCTGAACCGCAGTGACGCAGTATGTAAATAAATCTCCGAAAAAGGCCGCCAAAAATACAGACATTTTTCGGTTTACTTTTGCTTTTTCAAAAATCCGGAACAGAAACCAGGACAGAAACGGGCCGGCAATGGCCATGGAAAACGTATTGGCTCCCAAGGTTGTAAGACCGCCGTGAGCCAGCAAAATGGCTTGAAAAATCAGCACAATCAGTCCTAAAATTGATACTGCCGCCGGACCAAAAAGAATTGCGCCAAGGCCGGTCCCCGTCATGTGGGAACAACTTCCGCTTACAGACGGAATTTTCAGGGAAGAAATGACAAACACAAAGGCTCCGGACATGGCAAGAAGGGTCAGAGCCCGGCGGTTTTCTCTGACAGTCTTCTTAATAGAGAAAAATCCGGCCATAAGAAACGGGACAGAGAGCGCTCCCCAAGCCAGGCAATAGCCCACGGGAAGCGCGCCCTCCATGATGTGCATTGCATATGCCGTGGAAGTTTTTCCAAAGGTTCCGGCAAATACAATGGCAGCGGTAAGCAGTGTCTTTTCTTTTTTTGTCATACAGACTCCTTTCATTCTTTGCGGGTTCCCATCCCGCCCACGCAAAAAAGCGCTCCTTTCTGGTTTTCACCAAATCCCAAAAGAGCGCCGGCGGCCGGGTGATATAGGCCGCCCGCACAGAAAGCCGTCCTTCGCAGCTTTCTATACAAATTTCCTATGGCGGGCAGTTCTTCTGACTTGAGCGTCTCTGCCTCTCCCTGCCTTCCCCAGCTTAAAAAGCCCAGTGGCATACCTGGGAGAAACTCTTCTCTCACAGCGGCGTGACCGTGGAGGTTTTACACCTCGCTTCCCTATTCTCCTGCGGAATGAATCGCAGGCACCGCGCCATATTAAATTGTATTGTTGTAACAGCCAAGACATAGGTTCAGACATCCCAAACTCCCCGCTGTCTAAACTGTTACATATTTATCATTATAGGCCTGGCAGTGATATTGTCAAGGAAAAGCTTCTATGAGTCGTATATCCCTTAAATCACGCTTTGCCCCGGCTGTATACACGATATCCCACCTCATATCCCATAAATCCGTTTCATTTCCGCTTCCACAGAGTCTGCTGAATATACTCTGCCTTCCCGTATATCCACCATTCCCTTTTCTATTTCCGCATCAAACTGGCCTTTTGTAAGAGAGCCATATGCCAGAGGCATTTCCTGTGGGAGCTTCATCTCAAAGGGGATCCCCCGCTGCAGTACGACTTGTCTTAAAAACATACTGACTGCATTTGACATTGGTATCCCAAGCTGCTCTAATATCTGTTCTGCCTGTTCCTTAATTTCAGGTTCTACACGTGCGAAAACATTTGAGGTTCTTGCCACTAAAACCACATCCTTTCGCTATATAGTATAATGCTTTTACATGCGATGTGCAAGCGCTCTGCATTCTTTTTTGAAAATATGCAAACCACTTGGCCAAGGCCTGGCCGCCCTTCAGACCAGCCCCATGAGCCCCGGCAGTCCCATACTGACAAAGGGAATATAGGTCACAACCATCAGCCCTGCTAAAATCGCCAGATAATACCACAGCATATAGGGAATCACCTTCTGCAGGGAAGTTTCTCCTACCTTAATGGCCACAAACAAGGTATTTCCAACTGGCGGTGTAATGTTTCCGATACACAGGTTGTACACCAGAATCAGTCCAAAATGCACCGGATGCATTCCAAAAGTCTTTACCACAGGAAGGAATAATGGCGTAAAAATTAAAATCGCTGGCGTTACATCCATAAATGTACCGGCAATCAACAGAATCAGGTTCATAATCAGCAGGATGAGAAACTTATTTCCAGTCAGGCCCAAAAGGGCCGCCGAGACAGCCTGAGGGATCTGGGTAAATGCCATTACCCAGCCTAAAATGTTGGATACACCGATAAGGAATACCACCATGCCGCTCATCTTCACGCTGTTTATTACAATCTCCCAAAAAGAGGTTAATGTAATATTTTTATACAAAATTCCTAAAAGAAGAGCATAAACAACCGCAATGGCAGCCCCTTCCGTCGCAGTAAAAATGCCGCCTACAATCCCGCCGATTACTACCACAATCAAGGACAGGGCAGGCAGAGCCCGGTAGGTGGAAACCCCTAAATTTTTCCAGTCATACCGGCCTTTTTCACCGGTATATCCCATCTTTTTTGCCAGAATGATTCCCACCAGAATACAGCAGACCGTCCACAAAATCCCCGGAAGATAACCTGCCATAAACAGGGCCGCAACCGAGGTTCCACCGGAAGCCAGAGAATAGGTGATCAGAGCGTTGGACGGTGGAATCAGCAGGCCGGAAGGCGCGGACGCGCCGTTGGTTGCCCCGCAGAGAGCCCTGTCATAGCCCAGCTCCTCCTCCCCGCCTTTTACCATGCTTCCCACTGCCGCTGCCGCCGCCGCGGCAGAACCGGAGATGGCTCCAAACAGGGCATTTGCTCCTGCATTGGTCATCAAAAGCGCTCCCGGAAGCTTTCCCAAAAGAGCCAGAACAAAGTCTACCAGACGCTTTGCAATGCCGCCCTGGTTCATCAGATTTCCTGCCAGAATAAAAAACGGGATTGCTGTCAGGCTGAACTTGCTCATGCCTACAAAGGTGCGCTGGGCGCCGGTAATCACAGCCACATCCAAAGGGGTCACCTGTAAAATGGCAGCCAATGCTGAGATCCCGATGGAATAGGCAATGGGAACTCCCAGGGCCAGCAGCAGTAGCAGCACAACCAAAATGATCATTAAAGACTGAATTGCCATTTATTTCCTCTCCCCTTCCGTTCCTTTTATCACATTCATGATATCCGCCCCTGTATAGATCATATTTAAAGCTCCGCATATGGGAAGCACAAGATAGAAGATTCCCACAGGCACTCCCAGAGACGAGGTCATCTGCCCCATAGCCAGGATGGAAATCTGTATTCCTCCATAAACCAGGATTACCGCCGAAAATAGAAAGGCGATGATTCCACAGAAAACATTCACCACTTTTTGTCCTCTTACACTTAACCTTTCTACCAGAATGGGGATATTCATATGCCCCCGTTCACTGGTGACAATGGCAGCGCCCATAAGGCTGGCCCAGGCAAAGAGATAGGACACCAATTCTTCTGACCAGGTAGAGGGATTTTTCAGGATATACCGGGTAAAAACCTGCCAGCAGGTCAGAGTTACCATGGCCAGAAAGCTGATTCCGGCAAGCCCGTAAAGAGCAACATTTAAGAAATTTTTCCGTTTTTTCATAATGTCAGCGCCTCCTGGTATAATAATGAATCGGCATGCGATGCCTGGTGTCACCTGCCATTTCGCCGGAAGGATACCAGGCATTGTATTGCTGGATCTGATCATAAACAGGCCGTATGTCCGGATAATTTTTTAAAAAATCTTCATGCATGGGCATGCAGATATCCTGGAAAGGCTTGGTATCCGGATATAAAAACTGTACCTTCTGCTCCTTTTCAGCCCGTTCCTTAGCCTGCTCCACCGCCTTCACCCATTCTTCCCTCTGAACCTGATTTACCAGAGCAAATCCTTCCTCAAAGACAGCCCGATCCTCCTCTGGCATCTCCTCCAGGAACTTATTGTTGGCAACTAAAATATCCGGTATCATCTGGTGCATATCATAGGAGTAAAACTTACACACATCGCCGTGACCGTTGGACGTCAGGGCCATTTCATTGTTTTCCGCGCCGTCAATTACCTTGGACTGCAGCGCCGTATAAACATCGCCAAACCCCATAGGGGTGGCGGAACCTCCTAAGAGATTCATCATCTGAACGTTGGTAGGGGACTGCTGAACCCGGATTTTTAATCCCTTTAAATCTGCCGGAGAGTTTATGGGTGTTGCCACTGTATAAAAATTCCGGGTGCCTGCGTCCAGCCATGCCACAGCCTGGAAACCTGCATCCCTGGTGGATTCAAAAATGGGATCCGTTATATTCTTATCGTCCATAGCTGCGTGATAGGCCTCTGACGAGGCAAAGAGATAGGGCATATTAAATAAGGTATAATTTTCAGAAAAGGTCTCCAAAATGGAGTTGCTGGCTACACAGATGTCAATGGCCCCAGTCTGAGTAAGCTGAACCATGTCGGTTTGAGAGCCTAAAAGCTCACTGGGATAAACCTCCACATTATATTTATCCCCCAGCCTGCTTTCGATAAATTCTTCAAATTCCAGAAGGGCAATGTTGGTGGGATGGTCTGCCGCCTGGTTGTGGCCCACATAGATAATATCTCTCTCGTCAACAAAAGCGCCGCACCCTGAAACCAGGGTAGCCGCGCCCGTAAGCAGTGCCAAAAGCAGCCGCTTTTTCTTTCTTTTTGTCACGTTTCCAGTCCTCCCTTTCGCTGTATAAATTCTTTTTTGGGACGGCGATATAGCCATATGATGATACCAGGGTCAAAAGGCCATACCCATCATGCTTGCATGAATGGGCATGACTTTGGGACCCGCAAAACACCGAAAAGCAGCCATTTTTCGCAGAAAAATGAGCGGATTTGAGGTGTTTTAGGATTGCGGGAGCATGAAATGCGGAGCAATCCGTGTATCATAGGGGCAAAATCCCTTTTGCCCCCAACATATTATAATTTATTCCCTGGAAACGGGTTTTTTATACTTCATTATCTGGAGACCTTTATCTCATATTTGGAAACAGAAATGCTGGCCTTCCCTTTTGAGCGGAAACGGATCCCGCTGCACTCCCCGGAGCTGAAAAGGAGGGAGGTCATAGCCTGTTCTCCATCATTGGCAAAGATCTCGCAGGAATACCGATCTAAGAGAATTCTCAAGGCAAGCTTCCCGCCCCGGTCTCTTACTTTCATGGTTCTGCTGCTGATAAAATCCCGGCAGAACCCGGAATAAGTACGGTCAAACATAACCGTATTTTCTCTGGGATTGTAAAGGACGGAGGAATAAAAATCTTTATTTTCTGCCAGGCGGATTTCCACTGCATCAGACTCTCCGGCCTCAATCTCCACCGTCATATCGATGCATCTTCCCTTAACACCTGGAAGCGCTGTCAGCTCCTTCCCCAGCAATACATTTTTATGTTCTACCGGATCCACCCGGTAATCTTCCAGTTCTTTTACAGGATTCTGGCAGACTCTTCCGTCTCTTATAAACAGCTCTCTGGGAATCGTAAACTGGCCGCTCCAGCCAAGCTCCGGTTGGAACAAATGGTTATCCCAAGACTGCATCCACCCAATCATAATCCGTCTTCCCCCTTCCGTCTCCATGGTCTGGGCGGCGTAAAAATCCAACCCATAATCACAGGACTGGGCCATGTCCCATCGGTAATCCATAGAAGTTTTGTCATAGTCCCCTATGAGAAAAATATTTCCGTTACCATTGTGAAATTCCAAATCTTTTGCCTGCATATCCTGGGGAGAGACAATAAGGATCCGCTTTCCGTCCAGGGGAAAGAAATCCGGACATTCCCACATCTTTCCATATTGATTCTGGCACCTGGCTAACACGGTGCAAAATTCCCAATGGTGCAAATCCTCTGAGGAATACAGCAGAATCTGTCCGCTCCCGTCGGCAGGGCGGCTGCCTACTGCTGTGTAGAACCGGCCATTTTCCTTCCACAGTTTGGGATCCCGAAAGTCCTCCAGGCTGGATCCTTCCGGCAGCATATCCGCGGTAATCACCGGATTACAGGCCGCTTTCCGGTAGTCCAGGCCATCTCCCTCTGCAAGGCACTGCTCCTGGCGGATAACCTTCTTTCCGGTTTCATCCGTGATTTCCCTCACTCCGGTATACAGAAGGTAATGTTTCCCGTCTTTCTCCACAGCTCCGCCGGAAAATACTCCCTTACGGTCATAATCTTCGTCCGGCGCCAGGGCCGTGGGAAGATACTCCCACTTAATAAAATCCTGGCTTTTGGCGTGTCCCCAGTGCATGGTATCCCAGTGTACATCATAAGGATTGTACTGGAAAAACAGGTGATGCTCCCCCATAAAATCCCCAAAACCATTGGGGTCGTTGAGCCATCCCGCCGGAGCCGAAAAGTGAAAAACCGGCCTGTGGTTTTCGGGTATGCTGCCTGTCTTTTTATTTTCATATTCTCTTGCCTTTTCCAGGGCTTTACTCATGGTTTTTCCTCCTACTACTACTTTTAGATGTACCGGCACGCGCCGCTTTTGCGGCGCCTGCCATTTCGTCAGAACGCTTCCAGCTCCTTTAAGGAATTCTGATATTGGTCAAAATATTTCTGCTTGATTGCCAGATAGTCAGACAGGCCGTAGTCTTCCATTTTTTCCAGATAAGCATCCCATTCCTGGTCAATGCCCCCGTTTAAAATCCAGCTTGCCTTCATCTGCTCGGCATATTTTTTAATATCTGTATCATACTGAGATACCTTATTGGTATCCTCAATACTCATAAATACGTTAGGATATACATACTGGCTGTTCATAGCTTCCAGGTAGGTCTCATGCATATTGTCCAGACGCCATTTTGCATCATCCGGCATGGTAACATAAACGCCGTAATACTCATTGAGAATCGCCAGCGGACCATTTACCGACTGGTTTTCCCGGATCTCCACAGGGGAATTCTCCCCCAGATCCATATGCTTTAACATAGGCTCATTCTGGTCATTTTGACCCATCTCAAAAATATTGGCCTGATTTTCTTCGCCGTAAGTCCCCCAGTTGTTCTGAGCCGACTGAATGGGCGCATACATCTGGTCAATCCATGCCGCCGCCAGGGCCGTATCCCGGCAGCTGGTGGTAAGAACGCACCTTCCCCGGTCAAAGCCGCTGGTCTCACTGTTGTTCTGGCGGGTAATGTTTACCAGCCCCTCCGGGCCTGCCAGAGCAGGCAGCATTACATAGTCCTGATAATTGTCAATGTTGGCAATATCCCAGGTAAAGCACAAGCCATAGCGATGGTTCTTTCCCTTTGCCACATAGGTGGCCCAGTCCTGGGTAAATCCTTCCGGATCCGTCAGCCCCTGCTCAACCAGGCTGTGAAGCCACTTGATTCCTTCCTTATATCCTTCCTGGACTGTGGTGTAAATTACCTTGCCTTCATTGGTCACCGCAAAATGGTCGCCCACATCTCCGTAGCCTTCTCCAAACCCGTTAATCAGGATAGCCGGATCCTGATCGCCGTTATTGATGATAAAAGACATGGGAATCACACTGCCCTCAATGCCAAACTCTGCCTGAAGCTTAGAAGCATTGTCCCGGAAGGAAATTAAGGCCTGCTCCAGCTCCGCCGTGGTCTCCGGGATCTTAAGCCCCAGAAAATCCAGCCACTTTTTATTGATATAAGGGATACTTCCAATGGCCTGAATAGCTTCCTTCCCGGAACCAAGCTGCTCAATCCATGGGAAAGAGTAAATATGGCCGTCCGGCGCGGTGCACATAACTCGGTACTGAGGATATGCCTCAAAAACTGCCTGAAGATTGGGCATATATTTGTCTATCAGATTATTCAGGGGGATAATAATCCCCTGCTTTGCATACCGCAGCAAGTCATATTCATTCATGCCAGCCACAAATAATCCGTCCGGCAGATTGCCAAACTGGGCAAGGGCCAGATTCTTTTTATCCGGAAATTGATCCGTTACAAAACAGGTCCAGTCAATGTGGACGTTGGTCTGCTCCTCTAAACGCTTAAAAATTGTCTTTTCATTGGGATCCTGGGTGGTTCTGGCAGGAGCATTGGTAATAAAGGAAAGCTCTGCTTTCTCCGCCAGAGGAAAGGCCACCTCCTGCGCCGGAGTGTCCGGGTTGATATCTGCCGCTGCAATCTCTCTGCCTTTACATCCGGTTATAGCACAAATTACTGCAATTGCAAGCCCTAATCCTGTCAAATGTAATTTTTTCATGATTTCCTCCTTCTTTGCCCTGCTTTTTGGGCATCAGGGATACCCGCGGGGTGTTTACCCCTCCTGTTATCCTTTTACGGAACCTACCATCACGCCCTGATCAAAATATTTCTGGAAGAACGGATACATAATCAGCAGCGGAAGGCTGGAAACTAGGATAGTTGCATATTTTAACAGCTCTGCTACCTTGGCCATCTCCGCAGTGCTCTGAATATCTGCAATCATACCGGGCTGAGGCGTATTCTGTACCAGAATGGAGCGAAGCACCAGCTGAAGGGGCTGAAGGTTGGCATCATTCAAATAAATCAAAGCGTCAAAATAGCTGTTCCACATCCCTACAAAAGTCCACAAAACCAATACTGCAATAATGGGTTTACACACCGGCATCATAATCCGGAAGAAATGTTCCACCTCGCTGGCGCCGTCAAGCTGTGATGCTTCCCGAAGCTCTCCCGGGATAGACTGATAATAGGTTCTGGCCAAAATCATATTCCACACATTGAAGGATCCCGGAATCAGAATGGCCCAGATGGTATTGACCATGTGAAGCTGATTAATCAAGATAAATGTAGGAATCAAGCCGCCGCCAAAAAACATGGTAATGAGAAATATGGTATTAAAAAACTTTCTCCCCACCAGCTCCTTTTTGGACATAGGGTAAGCGGCCAACAGGGTAATAAAAACAGATATAACGGTAAATGCCGTGGAGTAAAAGAAGGAATTTAAAAATCCTCTCCAAATCATATTGTTTTTCAGCACCCTGCCGTAGGCATCCAATGTCCAGTCCTTTAACTGAAAGCTGATTCCCTGATTATTTAACACCGTAGGATCCATAAAAGACGCAATTACCACATAGGCCAGGGGAATAAAAATCAAAACCGCAAAGATCCCCAGAAGTACATATCCGCCAAATATTATCATTTTATCGGAAGTTCCCAGTCTTTTTTTATTACTTTTCATATTCTCTCCTTTCAGATGTAACGGCACGCGCCGCTGCACGTCACCTGCCATCTTGTCAGAACCCTTTAGATTCCCTCTCCGTCATTTAATTTTGCCACTATCCAGTTAACTGCCACCAGCAGAATTACATTAACAATGGAGTTAAAAAGTCCTACTGCGGTAGAATATCCGTAGTCACCGTTTAAAAGGCCGATGCGGTATACATAAGTAGATAAAATCTCTGACGCCGGAAGATTCATGTCTGTCTGCAAGGCGTAAGCCTTTTCAAAACCAATGCTCATAATGTTTCCTGCCTGCAGGATAAACTGAATTACAATAATATTTTTAATAGCCGGAAGCTGTACGTACCAGATCTGCTGTAAAATGTTGGCCCCGTCCACAGTAGCCGCTTCTTCCAGCTCCTTGCTGGAGTTTGCCAGAGCCGCCGTATACATAATGGAAGACCATCCGGCTGTCTGCCAGATTCCGCTGGCAATATAGATGGTGCGGAAGGACTGAGGCATGGTCATCCAGTTGGTAGTGATTCCCAAAAGCTTATTAAGCGGTCCCACTGGTGATAAAAACATCCTTACCATACCACAGAGCACGATAACAGAGATAAAGTTGGGGGCATAAATCAGAAGCTGAATGTTTTTCTTAATGCCTGTGCTTTTCACCTGGTTCAGCAAAAGGGCCAGAAGAATTGGCACCGGAAATCCCCACAAAAGCCCGTAGGCGCTGAGCTTTAATGTATTCATCAAATAGTTCATAAAATCCGGGGAGGATAAAAAACGCTGGAAATAGGAAAACCCTACCCACTCACTTCCCAGGATTCCTTTCATTACATTAAAATCTTTAAAGGCAATGAGAAGCCCCCCCCATAGGGATATATTTAAAAATAATGGTAACTGCCAAGCCAGGCAGCAGAAAGAACACGTATAACTGCCAGTGTTTCTTGATGTACTGTATCTTCTCCTCCATAGGGGTTCTGGTTTTTGCCGCTATTTTTCCGGAACCATGTTTCTCTGTGCTTACGTTCATACCTCTTCTCCTCTCTTTTTCATCACAAGCTTTTTTACAATAACCGGTAAAGTAACCGGTTACTTTATGTTTTTATTATAATAACTTACAAAAAATATGTCAAGAATTCCTTTGTAAAATTTTTCTTTTTGTCAATTTTCACATTTTCAGTCGGGATGTTTTGTGATGATTTCACAATTGCTTTTTGTTCCTTTTTTTGCTATATACAAAAGGTGGAGATGCGGCAAAACAGAACCAAAGAATTGATTTTATTTTGCCACATCTCCAGCCATTGGAAAGAGGAACCAGTTTATGAGAAAAAAGAACGTTACATTTCAGGATATTGCAGATTATACGAATTTTTCCAAAACCACTATATCCCGATATTTCAACAATCCCGACTCCCTGACTGTGGAAAATCAGGAAATTATTGCCAGGGCGTTAAAGGAATTAAATTATAAGGAAAATAAGGTAGCAAAGATTCTGGCCAGTGGAAGGACGGAATTTGTGGGAGTGATTGTTCCAAATCTGTATCTCCATTACCATGGAGCCATGCTGTCTCAACTTATTTCCACTTATGAGGATTACGGCTACAAATTTATTGTATTTTCCGGAAGTGATAAAGAAGAAATGGAGAGGCGCTATATTCAGGAACTTCTGGCCTATCAAATTGAAGGGCTGATTGTGCTGAGTCATACGATTCCGTCTAAAGAGCTGGCTTCCTATAATATCCCGGTGGTAACCATTGAGCGGGAAGATCGGTATACCAGCAGCGTCAATTCCGACAACCTGATGGGCGGCATCCAGGCTACCAGCCTGTTATACAAAAACCACTGTGATATCCTGATCCACGCTAATTCCCACCTGTCCCAGGAGGTTCCGGCTTACGGGCGGATTCAGGGATTTCTCTCTATCTGTGAAGAGTTTTCCCTTCCTCATGAACTGTACCTTCAGGACTGGGGAAGCAGTTATGAAGAAACCCGGGAATTGATCCGCCAGTTTTTGGAGACCATAGAGCAAAAGTATCCGGGCAAAAGAAAAGGGATCTTTATGCCCAATGATACCTTTGCCAATATTTTGTTAAACCTGCTGTTTCAGAAATTTGGAAAGCTGCCGGACGAGTACCGGATTATCGGCTATGACAATTCCCCTATCTCCAGCGAAGCGGTACTCCCCACCAGCACCGTCAGCCAGCAGATCGATAAGATCGCTGCCACTGCCATGGAGCTTTTAGTGGATCAGATGAATGAGAGAAAGAAACGGCGTCCGGTGATCTCTTCGGAGCCGGTTCACAAAGTCATCACTCCCATGCTGATTTCCAGGGAAACTACAAAAGTTCTTTAGCCGCTGCAATATAGTAGTGGCGGCCATTGGCGCTGGTCATGTTCTCTCCCAGCTTCAAAAGGCCTTTGGCCTTTACTTCCCTGGCCTCTGCCTGAGATTCTCCGGCCTGAATCAGCAGATCCGCAAGCTGTACTGCCATCTGGTATTCTCCCAAATCCAGCTTTTCTTCTGCTTCCTTTAACATCTTTTCTGCTCCGGAAAGCTTAACCAGCTCCGCGGCAAACACCGGATCCGGAAGGGGATTTAAGTTGGCGGCATTGCCGTCAAACCAGCCGAAATAGCCATGGTAAACTGCCCTCACCGACCAGTCTATGGTACCGTAAAATTCTCCCAGATAGGGGAGATTTTGGTACTGCCCAGGAAGCGTTACCGCCTCCACAGTTTCACTCTCCGTCATTCCCTGATTCATGCAGTCTAAGGTCTGTAAAAAAATGGATTCAATGGCCCCGGAAAAGTTTCCAAGTATTTCCTGAATCCTTTCTTTTCCTAATACCGGCATGGTATGTCCCGGCAGAAGAGCCTTGGAAGGGTAGGACATAATTTCTTTTAAGCTGTCCACCCAGGCTCCGATATCCCGGTACTGGCTGCCCCGGATGGCGTAGAGGTTGGGCCAGCATCCATAGTAATTGTCCCCGCAGCAAATCACCTCATCGTCCGGCAGCCAGATATAAATCTGATCGTCCGTCTCCCCCACCGCGGAAACCAATTCCATTTTGACGCCGTCAATTATCCGCTCCACTCTCTCTTCTGCCGTATACATGGTAGTGGGAGCCAGGAAATCGTATTTTCCATCCCCCACTGCGTGGCCTTCCCGTATGCCGATTCCCTGGGTAATACACTCTTCCTCCGTAAGCTTGTAGCCAAACTGCCGTACTGTCCTCTTCATAAGGATGTCGTTGATTTTCTCAGTATATTTCAAAACCGGCCGTCTGGGCCCGAAGGCGATGATCTCCTCCACGGTATCCCGAAAAGCCCCGGAGCCGCCTCTGTGATCCGGATGTCCATGGGTATAGATTATGGTTTTTACCGGCTTTCCAAAGGTCCTGTCAAGCTCTGCTAAAAGCCGCTTTGCCCGCTCATCAGAGTCCAGGGCGTCCACCAGAATCAAAGAGTTTTCCCCTTCTATCACTGTACAATTGCTGTGGCCGTAACCTACATATGTGGTAATCCGATGATTAATTTTCACTGCCTGCTTGGTATAGGATGCGGCCGCATGGTTTTTTAACATCTGTGCTGCATGATCGGTAAACATTCATTTTTCCTCCCTGTGATTTTCTGCCTTTATTGTAATGGATAAATCTACATTTGAAAAGCAGGCACAAAAAAGTAACTTAGTGGCTGAGCCTTTGATAGGAAAAATCTAAAATCCGCTCCTTGCGCTCCTTTAATATGGTCTTATAGAATGTCTTTTGCAAATCGGAGATGAAGGGCGTTTCTTCCACAATTTTATTTATTTTTATCATATCAATCCGGGGCAGAATGCGTTGTAAGGCTCTGTTGCAGTCCTTGTTTTGAAGAGAAGATAAAAAATCAAAATACCGTATCTTCTGCCCGTTGATTTTAATCCCTGACAGTGGAATCTCAAATACACGCAGGTCTCTCTCAGATGGATCTTCCAAAGTTTTTCTCATAATTTCCTCATTTGCTTGGGGAAACAGGCAGCTTCCGCAGTCGTATACAGGGGCAAGGCTAATCTCATCGGTGTTGTTATTATAAAGAAACCCCCAATTTCCATTGTGCCTGTCCCAGTTCCCAATGAGGGCATCGACAATAAATATATCCCAAAACCAATCTGTAAGAACTTGAGGATCTATGGCTGTCTGCGCTTCCAATGTCATAAGAATGTCGCTTAATTCTGTGCCATATCCATTGTGAACCGAATCAATCATTGTATTTTTCAGGGAAGCAAAGTCCTGGAGGACCAGTCCGGATGCTGTAAAATCTTTACAGGCAACCACAATCTTTTGCCGTCCGTTTCTGGTATAGATTCCAAGCAATGTTTTCTGTACTGGTAGTCCGATACTTTCAAAAATATGGCATCCAATATATTCCGATACGCAGCCGTTTGTGTAGCTCATTTCCTTATTTCTTGAAGGAACTGTGGGAAATTTAAGCATATACTGTTCTCCGTTGTAAATAACCGAAATTTTGCTTCCGTTTGCTCCGGCATAGGTTTTGTTCCGCACAGGTAAACTTGTAAAATCAATCACCAGCTAATCCTCCCGTTCCATTCTTAAATATTTTTTCCTCAAATACCATGCTTGCCGGGGCGAGATTTCCTGTCCCGACTCTGCGGCGTTGATGTCTGCATTCAGTTCACACCAGGCAATATCCCAGTGGTAATCCTTTTTTCCGCTGTCCTCTATTTCCCAGGAAGCTGCTATGTTTTTTATTGATAATTGCAGATAAAGGGGCAGGCCACATTCCAGATATTTTTCATTTACAGGCAGCCCGGTTTCTCTGTCATAAGGTTGGAAATCCATCTTTATCATTCCTTTCTTAATAATTTAATGATTCGATCAAACTGCCTTTCAATCCTTTTTGAAAACCTGGTGGTAAATGATTTGTACAATATAATTGTATTTCCTCCTAGTTTTTCTGAAAATGCCAATTTAATTTCCCTCTTTTACAACTTTCTCTTTATCGCTCTGATTATAGCATGGTACAAGCTTCACGCCAACCTGTTTTTACGGAATTGCCGGAGCTTCCACCAGCAATACCTATCTTGAACTGAGACGGCCAAGCCGCCCTGTTCCATTTTACCACATTATAGTAAGGGCGCTGCTACTAATTTCGCAACGCCCCTAAGTATCTCTCACTATTTCGTTATCTTCAAATCAAAGAATTCGGCGCAGCCATCCTGGGCCATCAAGCCGATCTGATAGTCGGTCTCGCCATAATAGCGGTAGGTAAAGGCGATCTTCTCCCCTGCAAAAATCTCGATCATATCTTTATCCACAGCTACCTTCAAATCAATAACATCTCCGTCTTTAAACGGGAAGGGCTTCTCGCATACCCGGATACCGTCAGGACCGGCGTCCTTTGGCGTTCCAATATTGGTGCAGGAGGCCTCCCAGAACGGATCCACTCCCATGGGAAGATTTAACAGCTCCGCTCTCTGCATCCCCTTGTCAAATGCCAGGACAATGCACTGGGTAGCGTCTTTATCAGACTTTAAAAGCAGTCCGAAATGATCCGCCATGTTCTCCGGCTTTACTTTACAGGAGAACAAAAAGCTTTCCTCTCTGACCTCCAAAAAGCCATAGGATAATGTGCCTACAGAATCCAGATACACACTTCTTTCCCCATATTTTCTATGGCCGCCCAGGATATGCTTATAGGACCACTCCACCGGCTGATCCCAGGCTTCTATGTACTCCTTGGGCATCTTCACATCCAATTCCCCTTCCGGGTTTTGGCAAACCTCATGAGGAATACAGAAACAGCCGCCCCAGTACCACTGGCCAAAATTGCTTCTGTCCGCTCTGTCGTGAGCCCAAGCAAAATAAAATCTTCTCCCCTGGTCATTCTCCATAGACTTGGCAGCATAGAAACGGCGGCCGCCAATTCCGTCCATTTTGGGGGTTCTCCATGGCCCGAAGGGGGAATTGGAAACCCGGTAAATAGTATTTACAAATTCAGAAAAACGGGAGTAGGATAAGTACCACAGATCCCCGATTTTATACATTTCACAGCACTCGGGGCAGTTGGTATGGTAGGGCCGGTAAATAGGGCCATAGTATTCCCAATTCTCCAAATCCTTAGATCGGTAGAGAACGATACAGCCTCTTCTGGCAGGCGGTCCTTCCTCTTTTCTGCCGGAAATCAGCATCCAATAGCACTGGTCATCCTCATTGTAGAACACATAGGGATCTCTCCAGTCCACCAGCTCATAGCCTTCATAAGGCACGATAATAGGATTTTTCGGATCTTTTTCAAAGTGGATTCCGTCCTGGCTCACCGCGTGGCAGATAGTCTGCTGATAATGGATATTATAGTTGTAACCGGTATAAAAAATGTGATAGTTTCCCTGTCCGTAGATCACTGCTCCCGTCCAAACGCCGCAGGCATCCGCATCTTCCCCTTCGCCTGGGTAGAGAGCTGTATCCACTTCCTCCCAGTGAACCAAATCTCTGGAAACCGAGTGCTCCCAGGTAGTTCTGAGCCTTTCCGGATAAACAGTAGTTCCCAGCGGGGGAGTAAGAGAAAAAAGATGATATACTCCATCATGGTAAAAAGGTATGGCATCTCCTGTAGAATCCGCCCATTTTAACTTTCTGTAAACTTCCATAATCTATGCTCTCTCCTTTGCATTTTTAATAATGCGTTTTACTATGCTGTCGCTGCCCTTCTGGGTATCAATAATCACTGCCAGAAGAATGATCAGGCCCTTTACTACCAGCTGCCAGAAAGAGCTGAGGCCGATTAAGTTAAGGCCGTTGCTGATAATGCCGATGACCAGGGCGCCGAAAATGGTTCCGGAAATAGCGCCAACGCCTCCTGTCATAGATACGCCGCCCAGTACACAGGCTGCAATGGCATCCAGCTCATACCCCTCTCCAACGCCGGGCTGGCCAGAGTACATTCTGGCGGAAAGAACGATCCCCGCAAAAGCTGCCAAAAAACCGGAGATGGTAAATACTGCTATCTCCACCTTTTTAATGGGTACGCCGGAAAGCCTTGCAGATTCCCGGTTGCCGCCGATGGCAAAGATATAGGTACCGAATTTGGTCTTATTGAGAACCACTATAAATACTACAATCAGAATAATCATATACACCACCGGAAGAGGCAGAACTCCAAAAAGCTTGCCGGTTCCAATGCCGGTATACACCTCGTTGGAAACACGGATGGAACGGCCGCCGGAATAAATATAGGCAATTCCCTTTGCAATGTTCATCATAGACATGGTTACAATAAACGCCGGAACCTTAAAGGTTGCGATAATAAGACCGTTTAAAAATCCGGCCAGAGTGCCTAACAGCAGTCCCACTGCAATGGCTGCTCCCATAGGCATTCTCTGGTTCACCATAAGGCCTGCTGTTAAGGTGCCGCACATGGCAACGCAGGTGCCCACGGAAAGGTCGATGCCTCCTAAAATAATAACCAGCGTCATTCCTAAAGCCAGATACATATTGTTGGATACCTGCCGCAGAACAGACAGAAAGTTATCAGCAGTCAGGAATACCGGGGATGCAAAGCTTAAAATCACCGAAATAATAACCAACACCGCAATGATTCCGGAATTTCCCTTGATCATTTTCACAAAACTATTGTTTTTCATTTTCTTCTCCTTTTTGCCCTACACTCCTGTAGCTAATTTCATAATCTTTTCCTGAGTCAGTCCCTGATAGCCAAGCTCCCCTGTCTTTACGCCTTCTTTTATCACGCACACGTTGTCGCACATATTAATAATCTCCGGAAGCTCAGAAGAAATCATTACAATGGCCATTCCCTGCTTTGCCAGATCATTGATAATCGCATAAATCTCTGCCTTTGCGCCCACATCCACGCCTCTGGTAGGCTCGTCTAAAATCAGGAGCTTCGGCTTCGTGGCCAGGGCTTTGGCTAAGACTACCTTCTGCTGATTGCCGCCGGACATACTTCCCACGGCCACGTCCGGGGAAAGGGCTTTAATATTTAAGCTCTTAATATATTCCTTTGTCACTGCGTCTTTCTTTTTGTCAGAAAGGAGCAGGCCCTTAACGTAATACCGAAGACTGGATAAAGTGGTATTGAACATAATAGAGTTAATCAAAGTAAGGCCTGTCTTTTTCCGATCCTCTGTCACCATGGCAATTCCGGCATTAATGGCCTGAAGGCAGTTTTTAAACTTTACCGGGCTGCCGTTTAAGAAAATCTCCCCGGAATCAAAGCGATCAGCGCCAAACACACAGGTCATAATTTCGCTTCGGCCGGCTCCCACCAGTCCGGAAAATCCCAGGATCTCCCCTTTTCTCACCTTGAAATTAATATCTTGAAATACGCCCTTTTTTGTAAGATTTTTTACTTCCAGAACTACCTCTTCCTTCATGGTATCATAATCTCTGGTATAGTAATTCTGCAGGCTTCTGCCTACCATCATGGCCACCAATTGGTTGGTATCTGTGGCTTTCGTATCCACCGTTCCCACATAGGATCCATCCCGGATAACCGTAATCCGGTCCGTTATCCGGAACAGTTCCTCCATTCTGTGGGAAATATAAATAATACTTACGTTCTGCTTTTTCAACCTTTCCATAGTTTCAAAAAGCTTCTCCACTTCCTCGTCAGACAAGGAGGATGTGGGTTCATCCATAACCAGGATTTTTACCTGGAAGGAGCTGGCTTTTACGATCTCCACCATTTGCTGTTGTGCAATGGTAAGAGCTTCCACCTTCAGCCCGGCGTCAAATTCCAGTCCCAATGCCCGAAGCATTTCCGTGGCCTGGCGGTGCATCTCCTTCCTGTCCTGGAAGCCGAAACGGTCTAAAAGTTCACGTCCCAAAAAAATATTCTCCGCAACCGTTAAATGGGGAACCAGAACGATTTCCTGATGAATAATGCCGATTCCATGCTCTCTTGCCACCTGGACGCTGTCCATCACCACATCTTTTCCCTGGATGGTAATGGTCCCCTTATCCGGCTTGTAAATGCCTCCCAAAACTTTAATCAGCGTGGACTTTCCTGCTCCGTTTTCCCCCAGCAAAGCATGGATTTCCCCTTCTCTAAGCTCAAAATGGATCCCATTTAATGCATGAACACCGCCAAAGCTTTTTGAAATATCCCTCATCTGCAATACAATATTTTCCACTCTATCACCTGCGCTTCTGAAAATGGGGCTGCCGCTTTCAATGCGGCGCCCCATAGTTTTTAGTCATCATTGCGTCTTAATTCAGATGGGCAGCTTTTTACTGCCAATCGTTAAGGGTTGCCTCTGCCTTTTCTTTGTCTACTAAGAAGGAAGGAAGCAGGATTTCCTTTTCAATTTCTTTGCCTGCCAATAAGTCTTCTGCCTTTTCAAACGCGGTCTCAGCTATACCGATGGGTACCTGTGCTGCTACCGCAGTAAAGGATCCGTCTAAAATAGCGGCCTTGCCGTCGGGGGAAGCATCAATTGAGTATACGCCGATACCGGTCTTACCGGATGCTTTAATAGCGGCTGCTGCCCCCAATGCAGACGGGTCATTAATGCAGAAAAATGCATCTAATTCCGGATTTGCCTGGATAATGTCTTCCGCAATGGGCATGGAAACATCCAGAGCTGCCGCGCCGTCCTGCTGTGCCACAATCTCAAACTTATCCTTTGCATCCCCAAGTCCGTCTAAAAATCCGGCTACACGGTTTACGCAGGACTCATTGGAGGGAAAGTCCAGAATTGCAATCTTTCCGCCGTCCGGATAGTCGGCTGCCATCTGCTGGCCAACCAGGGTGCCTGCATTATAAGCGTCCGTCGCAATAACTGTCTTTACTAAATCTAAGTCCTCATCAATTACCGGAGTATCTACATTTAAAATAGGAATATTTTTCTCGCTGATCTGCTCCAGGCCCTGACGGATTCCGGCGGAATCAACGGGAATTACAAATACAGCGTCAAAGCCCTGATTGGCAACGTCCGCCATCTGAGACAGCTGAGTGTTTAAATCATAATCCGGATCCAGGCATACATAATTGTAGCCCTTCTCCTGGCACAGTCTCTTGAACGTATCATTCATAGCTGCCTGGAAGGTATTGTTCTGGGTGTTGGGAAGAAATGCAAAGCTGTAAGAACCGCCTTCTGCCGGGGCTTCTGTCTCAGCATCCGCTTTTGTATCAGCCGGTGCAGAGCTTTCTGCAGCTGTGGTAGTGGCAGCGGCTGCAGTGGTCTCGGTAGCTTTGCTGCCGCATCCTGCCAGTGCAGATGCGGCCAGGGTCAGTGCCATCAATGTTGTAAATGTTTTCTTCATAAAGTAAAATCCTCCTCTTTAAATAATTTGCTGCGGGTAAAATGTTGTATCCCGCTTTGTTTACGTAAATAATATCATCTCAGCCCCTGTCAGTCAACACTTTTTCTAGTTTTCTGCGTTTTATACAGGTTTTTTTGTGTGTTTTGTGCTATAATCACAAGTCGTATAAATTATTTACGTAAATTTTGGCCTTTTTGGCCCGATTTCTGCCTTCTTTTTCATTTTACTTTCCAAATCATCTTCTGTCACTGATAATTTCTTCCCATTCCTTTCAAAAAAATCCAAATGAAAATTTGACTTTAATAGAAGAACTTGCTATATTATAATTAAATTTACGTAAATACGAGGTGTTTTATGGGAACTACCATTAAAGATGTGGCAAAGTCGGCTGATGTCTCCATTGCAACTGTTTCTCACGTTATCAATGGGACCCGGTATGTAAAGCCGGAACTAATCGAAAAAGTCCGGCAGGCTATCGAAGCTACCGGATATCAGATAAAATCCAGAAAGCAGGAATGTGTTATCAAAGTGGGAGCCAGTTCTATTATCGCTATGGTAATTCCCACGATTGACGGTTCTCTTTTTTCCAGAATTTTCACTGTCTTGGCCCAGTCGGCGGAAGTAAAAGGATACTCCATCTCCCTTTACCTGACCTTTGATAATCTGGAAGCAGAAAATCGGATTCTGGAAAACCTGGTGAATGATCGAAAAATTGCCGGTCTGATTATCGCGCCGGTGAGCAGTGACAGCAAATACTTAAAAAAACTATTGAAAAGGGGGCTTCCCACAGTTTGTCTGGAACGGACAGTGAGGGACCACTCTGTTTCCTGTGTAGCAGCGGACAATAAAACCATTATTTACAAGGGAACTCAGACTCTGCTTAACAGCGGACACAAAAAAATCGGCCTGGTCATCAATGATCGGGAGATTTCTACCTCCAGCGAGCAGCTTACCGGATTTTTGGACGCTATGTTCGATGCTGGCGTTCCCTGTGATGATACCAATATTGTAAAAATGAATCTGTATGATAACAAGGACTGTGAGCGGGCCATTATCAGCCACTATGAGTCTTTCCAGCCCACCGCTTACATTGCCTGTGGAAACCGGATCACCCAGATCCTTTTATCCATGCTTCAGCGATTGGCTCTGGATATCCCCGGCCAGGTATCGGTAATCGGTTTTAGCGATGACACCTGGTGCCACCTGATTCACACCCCTCTCACTACTTTTTCCCATGATTGCAGGAAAATGGCGGAAACAGCCCTGGGACTTTTGTTAAAACAGATAGACGGCGATTCTCAGGTAGAGGAAGTGCGGATTCCTTCTCTCTTAGAAGTGCGCCGTTCTGTCAAGACCATAGGGAAAGGCCCTTACGGGGAAACTACCGTGCTTCCGGATAATCTGGACCTTACCCCGGCCGAGGTGAAGGAGCTTCAGGGAAAAGGCTATCGGGTAGGCGTTTCTTTCCATTACGGAAACACGTTGTGGGCTGCCATGCACGAAAAAGGACTTCGCTATATTTTATCCCGGTGCGGCATCTCTATTGTATCGGTAACCGATGCCAATTTTGATCCCAACCTTCAGGCTATTCAGCTGGAAAGCCTGCGGATGCAGGGAGTGGATGCCATTGTGGCAATCCCGGTAGATGATACTGCCACTGCCGAAAAGTTCCGCCAGCTTTCCAGGGAAACCAAGCTGGTTTTTATCAGCAACGTGCCCGACGGCATGAGGCGGGAGGACTATTATTCTCTGGTATCCACCAATGAGAAGGAAAACGGCCGCAACGGCGCGGTTCTTTTGGGAGAATATTTTAAGAAGGAACAGGATGTGGTGGTAGGTTTTATTATTCACGGAAGCAAATTTTTAGGAACCCACCTGCGGGATATGAATGCGGAACAGACCATTCGGGAAGAGTATCCCAATATTACCATTGTAGAATCTGAGCCTTTTTATCAGATTTCTAATGCCTATGAAGTGGCGAAACGGATGCTTACCGCCCATCCGGAAATCAAGGGGCTTTACGTATCCTGGGAAGGCCCGGCTATGGGAGTAATCCGGGCCATGGAGGAGCTGGGACGGCAGGATATTAAAATTGTTACCTTTGATCTGGATTATGAAATCGCCAGGATTATAGCCGACGAGGATTTTGTCCTGGGACTCAGCGCCCAAAAGGCTTACGATCAGGGAGCCGCCGCCGGGCAGGCAGTTGCCAAAGCCCTTTTAAATCAGCGGGGATATGAATATATCGGCATCTCTCCCTGTATTGTGGAGCGTCACAACCTGTTAGCTGCCTGGAAAGAAGTGATGCATGAAAATGCTCCGGATAAGCTGGCAAGCGCTTTGAAACTGGAATTTTCCAAGGAGGGAGCTGCAGCGCCTGCTACAGCTTCTTCACAAACAATGCCCGAATCGCATTGAGTACCGCAATGATCATCACCCCTACATCGGCAAAAATGGCAAGCCACATGTTGGCGATCCCCATAGCTCCCAATACCAGACAAATCGCTTTGATACCCAGTGCAAAGACGATATTCTGGTAAACAATTCCCAAACACTTTCTGGAAATTTTAATAGCCTTTGCAATCTTCATGGGGTCGTCGTCCATCAGTACAATATCGGCGGCCTCAATTGCTGCATCAGAGCCCAAAGCCCCCATGGCAATACCGATATCGGCCCTGGATAATACCGGGGCGTCGTTGATTCCATCCCCGACAAAAGCCAGCTTGGCCTTCCCTGAAACACCGTATCTTTTGTCTTTTTCTTCCAAAAGCTCTTCTACTTTCGAAACCTTATGGGCGGGAAGCAGTTCACTGTAAACCTGGTCAATATTCAGATCCGCCGCCACCTGATCCGCCACTTTTTTTGCATCCCCTGTAAGCATAACGGTCTTCTGGACTCCCGTTTCCTTCAGGGCCTTTACTGCATCTTTGGAGCTTTCCTTTACCACATCCGAGATGACAATGTGACCAGCATATTTTCCCCCAATCGCCATATGGACAATGGTGCCGGTGCAGTGGCAATTGATGTAGGAAATGCCAAGCTGCCTCATCAGCTTATCATTTCCTGCCGCTACCGGAATTTTGTCCACCACGGCAGTGACTCCGTTTCCGCTGATTTCCTCAATATTTTCTACTCTGGAACAATCCAGTTCCTTACCGTATGCCCTCTGGATGCTTTTACTGATAGGATGAAGGGATGCGCTTTCCGCCAGAGCCGCGTACTCCAGAATTTTCTGGTTTTCCAGCTCATTGTGATGGATTCCATTTACCTCAAATACTCCCTTTGTCAGGGTTCCGGTCTTATCAAACACTACATATTTCGTCTGGGATAAGCTCTCTAAATAGTTGGAGCCCTTTACCAGAATTCCCTCCCTGCTGGCTCCGCCAATACCCGCAAAAAAGCTTAACGGGATACTGATAACCAGGGCGCAGGGACAGCTGATAACCAGGAAGGTTAAAGCCCGGTAAATCCACACGCTCCATTGGGGATCTCCTCCTAAAATTACCATCTGCACCAGGGGAGGAAGGATGGCCAGAGCTAACGCACTGTAGCACACTGCCGGGGTATAATACCGGGCAAATTTGGTGATAAAGTCCTCGGATTTAGACTTTCTGGTACTGGAATTCTCCACCAGCTCCAGAATCTTTGATGCGGTGGATTCTTCAAATTCTTTGGTGGTACGGATCCGCAGAACCCGGGTCATATTGATGCACCCGCTGATAATTTCGTCCCCTTCCTTCACCTCTCTGGGAAGGCTTTCACCGGTTAAGGCGCTGGTATTTAAACTGGAATTCCCCTCTATTACAACGCCGTCAATGGGAACCTTCTCGCCGGGCCGAACTACAATAACAGCGCCGGTTTCCACGTCATCCGGATCGACTTTTTTCAGCTTCCCGTCCTCTTCAATATTCGCATAATCCGGGCGGATATCCATAAGAGCGCTGATGTTTTTCCTGCTTTTTCCCACGGCGTAGCTCTGGAAAAGCTCTCCAATCTGGTAAAAGAGCATAACTGCAATGGCTTCTACATAATCGCCGCTTTCTAACAACCCAATGGCCATAGCTCCAATGGTAGCCACCGCCATCAGGAAGTTTTCGTCAAACACCTGACGGTTCCGAATACCGTGAAACGCTTTCTTTAAAATATCATATCCGATAATCAGATAGGGAATCAGATATAAGGCAAACCGGGTGTAGCCGTCCACCGGCAGAAAAGCCAGCCCTATCATCAAAACTGCCGCTGTAATAATGCGGATCAACATTTTTTTCTGCTTTTTAGTCATCTCCTGCAGACCTCCTTAACTCAATCCCCCGCTCTTTTCAGCAGGATTATCGGCTCGTATTATCATATGAGCAATCATTCATATATATGATTATATTACATAATATACTCTCTTTTTAAAAAAAGTCAAGGGGAAAAAGGTATTGTATAATTTTATATGCTATATTATAATCAGAACATAAATTCTCAGGAGGTTTTTATGCTTACGAAAGAAGAACTGCCCGCCTGTCCGGTAGCAACCACGGTACAGTTAATTGGAAATAAATGGAGACTTTTGATTCTGCGTAATCTGCTGGAACGTCCTTACCGTTTTAATGAGCTTCTAAAAAGCCTGCCAGGTTTAAGTCAAAAGGTCCTGACAGATAATCTTCGGTTTATGGAATACAGCGGCATCGTAACCCGCACCGTGTACCCGGAAGTTCCTCCCAAGGTGGAATACGCCCTCAGCGACTTGGGGGAATCCATGCGGCCCATTATAAACGTCTTGGGGGAATGGGGAAGTAATTATCAAGATTTGGTGAATGGGAATAAATAATAATCAGTTTGTGTAATGGCCTTTGCATGATTTCACAATTATCTGATTATCTGAAATCTCATAAACTAAACGATTGGCTTCATCAATTCGTCTGCTAAATGATCCGGATTTTCCATATTTTAACAACTCCGGCTTTCCAATTCCTTGTAACGCTCCATCCCGTTCTATACTTTGTAATAATTGATTAATCTTTTTTACTATCTTTTTATCCTGTGTCTGCCAATAGAGATATTCACTCCACCCATCTTCTGCAAAAGTGATTTTCATAAACTACTCCTCCATGGCCAGAAGTTCATCCATGGTTTTCGTTACCACCTGTCCATTTTTAATCTGTTCATCTGCCTTGTTTAATTTTGCCAGATACTCAACATTTTTTTTAGCTTTTGCCAATTCATTATACTCTGATTCTGATATGATAACGACATTCTTATTCTCCTTACGAGATACAATCACCGGCTCCCCGCTAAACGCCATATCAAAGTATTTTTTTATATTTGCTCTTACATCCATCTGTTTTGTCGCAATCATCCCGCGCCTCCTTCCGTACTTGAAACAGTACTATTTCTCGTACTTAATATTATATGCCTGTGCCATATGTTAGTCAAGAATTAAATCTATAAAAACCCTTGCAAGTAGTGGGTCAACCTCCCTTGCAAGGGTTTTCTTTCCAATAGCTATTTTCTTTTATATGCGGTAGTGGGTCTGCTTCCTGGCATATGCAGGTTTGCTATTTCATAACCTCCTTAGCCATCTCTATCATCTCATTTTGAGTCAGCGTAGTGTCAAAGGACATTAAATTATAGCTTATTCCGTCTGCGCTCCACATTACCGTAGAGACAATCATTTCTTCAACCTGAGCGCTGCCATAGCTGATATACAGTTCTCCGGCTGCCTCAGCCGCCTTGTCTGCCTCTGTCAGCTCATAGGACGGGGGAACGAATTTATAATGATCCTGCTGGAAGTGGTAGCCCCCGTTGGCGGAACCTTCATCTCCCGGCCGGGCCTTCCCCTGTCTTAAGCTTACGTCTGCCATACCTGCTTTTTGGTATACCAGGTCCATCTCCACCGGAAGCCCGGTCTCATTGCCCTGCTCATCGACTCCGGCCACATGAACCGGCCGGCCGCTCTGAAAGGTAAATCCGTTTTCAAAGGTTTCCGGCCCTTTTATCTCAAAGGGGATCCCATACTCCTTCTTTACTCTGGCAATCTCCCCATAGGAAGTAAATTCTTCATTTACGCTGCTATGGCTGACAGTTCCGGAAAACTTTCCGGCCGCCATTGCCGCTGCGCTCCCTAAGATGCACATGGCTGCCGCAATTAATGTGACTTTTTTTACGCTCCATTTTGAATGTTTCATAGGTTTCTCCTCCTTTATTCGATCCATCACCTGCTGTCTCAAAGCTTTTTCTCTGGCCTCCATCCAGGCGGATTCTCCCCTGCTTTCAGCCAGGCTGAAGGTATCCGCCTCATTCTGCAGGGCTTCCCGGATCTGGTTGTCCAGTTCTTCCTGCCAAAGGCTCTTGTGTATGTTCTTCTCATATGTTTCTCTCACAGCGATACCCTCCCTTCTGTAAGGTAAGCTCCGGAAAGCTCCTGACGCAGCCTTTCTCTTGCGCCATAAAGCCGCGATTTTACAGTTCCTTCCAGACAGCCGGATATTGTGGCAATCTCTTTTATCCCCATTTCTTCAAAGTAATAAAGAATCACCGCTGTCCGCTGCTTTACCGGTAATTTTTTAATTGCCTCATAAAGCTCCTGGGATTCTTCCCGGCGTTCTACGCCTCTTGAAACAGGATCCGAAGCTTCTGGCTGGGCGGCATTGCATGCCTCCATGGTGTCTCCTGCCGGATGCTCCCTCCCCTTTTTCTTTAAATAGCGCCAGGCAATTCGGGTCATCATCCGGATAAGCCAGGTTTTAAAATACTCCGGCTCCCGGATGGTTTTTCTCTTTAAGTAGACCTGGACAAAAGTCTCCTGAACAATATCCTCGCTGTCTGCATGATTTCCGGAAATCAGGTAGGCCAGACGCAAAAGATCTCTCTGGTTCTTTTCCATGATTGTTTCCAGAGCATCCATATCATCTCCAATCATGCGCTGAACCAGTATTTTGTCTTCCATCCCATATCCTCCTTCCTGTTTGGTGCACCTGTCATATAGAGACAGCAGCAAAGAAAATGGTTCATACAGTTCAAAATTTTTTGAGGACTCCAATCTCCGAAAGATGGCCGGCAGTTTCTCAATCGTATAGTCATACCCCGCCTCCATTAAGGCTGTCATAGAGGAAAAGTCCAAAAGTCCTGCGGTTTCCGGAAGTTCTGGCCGTAAAATAAGTACATCCTCCTGGGAATGGCACCGCTCCAGGCTCTCCCCCCGGATAGAGAAAGATCGGGTCACCACATCCAGGATGGAACTTTTTTCACTGATCCCCAGGTTCTTTCCCACATCTACCCCTATCATCCTTTTTACTCCCACAGCTGCCAGAAGGCTGGTGGGAAGGTTGTAGGTGACTCCGCCGTCCACCAACATTCTTCCGTCCAGGCTCCTTGGACAGAAAATCCCGGGAAAGCTGCTGCTGGCCATCATAATCTGGCAGAGCATCCCTCTGTTCTCCCAGTATACCGGCTCCCCGGATACCTGCTTTTCTTTTGCTCCCACCGGATGCCGGTTGGTATAGATCACGGTCCGGCCGGAATACAAATCCACTGCCGGAATCAGGATTCCCAGGGTCGAATCCTCTATCCCTTTTCCTTCTGTAATATAACAGAGATATTGAAGAAGGCGGTTTCCTTTTAAAAAACCTTTTAAACAGGTGGGCCTCCGGCGCAAAAGCTGGGGGATAAAACGGAGCATCCCCAGATAGTCCGGGTCTAGATAGCGGGGGCCAAACCGGGCCAGATAGGTTACCTCCTCTCCAATCTGTTCGGGAGTCATTCCCGCTGCCAGGCAACCGGCCACAATGCTTCCTGCGCTGGTTCCTGCCACCACATCCGGCGCAATCCCCTGTTCATAAAGGGCCTTTAGAACCCCCACATGGGCTGCTCCCTTTGCTCCGCCTCCTGACAAAGCCAAACCAAGCTTCATACCTCTCTCCTGAAATTCATATTCCTTTCCATCAGTTTATTCTAAGAGAGTCCGGTAAATTCAGTTTCCGGTGAGGTGGTTTCCCTCAAAATTTTTCTCAATAAAAATATTGCCCCGGCAGGCAGGGCTTTCTCCCTTTTATCTGCCGGAGCAATATCCTCTTACACGATCTTTAACAGAAACCAATTTCTTTTTGCTTCCAGAAATCCTTCCTTCTGAAGCTTTCCCAGCTCGCTGGACATGGCGCTTCTATCTACCGCCAGATAATCTGCCAGCTCCTGTCTGCTAAAAGGCACCTCAAAAGAAGGTCCTCCATTTTTCACCGCTTCCTCAGAGAGGTAGGATAACAGCTTTTCCCTGGTGGTTTTTCTGGCCATATGGCGGATATTCCGATCCATCCGAACATTCTGCTCTGCCAGGATCCGAAGCATGTTCTGAAGCAGACGGTTGTGAAAGCCGCAGGCCAGGTTGCATACATTAATCATCCGCTTGTACTCCATAAAGACCACCTCGCACTTGTCCACCGCAATCAGCCCTACCGGAAGAATGGTAGCCTGGGCGCAGGCGAACTCAGGCCCAAAAAGGCTGCCAGGCCCCAAAATCTCAAACCGTTCCTCCCCGCCCCAGAAATTCTCCCGGATCACCTGACCCATTCCATCTAACATCATGGCAAAGTCTGTGGCAGCCGTTCCCATACGGCAAATATATTCCCCATCCTCAAACTGCCTCTGGTCTGCCGCCAGGCACTGAAGCATGGGTGGAATCTCTTCATCCCGAAGTCCGTAAAACAGCGGGGACCTTTTTATCACATGCAAAAAATCATCCATTTTAGTTATTTTTCCATCCTTTTTGTTGTATATCCAACAAATTCCTCCGGTAAATCTCCAATACTTTCTCCATAGCCTTCCGTCCCGGAGCCCCTATGGTGGTCCGCCTCTCTACACAGGCAGTCATACTGACAGCCTGATAAATGTCTTCCTCAAACACCGGACTGATAGCCTTGTATTCCTCTAAGCTCATGTCATCCAGCCCAATCCCTTTTTCAATACAGAACAGCACCAGCTGGCCCACAATGCCGTGGGCATCCCGAAATGCCACTCCCTTTCCCACCAGGTAGTCCGCCGCGTCCGTGGCATTGGTAAAGCCGTTTTTGGCGCTGGCCTCCATCACATTTTTATTAAATTCCATGGTGGAGATCATTCCGGTAAACAATGCCAGGCAGCCCTTTACCGTGTCAATAGCGTCAAAGGCCGCCTCCTTATCCTCCTGCATATCCTTATTGTAGGCCAGAGGCAGACCTTTCATGGTAGTGAGAAGAGATATCAGGGCGCCATAAACCCGCCCGGTCTTACCCCGGATCAGTTCTGCAATATCCGGATTCTTTTTCTGAGGCATAATGCTGCTTCCGGTGCTGTAAGAATCGTCAAGCTCTACAAACCGGTATTCATTGGTATTCCAGATAATAATTTCCTCGCAGAACCGGCTCAAATGCATGGCAATAACAGACAGGGCAGATAAGAGTTCAATCAGATAATCCCTGTCTGCCACAGAGTCCATGGAGTTTAAGGTAGGCCCGTAAAACTCCAAAAGCTCTGCCGTATACTCCCTGTCCAGAGGATATGTGGTCCCGGCTAAAGCTCCGGATCCTAATGGACAGTAATTCATCCTCTGGTAAATATCAAAAAGCCTCTGGCGATCCCTCTGAAACATCTCAAAATAAGCGCCCATATGGTGGGCCAGGGTAATGGGCTGAGCCTTCTGAAGATGGGTAAACCCCGGCATAAAGGTATCCAGATTTTCTTCCATAATCTTAAGAAGCTCCTTTAAAAGCTCCTCCAGCAGCCCGCCAATCTCTTTTATCTCGTCCCTGGTATATAATTTCATATCCAGGGCCACCTGATCGTTTCGGCTTCTTCCCGTGTGGAGCCGTTTTCCCGCCTCTCCGATTCTCTCTGTCAATGTTTCTTCTACAAAGGAGTGGATATCCTCTGCTCCGGTGTCAATAGCAAGGCTCCCATTTTCAATATCCTCTAAAATTCCCAAAAGTCCGGCCGTAATCTGATCCTTATCTTCTTCAGAAATAATTCCCTGCCTGGCAAGCATGGCCACATGTGCCACACTGCCCCGGATATCCTGACGGTAAAGCTTCTGGTCAAAAGACAGAGATTCGTTAAAATTGTGTACTAATTGATTGGTTTCTTTGGTAAAGCGTCCGCCCCATAGTTTCATAATGGCTGTCTCTCCTCTGTTATATATTGGTTTTCTGGTTCGGAATACCGTTGATTCCGTTTTTTCAAAGCTCCTATCATCGCTGCAAAGGCTACCAAAACGGCGCTGCAGAAGGTAATCACAATCCCTTCCTTTAATCCCTGAGGACGGTAAGTCATAGAAATGGTGTGATGGCCTTCTGTAAGTCTTACTCCCAAAAAGGTGTCAACCAGTTTTTCTCCCGAAACCGTCTGGCCGTCTACCTGGATTTCCCAGCCTTTATCATAGGGAATGGAAGTAAATAAAATTCCTTCATATCCGGCGGTAACTTCTCCGGTTAATTTATCGTCGCTCCAACTGGTCAGCTTCCAGGGCATCCGGTTTAAAATATCACAGACTTCCGCCAGCCCTGTTTCGTCAAACCGATAAATCCGCACATCCAGGATCTGTCCGCTGTCGCAGGTCATGGAAAGGTTCTGGTCCTTATTCAGGCGTCCCAGCTCCAAAAGATACCCCCGATCCACGTTTTCAAAGGTTTTTGACTCCTCCTGGCAGTTGACTGTCACTTCTTTTATTTTCCGGTTCATGACAAAAGCATAATATTCTCCGGATTCCTCCGGTGAAAATTCAAACTGATTTCCGTAAACCTCGCCGTAAGCCTCCACAAGGACCGGGCTGGCCCCAAGAGCTGTACACAGGTCATTCTGCACATCCGCCGGGTTTGCCATATCCAGCTGCCAGTAGTCTTCCAGGCTGCTGTCAACCATAAAGCCTAAAGGAAGGGCGTAAGTATTTTCGTACAGAAAGGTCTGTCCCGACTCTGCCACATAGGTCATGTGTTCTTCATACAAAGGTTTTTCCGAATACAGCCGGTATTTTACTCCCAGAAGGGCGTCTACCAGGGGTGTGCTTCCTGTAATACTGTAAGCATTGGTGGAGCTTTCACAGCCTATTTTCTTGAAAAATGCAGACAAATCTGCATTGGCGGTGGAGGAAAACAGGGATACAGAGGGGAAATTCATCCACGCCCCGTCATTTTTGGTTTTCCGATCCATTTTTTCCACCCGGAAAAAGTTCTCATTGGGTATCAGATCCCTCATCAAATCTCTGACTTCCTGGTTGTCCTTTATATAGCTGGTCCGGCTTGTGGTAGTTACTGAGGTTACGGTGGTATTCACCGTTGCTTCAATAGAAACCAGTCCCAAAGCCAGCAGCACCAGAACGTTCCGGCTGGTCCTGCGGTTAATATAGAGCCACATAAGCCCGGCATATCCGGCTAAAAAGATGAGGGCCACATAAAATACGGAAAAGTGGAAGTGTTCCTCTGTCACCAGCTTTTCCGCCAGGATCACAAATCCTGCTGATGCCCAGAATGCCGCCGACATCTGCCGCAAAGAGATTTCCTCCCGATACATATAAGCCCGGTAACAGATTACCAGCATCAAAAAGATGTAGATAAAGGACTGGCGGCAGGGCAGACTGTTGGGAAAATGAAATCCATGCCAGACAAAGTTTAATACATTAACAGAAAAGCTGGCAAAAAATATCAGAAGCATTCCCAGATACACAGCCTTTTCCTTAAGGGAAACCCGTTTGCAGGCCAGATAAAGAAGAAACAGCAAAAGAACCGCCACGCCGCAGTAAATATTGGGCCAGTGGTCCAGCCCAATCTCGGTCTCAACATTGCCGATATGGCGGGCAATCATATCAAATATAGAGAAATAGGAGCTTACTGTCTTTGGAAAGTTAAAATCCCCGGAAGCCGTGGCCTGAAGGGCAAAAATCTCCGGAAGAAGCACTGCCGCCGCAAGCCCCCCTGCAAGGAGAGAGTAAGCGGCAAACTGCCACACTGCCTTTCCCAGCTTTCTGAACCCCTTAAATCCCTCTAAAATCAAAAGGGCTCCGAAATAGATGACCATAAAAATGCAGATCATAATGGAGATATAATAGTTGGAAAGGATGGCCAGTCCCAGAGAAATGCAGTAAAGAAGTCCTTTTTCTTCCTTTACCAGCCTTTCCAGGCCCAGCATAATCACAGGAAACAGCACAATACAATCCAGCCACATGATATTCCAGCTATACGCCGCCATATATCCGGATAAAGCATAAAAAATGCCGAAAAATGCCACTCCAAAGTCTTTTGCTCCGCAATGCTTCCGCAGATACCAGGCCATAGACAGGCCGGCCAGCCCGGTCTTAATTACAATGGAATAGGTCATGAATTCAATAATCAATTCCTTGGGGCACAAAATCAGCAGCCAGTTGAAAGGGCTTGCCAGATAGTAGGCGTAGAGAGCCGCAAAATTCACTCCCATACCCACATTCCAGCTATAAAAAAGACTTCCTCCCTGAGTCAGCTTATACTGAAATTCTGAAAAAAACGGAGCGTACTGATGGTACATATCCGTCCTTAAAAAGCTCTCCTCCCCAAAAGGGAAAATCCCTCTCTGAAGGAAAATAATCAGCATAGCCAGCACAGGTATCGCAAAAGCAGCCGTCAGCCCGTCTGACGGGCGGACAAAACTCCAGCGTCCCTGAAGGCTTTCTTCCTCCGGCTCATATTCCTCCGAATCGTATTCTTTTGAGTCATATTCTTCTGAATGATATTCCTCCGGCTCGTACTCCTGTGCCTCTTCCCAGCGCTGGTTTTCATCCTCTTTCTGACTTCCGGCGGCAGTCTCCCCGGTTCCGGTAAGTTCCTCCGTTTCTTCTTTTAAAAGGCGGCTGTACTCTCTCTGAGCATTTAAAAGCTCCCTGGCTCCCGGGACTTTTGGCCTGCTATTTAACTCTTCTTCCTGCATGTTCAGCAATTCCTCCAATTCTCTGGATATCTGCTCTACTTCTTCATGCCCCATTTCCATTCCCCTTCTCTTTGGAATCTTTAAAAATCCAAAGCTTACTGAATACATAATTCATAATCAGGTTGACTGCAGATGTAATCAGCTTTGCCAGATATTTATTCCACTTCATCCAGTCAACCATCCCCACCATCATCAGCCAGGTCAGAATCCCTGACACCCCGCGGCAGGCCACAAATGCCGAAAATTCCTTCCATAAATAAAAAGGCCAGAAATTAAAATTGCGGAATACAATCACTTTATTCACCACATAGGCAAATGCCACGGCGGCGATCCAGGATACGGCCTGGGCAATTTTATAATCAATCCCTGACTCACACATCACCGCATAAACCGCCCAGTCCACCAGGGTAGTCAGCACTCCGCATATAATATAAGAAATGGTTTCATAATTAACACATTTTTTCCATAGCTTGTCTATCACGGCAGTTCTCCTTTCGTTTCTCACATTTATCTATTCTACCGTTACTTTCTCTGGTTTGCAAGTAAATCCTTTGCTCCTTTTGAATAATGGATCTCCCCGTCCTCTGTAATAAAGAAGCCGTAAACCCCGTCCAGAGAATCTGCCAGCTCCATTCCCTTTTCCAGTCCCAGGGAAAAGCATGTGGTGCTTAATCCGTCCCCGTCTACAGAAAGCTCCGAAATAATGGTTACATCTGTAAGGCCGTTTTGATAGGGATAGCCGTCTTTGGGATTTAAAATGTGATGGTAATTGATCCCGTCTTTTTGGAAATTCCTTTCATACACGCCGGAGGAAACCACAGAAAGGCCCGTAATCCTCAATACTGCCGCCTGCTCGTACCTGGCCCCAAAAGGCTTTCTCAGACCAATATTAAAAGGCTTTCCCGAAGGCTGCTCTCCTATACAGAGCACATTTCCGCCCAGGTTGAGAACCGCGCTTTTTACCCCCCGGGATTGCAGGTATTCTTTCATTCGGTCCCCGATATATCCTTTGGCAATGGCTCCCAGATCCAACTGCACTTCATCGTCTGACAGTTCTATCTCCCTGCCCGAAACCCGGACTCTCTGGTAGTCTACTTTCGAGACGGCTTCCCGGATGGCCGCTTCCTCCGGCACTTTGTTTTCTTCGCCGGTAAAATCCCACAGCTCCGACAGGGGAGCAATGGTAATGTCAAAAGCGCCCTCTGATAACCGGCTGTAAAACAGCCCTTTTTCAATCAGTTCTGCCGTCTCCGGCGCTACGGTTATCCGGCGCTGTCCCGGCTCCCGGTGGTTAATCCGATAAATGTCGCTGCCCTCTATAGTTTTGCTGAAAAGCTTCTCGTAGTCCTGGCACAATTCCATACAGCCGTCTAATATAGAGGTATCCTCTGTATCGTATAAAGTGACTGTAATAAAAGTATCCAGAGAAAAATCGGATCGGGTAACCGGCTGATTCTCTTTCTTATTTCCACCCAGAAAGCTGTATAAAAACAGCAGCGCTGCCGCCAGAACGATTCCGGTCATAATCAGCGCCTGCCGTCTGCTTTCGAATTTGTGTTCTGTTCTCTCTTTTTCCAAACCATCCTCCGATCCGGCTAAACTTGCCGCCGCCTTTATTTTCCTGGATACTCTGTATCATTAACGGCCAGGGGCCCCTCATTGGACAAGGAGTCACCGCCCTTTGTCTGCTGACGGTAAAAGGGATGCTGCAAAATGAACGAAAGCAGGCGGCGGTAACGGAAAGGCCGCTGGTTTCATTTTACAACATCCCCTGACGTTTCTTGTCCGGCACAGCCGGGCAAGAAGACACCCGTCTGAACGGTTACAATTAATTGGGCTGTTCAGGCCAGGTATCAATTTTCCTTCCTGTCAGCCAAAATCTTTTCTACACTGACCAGCTTTACACACAGAGAAAACAGGTTCATGGCGATTTCCAAATCTTTTAACGGCGGATAGGTGGGAGCAATCCGGATATTACTGTCTTTTGGATCTTTGCCATAGGGGAAGGCGGCCCCTGCTCCCGTCATGGTAACGCCTGCCTTTTTGCACTTGGCCACAATATTTTTAGCACAGCCTTCCATAGATTCAAAAGAAATAAAGTATCCGCCCTTGGGGCAGGTCCATTCTCCGATTCCAAGGCCGCCTAGTTCCCTCGCCAGGGTCTCCTCTACCATCTCAAACTTTGGCCGGAGAATATCCGCATGCTTTCTCATATGCTCTACCATGCCGTGAATATCGCCGAAGAAGCGCACGTGGCGCAGCTGATTTACCTTGTCATGTCCGATAGTCTGATTCTTTAGCTGGCTGCGGATGTCAGCTAGGTTATTTAAAGAGGTAGCCAGGGCTGCAATGCCTGAGCCGGGAAAGCTGATTTTGGAGGTGGAAGAAAATTTATAAACTAAATCCGGATTTCCCGCTCTCTTACACTCTGCTAAAATTTCAATCAGATGATCCTGATCGTGATCATATAAATGATGAACTCCGTATGCATTATCCCAGTAAATGCGGAAGTCTTTGGCTGCCGGCTTTAGCCGGGCAAAGCGGCGGACCGTCTCATCAGAATAGGAAATTCCCTGGGGATTGGAATACTTTGGCACACACCAGATGCCCTTAATGGCTTCGTCATTTGCAACCAGCTCTTCCACCATATCCATATCCGGACCCGTAGGAGTCATTGGCACGTTTATCATCTCAATCCCGAAGTATTCGGTCATGGCAAAGTGGCGGTCATAACCGGGAACCGGGCACAAAAACTTTACCTTGTCAAGCTTGGCCCAAGGAGTGCTTCCCATAACCCCGTGGGTCATGGCCCGGGCAAGGGTATCGTACATAACATTCAGGCTGGAATTTCCATAGATAATAATTTTATCCGGACTTACTTCAATCATATCCGCCAAAAGCTCTTTGGCCTCAGAAATACCATCCAGAACGCCGTAGTTGCGGCAGTCGGTTCCGTCATCGCAGATCAAATCGGAATCGCTGTTTAATACGTCCATCATTTCCATAGACAAGTCCAGCTGTTCTACACATGGCTTTCCTCTGGACATATCCAGCTTCAGATCTCTTCCATAATACTCCCGGTACTGGGCCTTCAGGGATTTTCTCAGCTCTAATAATTCTTCATTTGTCAACTCAGCATACGGCTTCATCAGAACTCCTCCTTGCGATTTGCTGTAACAGTTCTGAACTGCTACACGATTTACTTAATATGGGGATGCTTTCTCTTTCTTATGCAATATAGCATAATCATTTTTCCTTTGCAAGATATTTCCCGGTTGTCCCGGCAATAAAAATGACGAAATTTAGTTGACATTGCCCCTGAAATCATGTATATTCTACTTTATCAATTAAACGCACCAAAGCGTTAAAGTATCGGATATTCACAGTCAAATACCCCGCAGCAAGCTGACGGGGCATCAAATTTACAAGAAAACCAAAGGAGCTATTATCATGCCTATTACTGAACTGCTGGAAAAAAATTGCCGCCTTTACGGCGACGACATCAGCCTTGTGGAAATCAACCCGGAACTGCCGGAAACCCGCCGGGTCACCTGGAGAGAGTATAATTTAATCGAACCGTCCCAGGCCCCCTATTACCGCCGGGAAATTACCTGGAACGTATTTAACGAAAAGGCCAACCGTTTCGCCAACCTTTTGTTAAGTATGGGCATCCACAAGGGGGATAAGGTTGCGATCCTGCTGATGAACTGTTTAGAGTGGCTTCCTGTTTATTTTGGCATTTTAAAGACCGGCGCTCTGGCTGTGCCCTTAAACTTCCGCTATTCCTCTGATGAAATCTCCTACTGCCTTAACCTGGCTGAGGCCGATGTTCTGGTGTTCGGGCCGGAGTTTATCGGACGTGTGGAGGAAATTGCAGATGAGATCAGCCATCACCGGCTGCTGTTCTTTGTAGGCGAGGGCTGTCCCTCCTTTGCAGAGGATTACATGTCCCATGCGGCAAACTGCTCCAGCTCTTCCCCTAAAATCGATATTAATGACGAGGATGAGGCTGCTATTTATTTTTCCTCCGGCACCACCGGATTCCCCAAAGCCATCCTCCACACCCATAAAGCCCTGATGCACGCCGCTTTGGCCGAGCAGAAGCACCACGGCCAGAACCGGGACGATGTATTTTTATGCATCCCGCCCCTGTACCACACCGGCGCAAAAATGCACTGGTTCGGCAGCCTTCTTTCCGGAAGCAAGGCGGTTCTGTTAAAAGGAACCAGTCCATCCGCCATTCTGGACGCGGTTTCTAAGGAGCATTGTACCATTGTCTGGCTGTTAGTTCCCTGGGCCCAGGATATTTTGGATGCCTTAGACCGGGGGGATTTGAAAGTTCAGGATTATCAGCTTTCCCAATGGCGTCTCATGCACATCGGCGCACAGCCCGTACCCCCCAGCATGATTAAACGTTGGAGAGAGCACTTCCCAGGTCACCAGTACGATACCAATTACGGGCTCAGCGAGTCTATTGGTCCCGGCTGTGTTCACCTGGGCGTGGAAAACATTGAAAAAGCAGGTACTATCGGAAAGGCAGGCTACGGCTGGGAAGTTCAGATTGTAGACGGAAACGGCTGTCAGGTTCCCCAGGGCCAGGTAGGAGAGCTGATTGTAAAGGGGCCAGGCGTTATGGTCTGCTACTATCACGATCCCAAAGCCACAGAAGATGTATTAAAGGACGGCTGGCTCTATACCGGCGACATGGCTATGGAAGATTCCGACGGGTTCATCATGCTGGTAGACCGGAAAAAGGACGTGATTATCAGCGGCGGCGAAAATCTGTACCCTGTTCAGATTGAAGATTTCCTGCGTACCTACCAGCCAGTTCACGATGTGGCGGTTATCGGCCTTCCGGACAAGCGCCTGGGCGAGATTGCCGCTGCGGTAATCTCTGTGAAGCAGGGTTTTTCCTGCACAGAGGATGATATAAATCAGTTCTGCAGAAAGCTGCCCAGATACAAAAGGCCCCACCGGATCATTTTTGCCGACGTTCCCAGAAACCCAACCGGCAAAATTGAAAAGCCCAAGCTTCGGGAGATGTACGGCAGCGGCCGTCTGGTAGAAGCTCAGAACCGCTCGTAGAATGTAACCGCTTATACACTAGGAGGATATTCCAATGGTAATCAAAATTATAATGGTAGTCATCTTTTTTTCCGTCATGGCCGGTATCGGCCTGTACTGCCGGCGCCACACCGCTGACGTCAACAGTTTTGTACTGGGAGGACGCTCTGTAGGGCCCTGGCTTACGGCTTTTGCCTATGGAACCTCTTATTTCTCGGCAGTTATTTTTGTAGGCTACGCCGGACAGTTCGGCTGGAAATACGGGATCGCTTCCACCTGGATTGGCTTGGGAAATGCCCTTATCGGCTCTCTCCTGGCCTGGGTTATTTTAGGCCGGAGAACCCGCATTATCACGCAGCATTTAAGCAGTGCCACCATGCCGGAGTTTTTTGGAAAACGGTTTAACAGCCCTTCCCTGAAGCTGGGAGCGTCTTTAATTGTATTTATATTTTTGATTCCCTACACTGCCTCCCTGTATAACGGCCTGTCCCGCCTCTTTGGAATGGCTTTCCACGTAGATTACACCGTGTGCATTATCGCCATGGCGGTGCTGACCGGCATCTATGTAGTGGCAGGAGGTTATATGGCAACTGCCATCAACGACTTTATTCAGGGTATGATTATGCTGGCCGGTATCGTGATTATCATTGCCGCCATTTTAAATGGTCATGGAGGATTTATGGAGGCCCTGAATAAGCTGGCCTCCGTTGAAGACCTTTCCGCATCCGCCCAGCCCGGCGTTTTCGCTTCCTTCTTTGGGCCGGATCCTTTAAATCTCCTTGGCGTTGTAATCTTGACTTCTCTGGGCACCTGGGGACTTCCCCAGATGGTTCAGAAGTTTTACGCCATCAAAAGTGAGAAAGCCATTCAAAAGGGCACCATTATCTCCACCTTTTTTGCGATTGTGGTTTCCGGCGGCTGCTACTTTTTAGGCGGCTTCGGACGGCTCTATACCGGACAGTTTGATTTGGCCGCCGAAGGATATGACGCTATCATTCCCACTATGCTGTCCGGCCTTCCGGAACTTTTAATCGGCCTGGTGGTAATCCTGGTTCTGTCCGCCTCCATGTCCACCCTGTCCTCCCTGGTTATGGCTTCCAGTTCTACCTTGACTCTGGATTTTTTAAAGGAAACCGTAATGCCGGACATGGACGAAAAAAAGCAGGTCACAGTTATCCGCCTTCTTATTGTAGTGTTTATTGCCATCTCCGCTGTCCTTGCGGTGATTCAGTATAAAAACAATATCACCTTTATTGCCCAGCTTATGGGGATCTCCTGGGGCGCTCTGGCCGGATCCTTTTTGGCCCCCTTCCTCTACGGCCTGTACTGGAAAAAGGCCACCAAAGCTTCCGTATGGTGCTGCTTTGTCTTCGGATCCGGTTTGATGACCGCCAACATGCTGGCAAGAAGCGCCTTCCCTGTAATTTTGCAGTCTCCCATCAATGCCGGCGCTTTCGCCATGCTGGCAGGACTTGTCATTGTCCCGGTTGTCAGCCTGTTTACCAAAGCTCCGGATCAGAAACTGGTGGACGACGCTTTCGCCTGCTACAATAAATTGATGGAAGTTCCACAGTCTGTAGCCCTTGGAAGTAAATAACAGTAACCGCTTAGTCGGGAGAACAACAGTATCTGCTCTGTTGTTCTCCCATTTTTTCGTAACTATTCTGCCCCTTTTTCAGACTCTTCTTGACAGAACCCGCCCCCAGGAGATACAATAGTTAGCACGCTGCAATTGCGTATACTTATTATAAATAGGAGGAACCACTATGTCGCGGACAGAAAATAAAATGGGCACCATGCCTGTTTCCAAGCTGTTGTTTACCATGTCCCTGCCAATGATGATTTCTATGCTGGTACAGGCTCTGTACAATATCATTGACAGTATTTTCGTCGCTCAAATCAGCGAAGCTGCCCTGACTGCCGTTTCACTGGCATTTCCAATCCAAAATCTGATGATCGCTGTTTCCGCAGGAACCTGCGTAGGCGTTAATGCTCTTTTATCCAGATCCCTTGGGGAAGGACACCGGGATCTTGCTAACCTGGCTGCCGTAAACGGTGTGTTCCTGGCATTTGTAAGCTATGCCGTATTTGCCATTATGGGCCTTACCCTGTCCCGATTCTATTTTTCCAGCCAAACTTCTAATCCGGAGATTATAGAACTGGGCGTACAATATATGACCATCTGTACCGTGCTGGGCTTTGGAATTTTCGGCGAGATGATGTTTGAACGCATTATCCAGTCTACTGGCCGTACTATCTATAATATGTATTCTCAGGGCACCGGCGCTATCCTCAATATCATATTTGACCCCATCCTGATTTTTGGCCTTTTCGGAGCGCCTGAGATGGGTATCCAGGGCGCTGCTCTGGCAACAGTTTTTGGTCAGATTGTAGCCATGCTTATGTCCCTTCTTTTTAATAAGAAGAAAAACCCGGATGTTACCCTGTCCTTTAAGGGCTTTCATCCCCACGGCGCTACCATCCGCACCATCTACGCCGTAGGAGTTCCCAGCACGATTATGCAGTCCATCGGCTCTCTGATGCTTCTTGGTATGAACCGCATCCTTATTGGATTTTCAGAGACTGCCGTTTCCGTACTGGGCGTTTACTTTAAGCTACAAAGCTTTATCTTCATGCCGATTTTCGGCCTTAACAACGGCATGATTCCCATTATTGCCTACAATTTCGGCGCAAGAAACAAAAAACGAATCATGGATACCATCAAGCTTTCCATTTTCAGCGCCGTAGCCATTATGCTTGTGGGGCTTGCCGTTTTCCAGCTTTTCCCAAAACAGCTTCTTCTCCTGTTTAATGCTTCTGACCATATGCTGGAGATTGGTATTCCGGCCCTTAGAACCATCAGCCTGAGCTTTTTATTTGCCGGCTACTGCATTATCGTAGGTTCCGTTTTCCAGGCTCTTGGAAATGGCGTCTACAGTCTGATTGTATCCGTCATCCGTCAGCTTATCGGAATCCTGCCCCTGGCGCTTCTATTCGCCGTCCTGTTTGGTTTAAATGCTGTCTGGCTCTCCTTCCCCCTGGCAGAGCTTCTCTCTGTTACTTTCAGCACCATTCTGTTTATCCGGATTTATAAGCTGAAGGTCAAGCCGCTTGGCGCAAATTAGGGAGCTGCTATGACCTGTGAATATCTGCTGGTGGACGGATACAACATCATCCACGCCTGGCCGGAATTAAAGGAATTGGCTGCCGTCAATTTAGACGCCGCCAGAACTTCTCTCCAGGATATTCTGTGCAACTATCAGGGCTATAAAAAGTGCAATGTAATAGTAGTCTTTGACGGCTATAAAGTAAAAAACAACCCAGGCGCCGTCCTCCAGTACAACAATATCCATGTGGTATTTACCAAGGAAGCCGAGACCGCTGATCAATACATAGAAAAGGTTACTCAGCAAATGGATAGGCGCTACAGCGTGGCAGTGGCTACCTCTGATAAATTGGAACAAGTAATCATTCTGGGAAAAGGCGCTATGAGGCTTTCCGCCCATGACTTAAAAAAAGAAATTAAAGAAACCAATGTGGAAATCAAGAAGCAGCATCTTGAGAGAACTCCGTCCCGAAAAAACTGGCTCTTTGACCACGTGGATCCGGAACTCCTGGAATATCTGGAGGATATCCGTCTGGATCGGGTGAAAAAGCCGGAAAAAAAGAAGAAAAAGCGTTAGGAGGAATTTTCCCATGTCTCTGTTTGAACTTTTTTTAATCGCCCTGGGGCTCTCTATGGACGCCTTTGCCGTGTCCGTCTGCAAAGGCCTTTCCATGCCCTGTATGCGGTGGAAGCACGCCGGGATTATCGGCCTCTGGTTCGGAAGCTTTCAGGCTCTCATGCCGGCTATTGGCTACTTTTTAGGATACCAGTTCCGCACAGTGATCACTCAATTTGATCACTGGATCGCTTTTATTCTCCTTGGCATCATCGGATTTAACATGGCAAAGGAAGCCTTTCGCAAAGAAGATACGGAGACTCTGGATTGCTCCGTATCCCCCGGCAATATGGCCCTCCTGGCCATTGCCACCAGTATTGACGCCCTGGCGGTAGGAGTCACCTTTGCCTTTTTAAACGTGCAGATTATACCGGCTGTCAGCTTTATCGGCATCGTCACCTTTGTCCTGTCTTTTGCCGGAGTCCGCATCGGAAATGTGTTTGGTATCCGCTACAAATCCAGGGCTGAGTTAGCCGGAGGGATTATTTTAATGACAATGGGATTAAAAATTCTCATTGAACATTTATTTTTCTAAGCCTTCATAGGCCGGCAGCGGACATATGCCACACACGAAAGTCAGAAAAATGTCAGAAATCCTTCATAGAAGATTTATTGGAATTCCCTTCCTCCTGTGCTAAGATAGCAGTGGATCAAATATGACGCTGCTGTTAAACAGCAGTATAACAGGAGGACTTTTTTATGAGAAAATTAACCAAATTATGTTTGACATTCAGCGCTATAACTGCCCTGGCCCTGGGCGCAGCCATGACGGCTCAGGCCGACAGCACCATACAGAGTACCCCGGAGTTTTCCCCCGTATGTGTTTACGGAACTGCAGAAAAGTGGGAGGGTAAGAGCCTTCACCTGACTAACTCCGATACCTCCGCTGTCCATAATGACGTGGTGGTCACCACAGAAGGGGCTGTCATTCTGGACGCAGTTTCCGGAATGCCTGCAACCTATGAGGACATTCGGGAAGGCGAGACCGTTTATGCTTATGTAGGTCCTGCCATGACCATGAGTCTGCCTCCTATGGCCAATGGAGAGGTGATTTTCATCAATGTACCGGCAGATTATCAGGTTCCGTCTTATGCCATTGTTAAAGATTTAAAGGTTCGTCAGGACGGTTCCGCAGAGCTAACCGCTGTAGGCGGCCGGGTTTATGAAATCCCTGCTGACTGTTATTTAACTCCCTATCTGACCCGTCAGATGATTGGGATTGACAGCCTGACTCCCGGGAGCGCCTGCGTTATTTGGACCGAAAACGGCTCCAATACTGCTAACAAGGTTATGCGGTTTAACTTTAACCCCTCTGACCATTCCAATGAAGCCGGTGATTCTGAGAATGTTTCCGGCTCCGTAAAGCCCATGGGCTGGTCCGAGGAAAACGGAAACTGGTATTACTACGGCGCTGACGGCGCTCTCTCCACCGGATGGCTGGAGTTAGATGGCAAGTGGTACTATTTAAATCCCGAAACCGGAGTGATGGCCACCGGATTTATCCAGGTGGATGGCAAAACCTATTACATGCTTTCTGACGGCAGCATGCTGACCAAGCCGATGGTATTCACCCCCGGAGCTGACGGTTCCCTGAAATAGTCAATCACGCCTCAGAGATAAATAACATCGAAAAATCCGGAAAGATTTCTTTGTTGATGAATTCTTTCCGGATTTTTGTACTTTTAGAATCGGTAGCGCTCCAGCAAGTAAAGTGGCAGCGTGCTATGGCTGCCGTCATTTTTCCATTCCAGCAGTTTCTCATAAGCATTGCGCTTTAGATCCATATAAAGCTCCTCCCATACATTACCGTACCGTCGCCATTACACTGTCCATGGCCGCCTTATCGCCCAGGGAATAACTTGTTAAAAATATCTCCATATAGTGGCCAACACGCCTGAAATAACAATCTGCAAAAACAGCCCCTGAGATTGTGGAGGATATCTTTGTATAAACCTTTCCATTCAGATTTACCTGTTCACTTCCGGTAATCTGAAGACCGGCTTCCGCCAGCGCAATGGCCGCTATAGATGTATACTGTCCGTCCGTCACCTGAGGATAAGCGGTAATATCATGATAGGTTAAGGTGATTTGACCGTCCAGGCCTCCCGGCAAAGTAAGCATAAATTCCTGAATAAAGGAGCCGCTGAGCATAATGGCATCTAAATCGTAGGAAAATACTGCTCCTTGCGGTACGGTTACAGAGACCCCGGACCATGGATTCACGTAGGTATTTCCTGCCCAAACACCTTGGCCGTAATCCGCGAATGCGGTTCCGGCCCACATTCCGTTGCTTAAAAAAGGATACAAAACTCCATCTATCATTCGGTAAGTATTGGTGTAAATATAACCGTTTTCGTCAAAAACATACCACATTCCGTCCTGATCCTGCCACCAGGTATTGGATATATATCCACCGTCCTCTGTCTCATACCACCAGCCTTTATCATCCTGCTGCCAGCCTGCCGCCAGAGCAGGAACACTTAATCCCGCAGTGCAAACCACAGTGAGAAGAACTGCTGTCAGCTTTTTTAAGAATCTTTTCCTCATGAAGCCGCTCCTTTCTATTATCTCTTCTTCCTCTCAGCAGATAATGCCGCACGCGCCCCTTGTCCACTGAGGGTATATTTATCAAGTAAATATCATTTTATCATAGTATGGTGGAATTTTCCATAAGCTCTGTTGTTTTTATTTTCAGGGACGGGGCAGTTTTGCCAGTTCACATATGAGCTTCAATTGCTCCAGGTGTTCCCTTATCTTTTTTCTTTTGATTTTTATTCCTGCTTCATTGTAAGACCTTCTTTCTTTTATGGGTATACGAAAACATTCTTAGTAAAAATATTCTTACTAAAAGTAAAAAATCATTTCAACAATATAAAGATAAGGGCACCCGGTACGGCCTGTTACTACTTTACAAACACCTTCATAAAGTTCTTCTTCCCGCGCTTAATGATAATCCCATCGCCGGAAAGCTCTTCTTTGGCGTAAGTTTTTTTGGTATCCTTTACCTGTTCCCCGTCTACGGACACGCCGCCCTGCTCTACGTTTCTTCTGGCGTCGGAGCGGGATCCGCACAGGCCGGACTTGTGAACCAGGCTTAAAATGTCAATGGCTCCGTCCGTAAAGTCTTCGTCAGCCAGTTCAAAGGAAGGCATATTGGCGGCGCTTCCGCTGGTAAACAGAGCTCTGGAAGCTTCTTTTGCCTTTCCGGCCTCTTCCTCTCCGTGAACCAGGGCTGTCAGCTCATAAGCCAAGATCTCCTTTGCCTCATTGAGCTGGCTTCCCTCCCATTTATCCATCTCATCAATCTGCTCTAAAGGCAGGAAGGTCAGCATTCGCAGGCACTTTAACACATCAGCGTCTCCAATGTTCCTCCAGTACTGGTAGAATTCAAAGGGCGTAGTCTTATCAGGATCCAGCCAAACTGCTCCGGACTGGGTCTTACCCATCTTCTTTCCTTCGGAATTCAAAAGCAAAGTTATGGTCATGGCGTGAGCATCCTTGCCCAGCTTGCGGCGGATTAACTCGGTACCGCCTAACATATTGCTCCACTGATCGTCGCCGCCAAACTGCATGTTGCAGCCGTAGTTCTGGTACAGCATATAGAAGTCATAGCTCTGCATAATCATGTAGTTAAACTCTAAAAAGCTTAGGCCTTTTTCCATGCGCTGCTTGTAACATTCTGCGGACAGCATACGGTTTACTGAAAAGTGGGGTCCTACCTCCCGCAAAAACTCAATGTAATTTAAGCCCATCAGCCACTCTGCATTGTTGACCATAAGGGCCTTGCCTTCTGAAAAATCAATAAAACGGCTCATCTGCTTTTTAAAACAGTCGCAGTTGTGTTCAATGGTCTCTGTGGTCATCATCTGGCGCATATCGCTTCTGCCGGATGGGTCGCCGATCATGCCGGTGCCGCCGCCGATTAAGGCAATGGGCTTATTTCCTGCCATCTGAAGACGTTTCATTAAACACAGCGCCATAAAATGCCCTACATGAAGGCTGTCTGCAGTAGGGTCAAAGCCAATGTAAAAGGTGGCTTTCCCTTCGTTTACCATTTTCTTGATCTCTTCCTCATTGGTTACCTGGGCAATTAAGCCTCTGGCAATTAATTCCTCATAAACTCCCATTTTGCTTGCTCCTTTTCCATCTGTTTTGTGAGTCATGGCATTTTGCGGGCCAGCCGCTTAGGGGTAAGAGCTTTTTCCGGATTTTTAACAAAAAAGGCTCCGTCCCTAAAAGGACGAGGCCATGATCCCGTGTTACCACCTTTTTTCACCGGCAGCTTACACTGCCGATCTCTGTAAGTACTATGACTATAGCCGGTGGGAAATCTCTCCCTGAACCTGCTATGGGCCAAAATACCCTGGCGCTCTAACGTGCGCCGGATCCGTCGCAGCCTACTGGGGAATTGGGATAAGATGTCTGAAAAGCACCGCCAAAATCCCGTCCCGTTGGGTGCGAAGCTCCGGGATGTATTCGCCATCTGCTTCCCACGCGCCTCTCATCAACCGGCTGCTTTCTGTGTGTTCCCGCAGGTGGGTACTTGTTCCCTTCGTTGCTTGTTGGTGTTGAAATTAATTGGTATTATAGGGGGATTAGGGGAATTTGTCAAGGGGGTTTCTGTAGTTTAGACGCGGTAGTTTAGACGGACGTCTTCCTGCGTCTTCTTGTCCGGGCTGTTTCATTTTTTACTTGCCCATTTTCTTCCTGCGTATTATAATTGACCTTTATAAATCATCTTTTGACACAAGGAGGTACATCATGGGACTTAAATTTGTTCAGAAGCTTCCGGATCCTTCTGAGATCCGCGAGCAATACCCGCTTCCTCTGGAGCTGGCTGCTATCAAGAAAAACCGCGATCAGGAGATTAAAAAAGTCTTTACCGGAGAAAGCGATAAATTTCTGTTAATTATCGGCCCCTGTTCCGCTGACAATGAAGATTCTGTCTGCGATTATACCAGCCGTCTGGCAAAGGTACAGGAAAAAGTTGCGGAAAAGATAATCATTATCCCCCGGGTTTACACCAACAAGCCCCGCACCACCGGCGAGGGCTACAAGGGCATGGTACATCAGCCTAATCCGGAGGATAAACCGGATATTTATGAAGGCCTTATTGCCATCCGCAGCATGCACATGCGGGTATTAAAAGAAACCGGGCTTTCCACCGCTGACGAAATGCTTTATCCGGAAAATCTGAGATACTTGGATGACATGATGTCTTATATCGCAGTGGGCGCCCGTTCTGTGGAAAATCAGTTCCACCGTCTGGTTGCCAGCGCCTGCGACGTGCCGGTTGGCATGAAGAACCCCACCAGCGGCGATCTGTCGGTTATGCTCAACTCAGTTGTGGCTGCCCAGCACAGCCATGACTACATTTACCGGGGCTGGGAGGTTCAGTCCGCCGGAAATCCTCTGGCCCACACCATTTTAAGGGGTGCGGTAAACAAACACGGCCAGAGTATTCCCAACTATCATTTTGAGGATTTAAATTTGCTGCACCAGCTCTATTCTGAACGGAACCTGGTAAATCAAGCCTGCATTGTAGACGCCAATCACTCCAATTCCGGCAAAAAATATTTAGAGCAGATCCGAATCTCCAAAGAAGTCCTCCACAGCCGCCGTCACAGCAGTGAAATTCAAAATATGGTCAAAGGCCTGATGATCGAAAGTTACTTAGAGCCCGGCAGCCAGAGAATCGGCGAAGGCTGCTATGGCAAATCCATCACCGACCCTTGTCTGGGATGGGAAGATTCTGAGCGATTGATTTATGAAATTGCAGATGCGCTGTAACCGGCTTTCATAGGTCAATTCATAAGCGACAGGGAGCAATCTCTGCCGCTTTTTTAATGTCAAAAAATTTTGTGGATTTTACAAATAAGTGATTTCTGTGCTATGACAAATTATGGCTATTGCAAATATCTATGAATAGTGCTAAAATAGTTATTGACTTTAAGTCAATAACTAAATACAAAGGAGGTGCAATAACATTTGGCCAGACCTGTAAAAAAGACACCAGAGGAATGGAGAAAAGAAATCCTGAATGCTGCCCAAAATTTATTTATTTCTAAAGGATATGAGGAAACTTCCATTTCCGATATTATGGACATGGTGGGCGGGGCAAAAGGAATGTTTTACCGTTGTTTCCAAAGCAAAGAGGAAGTGATGTATGCATTAGGCAATCAAATGTTTTTCGAGGACAACCCATTTGAAGCAGTCAAGGGGAGAGATGACTTGAATGGTCTGCAAAAAATCAGGTCATTACTTACACTGAATCACTCAGACGCTAAACGAAACCAGATAAATATGCAGGCAGTCCCGATTTTGAAAGACCCTCATATTTTATCGATGGCGGTTAGGGAAAACAGGCGTGTATTAACTCCCTTGTGGTTGGAATTGTTGGAGGAGGGAAAAAAGGACGGTTCTATCAAGACGGAATACATAAAGGAGCTTTCCGAGCTTTTGCCGCTTATCAACTTCTGGCTCATGCCCTCGGTATTCCCTGCAACAGAGGAAGAACTGTATCATAAATATCATTTTGTGAAAGAAGTGTTAGCCCATATGGGACTGCCGCTTTATGATGACGATACAACGTCCTTTACAGAAAAATTTATTACTGATATTGCAGGAAAAGGAGGGAACGGGCCATGAAAGAAAAATTATTTACAAAAAATTTCACGCTCCTTATTTTGGGGCAGCTAACCTCATTGTTTGGAAATTTTATATTGAAACTGGCGCTCTCCATGTATGTACTGGAAGTGACTGGTTCGGCAGCCCTATTTGCAGGGATATTGTCTGCTGCTACAATCCCGACAATTCTTTTGTCACCGCTTGGCGGTATCTTGGCGGACAGGGCAGACAGACGGAATATTATGGTGGCGTTAGACGCATTGACTGGCGTATCAGTTTTATGTACGGCATTATTCCTGTCAGAAAGCAATGCCATTGCCGTAATC
>CAJUJM010000012.1 GCA_910586755.1 uncultured Lachnospiraceae bacterium
ACAATTATGGGCACGATTCTTTTCACCGGTAATCATACAGGTGAGTTTATAACGGTATCTTACCAGCTCTCTTAATTCCCGGATGTCAGCAGGTGGAATAAAGGAAGGCTTGACCATTCCGCACATATATAAGTCGCAAATATTTAGAAAAATATAATCCTCTTCAGTTGCGAATTTCAAAAATAGTAAAAGTTAATGTTGATTACGAAGTTATGAATTTTGGAGAATCCAAAGGATTAACTTGTGAGCGCGTGTTAATTTATCCTACGAAAAATATATTAGAATGGCTGCTTTTTAACAAAAGTATTGATAGTTTTAAAACTAGATGTGGCTTTTATGTAGCAGTTACAAGGGCTAAATATAGCACGGCAATTGTATGTCAAGATACTGTAGAAACAGACAGCCTGCCTATATATCAGAGAGCATAGATAACAGACAAGTTTAGAAGTATTCTTAAAGCGGGATGATATTTGTTTGTACAAGTAAAAACTTGTATGCCATTAAAGAACTGTCTTTACAAAATCATCAAGGGTGCATGCTCGGCATGGAGATAAGAGGACGAATATTGAATTATAATATATTAATGAGTCTAACCAAGATGGAGCAACATTAGTGAATTGAGATTGCCATTTGGATATAAACTTATAACATTTGGTGAATTGGAAGACGTGGGAAAAAAGCAATGGATATTTCTTGATAACCCAACACATGTTGTAACATTTATAAAGAATAATAAGGGATGATTTTCAATATTAAAAGATTTAATGTTAAGTGCCAAAATTTTGTGAAGTGTTCTAACATGGCTTTTTACAATCAAGAAGAGGGGATAATGCGAAAAGCGCTCGACTAAAGGGGGAGGGTTAGTTTTGAATAATTTTTCAAAAGAGATGGAAATGATTTTATACCACTCTGATGATGGCGATGTATCTGTTAATGCGTATATATAAGATGAGACGCTTTGGATAACGCAAAAGGCCATGGCAGAGTTATTTGGTGTTCAAGTTCCCGCAATCAGTAAGCATCTTAAGAATATTTTTCATGATGGTGAACTGGAGGAGCAAGTGGTTGTTTCCAAAATGCAATAACGAGTTGCACAGCGGCTGAAATTGTATATAATAAAGCAGATCATATATGGGACTTACAACATGGAAGAATGCACCAGATGGACAAATTCTTAAATCTGATGTAACAATTGCTAAAAATTATTTAACCGAAAAAGAAATCAGGCAGTTAGAGAGGACTGTTACCGGATATTTTGATTATATCGAAGATTTAATAGAACGTGAAAATGTGTTTACTATGGAAGAATTTGAGAAAAGTGTAAATGCCTTCCTAGAGTTTCGACGGTATAAAATTCTTAAAGATAATGGTAAAATATCGCATAAACAAGCATTAGAAAAAGCACATAATGAGTACGACATTTTTAATAGAATACAACCGATTGAATCAGATTTTGATAAAACGGTGAAGCAAATGATGAAAGACTTTTAATATTTGGGCAAAGTTTATTAAGTTATATTTACTGCCTTGCCAATAATAATTATTCATTTCTTTATACTCTCCAATAAGGAGGCCTAACAGTTGTCTATACTGTGAAATCAATTTCATATATTTCACACAAAACCGAGATCGCAAAATTATACATATTTCCTATTTACATATTTTTCATCCCAGAATATAATAATATTAATAGACAAAACGCGTATATCCCTGCAAATTTAGAGGAAAGAGATATAAGTGAAATGGATTACACAACAGGATACCTTCAGAGGACAAGAGAAGAACCGGGTGGTCCCCTTGGCCTCTGAGCGTATTACACGCCTTATGAACTTTTAAATATGCGGGAAGGATCAGACGTGGAAAAAAGAAAGGACTATAGTTGGAAGATGGAAAAGAAGACGACTACAGATGCAGTTTACCGGAAGCGGTTTGACAGACATTTTGAAGAACTGCGCTGGCTCTATATGGAGCTGTATGACAACGGTTCCATGTTTGCAGAGCTGTGTGGACAGATGGAGCAGTTTTATGCGGAGCGGGGCAAAGAATTAAAGGCATTAGACGAAAAACGAGAGAAGGATCCCCAGTGGTATAAACAGAATGATATGCTGGGGATGATGTTTTACATAGATAATTTTGCCGGAAATATGAAAGGTGTGGAAAAAAGGCTTGATTACATTGAAGAAAGCAATGTAAACTACATCCATCTCATGCCGTTTTTAGAGACGCCCAAGGGCCGGTCAGACGGCGGATATGCAGTATCAGATTTCCGCAAGGTTCAGGAAAGTCTGGGCACCATGGAGGATCTGGAGAGTTTAACACATGCCTGCCACAAAAAGAACATTAATGTGTGCATGGATTTTGTCATGAACCACACCTCTGAGGATCATGAGTGGGCAAAAAGAGCCCGCCAGGGGGAAAATGAGTATATGAGCCGGTATTTCTTCTTTGACAGCTATGACATTCCGGCAGAGTATGAAAAGACTGTGCCTCAGGTGTTCCCTACCACTGCGCCGGGGAATTTTACCTGGCTTCCTGACGCAGGCCACTATGTTATGACAAGCTTTTATCCCTATCAGTGGGACTTGAATTACCGTAACCCCAGAGTGTTTAACGAGATGATGTACAACTTCCTTTATCTGTCCAACCGGGGACTGGACATTATCCGGATTGATGCAGTTCCTTATATCTGGAAAGAGCTGTACACCCAATGCCGCAATCTGCCGCAGGTACACACCATTGTCCGTTTGATGCGGATTATCAGTGAGATCGTCTGCCCGGGCATCCTGCTTCTGGGGGAGGTGGTGATGGAGCCGGAGAAGGTAGTTCCCTACTTTGGCACTGTGGAAAAGCCGGAGTGCCATATGCTTTACAATGTTACCACTATGGCAACTACCTGGCACACAGTAGCCACCCGGGATGTGGGCCTGCTAAAGCGCCAGATTGACATTTTAAGCGGCCTGCCGAAGGACTACGTGTTCCTCAACTATTTACGGTGCCATGATGATATCGGCTGGGGACTTGATTATGCAACCCTTGCTCAGGAAGGGATTCAGGAGTGCAGCCACAAGAAATACATAAATGACTATTTCCAGGGCTTTGATGGCAGCAGTAACAGCCGGGGAGAACTGTACAATGCGGATCCGGTGACCGGTGACGCCAGATTCTGCGGCACTACCGCATCTATGTGCGGTGTGGAGCGGGCCGGATTCGAGGGAAATGAAACCATGATGGATGAGGCCATCCAGAAAGATCTGATGCTTCATGCCTATATGTTTATGCAGTCCGGGATTCCGGTGCTCTACAGCGGAGACGAGATTGGACAGGTCAATGACTATACATATAAGGAGAACCCGGAGAAGGCTGACGATTCCCGATACATCCATCGGGGAGCCATGAACTGGGAAAAAGCGGGATGCCGCCATGACAAGGTTTCCGTAGAGAGCCGGATCTTTGAAGGGCTGGATCGGCTGGAAAAAATCCGCAAAACAGAAAAAGCCTTTGTGGCAGGAGCCGACACCTGGACCATTGATACCTGGGACAAGAGCATTTTGTGTATTGGCCGGTATTTTGAGGGGGAAAAAATTATCGGGCTGTTTAATTTCAGCGAATATGTCAGAATCGCCTGGATCAATGAAACAGACGGAGACTATGTGGATCTTCTGTCCGGAGAGATCATAAAGCCCATTGGCCTTACGATTCCGGCCAATGGATTCTACTATTTAAAAAAGAGATAAATTTTCTGCCAGACAATGTGCCGGTGCGGACTCAGAGCCCCACCGGCGCATTGTGCTTGGAGCTTAGTTTCAAGGAAGCAAAGGAGCCGAGAACATATGAATATAGCAGAAATTGCCAGACAGGCCGGGGTTTCCAGCGCGGCAGTTTCCCGATACTTTAATCAGGGATATATTTCAGAAGAAAAGCGGGAAGCTATCCGGAAGGTGGTAGAAGAAACCGGTTACCGTCCTTCTCTTCAGGCCCAAACTTTAAGGACCAGAAAAACCAAAATGATTGGAGTGATTGTTCCACAGATTGCGTTCAACTCCATTGGAAGGATTGTAGAGGGAATTCTTTCGGTTCTCAATGAGCGGGGATACCAGATGTTGTTGGCCGTTACCCAGAATAATCCCGGAAAAGAGCTGGAATATCTGAAGACATTTGACGAAAAGCAGGTGGACGGCGTGCTTTTTTCGGCCACCATTCTGACGGGAGAGCATAAAAATACCCTGAAAAACATGAAGGTACCCGTAGTGATTATAGGTCAGGAGATGCCGGGCTTTCCCTGTGTTTCCCATGATGATTACCATGCCCTTTATGATCTGACCAGGCTGTTTTTAGAGAAAGGGAGAAAGAAACTGGGATATATCAGCGCCATTCACCAGGATAAGGCAGCCGGAAAGGCGCGGTATCAGGGATTTGCAGACTGTGTCCGCGACTGGGGAATGGGGGAGCTTGCAGATAATTATGTAATTGCGGATTTTTCCATAGAGTCGGGCCGCAAGAAAGCAGAAGAGCTTTTAAAAAAGTGTCCGGATTTAGACGGGATTCTTTGTGCGACAGATGAAATGGCAGTGGGCGCCATCCAGTATTTAAGAGAACAGAAGATACCGGTTCCGGAGCAAATCCAGGTCTCCGGCCATGGAGACTCTGCCCTGGCGGGGGCCGCCAGCCCGCCGCTTACCACAGTCCATTATTCTTATGAAAAAAGCGGGGAGACAGCTGTAAACATGCTTTTAGAAATTTTAAAGGACGGGGATACCCTTATGCGGGAGGTGAAGCTGGGGTATTCTATAGTAGATAAACTTTGACTTATCTTCCAAAGTAAGCTATAATCTTCCGTAACAGCCAGAAACGGTTACAATTTTCCATAGAAGGATGGAAAGGATAAATATTATATGAGAATTTTGGTAATTAACAGCGGCAGCTCTTCCTTAAAGTTCCAGGTAATTGACTCCGAAACAGAGGAAGTGCTGGCAAAAGGACTGTGTGAGCGTATCGGCATTGACGGCGTATTTACTTATAAAACCGGCAGCGGTGTTTCCATAAAAGAGCAGATCCCAATGAAGACCCACACAGAGGCGGTACATACTCTTTTGGACATGCTGGTGGACAAGGAAAAGGGGATTGCAGAGGATTACAGCGATATTGATGTGATTGGACATCGCCTGGTTCACGGAGGGGAAAAATTTACCGGTTCTGTCGTAATTACGGACCAGGTAATTGACGCCATGACCGAGTGCAATGACCTGGCGCCTCTCCATAATCCGGCCAATATTATTGGCGTCAATGCCTGTAGAAAACTAATGCCCCATACCCTGATGGTAGGGGTTTTTGATACGGCTTTTAACCAGACCATGGAGCCGAAAGCCTTTTTATACGGCCTTCCTTACCGGTATTATGAGAAATACAAGATCCGCCGGTACGGCTTTCACGGTATCAGCCATAAATATGTGTCCCAGCGGGCGGCAGAGTTTTTAGGCCAGAATCCAAAGAGAGTAAAAACTATCGTTTGCCATCTGGGAAACGGAGCCAGTATCAGTGCAGTAAAGTATGGTCAGGTAATTGATAATTCTATGGGCTTTACTCCTTTAGAAGGGCTGGTTATGGGAACCCGGTGCGGAGATGTGGATCCGGGGGCCCTGGAATTTCTTGCCAAAAAGGAAAATCTGGATTTTTCCCAGATTATGCAGATTTTAAATCAGGAGTCCGGCGTATTGGGAATTTCCAAGAACTTTTCCAGCGATTTCAGAGAACTGAAAGATGCGGAAATCAAATACAACGAAAAAGCGGGACTTGCCAGAGAGATTTTCTCTTATAAGGTGGCAAAATATGTGGGCAGCTATGCGGCAGCCATGAACGGAGTGGACAATATTGTCTTTACCGCGGGAATCGGCGAGAATGATTCCGATATCCGCCAGGAGATCTGTGATTATCTGGAATTCTTGGGCATTACCATTGATGAGGTGAAAAACCGGGATCAGGCTGAGGCGGTGAAGATTTCCACCGGCTCATCCAAAGTCAATGTGCTGGTGATAAAGACCAATGAAGAGCTGGAAATTGCCAGGGAAGCGGCGGCAGTGGCAAAGCAGCAGAAAATATCCTGTTCAGGCGAAAACACGTAGAAAGCAGAAAGAAGGAATAGTCCTCCAATGGAAGATACGCAAAAAGTCACATTATTTGAGAAAACTCCTGTTCCCAAAGCCGTAATGAAATTGTCAGTTCCCACCATTTTAAGTTCTCTGGTTATGGTGCTTTATAATCTGGCAGATACCTATTTTGTAGGAATGTTAAATGATCCGATTCAAAATGCCGCCGTTACCCTGGCGGCCCCGGTGCTTTTAGCTTTTAATGCGGTTACCAACCTGTTTGGCGTGGGAAGTTCCAGCATGATGAGCCGGGCTCTGGGCCGGAAGGATCACGAGATGGTGCGGCGCAGTTCGGCTTTTGGATTTTACTGTACCTTATTTGCAGGAATGTTATTTTCCTTTTCCTATACGGTACTGAGAACTCCGGCTATGACAGTGCTGGGGGCCACGGATCTGACAGAGGCCGCCACAGCAGAATACTTAAAATGGACGGTAAGCTGCGGCGCAGTTCCGGCTATGCTGAATGTGGTAATGGCCTACCTGGTAAGGGCGGAGGGGGAGTCTCTCCACGCCAGCATCGGCACTATGAGCGGGTGTCTGTTAAACATTATCTTGGATCCGATCTTTATCCTTCCCTGGGGGCTTAATATGGGAGCGGCAGGAGCCGGATGCGCTACCTTTTTGTCCAACTGTGTGGCCTGCGGCTATTTCTTTGTTTTGATATTTATCAAGAGAAAACACACTTATGTCTGCATCAGCCCCAAAAAGCTGGGACGAAACAAGGCCATTCTCCTGGGGGTATGCGGCGTGGGAATTCCCGCGTCTATCCAGAACCTTTTAAATGTAACAGGAATGACCATATTGAATAATTTTACGGCAGCCTACAAAGCTGATGCGGTGGCAGCTATGGGCATTACCCAGAAGGTGAATATGGTGCCCATGTATGTGGCCATGGGGATTTCTCAGGGAATTATGCCTCTTATCAGTTATAATTACGCCAGCGGCAATTATAAGCGGATGAAGGAAACCCTGTTTTTTGCCTTAAAGGCCGCTTTGGGCTTTCTCACCGGGGCATCGGTGATCTATTTTGCGGGGGCAGGCTCCATTATCCGGATGTTTATGGACAATGAAGCGGTTGTGGCTTATGGAACCCAGTTCTTAAGAGGCTTCTGCTTGGGATTGCCCTTTTTATGTATGGACTTTGTGGCAGTGGGCGTGTTCCAGGCTACAGGCATGGGAAGAGAAGCCTTGATTTTTGCTATTATGAGAAAAATTGTCCTGGAAATCCCGGCAATCTATTTGTTAAACTATTTGTTCCCCCTGTACGGTCTGGCTTATGCCCAGCTGGCGGCAGAGATGGTGCTGGCCGTTGCTGCGGTGGCAGTGCTGGCAAAACTATTTCATCGTCTGGAGCGCCAGTCTGGAGGCGAAAATATACAGAAAGCAGGAAAATAGCGGATGTTTCGATTAGAAGATACCACAAAGGCGGCCGGTTTATTTAAAGGAAGTCAGGAGAGCATGGTTTGGTCCTGCCTGGATCAAACCATGGGAGATATTTATGCAGAGAATTTGGAAGCACCCCAGGGAGCCGCTGCCTGTCTGGGGGATTTCTGTTTTTTAGCAGGAAAAGCGGATGAAGACCTGTTAAAAGATCTGTTGGAGGGACGGCCCGAAATCGCCCTTTTTGTACCGCCGGATGAGGAGTGGGCAGCCCTGATTGAAAAGATCTGCGGCAGTGCGGCCAAACGGTTTAGCCGCTATTCTATTTTAAAGGAAGAGGATGTATGGGATCCGGACTATTTGGAAAATATCGTAAAAGGTCTGCCGGAAGGCTTTGAGTTAAAGCTTCTGGATCAATCCATCTATGACTATGCCAGGGAAAACTCGTGGGCCAAAGACTGGGTATCCCAGTTTCCCACCTATGAAGATTTTGAGAAAAAGGGATTGGGCGTAGTCATTGTAAAGGACGGCGTTCCGGTGGCGGCGGCCTCTTCCTATTCCGCTTATAAAAAGGGAATTGAAGTGCAAATTGATACTCATCTCGATTACCGGAGAAAAGGGCTGGCTTTGATTTGCGGCGCAAAGCTGATTTTAGAGTGCAGAAAACGGGGCCTTTACCCAAGCTGGGATGCCCACAATTTAAAATCCGCTGCTTTGGCAGAAAAGCTGGGCTATCATCGGGGACCGGAATATATAGCCTATGCTCTTACAGGGGTAGATACCAGATGGCCGCAGATGTACCCGAAAGATAAGGAACCGGATATGGGCACCATAGGAAATTACATCGGTTCGCCTTACTGGGGGAATCTGATCCGGTTTATTGAAGAAACCTACCATTTAGCGCCTTCCATTCAGTATAGCTGCTGTTCCATGGCCCCGGGGTGGAATGTAAAATATAAAAAGGGCAGCAGGGCCTTATGTACCATCTATGCCAACCAGGGCTTTTTTACCTGCCTGGTGTGCATTGGCCAGAAGGAAGCTTTGGAGGCGGAGGCTCTGCTTCCCATGGCAGACCCTTACGTAAAGCGTCTTTATGAAAATACGCCTGCGGGAAACGGCACACGGTGGCTGATGATCGATGTGACCTCGGAAAGCATTGAGAAAACCGTGGAAGACTTGCTGCTGGTACGGGTAAAGCCGCCAAAAAAGAAGATATAAGAAAGGATATTTGGTATAACGTGACGACGAATCAGAATTGGAAATTTCCGTTTTTCACCATCGCCACAGGCCAGGCCGTCTCCCTTATCGGAAGCTCGGCCGTCCAGTTTGCCCTGATCTGGTGGCTGGCGGAACAGACCGGGTCCCCTATGATTATGGGGATGGCAGGTCTGGTATCTTTTTTACCGATGACAATCTTAAGCCCTTTTGCAGGGGTGGCGGTAGATCGCTATAGCCGGAAATGGATCTGCATCGGGGCGGATCTGTTTACAGCGGCCCTGGCTCTTATTTATGCCCTGCTTATCCGAAATTTTCATATGCCAGTGTGGACGGTGGCAGTTATTCTCTGCTTGAGAGGCATGGGAGGAACCTTCCAGCAGCCGGCTATTTCCGCCATTATCCCTCAACTGGTTCCCCAGGAAGAGCTGGTTCGGGCAAATGGCTGGCTTCAGCTCTTAAACTCCGGATCCTTTATTTTAGGGCCGGTAATAGGGGCGGCCCTTTATGCGGCTGTTCCCATGTGGGTGGTTCTTTTAACGGACGTAGCCGGGGCGCTGTTTGCCAGCGGGGGCGCTGCTGTGGGTAAAGATCCCGGCCCTTCCTGCTGCCGGCCAGAAGGCCCAGGGCTTTGCCGCCCAGTTCTGTCAGGGAATGGAGGTTTACAGTGAGGATAAGAAGCTTTTTATGATCGTCATTGCAGAAGCCCTCTGTATGTTTTTTTACGCCCCTTTATCTACCTTCTATCCTCTCATGACCAGCGATTTTTTCAACCTTCCCGCCATTTACGGAGGAATTGTGGAGACTGGATTTGCAGTGGGAATGATGGGAGCGGCCCTGCTCTTTGGAAGTGTCTGGAAGGTAAAGCGGAAAATCGCCGTATCTTATATAGGACTGGCGGGGCTGGGGGTTACCTCTGCAATCTGCGGCCTGCTGCCTCCGATCTTTGCCGGATGGCTGATCTTTGCCGGAACCTGCCTTTTGATGGGGGCATTTGGAAATGTCCATTCCATCCCCCTGATTGCCTATATGCAGGAAACCATTGCCCCGGAAAAAATGGGCCGGGCCTTTTCCCTTATGGCTCTCATCGGATCTCTGTCCATGCCGGTAGGGCTGCTGATTGCCAGCCCTATTGCGGAAAAGGTGGGAGTCAGGGCCTGGTTTTTGGTGTCCGGGATTGGGATGATGGTGATTGTGTCCGGGATTTTAGGAATCAATTGGATGAGAAAAAGTAACAGAAAAACTGCACTATAAAAAGGAGATAATGATGAAAAGAAATTTTTGGATAACGGGAATCATTGCGGCAGCTGCGGCCGCCTTTGCCCTGACGGGCTGCGGGAAAACAAACGGCCAGGAAGCCGCCGCAGGAACTTCTGCCGGGAAGGAGATTACAGAAGGAGCGTCAGAAGCTAAAGATGCGCTGGCTCAGATTAAGGAGCGGGGAGAGCTGATCGTGGCTATGGAAGGAACCTGGTCCCCATGGACCTACCATGACGAAGCCGACAAGCTGGTAGGCTATGATGTGGAGGTTGCGGAAAAACTGGCGGAAAAGCTGGGGGTTTCCGTTACCTTTGTGGAGGGAGAGTGGGACGGCCTTTTTGCAGGGCTGGACGCAGGCCGCTATGACCTGGTAATTAACGGGGTGGAGGTAACCGATGAGCGGGCTGAGAAATACGATTTCACCATTCCCTACGGCTATATCCGCACTGCTGTCATTGTAAAAGGGGAAAACAATGAGATCCAGTCCTTTGAGGACTTAAACGGCAAAAAAACCGCCAACACCATTTCCAGCACCTACGCGGAGCTGGCAGAGCAGTATGGCGCAGAGGTAACGGGGGTAGATGACTTAAACCAGACCTTTGAGCTGCTGCTTTCCGGCAGGATTGACGCCACCTTAAACGCAGAGCTGACCTACAACGACTATATGAAGGCCCAGCCTGACGCGGATCTGAAAATTGCCGCCCTGACAGAGGATGCTTCCCATGTGGCTATTCCGGTGCGGAAGGGCCCGGAGACCGAGTCTTTAAGGGCTGCTATTGATAAAGCCATTACTGAGATGACCCAGTCAGGAGAGCTTTCAGAGCTTTCCCAGAAGTATTTTGGCATTGACATTTCACAAAATTAAACCTGCATGCGCCCGGCGGCGGACGCACTGCCGCACAGAAAAGTCTGGCGGGCGCATGGGGCATCCCTGAACTTATGCCGCCTAATCGGCGGCGGATTTTCATAGTAAACCTGCATGCGCCCGGCGGCGGACAAACACCGCACAGAAAAGTCTGGCGGACGCATGGGGCATCCCTGAATGCATGCCGCCTGTTCGGCGGCGGACTTTTACATAGTAAGGAATGATGAGCTTTGAGTATGACAAAAGAAGAACTGACCCTGGAGATTATCCGGCGGTTAAAGGAAGAATACCCGGACGCAGGCTGTACCCTGGATTATAATGAGGCCTGGAAGCTTTTGGTGGGAGTCCGTCTGGCGGCTCAGTGTACCGATGCCAGGGTGAACATTGTGGTGGAGGATCTCTATGCCAAATTCCCGGATGTAGCCGCCCTGGCAGAAGCAAAGGCAGAGGATATCGAAGCCATTGTCCGCCCCTGCGGCCTGGGAAAAAGCAAGGCCAGAGACATCAATGCCTGCATGAAGATCCTCCATGAACAATATGGGGATAAGGTGCCAGATGATTTTAACGCCCTTTTAAAGCTTCCGGGAGTGGGAAGAAAAAGCGCCAACCTGATTATGGGGGATGTATTTGGAAAACCTGCAATCGTCACCGATACCCACTGTATCCGTCTGGTAAACCGTATGGGCTTGGTAGACAATATCAAAGATCCCAAGAAGGTGGAGATGGCCTTGTGGAAGCTGGTGCCGCCGGAGGAAGGCAGCGATTTTTGCCACAGGCTGGTATTTCACGGCCGGGATGTGTGTACGGCCCGGACAAAGCCTTATTGTGACAAATGCTGCTTAAAGGATATCTGCGCCAGACAGGGAGTGGAGGAATAATTAATGCGTATTTTACATACAGCAGACTGGCATCTGGGAAAAAATATAGAGGGACAAAGCCGGCTGAAAGAGCAAAAAGAATTCCTTGAGGATTTTACCCGCATTGCCAGAGAAGAGCAGGCAGATCTGGTGATCATTGCCGGAGACATCTATGACAGTGTCAATCCTTCTGCAGAGGCAGAAAAACTTTTTTACCACACCTTAAAAGCGGTGACAGAAGGCGGGAAACGCCTGGTTCTTGTCATCGCCGGAAACCATGACAGCCCGGAACGCCTGGTGGCGGCCGGGCCTTTGGCTATGGAGCATGGGATTTTAATGGCCGGGCTTCCCAAAACCGTAATTCCAAAAGGCGCTTACGGAAACCATCAGGTGACGGATTCCGGGGAAGGGTATGTAGAATTGGAGATTAACGGGGAAAGAGCGGTTATCCTCCTTCTTCCTTATCCAAGTGAAAAGCGTCTGGGAGAAGTGATTTACCGGGAAATGGAAGAAGGGCAGGAAAGGGCCGCCTCCTATGGGGAGCGGGTAGGCCTGTTTTTTTCCAGGCTGGAAAAGCACTACCGGGAAGATACGGTTAATCTGGCAGTTTCCCATCTCTTTGCCATGGACGCGTCTGCAGGCGGGTCGGAACGGGGCCTGGAACTGGGCGGTTCCTATCTGGTAGACGGAAGCCTTCTGCCCCAAAAAGCCCAGTATATTGCCCTTGGCCACGTCCACAAGCCCCAGGCAGTACCTCATACAGAGGGAAGAGCTTTTTACAGCGGAGCGCCCATAGCCTACCATCGCAGCGAGGCCGGGGTTAAGAGACAGTGTATCCTTGTAGAGGCTCACCCGGGACAAAACGTTGTGAAAAAAGAGATTCCACTGCCGGTTTATAAACCCATTCGGATTTGGCGGGCAAAGGATGTGGAAGAAGCCATTTCCCTGTGTGAAGCCAATAAGAATGAGGATTCTTTTGTGTACCTGGAAATCCAAACGGATCGGGGCTATATCAGAGAGGACGAGATCCGGAAAATGAAATCCTTAAAAAGCGACATTCTGGAAATCCGGCCTATCCCCACAGGGGCGGCTGCGATTTTGGAGCCTGAAGAAGGGCTGGAGGAAAAAAGCTTAAAAGACCTGTTTATTCAATATTACCGCAGGGAAAACGGCGGAGCCCTGCCAGATCAGGAACTCACCGATCTTTTGCTGGAGCTGGCCGGGGAGACAAAGGAGGAGGAAGGCCTGTGAAACCTTTAAAACTTACAATAAAAGGCCTGAACAGCTTTGTAGAAGCCCAGACCATTGATTTTGAAGAACTGTCTTCCAGGGGAATTTTCGGCATTTTCGGGCCCACAGGAAGCGGAAAAAGCACCATATTAGACGGCATTACCCTGGCGCTTTACGGGGATCTGGCCCGCCGCAGCAACGGATTTGTCAACTCAGGGGAAGAGGTTCGCCAGGCCAGCATTTCCTTTGTATTCCGGATTGACGGAAAAATCCCCCGGACTTATCAGGTAGATCGCAGCTATACCAAAAATAAAGATCTTTCCAAAAAACCGGTGTCCAAAAGCGTGTTAAAAGAGATTACAAACGGGGACCCCGTTATTCTGGAGGAAGGAACCGGGGCGGTAAACCAGGCCTGTGAGAAGCTGATAGGCCTTACCAAAGATGATTTTTTAAGGACCGTGGTTCTGCCTCAGGGAAAGTTTTCTGAGTTCCTTATGCTGACAGGGAAAGAGCGCAACGAGATGTTGGAGCGTCTGTTTAACCTGGAAAAATACGGGGAAGCGCTGGCTGGCCGTATCGGGGAAGAAAAGCGGAGCATAAGCCGGAATATGGAAAATCTGTCGGGCCGCCTGTCGGGATATGAGGACATTTCGCAGGGAATTCTTAAAGAAATGAGGAAACAGCAAAAGGCCTGGGAAACAGAATTTGAAAACTTAAAGGCTCAGGTACAGGGTATGCTGGAGGAATTTGAAGAAAAGAAGCAGATCCGTCTCTGGACTCAGGAACAGGAAGGATATAAAGCCCAAATGGCCCTTCTGGAACAGGAAAAGGAGAAGACGGCCCTTTGGGAGCAGAAAAGCAAAATGGCAGAGGAAGTGAAAGCCATAAGTCCCTTTTTAGAAATCTGTTCTCAAAAAGAACAGCAGAAAGAGGAAAGGGAAGCAAGCTGCCAGGCATTAAAAACTGCTTTGGAAGCAGCCCGGAAAGCCGAGGAAGGGGCCCGGGCCCTGTTGGAAAAATCTTTAGAGGAGGAAAAACAAATTCCGGCCCTGGAAGCAAAACAGAGAAATCTGGAACTGGCAATCCCCAAAAACGAAGCGCTGGCGGTTCTGGAAGAAGAGGACAGGCGGCGGGAAAAAGAGCTTTCCCATTTGGAAACTCTTCTTTTAAAGCTGGCTGAAACCCAGGAGAAGAGGAAAGAATCCTTAAACGGAGAAAAGAAGGAAAGAGAAGAGCTTTTGAGACAGCTGGAAGCCTGTCAGATCTCCGTAGAGACCCGGAAACTGGTACAGGACGGGGTGCTATTAGAGAGAGATTATAAAACGGCAGTCAAGGGGGTTAAAAAGGGAGAGGCTCAGAGAAACAGCCTGAAAGAACAGATTTTTTCCCAGTCGGAAACGGAAAGAAAGCTAAAGGAAGAGGAGGAACAGGTTTCCTCAGAACTGGCAGGCCGCCGGGCACAGGAGAGGGAACAGATGGCCCGGACTTTCCGGGAAGCTTTGGAGGAAGGGAAACCCTGTCCGGTCTGCGGATCCATTCACCATGATTTGGCCTTGGTTGCAGAAGAGGTAAATCACCTGTTAAAAGGAGAGCGAGAGCAGGGCCAAAGGATAGAGGATTTAGAGGAAGAGGGCCGGGAGATTGGGCAAAAGCATGGAACAGCCCAGGCTCTGCTGTCTGCGCTGCTTGCAAAAAATGAGGCGGCAGAGGAGACGGTTAAGGAACAGAGAGAACAGATGGAAAGCATGAAAAAGGACTGGGAACTAAAAAGAGCCGCCTGCTTGGAGCTGGAAAAAGAACCAGTTAAGGAGGCGGCGACCGGTTCTGCTCTTGATTATTTTCAGAAGAAACAAACCCAAATCAATGAGATGGACGAGAAGACTCAGGAGCTGCGGCGGTTGGAAGCGGAACTGGAAGAGAAAATCAAAACCCTGGAAGAGGAACAGGATGGGGCCCGCAGAGAGGAAACCAAAGCTCAGATTGACAAAGCGCATCTGAAAGCCCAGAAGGAAGAGGCCAGAGAAACTCTTGAAAGCCTTAAAAACGAGATTGCTTCTCTGGCAGGGGACTGTCAAGACGTGAAAAAAGGACTGACAGAGGTAAAGAACCGGATTGAGTCGATTCAGAATGCTGTCCAAAAGGCAAAACAGACCTTAGAAGAGAAGACCCAGGATTTCCAGGATATAAAACACCGGCTGGAGGTGGAAGAAACCAACCGAATCCATGCAATCACCGGGCTGGAGGAAGCAAAGCAGCAGCTTTCCAGAACTTTGCTTCAATGTCCGGGACTGAAAAAGGAGACAGAAGATCAGGGGATTTCCCTGGAAGAAGCGGCCGCTTCCTGGAAAGAAACCGATGAAGAGCTGGCTTTGCTGAAAGAGGAAATCCGGCGGCGCCAGGAAGAAACCGTGCGCCTGACAAATTTGATAAGAGAAAAAGCCCTTCAGCTTGACGGGCGTTCTTTGACAGAAGAGGAATGGAACCAGGCCCTTTTAGAAAAGGAAGAGATGGAAACCAGCCTGGAGAACAAACGGACAGAAGGAACCCGGCTGTCTGACCAAATTCTGCGGGGAAAGCGCCGCCTTCAGGAGAAGGAGACGCTTATGGCTGACTATGAGAAAAAGGAGCACCGCTTGAGCCTGGTTCTCCAGATTGAAAAGCTGATAAAGGGAAAGCGGTTTGTAGAATATGTGGCCAGGGAAAAGCTGTCCTATGTTTCCAGGGAAGCATCGGTGCTTCTGAGAAAGCTATCTATGGGAAACTATGAACTGGAATGTAATGCCCAGGGACATTTTCGAATTATTGACTATAAAAACGGGGGCATCCGCCGGGAAGTGGGAACCTTGTCCGGAGGAGAAATTTTTTTGGCATCTCTATCCCTGGCCCTGGCTTTATCCTCCCAGATCCAGCTTACCAACCATGCGCCTTTGGAGCTGTTCTTCCTGGACGAAGGCTTCGGCACTTTGGATGACGGCCTTTTGGATGTGGTGATGGAGGCCCTGGAAACCCTTCACGGTATTAGCAGCCGCTCCATCGGCCTGATTACCCATGTGGAGAAGATCCGCAGCCAGATCCCGGTAAAGCTTATGGTGACTCCCGCAGAAAGCGGCGGGAAGGGAAGCAGGGTGGAGATTGTGTATTCATAAAAGATAATAGTATGGCAGGGGAGATCCTCTGCAAAAAAGGTCCTTTGTCCGGTTAGATAAAGGGCCTTTTAAGATCTTATTGGTCTCATTCTATTTGATAAAAGCTTGGGATTTAATATATCGGCGAAATTTTGCCGGTAAAATTTTGTAAAGTATACTTGACAAAATCTGCAAAGTAAACTATACTAAAAATGCAAAGCAAACTATACAAAAGACTCATATATTTAAGAAAAAGGAGGCTCACCTTTGAAAAACCGGATACAGGAGTTAAGAAAAGCCGCCCGCCTGTCCCAGGAAGAACTGGCGGCCTGCGTGGGAGTCACCAGGCAGACGATTACATCTTTGGAAAACGGAAAGTACATGGCGTCTCTGCCTCTGGCCTGGAGAATAGCCAGATATTTTCAAACTACTATTGAGGAAATTTTTATTTTTGAGGAGGAAGAATCATGAAAACCCAATACAGAAAACGGATAGAATTCAGAATCTTGGCCAGCGTGCTGTTTATTCTGCTGGGGACAATTACCCTGGCGGCATCTTTAGGAGGCCTTAAGCTTCTGGGATTTTCAGAGCAGGCGGCAGGCCTTGGAGAATGGTATGGAGGAAGCGGAGCCGGGCTTCTTGGGGCAGGCATTGCCCTTTTTATTAAAAACAGGCTCCTTTTGAAGAATGAAGAGAAATTAAAGCAGTCTGAAATTTTGGAGTATGACGAGCGCAACCTGTACCTGAGAGATAAGACTATGGTGATTACAGGCTATCTTTTGGTTATTGGTCTGTATGTAAGCATGATGATTTTGGGTTTGACCAATCCTTTTGCCGCTGAAATTCTTTTGGCAGTTCTGTGCAGCTATCTGGTGGGAATGTGCGGGGTTTATCTTTTTTTAAAAAGCAGGGTGTAGAAATTGTTACCCTCAGTGAACAAGGGCAACCGTATGTCCCCTTGTCCACTGAGGGTAGTGTTGGAAAATTCTAAAAGTTTCCTCTTGACAAATCTAAAAGGTACCTGTATAAAAAAGGCGAGTGATATGAACGATCTCTATACAGATATTTATGAAAAGCTTTCCACGCTGCAATGGCTCATGAAACGCCGTCAGATGTTCAGTCAGGCAGAAGCCGGACCCTTCGCGGATTCAACAAGGGGGCAAGGCCGCGTTCTTGCTATGCTGAAAATCCAGCCGGAAATTGCGACAAAGGATTTGTCTTACCTTCTGGGAATCAGGCAGCAATCGCTAAACGAGTTGCTGAACAAGCTGGAGAAAAACGGCTATGTGGAGCGCAGACCTTCCGAAACGGACAGGCGGGTCATGGTTGTTCATCTGACGAAAAAGGGAGAAACAGTACAGCAGCCCGCATCGGATTATGAGGAAATCCTCGGTTGCTTGTCCAAAGAGGAACTGCGGCAATTTGGAAATTATTTAGACCGTATTATTGTGGCTTTCCAGACGCAAGAGAGTGTTGGCAGGGAGGAAAATGCTATGGACGACTGGATGGAAAAAGCGAGAGAGCGCATGGGCGAGGAACAGTTTGAACAGTTGATGTCCATGCGGGAGCGGGCCTTTGGTTCCTTTAGGCGGGGAGAGAAGCCAATGGATATACCGGGAGCGGAGCGGTTCTCGCCGAATTATGACGGCCCGGTTCCAGACAGACAAGAATTTAACAGGCTCGGCGGCCAAGAAAGAAAATAGAATAGACAAGGCGCCATAATTTTTATGGAGATAAGTCCTATGCGAGTTTGCTCGCATAGGATTTTTTTAATAGGAGGTAGAAATATGAACCCAATCATACAAGTGGAACATTTCTCGAAAAAGTACGGGGATTTTACGGCGGTGGACGACATCTCATTCACCGTGGACGAGGGCAGCGTTTTCGCGTTTCTCGGTCCCAATGGCGCGGGCAAAAGCACGACCATCAATACCCTGTGTACCATCCTGGACAAAACGGAGGGCACTCTGACCATCAACGGCCATGACGTTTCTGAGGAACGCAGTCTGGTGCGGAAGGACATCGGGATCGTCTTTCAGGATTCCACCCTGGACACCCAAATGACCGTGGAAGAAAACCTGAGATACCATTGCAGCTTCTACAAGGTGCCGAAGAACGAGGTGCGGGAGCGCATCGGCTTTGCCCTTGACCTGGTGGAGTTGACGCAGTGGAGGCGGGCGGCAGTGGGCAGTCTGTCCGGCGGTATGAAACGGCGAGAGGAGATTGCCAGAGGGTTGGTACACGATCCGAAGGTTTTGTTTCTGGACGAACCTACCACCGGCCTGGACCCTCAGACCAGAGCCAATGTGTGGGAATATATTCAGCAACTCCAAAAGCAGAAAAACATGACGATCTTCCTGACCACCCATTATATGGACGAGGCAGAGGTCTGTTCCAAGGTCGTCATCATAGACCATGGGAAGATCGTCGCTCACGATACGCCGGAGAATTTGAAACATCAATATACCGGTACGGAGGTGGATGTTGTCTGCACTCAGACCGGGCCGCTGGAGGCTGCGCTGCGGGAGCAGGAGATTTCCTATGGAAAGGATGGGAACAAGCTGGTATTCCATACGAAGGAAGCGCCTGCCGCATTGGAAATTTTAACGGCACACAGGGGCGAGATCACGGACTTTGAGGTGAAAAACGGGACACTGAATGAGGTGTTCCTGGCAATTACAGGAAAGGAGATTCGAGAAGGATGAACCCGATTATAGCCATTGTGCAGAGGAATCTGCTGAATTATGTCCGAAGCAAGGGACGGGTATTTGGAGCGCTCTTTATGTCTATGTTTATGCTGATGATGTTTTCATTTCTGATGAAATCCTCCATGAGCGGCCTTGACGCCCCTATGAATTATCTGATTTCCGGCGTAATCATCATGAGCGTGTTCCAGGTCAGCGTCAACAATTCCTCAGATATTCTGTCCGACATTTCCAGCGGTTATATGAGAGAGGTCTTGGTGGCCCCCATCGCGCGGACTCAGATCTCCATGGGGAATATCCTGTCCGGCGCGGTCATCGCCACACTGCAAGGTGTCGTTACCATGACTGTTGGCATTGTCCTTGGCCTGCGGATCAATATTCTGCAAATTCTACTGTTGACTGTAGTGATGCTGGTTTCCGCTATGGCATTCAGCGCCATCGGTCTGTTTTTGGCGACAATTTCTCGCAACTCCCCCGCCTTTCAGACCATTAGTTCTATGATTATGATGCCCCTGACATTTGTTTCCGGCGCATATATCCCCACCACCATGATACCCGGCTTTCTCCTGCCCATCGTCTACTTGAATCCGCTGACCTATACGACCTCTATTTTCCGCTATATCGCCCTGGGGGCGTACACGCTGGATACAGGGGAACTGGTAGAACAGGGCATGGCGTTAAACATTGGCGGATTTGTTATCGTGCCGCTGATGGGACTGGCCATCACCATTTTGATTGGGGCATTTTTCTTTGTCCTGTGTGTCCGTAAATTTGACCAGGCGGACTTCTCCACCATCAAGGTCGCGGCGGGGATGCGGGGCGGTGGGGCCGCGGCCAGGAGGTAACTTATGGAATTGCAATTGGATGCTGTCACAAAAAACTACAAGAGCAAACAGGTCCTGAAGGGAATCACCCTCATCATGGGGGCGGGGGTATACGGCCTTCTGGGTCCCAACGGGGCGGGAAAAACCACCATGATTCGGATACTGGCTGACGTGCTGCACCCCACAAAAGGGCGTGTCTTGTATGACGGAAAGGACATTCATGCCGTGGGAGATGAATATCGGGCGAAAATCGGTTATCTCCCCCAGGATGTCAGCTTTTATGGCGACTTTACCGGAAGGGATTACCTGGAATATTCGGCGGCGCTGAAAGGGATGGAAAAGGCCCGTGCAAAAAATCGGATTGAAGAATTGGCTCACAGCGTCGGCCTTTGGGACGATCTGAAGCGGAAATGCACTGCCTATTCCGGCGGGATGCAGCGCAGGCTGGGCATTGCCCAGGCCCTTCTGGACGACCCGGAGATTTTGATTCTGGATGAACCTACCTCCGGCCTTGATCCCTATGAGCGGATCAAGTTCCGCAACATTATCTCTGCTTATTCGAAGGACCGACTGGTGCTGCTCTCCACCCATATCGTATCCGATGTGGAGCATATTGCCGCGCAGATCATGATGATGGAGTATGGCGACATCCAGCACATCCGCACGGGCGAAGAATATATCCATATGATGGAGGGCCGGGTCTGGCTGGCGGAGATGCCCGCCGAACAGCTTATGGACTATCAAAACCGGGCTGTCATCAGCAATGTCAGGGCAAAAACGGGCCGCATGGAGGTCCGCATCATCGACGATATAAAGCCTGTCTCTGATGCGGTACAGGCCGTACCAACGCTGGAGGACGCCTATCTGTATCTTTTTAACTACTTGCCTGGGAAGGCCGGGAGGTAACACCATGTCATTATTTCGATTTGAACTGCGAAAACTGCTGCTAGGCAAGAAAAATTTGCTTTTGCTATTATGTCTGCTTATCCTTTATAGTGTGGTTGGTCTGACCTCCACCATGTTCCTGATCGGCGGCAATGGCAGTTACCGGGCTTATGAGGAATTAGCCGCTGACAGGGAAGGCCCGTTTGACAGCGAAAAAGCCGCGGATGCGGAAAAAACCTATCAGGAGGTTAGCAACCGGTACGGTACAGACACACGAATGATCACCCGGAGTGTCAAAGACCAGCCGGAGATCATTCTGGCGGTGAACTACCACGCCTATACCGAAAGGGTGAAGGAATATTGGAACGGCACGCCGCCTGAGAGCGCCGGGGAACCCTATGGGATAGCTCTTCTGCAAAGGAAAATTGTGGAGCTGGAAGGCCAGGGAAAACAGGATACCTTTGACTATCGGGAGCTTTCCGCCGTCCTGCAAAGGCTGGAAGAACTGGGGGAGCCGGAGTTTGCCAACGCCCTGCTGTGGGAAAACCTGTTCAACAACTGGGGGAGCATATGATGCAGTTCCTTCTGTTTGTGCCGCTGACCTTTGTTATTGCCCCGGTTTTCGCCGTGGAACGCTCCAGCGGCATGGACAACCTGATTTTAAGCTCCCGAAACGGCAGGCGGAAGATCGTCACAGCAAAATTGCTGAGCGTACTCGCCGCCTCCACGGTTGTGGTCATGCTGTATCTGGCCGCTACATTTCTGCTCGGTTTTCTGCCACACAGGAGTTTCCACGGCTGGGACGCCGCCATCCAGTCCATTCCCGCCTATGCCCGATCCATGTTCCAATTTAAGGTTTGGCAGCTTGCCGCAGTCGGGGCCGTATGGCTTATTTTTACCAGCGCGGTCTATAGTCTGATTATCTGTTTTATTTCCTCCCGAATGAAAAGCCAGATGGGTGCGGCAGGGGTTAGTCTGGCGATTCTGTTTGTGAATGTGGGGCTGGCGGCGATGGGAGATACCGTGACCCAGCGGTTTGGGGCGCTTGTGGATTTCGGGTTGGCAAATGTCACGCTGATGAAAGAGGTGTTCGGTGGTTATAAGGGTTTCAATGTGTTCGGAATGTGTGTCAGCTATCCAGTTATGGCGGTTTTTGTTTTGACTGTTATTTCTGTCGCTGCGGCTTTTGGAACTTATCGGGGGCAGAGAAACAGAGCTGCAGTATAACAGAGAACCCATTTTTAGCGAAAATGGTGAAAAGATGTTAATAGATGCAAAATTAACAAAGCAGCCAGGGCAACAATCCAGGATTGCATATTACAACTTAATTCAGGCATACAAAAAGGTTTGTAAAACAAAAATCACCTCTTGACAACAAAAAAATTTCTGTGTATAATGGCGGCAGAATACAAGAAACGAGGTGAAAGAATGATTTGATTCTCTTGCAGAAAGAAACCGACAGGATGTAACTTGGGCAGAGGAAGGGCCATCGAAGTATCTAAGTGGCTGGAAAGATCCGCATACTGTCCTTGGTTTTGGTGCAGGAGATTCAATTATTCTTATCAGCGTATTCTTTCAGAGCGCTTTTTCAGGGGAACCCTGACATGTGGGACGCTTATAGAAGGAGTGTATTTTTCCGTGTGCGGATTACGGCTGTGAGAAGGATCTTCTCGCGGCCTTTTATTATGCACGAAAGCCGCATAAGAAATTTAATTTCCGCGGGCAATGAGCTAAGCGCCTTGCAGCGGCGCGTGCCAGTACCACCGCAAGGAGGTGTTTACAAATGTCCTTAATACAGGTCAGCGATTTAACTTTTTCCTACGACGGCAGTTATGATTTGATCTTTGATGAGGCATCTTTCCAGATTGATACAGATTGGAAGCTGGGATTTGTAGGAAGAAACGGCCGGGGAAAAACCACTTTTTTAAAGCTTCTGATGGGACAGATGGAGTATCGGGGAAAAATTAAAGCAGATGTGGAGTTTGACTACTTTCCCTTTTCTGTCCCCAACATAGAGGAAGATACCATAGCCGTAGCTTACGGAATTTATCCGGAGCTGGAATATTGGCAGCTAGTGCGGGAGCTGTCCAGGCTGGAAATGGAGGAGGAGACTTTATCCAGGCCTTTCTACACGCTGTCAGGAGGCGAGAGAACCAAGGTTTTGCTGGCAGTGTTATTTTTAAAAGAGCACAACTTTTTGCTCATTGACGAGCCAACCAACCATTTGGATACAGAGACCAGACAACTGGTAGGCGATTATCTGGCAAAGAAAAAGGGGTTTATTCTGGTATCCCACGACAGGGCCTTTCTGGATCGGTCTGTGGATCATATTCTGGCAATCAACAAAACAAAAATAACCGTAACCAAAGGGGACTTTTCCACCTGGTATGAAAATAAGCAGCGCCAGGATCAATTTGAACTGGACGAAAACCAAAGATTAAGAGCAGATATCCGCAGGCTGAAAAAAGCAGCCAGGCAGGCCAAAGCCTGGGCTGATGAGGTGGAATCCACCAAAATCGGCAAAAAGGCCGCCCTTAAATTCGAAACCACCGGATGTATTGACACCCGGGCCTATGTAGGAGAAAAATCCCGCCGGATGCAGCAGCGCCGGAAAAATCTGGAAAAACGCCAGCAGAGAGCCATTGATGAGAAATCCGGGCTGTTAAAAGACATCGAAGTTGCAGAAGATTTAAAACTGTTTCCTGGCCTTAATCAGATAAAAAAAGACAGCCCTCTTGTCCGGCTGCGGGATTTTGGCATAGCATACCCGGGCAAACAGAATCCTCAGAAGCTGTTCCCAGTTTTTAAGAACACAACCTTTGAGATAATGCCCGGAGAGCAGATCCTCTTAAAAGGAAGAAATGGCTGTGGAAAATCCAGCATTTTAAAAAAGCTGATGGAGGAATACGCTTTAAAAAAAGCCTCTTCGTCAGTTGGCCCAGAAGACAGACCAGAGGAGTATGGGGAAACCATGAAAGGGGCCATAGTAACCGGAGAGCTGTGGCTGGATTCCCACTTAAAAATCTCCTATGTGCCCCAGGACGCATCCTTCCTGTCCGGCAGCCTAAAAGAATATGCCAGGCGCATAGAAGAAGAGGACGGGGTAGAAATGAATCTTTTCATGACCCTTCTTAGAAAGCTGGATATGCCAAGACAGCAGTTTGAAAAACGGATGGAAGAATTTAGCGAGGGGCAGAAGAAAAAGGTATTGCTGGCCCAAAGCCTTTGCCAGCAGGCCGATCTCTATCTTTGGGACGAACCATTAAACTACATTGACATATACTCCCGCATGCAGATTGAACAAGTAATCCAAACCGCCCGCCCAACCATGATTCTGGTAGAACACGACGAAAGGTTCACCCAAACCATTGCCCCAAAAGAAATAAAAGTGGTATAATGTACACGAAAGCAATGAGCAGTGCAAAGCAAAAAAGCGAAAGTTCGATCTATAGAAAGGATCCTCCCCATGAAACGATTCCTATCCATTTTCCAAGTGATTTTATTCCTGCTAACCACCACAGCCTGTAGCCCCCAACCTCCCACAGAAAAACCCTGGACAATCGTCCAGGAAAAAGCCATTGTTTTTTCCGATGGCCAATATGCAGACTTGTGGAAACCAGAATTTGGCATTTGGGAAGAATACCGGCTGCCAGACGGCCAGGTAATTCTGCAGGTTCAGGAGCCAGTAGGCCCGGATAACAGTATAACAGCAGGAGTAGAAAGCCTGAACGATTTAAAAGAACCCGCCAGGCAGACAATTTTAGACTACTACGAAAAGCAGGGAATCCTTTACGACCTCCAGGCAGAACTAAAAAAAGCCTACGAAGCTTACGGAAAAAGCAAAGAAACCGGAGAAAAATTTCAGGCCGTCACCCTAAACCAGACCGTATCCCCCACAGCTTGCGGCGACGAATTCATAGCCTTTTTAACCTCCGTAACAGTCCCCGCCGGCATTCAGGAGCAGGAAGAACTCCGCTTAGGCGCAGTATTTGACCGAAACACGGGAGAAAAGCTGGACATCTGGACCCTATTTAGCATTCCCAAGGAAGAGGCAATAGAAAACCTTTTAGACATAGCCGGTATCAAAGAGCCAGGCCTTAGAAATGAGATAAAAGCAGCCATAAAGCCAGAATACCTTCTTTTCTTCCCGGAAAACCTGGAAATCTGCTTTCCCAAAGGAACGCTGAAAAGCCAGGATACAGCTTACTGCCTGGGATTTTCCTACAAAGAACTAGAAGAGATACTGACTCTCCAGCCTTTTCATACTGAAAAATCACACCAGCCGCAATAAGAAAGGAATCCATTCATGAAAACCATTACCATCGCCCTGCTCCAGCTAATGCCGGGCAAATCCACAGAAGAAAATTTAATAAAGGGCCTGGATGCCTGCCGCCAGGCAAAAGCCATGGGAGCGGATATCGCTCTGTTTCCGGAAATGTGGAGCAGCGGCTACAGGATTCCGGAAAATATAGAAGCCTTAAAACAATCTGCAATCCCTGAAAATAGCCCCTTCATGGCATCCTTTTCCGATCTTGCAAAAGATCGGAATATGGCCATTGCCATTACCTATCTGGAAGCCTGGGAACCTTTTCCCAGAAACACCATCTGCCTCATAGACCGGTTTGGCAAAACACTTTTTTCCTACGCCAAGGTACATACCTGTGATTTTGGAGAAGAGAGCCGCCTTACTCCCGGAGACGATTTTTTCGTGGCAGACTTAGATACAGAAAAAGGCCTCATAAAAACCGGAGCAATGATCTGTTACGACCGGGAATTCCCGGAAAGCGCCAGGATTCTCATGCTAAAAGGCGCAGAGCTGATTTTAGTTCCCAACGCCTGCCCCATGGAAATCAACCGGATTTCCCAGCTTAGGGGCCGGGCCTACGAAAATATGCTGGCCATTGCAACCGTAAACTATCCCAAAGGCCAGCCGGACTGTAACGGCCATTCTACGGTTTTTGATGGCATTGCCTATAAACCGGAAGAACCGGAATCCAGAGACACCCTGATTTTAGAGACAGGAGAAAACGAAGGCATCTATCTGGCGGAGATTCCCATAGAAGAAATCCGCCAGTACCGAAGCAGGGAGGTTCATGGAAATGCCTACCGCCATCCGAAAAAATACGGGCTTTTAACAGACACCAGGATAAGAGAGCCATTTATCCGAGATGATTACCGGCCCTAAAACCCACTGTTTTGCTCGAATATGATCCAGACAAGACACTGGCAACATAAAATCGTGACAGAAGAAAGGAGAGCCTTATGGAAAAAAGTGTCATTCACATTTACGGCGCATCCGGATCCGGAACCACCACCCTGGCAAGATACCTTACTGAAAATCTGGGCTACCGGCTTATAGACAGCGATGACTATTACTGGGAAAATACCGACCCGCCTTACAGGCAGAAACGACCCATTCCGGAACGAATCCGCCTGATGAAAGAAGAACTAAAACAGTCCCCTAAGGCAGTGATTTCCGGCTCTCTTACAGACTGGGGAGATCCGTTGATTCCTTTCTTTTACCCTGGCCGCCCGTCTGGTAACGCCTGTAGAGGTTCGCATTGCCAGAATCAAAGAGCGGGAGAGAAAGAAATTTGGTTCCAGGATTGAGCCGGGAGGCGACATGTACGAGACCCATTGCCAGTTTCTTGACTGGGCCTCCGGCTATGATACCGGCGGGCTGGATACCAGAAGCAAGGCCAAACATGATCAGTGGGAAAAACTTCTCACCTGTCCCAAAATTATTCTGGACGGAAACAAAAGTTTAGACTGGAATTTAGAACAGATCAAAAAGGCGGCAGGGAAAGTAAAAACGGGATACACCTGAAAGGAGCAGTAAAGACATGAAATGGGGAATTTTAGCAACCGGAAACATCGCAAAGAAATTTGCATCCACTTTGAAACAGATGGAGGAATCCGGGGAGATTTTGACAGCAGTAGGTTCCAGGAATCAGGATTCTGCCAAAGCGTTTGCGAAAGAATATCAGGTTCCAAAGTATTACGGTACATATGAAGCCCTGGCGGCCGACCCGGAGGTGGAGATCATATATGTGGCTACCCCCAACAACCTTCATTATGAGAATTGCCTGATGTGTTTAAACGCAGGAAAGCACGTGCTCTGTGAAAAGCCTTTTACCACCAATGCCGGGGAGGCGGAGATCCTCTATAAGCTGGCGGAGGAAAAAGGGCTGTTTATTATGGAAGCCTTCTGGATCCGCTTCCTGCCCGTCTATAGCCGTCTTGAAGAAGCCTTGTCAGAAGGCCTTATCGGAAAAATCCGCCACATCCGCTGTGAATACGGATTTATTGCCAAAGGAGCCAGAAAAGAGCGGAAATTCCAGTCAGGCCTTGGCGGCGGAGCGCTTTTGGATATCGGCATTTACAATCTGGGATTTCTCCATATGGTTACCGGAGCGGCTCCAAAAGCCTTTCAAAGTGAGGTGCACATCAATGAATACGGAACCGATGATTTCAGCGTCCTGAGCCTGTCCTATCCGGACGGGTGTACTGCCTATTGCGCCCAGTCCATTGGGATCCTTATGGAGAGGGAGGCAGTAATTTACGGGGAGAAGGGAACTATTACCTTAAAAGACTATCAGCATGCCCAGCATATGGAGATCAAAGTCTACGAAGGCCAGTTATACGAGATCGATTGCCCCTTCCAGATTAACGGTTTTGAATATCAAATTGAAGAAGCGTCCCGGTGCGTGGCTGTAGGAAAATCCCACAGCGATAAGTTTACACCGGAGGATAGCCTGACTGTATTGCGGCTGATGGACGATATCCGCGAGTCCTGGGATATGAAGTTTGAGTATGAAAAGGAGGAAAAGTCAAATGGATGAAAAACTGTCCGTTAATATAAGGAAATGGTGCGCCCTTATTCTTGCTGTGTTCCTTTACTATGTTATCCATGAAGGCAGCCATCTGATCATTGCCCTTTTGTACGGCGTATTTCAGAAAATCCGACTTTTGGGGCCAGGAGTCCAGGTGGTAATTGATACAGAATCTTTAACGGAAAATCAACTGATAATCTTCAGCCTTGCCGGAGGTGCCGGCACCTTGATTGCAGCGTGGATTTTCACAGCGCTGACGCCCTTCTTTACCAAAATAAAAAACAAGCTTTTCAGAGCTGTGGGCTACTATACAACCATAGTCATGATGTTTGTTGACCCTATATACCTGTCATTTTTATACCGGTTTTTCGGCGGCGGAGATATGAACGGAATTCTGCTGTCAGGACTGCCGGAAATGGCATTGCAGATTATTTTTGGAGCCGTTGGCATTGTCCATATCCTGATTTTTTGGAAATGGGTACATCCATTGTATAAAAAGAGTTTTCAAAAATAGAAGGGGGAAGCATGAGAAAAATCGGAATCCTGTGTCCCAGCGACACCGAGCTAGCCCCATTTTTGCCCCATATAAAAGAAGTAAAAATCACAGAAAAAGCTATGCTGAAAGTTTATGAAGGCATGATAGGCCAGATGAGGGTTGCAGCTCTTTACAGCGGCGTATGCAAGGTGAACGCCGCCATTGCCGCTCAGATTTTAATTGATACCTTTCAGGCAGAGGCCATTATCAATGCAGGAGTGGCAGGGGGAATGGAGGAAAGCGTGGAGCTTTTTGATACCATAATCGCTGCCAGGAGCGTTTACCATGATGTGGCCCGGGATATTCTCACAGAGTTTCATCCGTGGATGGAATCCGTTTATTTTGAGGCGGACAAAGAGCTTTTGGCAGCAGCAAAAGAGTATGCCAAAGAATCCGTACTTCCTATCCGGTTTGGAACCATTGCCACAGGGGAGCAGTTTATTGAGGATGCAGGAAGGACGGAGATTAACTAGGCTTTTGCGCCTCTGGCTGTGGATATGGAGACTGCCGGCGCGGCTCATGTCTGCTATGTAAATGGGACGCCTTTTCTGGCTGTCAGGACTATAACAGACACGGCGGCCCACATAGGGGCGGAACACTTTGAACAGAACTGTGAGAAAGCATCCGCTATTGCAGCAGAGGTGGTTATGGGGATTCTGGCAAAGAGAAATATTTGACAATCCCCTTGCTGCCCGTTACAATAGACAGCAGACCCAGGCGCACGTTTTAAAGAGTTGCCTGCTTAGAAGGGAATCCGTATATGAATACAAAAAATGCGATCCTGGTAGTCAGCTTCGGAACCACTTACGCAGACACCAGAGAAAAGACCATAGAAGCCATTGAAAACCGGATAAGGGACGCTTATCCTCAGTATACAATCCGCCGGGCCTGGACCAGCAAAATGATTATCCGAAAACTGAAAGATCGGGATCATTATCACGTAGATACCGTGGCGGAAGCCATGGAAAAGCTGGCAGAGGAAGGATTTCAAAGGGTTTTGGTCCAACCAACCCATGTAATAAACGGTATCGAAAATGAGCAGATGATCCGGGATGCCCTGGCATTTGAAAATCAATTTGAATCTATCCGTTTTGGCGTTCCCCTTCTCACCAGCGAGGAAGATTCCTGTCAGGTAATTAAGGCGCTGACAGAGGAAATGGGGCCGGTTCCTTCTGATACCGCCCTGGTATACATGGGCCACGGCACTACCCATTATGCCAATACCGTTTATGCTGCGCTGGATTACCGGATGAAGGACATGGGGTATTCCAATGTATTTCTGGGGACTGTGGAAGCCTATCCGTCCCTGGATACTATGAAAAAGAAGCTGAAGGAAGGGGGCTATCAAAAAGTGATTCTGGCTCCCTTTATGATTGTAGCCGGAGATCATGCAAGACATGATATGGCAAGCGACCGAAAAGATTCCTGGAAATATGCCCTGGAAAAAGAAGGGTATGAGATCACCTGCATACTAAAAGGATTAGGAGAATATCCGGGAATCCAGAACCTGTTTATAAAGCATGTGGAAGATGGTTTCACACAGGAGGAAAAGTCAAATACCCCGCAGCAATAAGGGGTTCTGCCCTCAGTGAAGCAAAAACAGCATAGCAGCAAAGGAGACAGGCATATGGAATCGGAATACAGATATCGAAACCAGAAAAAACTGCGCCGGGGATATACCACCGGATCCTGCGCTGCCGCCGCGGCCTGTGCTGCTGTTTCCATGCTGCTTATGGGGGGCAGGAAAGAAGCAGTAGAGATTACAACCCCTGGGGGAATCCGCCTGTCGCTGCCGGTGGAGGAAATTTACAGAGAACAAAATGCGGTTTCCTGCGGGGTGCGAAAGGACGGGGGAGACGATCCGGATGTAACCCATGGGATTTTGATCCATGTCCGGGCAGAATATTTGAGAGAAGGAGAAAAAGCGCCGCCGGATTGCTATGAAAACCGCCGTGATTCTGCCCTGTCACCTGTTATTTACTTAGACGGCGGCCCAGGAGTTGGCCGGGTTACCAAACCTGGCTTATCCTGCCCACAAGGCAAGGCAGCCATCAATCCAGTCCCCTGTTCCATGATATTGGAACAAGCGGAAGCCATCTGTAAAAAAGCCGGTTTTACAGGGAAATTAAAGCTTACGGTTTTTGCGCCGGAAGGAGAACAGATTGCCGGGAAAACCTTTAATCCCTATCTGGGAATCCAGGGAGGGATTTCGATTCTGGGAACCACCGGAATCGTGGAGCCTATGAGTGAAGCCGCCCTGATAGAAACCATTCGGATTTCCATCCGCCAAAAGGCGGCTTTGGGAGAAAAAATACTATTGGTTGTGCCGGGAAATTACGGGGAGGATTTTTTAAAAACCACCTTACATATCCATCCGGACAGGGCTGTAAAATGCTCCAATTATATTGGAGAGACCCTGGATATTGCTGTGGAATGTGGGTTTGAAAACCTGCTATTAATTGGCCATGGGGGAAAGCTTATCAAGGTGGCTTCCGGGGTTATGAATACTCATTCTTCCGTAGCGGATTGCAGGATGGAAACCATTGCGGCGTGGGCTGGAGCCCAGGGGGCAGGTGAAGAAACCGTAAGGCAGATCCTGGAAGCAGTTACGGTAGAACAGGCTTTTTCTATCCTGGATCAGACCGGGCTTACCAGGCCGGTAATGGAAAAAGTCATAGAAAGAATCGAATTCCATTTAAAGAAACGAGCCGGGAATACCCTTAAGGCAGAGGCTATTCTTTTTACCAATCAGAAAGGAGTGTTGGGGATGACAAAGGGGGCAGAGAGGCTGCTAAAGAGCTTTTTGCCACCGTGTCCTTCCGATTAAAATCAGATGACAGATTCTAAGGAAAAAAAAGAAAATCTATCTGGCCATGGGATGCTCTACGGCGTCAGTGTAGGCCCGGGGGATCCGGAGTTGATGACTATAAAGGCAGTACGGGCCATTAAGGAATGTCAGGTTCTGGCCCTCCCCAATGAGTCTTTAAAAGACTGTGTGGCTTATCATATTGCAGTTCAGGCAGTACCGGAGATGAAAGATAAGGAGATTCTCTGCCTTCCCATGCCTATGACCAAAGATAAAGAGATCCTGAAAAAGTGTCATGATAAGGCGGCGGAACAGATTATAGAGAAGCTTTCTCAGGGTAAAAATGTGGCCTTTTTAACCCTGGGCGACGCCACTGTTTATTCCACCTGTCTTTACGTCTATGAGCGGGTTCGGGATGCAGGGGAGAGGACTGAGATTGTCAGCGGCGTACCCTCTTTTTGCGCTGCCGCTGCCAGGCTGAACCGGGCTTTGGTCAGCGGTTCCAGTGAACTTCATATTCTTCCGGCAACCTATCAGATTGAGGAAGGGATTGGCTTACCAGGGGTAAAGGTTTTGATGAAATCCGGAAAAAAATTAGGAGAAGTAAAAGAGCTTTTAATCCGGGAAAATAAGCTGGTTTCGGGAGTGCAGCGCTGCGGGATGGAAGGGGAAGCGATCTACCGGTCCGCAGAAGAAATTGATGAACAGGCAGGATACTATTCCCTGTTTATCGTAGAGGATAAGGAGTAGCCCTATGGTATATATGGTAGGCGCCGGGCCCGGCGCAGAGGACCTGATTACGGTGAGAGGGGCCAGACTCTTAGGGGATGCAGATGTAGTAATTTACGCCGGCTCCCTGGTAAATCCAGGCCTGTTAAAACTGACAAAAAGGGGCTGTAAGATTTATAACAGCGCTTCTATGACTCTGGAAGAAGTGGTGGAAACAGTCAGAAAAGCCGAAAAAGAGGGCCTTATAACCGTCCGCCTTCACACAGGGGATCCATCCATTTACGGGGCAATCAGGGAGCAGATGGATGCCTTTGATAAGGAAGAAATTACATATGAAATCTGCCCCGGTGTTTCTTCTTTTTGCGGGGCGGCGGCGGCCCTGCAGATGGAATATACCTTGCCGGAGATTTCCCAAAGCGTGATTATCACCCGCATGGAAGGAAAAACCGGCGTGCCGAAACGGGAGAGTATTCGAGCCTTTGCCGCCCACCAGGCTACCATGACCATCTTTTTAAGCGCCGGGCTTTTGGAGAAGCTAAGCAGAGAGCTGATAGCCGGAGGATATGAGGAGGACACCCCGGCGGCTATTGTGTATAAGGCTACCTGGTCGGATGAGAAGGTGATCCGGTGTACGGTAAAGAATTTGGCCGAAGAGGGGAAACGGGAAGGAATCAGCCGCATGGCTCTTATTATCGTAGGGCAGGCGGTAGCCCAGAAAGACTATGAGAGGTCCCGCCTTTATCACCCGGAGTTTACCACCGGATACCGGCAGGGAGAAAAAGGAAAGGAATAAAAGGAAGCCATGGCAGGATATTTATATGTAGTGGGAATCGGCCCGGGGGCCTATGAAAAGATGACCATTGAGGCCGCCCGGGTTTTAGAGGAATGTGAGGTCATCACCGGGTATACGGTATATGTGGATTTGGTAAAACAACACTTTAAAGAAAAAGAATTCTTCACCACTCCTATGCGCCAGGAGGTGGATCGGTGCCGTATGGCCCTTGAGGAAGCGAAAAAAGGCCGCAAAGTAGCCATGGTGTGCAGCGGGGATCCGGGAGTTTACGGTATGGCGGGACTCATTTTGGAGCTGGCTCCGGAATATCCCGGGGTAAAGATTCAGGTGATTTCCGGGGTGACCGCGGCCTGCGCCGGAGGCGCGGCGCTTGGCGCGCCGCTGATTCACGATTTTGCGGTAATCAGCTTAAGCGATCTTCTGACACCTATGGAACTCATTGAAAAGCGGATTCGGGCGGCGGCAGAAGGAGATTTTGCGCTGTGCATTTACAATCCCGCCAGCAAAAAGAGGGCGGGTTATCTAAAACGGGCCTGTGAGATTGTACTGAAATACCGCTCTCCCCAAACCGTATGCGGGACAGTAAAGAGTATTGGACGCGGGGGGGAGGAAATGGCGGTTATGTCTTTGGAGTCTTTGAAAGATTTCCAGGCGGACATGTTTACTACCGTATTTATCGGCAATTCTTCCACAAAGAAAATCGGGGAATATATGGTAACACCCAGAGGCTACCGCCATGGATAGAATCGGGATTTTTGCAGGGACTACGGAAGGAAGGATCCTGGCGGAACGGCTGGATGATATGGGGGCGTCTCTGGTGGTAAGCGTAGCTACCCATTATGGAAAAGAGGCGCTGCCCAAGTTAAAAAACGGATTTATCCACATCGGCCGGATGGACGGAAAAGAGATGGCCGGATTCCTGAAAATGCATCAGATTACTCTGGCAATCGACGCTACCCATCCCTTTGCCAGGGATGCTACCAGACAGATTGAGCTGGCCTGCAAAGAAGCCGGAATCCGGCGGATTCGATGCCTGCGGGGAAAGGAAATCTGGACCCAGGAGGAAAAAAAGGAGCTCTTTCCCTGGATCCGGCGCTTCTCGGACGCCCGCCAGACGGCACAGTGGTTAGAGAGGAGAGAAGGAAATATTCTCCTTACCACGGGAAGTAAAGAACTGGCGACTTTTCGTGAGATTCCCGAATTTGAAAACCGGGTTTATGCAAGAGTTCTGCCGGATCCCAAGGTTCTGGAAAGCTGCAGGAAGCTGGGGCTAAAAGGCCGCCATATTATCGGCGCTCAGGGCCCTTTTTCCGTTATGATGAATCAGGCTATGCTCAGAGAATATGACTGCCGTTTTCTGGTAACCAAAGACAGCGGAAAAGAAGGCGGATTTTTGGAGAAAGTAAAGGCAACCGCCAGAATGGGTATCCCTGCTTTGGTGATAGACAGAGAAGCGGAAGAGACGGGAATGACCCTTGACGAGGTGATAAACTGGTATGAAAAACGAGCAGGAAAATAAAATTCCCACCGCTTATTTAATCGGAATCGGTATGGGCGGCCCGGGACAGCTGACCGGGTTCGCCGCTCTGCGTCTAAAGGAAGCCGGGGCAGTTGCAGGGGCAAAGAGAGTTTTAAAAAGTGTAGAAAGCTTCCTGGAAGGAAAACCAGTTTTCCAGTCCTATGAAGCGGAAAAAATCGGAAAGTGGCTGGATGGGCAAAGGAAAGAAATAGGGACAGCTGCCGTAGTATTTTCCGGTGATACCGGCTTTTACAGCGGAGCCGGGAAGGTAAAAGAATATCTGGAAAAATCCGGCTGGCAGGCGGTTTTAATACCCGGGATTTCCTCTGTTTCCTATCTGTCTGCCAGGCTGGGGATTCCCTGGCAGGACGCCAAAATCATCAGTCTTCATGGAAGAAAAGAGAACTATTTAAACGTAATCAGGGAAAATTCTAGATGTTTCCTTCTTTTAGGAGAACATCCCGATGCCGGGGAAATTTGCAAAGAGCTTTGGAAAAACGGCCTGGGAGAGTGCAGGATTTCCTTTGGATCCTGCCTGTCCTATGAGGAGGAGCAGATTTACATGGGAACGGTAAAACAGCTTCTGGAAAGAGAAGAGGAATCCCTGAAAGCCCTGGGAAATCTGGTCTGCTGTTTTGTGGAAAATCCCTTTCCAAGACAGGAGAAAGATTTTCTGACAGAAGGTTTTTCCTTAAAAGATGAAAGCTTTATTCGGGGAAATGTCCCCATGACCAAAGAAGAGATCCGAACTCTTTCTCTGGCAAAGCTCAGACTCTATCCGGGAGCCTGTCTCTACGATATCGGATCCGGAACCGGATCCGTGGCAATTGCGGCAGGCCGGATATTAGAGGACAGGGACAGCCGTATTTTTGCAGTGGAAAAGAATCCGGAAGGCCTGGAACTGATAGAAAAAAACCGCCAAAAGCTGATTCCAAGTAAGCAAGGCTTTACCATTGTGCCAGGGGAAGCGCCTGAGGCCCTTCTCCACCTGCCTGCGCCTACCCATGGTTTTATCGGCGGTTCAGGAGGGAAGCTTCTTTCCATTCTGGAGACGCTGCTGAAAAAGAATCCTGGGATCCGAATTGTCATTACCGCTATTACGCTGGAAACATTGTCAGAGTGCCTGAAAGCTATGAAACAGTGGGAGTTTGCCCGGACAGAGATCATCCAGGCCGGAATTGTAAGGACTGCCGGGGCGGGGCCCTATCATATGCAAAAAGCAGAAAATCCGGTCTATATTATCACCTTGGAGGGAAGCGGAAGGCAGGAGACAGGGGAGGAAAAACTTCTATGAAAAAATTGCTAATAGCTGCGCCTAAAAGCGGAAGCGGAAAGACTATTTTAACCTGTGGATTGTTAGAGATTTTAAAAAGAAAAAAAATCCCTACGGCTTCCTTTAAATGCGGACCGGATTATATTGACCCTCTTTTCCATAAGCGGGTGATAGGGGTGGAAAGCCGCAATCTGGACAGCTTTTTTGAGACGCCGGAAGGCTTGAAAAACGTGTTTTTTCATGGCTGTCAGGGAAAAGAAAAAGGCCTTGCCTTTGTGGAGGGCGTCATGGGATACTTTGACGGTCTGGCAGGTATTCTGCCGGATGCCAGTACCTATGAGATTGCAAACGTTTTAGATATTCCGGCAATTTTGGTAGTGGATGCCAAGGGAGCCAGCCTGTCTTTGGCGGCCCTGATAAAGGGGTTTTCCGAATATTGCCCGCCAGTGGGAAATGACGGACACAGGGAAGGAAAACGCTGTATAAAAGGGGTCATTTTAAACCGGGTGTCCCCTATGATTTATCCCGGATTAAAGAAAACCTTGGAAGCGGAATTGGGAATTTTGGTGGCAGGCTATATTCCCAATCTGGACTTTTTACATATTGAGAGCCGCCATTTGGGGTTGGTTCTTCCCAATGAAATTGAGGATCTGCAGCAGCAGATGGGAAAACTGGCGGACGTTTTGGAAAAGAGTCTGGATTTAGAAGCGATTTTAAAAATTGCCGGGGAAGGAGAAAAGGAAGAAGAGGCCTTCAGGGATCCAGTGCAAAATATCCAGGATTCGTCAAAAGCTTTCCGTCTTGGAGTGGCAAGGGATGAAGCCTTTTGTTTTTACTACCATGAAAATTTAAGAGCCATGGAAAGGGCGGGAGCTCACCTGGTAGAGTTTTCCCCCCTTCACCAGAAAGAACTGCCCAAGGACTTGGACGGCCTTTTGCTGGGAGGAGGATATCCGGAGCTTTATGCCGGAAAACTGGCAGAAAATGAATCTATGAAAGCCTCTGTTTATGAGGCGTCTCAAAAAGGCATGCCTATCCACGGGGAGTGCGGCGGATACCTTTATCTGCTGGAATATCTGGAAAATCCGGAGGGAATCCCTTATCCCATGACAGGAATTTTTAAGGGGATGGGAAAGAAGGGAACAGGCCTTAAAAACTTTGGCTATATTACGCTGACGGCAAAAGCGGACATGGCCTTTTTCTCAAAGGGAAGTAAGATACGGGGCCATGAATTCCATTACTGGCAGGCCGTCTGTATAGAAAACGGACAGGAGCAGGATAATAATTACCCTTGTAAAACACAGATGCAGGCAGAAAAACCTGCCGGAAAAAGGTCCTGGCAGGCCATGGAGCAAAAGGGAAATACCCTGGCAGGATTCCCACATTTTTATTACCCTTCCTGCCTGGAATTTACAAGGAATTTTGCGTCAGCCTGCGTAAGGTTTCACGACAGAAATGTGCTCTGACAAATAGGGAGGAAAAGTTGAATTCGATTACATTAGATGAGGCATTAAAACGGGTTGGACAGCCGGATAGAAAAGCCATGGAGCTGGCAAAAAAACGATGGGACAGCGTGGCAAAACCCTTGGGCAGCCTGGGAGCATTGGAGGACGCCATTATCCGTATTGCAGGGATTTTAAAAAATCCCAGGGTACAGCTTAACAAAAAGGCAATCGTGATCTGCTGCGGAGATAATGGGATTGTAGAAGAGGGAGTTACCCAGACCGGCCAGGAGGTAACCGGAATCGTCACGGAAAACTTTACCAGAGGCGACAGCTGTGTCTGCCTTATGGCAGAGCAGGCTGGGGCCAGGATTGTCCCCATTGATCTGGGGGTGGCAGCGGATCTTGCCGGGACAGTGAAAGAATTTCCCGATCTCCGGAAAAACTTTTCAGTAAACCTGCATGCGCCCGGCAGCGGATGCACTGCCGCACATGAAAGTCTGGCGGGCGCATGGGGCATACCTGAATGCATGCCGCCTAACCGGCGGCGGACTTCCACAGTAAAAAATCCCATATGGGATCGGAAAATTTGCCGGGGAACCCAAAATTTTCTAAAGGGCCCTGCCATGACCAGGGCTCAGGCTATCAAGGCTGTTGAGACGGGAATAGAAGCGGCAGGCCATTTAAAGGAGCAGGGATATTCTCTGATAGGTGTTGGGGAGATGGGAATTGGAAACACCACCACCAGCAGCGCGGTAGTTTCCGTGCTTTTAGGACTTGCGCCGGAAGCGGTTACCGGACGGGGAGCCGGACTTACAGATGCCGGGCTGGCGAAAAAGATTCGGGTGATTCAGGAGGGGATCCGTAAAAATAACCCCAATCCTTTAGACGGAATTGATGTGCTGTCCAAGGTGGGCGGCTTTGATTTGGCCGGAATTGCCGGGGTAATAATCGGCGGGGCAGTTTACGGTATTCCGGTGGTACTGGACGGATTTATCACCGGAGCGGCGGCCCTGGCGGCGGCAGTTATCTGCCCGGAAGTAAAGAAGTTTATGATTGCATCCCACGTTTCCGCCGAGCCGGCAGGAGCCATGGTCCTGGAAAAACTGGGATTAAAACCAATCATTTATGGCGGGATGTGCCTAGGGGAAGGCACAGGGGCGGCGGCCTTTTTTGCCCTGCTTTCCATGGCTCAGGCTGTTTATGAGAACATGAGCAGCTTTCAGGAGATTCATATAGAGGAGTATAAACATTTGTCATGATAACAGTTATTATTGGAGGAAGCGGCAGCGGGAAATCCCAGTATGCCGAACAGCTTCTGCTTCACACCAAAGCAAAACATCTTTATTATTTGGCTACTATGGAGATTCACGGGGAAGAGGAACAGCAGAAGGTGGAACGCCACAGAAGAATGAGGGAAGGCAAAGGCTTTGTCACCATAGAACAGCCCAGAGACTTGTCCAGGGTGGAGATTATGTGGCCCAGAGAAGAAGCGGCAGTTTTAGTGGAATGTATTTCCAATCTGGCTGCCAACGAATTTTTTTCCTGGGAAGGAGAAGCTTTAGAAGAAAATATCCGGCTTATTGAGGCTAAAATTATCCATGGGATCACACTGCTGGCTTCCCAGGCCAACGATTTGATCATTGTGACCAACGATGTGTTCTGTGATGGCGAAGAATATACCGGGGAAACTATGGAGTACATGAAAATGCTGGGAAGAATCAATCAGAGATTGTGTGCCATCGGAGATCAGGTGGTGGAGGTGATCTGCGGGATTCCGACAGCCCTAAAAGGAGAGCTGGAGGAATTGGAATGAATTTGTGGTATTCCTTTCTCATTGCTTTTGCCATGTATTCCAGGCTGCCGGTTCCCACAGTAGAATGGACCAAAGAACGGATGAGGTATGTTTTTTGCTTTTTCCCTCTCATTGGAGCCCTGTGTGGGGCTGGCGTGTGGCTATGGCTCCTTTTCGCCGGAAAGGCTGGTTTTTCCCCTACAGCAGCCGGTCTTATGGGGACGGCTGTTCCGGTTGTCCTTACCGGAGGAATCCATATGGACGGCTTTTTAGATACGGTTGACGCTTTAAGCTCCTACGGAGATCGGGAGAGGAAGCTGGAAATTCTAAAGGATCCTCATACCGGGGCCTTTGCGGTCACAGGCGGCTGCGTATATCTTCTCTGCTATGGAGGACTGATGATCCGGTGGGCAGAGATGGTTATGGAAAAAGACGGTTTTCCCAAAACCCTTCCAAGCCTGGCCCTGGGAGCCGCCTTTGTTATGGAACGGGCGTTTTCCGGCCTTTCTGTAGCTTCTTTTCCCTGCGCCAGGGGAAGCGGCCTTGCCTATACCTTTGCAGACAGCGCCCAGAAAAATACGGTGCGTTTTTTTCTGGCGGTCTGGCTGGCAGTCTGCGCGGTTTTTCTCATATGGCAGGGCAGAATCGGATGGGCTGTGGCAGCGGCTCAGACGGCTGTATTTTTCTGGTATTACCACATGTCTAAGAAAAAATTCGGGGGGATTACCGGAGATTTGGCAGGATGGTTTTTACAGGTTAGCGAGATTGTCAGCCTGTTGGTTCTGACAGTAGGAGGCGGAATATGATTTTCATAATAGGAGGCGCTTTTCAGGGGAAAAAACGCTTTGCAGAACAGCTTTTCCCACAAGAAAGACCGGGACAAGGTGGGGAAGCAAAAAACATTGCCTGGTGCGACGGGGAGACTGCCAGCTGGGAGGAATTCTGCCAGGCGGTCTGGTGTTTCCACCTTCCGGCTATGATCCGCAGGCAGATGGATGAGGCGGCAGGAAGAGAAGACGGCTTTTTGCGGGATGGCTTTACCAGGGAAGACTTTGTAAAAGAGCTGTTAAGATTTCCCAAAGAAAAGATTGTTGTGGCAGAGGAAATCGGTTCCGGAATTGTCCCTATGGGGGCGTTTCAGCGGAAATGGCGGGAAGAAACCGGACGTATCTGCTGCCTTTTGGCAGAAAATTCCAGCCAGGTATGGCGGGTAATCGGCGGCATAGGGCAGAGGCTGCGGTGACAAACCGGTAAAAGATTAGAGGTTGCGGCAATGCCTGACAAAAGACAGTGCCCGGGGCGCAGAAACCTTGTCCGCTGGGCGTAAGGAAGGATGAAAATGATATGACAATAAGAGCGGGAGTCCTTTTGGCAGGCTATATTCTGGATTTGGCCATAGGGGATCCTCATATTCTCTATCACCCGGTCCGGGCTATTGGAAGCCTGATTAAGATAACCGAAAAAATCTTGTGCCGTCTGACAAAAGGGAGAGGAAAAAAGGCAGAATTTCTGGCAGGTTGCGGAGTTGTTTTCATTGTAACAACCGTCTCCACGGCTGTGCCGTTTTTTCTTCTGAAATGGGCATACGGCATGGATGTGAAACTGGGATTTGTCCTGGAAAGCCTGTTTTGCTTTCAGCTTTTAGCAGCAAAGGGGCTGTATATTGAGAGCTGGAAAGTGGGAATGGCCCTTTTAAAAGGAGATACGGAAAATGCCAGAAAGGCGGTTTCCATGATTGTAGGCCGGGATACTGAGAGACTGGACGAAGCCGGGATTGCCAGGGCGGCAGTAGAAACCGTAGCAGAAAATACCTCTGACGGAGTCATTGCACCCCTGCTTTTTATGGCAGTATTTGGGGCGGCAGGCGGCTTTTTTTATAAAGCTGTCAACACCATGGATTCTATGATGGGATACAAAAATGAGAAATACTTGTATTTGGGAAGGGCCGCGGCCAGACTGGATGATCTATGCAATTACCTGCCAGCCCGGATCACCGCCGGACTTTTGATTTTGTCGGCGTTTCTCCTGGGATATGACGGAAAACAGGCCTTTGGGATTTACTGCCGGGACCGGTATCAACATGCCAGCCCCAATTCCGCTCACGGGGAAGCGGCAGTTGCCGGGGCTCTTGGGATAAGGCTGGCAGGGCCTGCCTGGTATTTCGGCGTCCTTCATAAAAAACCCTTTATCGGAGATCCGGGCCGCGACGTAGAGCCGGAGGACATCAGAAGGGCCGGGAAAATGATGTTTACGGCGGAAGCTTTGGCTGTGGCGGTAATTTTGGCAGGGCTTTTGCTTGGCTGGTAGGGAGAAATTGATGCGTTTATCCTGGGATGAGGATATGGAAATGGAGAGAATGACTTGGAAAAGATTCTCTTCAATTTTTCAAGTTCAAAGAATTCAGATGTGGAGTTTTTTCTCAAGAAGGATGCCGTGGAATTCACGAAAAAGAATCAGTCGATTGCATATTTGTTTTTTTCACTGAAAGATATTTGTTTAGTAGGTTATTTTTCAATTACGATGAAGCTAGTGACGGTGAGCATGGCGGGAATGAGCAATCTGTGAAAAGAAGATTGAATAGACTGAGTCACTTTGATCACAATACAGACAGTTACACGATTTCTTCATAATTTGATTGCTCAACTGAGAAGAAATTACTAAGAAAAGTTGAAGGGCTTCAGAGAAATCTGAGGCTATTTTCTTTTATGAAACCGAATTTGGATTGTAGCAAAAGAAAATATTTGTGAAAACTGGTTTAAAAAAAGACTGTTTTGATAAAATTTTAAACTTGACAGAAAGAAAAAATTATTATAGTATAAATTAAGAATGTAGCTAAATAGTTTGAAAACAAACTATTTCGAATGAAAAATAAACGGTGAAGCGGTATGAAATTATATTTTGAATTACTAAAATATCCAGT
>CAJUJM010000013.1 GCA_910586755.1 uncultured Lachnospiraceae bacterium
AAGTCACTTCATAACGGAGGAAGGTATGAATTCATTATTTGATATTACAGGAAAAAAGGCCATTGTTACCGGCGGCGCTCAAGGGCTGGCTTGCGGAATGGCAGAAGGCCTGATGGAACAGGGAGCAGAGGTGTGTATCATTGATGTCTCCCCGAAAGTTACGGAGACAGCAAAGAATTTCCGGGACAGAGGATTTCAGTGTCACGATGTCATTGCAGATTTAGGCAATATGGAAATGCTGGAGAAGGCATTCCATACAGCTGTGGACGCAATGGGCGGACTGGACATTATTGTAAATGCCGCCGGAGTACAGAGACGCCATAAAAGCGAAGAATTTCCGTTGGAGGACTGGGAGTTTGTAATGAACATTAACCTGACGGCAGTATTCCGGCTTTGCCAGCTGGCAGCCCGCCACTATCTGGAAAACGGCGGGGGAAAGATTATCAATATCGCGTCTATGCTCAGCTATTTCGGAGGTTATACGGTTCCGGCGTATGCAGCCAGCAAAGGAGGAGTGGCTCAGATCACCAAGGCATTTGCCAATGAGTGGGCAGGGAAAAATATCAATGTAAATGCCCTGGCCCCCGGTTATATGGCGACGGTTATGAACACCGCCCTGATAAACGACGAGGGCCGCAGCAGTGAGATTGAAAAGCGGATTCCCGCAGGAAGATGGGGGACTCCGGAAGACATGAAAGGTCCGGTTGTATTTTTGGCTTCCAGCGCGTCCGATTATCTGAACGGGGCAATTATCCCGGTAGACGGAGGATATTTAAGCCGCTAGTAAAAGACCGCTTAATTATCAGATCGCAGGTTGGTTAAAACCTTTTCTACAGAAGCGATAATAAGGTGGTGCCGATCCCCGGTATGAGCGCCTGTGTTATACCAGGTTTGCCATAAAGGAGTATTGGCGCCGCCGATAAAATCAGATTCTTCCATTAATCCGCGGTAGATCTGACGGCAGATAATGGCAGTGTGGGCTTCCTCAAACAGCGGAACCTGGGATTCGCCATAGAAACAGGGGGTAAATCCGCAGACAGAAACCTTATCCACATCCCGGCCGGAATTACGGCCGCAGAAGGTCAGTTTTTCCTGATAAGACGGATCGAACATGGTAAGGCTGAAATCCGGATATTCTTTTAAAAAGCGGAGAGTATTTCGGGATTCCCGGATAACGAGAAAGACTACGTGTTGTTTCCAGATAAAACCGGATCCGCCCCAGTTGACGGTCATGGTTCCCAGGGAATTGGGGGAACCGGCAGTTACTAACAGCCAGTTTTTAACCAAATCTTCATTAAAATGCTCTGGCAGCAGGGCGGGGGATAATTCCTTCCAATGGATTTCTGACATATTAATTGGCCTCCTGATAATGTAAAATGATACTTTTTATTATAATAGAAATTTAACAAAAAACAAGGTCGAGGAATTTAAAAAGGAGAAAATATGGATATCTTAAAAAGAATTGAAAACTACGGCGTTATTCCGGTGGTAAAGATCGAAAAGGCAGATCAGGCTCTTCCGCTGGCCAAGGCTCTGTGTGACGGAGAACTGGAAGCAGCAGAAATCACCTTCCGCACAGAATGTGCCCCAGAGGCCATCGAGGCCATCCGGAAAAATTACCCGGATATGCTGCTGGGCGCAGGTACGGTAACCACTGTAGACCAGGTAAAAAAGGCTGTAGAGTCAGGAGCGGATTTTATCGTCTCTCCCTGCTATGTAGAAGAAGTGGTATCCTACTGTGTAGAGAATAATATTTGTGTAATGCCGGGCTGTGCAACACCCACAGAAGTTCAGATGGCGGTTTCCCACGGTTTAAAAGCAGTGAAGTTTTTCCCGGCTGAGGCTGCCGGCGGAATCGCTTACATCAATTCCATGGCATCCGTATTTAAGGGCATAAAATTTATGCCTACCGGCGGAGTAAAGCCTTCCAATCTGCACCAATACCTGTTAAATCCCAATGTACTGGCCTGCGGCGGAACCTGGATCGTTCCATCCGATCTTTTAAATGCCGGTGCATATGACGACATCCGTAAACTGGCCAGGGATGCGGTATTTGCAGTGCTGAACTTCAGTTTTGCCCATGTAGGCATTAACTGCGATACCTGCCGGGAAGGATATGAAAATATTTTCCGTCTGGCAGATACCTTTGATCTGATTTTAGGAAATACCAGAAGCTCTTCCTACGTAGGGCATGAGGTAGAGATTACAAAGCAGCCCTTTAAGGTAAGAGGGCCTCACGGCCACCTGGGTTACTTTACAGACAATTTAGAGAGAGCAATCTTCTACCTGGAGAAAAAGGGAATTGAGTTCAATTATGACAGCGTAAAACCCTATAACGGAAAGATGTATGTCATTTACTTAAAAGAGCATCTGGCAGGTTTTGCAATCCACATTGAAGAGCGCAATGATCACAATCCGGGCAAGTGGGAGCACAGAGAAGAAGTGAAGGCATATGCGCCTGCAGAGATCGAGGAACGAGAGGCATTGGGAGAATAATCGTATGAATGAGAACATTACTTATATCCGGCATGTGGGAATTATGAACGAAAACAGCCCGCTGTCCTATGAGAATGCTCCGGTCATTACAAAAGAAGATTATGAGGTGAGAATTGGGGAGCTGCTGGAAGCGGCTTCCCAATATTCCCATCTGGTAATTTATGCGGACAAGGAGCATTTTTCCAATTTAGAATACGTAACCGGCTATGACCCCAGGTATGAGGAATGTATCCTGCTTTTAAAGAAGGGGGAGATTCCCTGGTTGATTTTAGGCAATGAAGGCATGGGCCAGGCCCAGTGCGTTGCAATTGAGCACAAAAAGATTCTGTTTCAGTCTCTAAGCCCCATGGGACAGCCCAGGGGAGATTCCAAAGCTTTGCCGGAAATATTGGCTGAATATGGGATTTCCCAAGAGTCCCATGTGGGACTTTTGGGATGGAAAAGCTTTTGCGAGAAGGAATTTGAAGATTACAAACATACCTATGAAGTGCCCTCTTATATTGTAAAAGCAATAGAAAGCCTTGCATCTGATGTGGAAAATGCAAACTGGCTGATGATGGATCCGGATAAGGGGCTGCGTACAGTCCAGGATGTAAAAACCTTGATTTTATCTGAGATTGCCTCTACAAAAGCCAGCAGAAAAACCTGGGATTTTGTAAAAAATATCAAAGAAGGGATGACGGAAATAGAGGCCTCTCAGCTGTTTAACATTGACGGAGAGCCCTGCCCTACCTATCCTAATATCTGTTTTTATGGAAAAGGGATTTTAAGTCCGGATTACCACAGAACGTTAAAAATGGGGCAGCCCATAGCCTTTGGAATGGGATACCGCTATGCCCAGATCCACCGGGTTGGCGTTTATGCAAAAGGATTCGAAGATTTGGCCGAAGAATACCGGGAGCCCATGAAAAAATTGTATGATACCTATTTTAAAGCGGTGGCTGTGTGGTTTGAGTCTTTGGGAATCGGAGTGTCCGGAGGAACGGTTTACCAGAATGTAAAAGAAATTATCGGAAGTTACAAAGAATTTGGTATTGCCTTAAATCCGGGACATCTGATCCATACGGAAGAGTGGATCAACAGTCCTTTTGTGGAAAACGGAACTACGAAGCTGAAATCCGGCATGTTAATTCAATGCGATTTTACAGCCCGTCCTTCCTATGCCCTGGGACTTGGCGTACATGTGGAAGACGGAGTGGTATTGGCGGATGAAGAGACCCGGGAAACGATCAAAAAGCTGGCTCCTGACTCCTATGAGAGAATGTTGGAGCGTCAAAGGTTTATGCGGGAAGTCCTGGGAATCCATCTGAAAGATGAGGTTTTGCCCACATCGGATCTGTGCGGAATCCTACATCCATTTTATGCGGATTTAGACTGGATACTGGCAAAAAGATAGGCTGAACAGCTGCTAATCTGTTTCAATTGTTGCAAATATACTGGAAATTCCTCCCCTGTTGTGTTACTCTGTAAACATAATTAGGAGGAAGGTAAATGCGAAGCATTTTCAGGATACCTTCCGACGATATGGCAGGTGACGCTAGGCGTCGCGTGCCGATACCTTGTGAAGGGGAGGAATTTGCTATGACCAATCCGGTGTTAGACACCATAAAGAACAGAGTGTCCCTGCGTACCTATGACAGCCGCCCGGTGACAGAGGAAGAGCTTCAGGCAATCCTGGAAGCCGCTATGCGCGCGCCTACAGCGGGGAATCAGATGCTGTATTCTATTATTGTAATCCGCAATCAGGATACAAAGGAAAAGCTGGCTAAAAGCTGCGACAATCAGCCTTTTATCGCCAAGGCCCCATTGCTGCTGCTTTTTGTGGCGGATCAGCATAAATGGTTTGATTATTATGAGAAAAACGGGGTAAAGGAGTTTTGCGAGGAACATGCAGATCAGGGCTACTGCTTTGAAGCCCCCCAGGAATCGGATCTGTTTCTGGCCTGCGAGGATACTATGATTGCTGCACAAAATGCGGTGATTGCGGCGGAGTCTTTGGGGATAGGTTCTTGCTATATCGGCGATATTGTGGAAAACTATGAATATCATCAGGAACTTTTTCATTTGCCGGAATATGTATTCCCCATTGCTCTCTTGTGCCTGGGCCATTATAAGCCGGATCACCACCGGGTAATCCAGGAGCGGTTTGACCCTAAGTTTGTGGTGTTTGAGGAAGAGTACCGCCAGCTTACGGACAGGGAATATGAGGAGATGTATGCCAGGGAAAATGCGGGATACCGCCCTGACAACCATTATGGGGCAAAAAACTTTGCCCAAATGTTTTACGCCCGGAAAACCGGCGCGGCCTTCAGCAAGGAGATGGCGCGGTCGGTTCGGGTGGCGCTCAAGGACTGGGATGGAAGAAAGCTTTAGAAATTTTACAAAAAACCTTGCAAATATCAGGATTTTCGGGTATAACTGAACTGAAAATAGGAATAAATCGAGAGGGGCCGGATGACCCCTCTTTTGATGAGTCAAAAGGCGCGCTGTGCGCCGCGTTATTTTAGAAAGGGTATCAGTATGATTAGTACAAGCAACATTACCTTACGCCTTGGGAAGAAGGCATTATTTGAGGATGTCAATATCAAGTTCACCGAGGGCAACTGCTACGGTGTGATCGGCGCTAACGGAGCCGGGAAATCCACCTTTTTAAAGATTTTATCCGGTCAGCTGGAGCCTACCAGCGGGGATGTAATTATTACCCAGGGCCAGCGGTTGTCTTTCCTGCAGCAGGATCATTTTAAATATGATGAGTTCCAGGTACTGGATGCGGTTATCATGGGAAATGCCAGACTGTATGAAATTATGAAGGAAAAGGAAGCCATCTATATGAAGGAAGACTTTTCCGATGAAGACGGGATTAAGGCCGCTGAACTGGAGGGCGAGTTTGCCACTATGAACGGGTGGGAGGCGGAATCCGACGCTGCCAATTTGTTAAACGGACTGGGCATTGAGCCGGAGTTCCACTACTGTCTGCTAAAAGATTTAACCGGAGCTCAAAAGGTGAAAGTACTGCTGGCTCAGGCATTGTTTGGCAATCCGGACATCCTGCTTTTAGACGAGCCCACCAACCATTTGGATCTGGATGCGATTGCATGGTTGGAGGAATTCTTAATCAATTTTGAAAACACGGTTATTGTGGTTTCCCACGACCGCTATTTCTTAAATAAGGTCTGCACCATGATTGCGGACATTGATTACAGCAAGATCCAGCTCTATGCCGGAAACTACGATTTCTGGTATGAGTCCAGCCAGCTGATGATCCGCCAGATGAAGGAAGCCAACCGCAAGAAGGAAGAGAAGATCAAGGAGCTGCAGGAGTTTATTCAGCGCTTCTCCGCCAACGCTTCCAAGTCCAAACAGGCGACATCCAGAAAGCGCGCTCTGGAAAAGATTGAGCTGGATGATATTAAACCTTCCAGCCGGAAATATCCCTATATTGATTTCCGGCCCTTCCGTGAAATCGGCAACGAGGTTCTGACGGTAGAGAATTTAAGTAAAACCATTGACGGTGTAAAGGTGTTGGACAATATTTCCTTTATCTTAAACCGTGATGACAAAGTGGCTCTGGTAGGGCCAAACGAACACGCCAAAACCATACTTTTCCAGATTCTGGCCGGTGAGCTGGAGCCGGACGAGGGAAGCTATAAGTGGGGGCTTACCACGACCCAGTCTTATTTTCCAAAAGACAACAGCGCGGAGTTTGACAGCGATGACACCATTGTGGACTGGCTGACCCAGTACTCTCCGGAGAAAGACGTGACTTATGTCCGGGGCTTTCTGGGCCGTATGCTGTTTGCAGGGGAGGATGGCGTTAAAAAAGTAAAGGTATTATCCGGAGGCGAGAAGGTTCGCTGCATGCTGTCCAAGCTGATGATTTCCGGCGCAAATGTGCTGATGCTGGATGAGCCTACTGACCATCTGGATATGGAGTCCATCACCGCGTTAAATAACGGTATGATGAAGTTCCCGGGGGTAATGATTTTCTCTTCCCGTGACCACCAGATCGTCCAGACCACGGCAAACCGGATTATGGAAATCATTAACGGCCAGCTGGTTGACAAGATCACTACCTATGACGAATACTTAGAGAGCGATGAGATGGCCCGTAAGAGACAGGTATTTACCGTAGCAGAGGGCCATGAAAACGACGACTAAGTCAACCTGCATGCGCCCGGCAGCGGGCGCACCACCGAACATGAAAGTCCGGCGGGCGCATGGGGCATCCCTGAACTTATGCCGCCTATTGGCGGCAGATTTCCAAACTAAAAAGCGGCGCATTTGCAGGATGAAAAATAGATTTCTGCAAGCGCCGCTTTTTCCAGTTTATCCCCTTCCAATATTCCCCATAAAATGCTATACTAAACTCAATTATAACCTAAAGGAGAATCTCATTGAAAAAGTTAATTTCCTGGAATGTCAACGGCCTGCGCGCGTGTGTCGGCAAGGGCTTTTTGGATTATTTTAAAGAAGCGGATGCAGATGTATTCTGTATCCAGGAGAGTAAGCTTCAGGAGGGACAGATCGAGCTGGATCTGCCAGGCTATTATCAATATTGGAACTATGCGGAAAAGAAAGGTTATTCCGGTACTGCCCTGTTTACTAAGGAGGAGCCTTTGTCTGTGGCTTATGGCATAGGCGTGGAAGAGCATGACCATGAGGGTCGGGTTATCACTGCAGAATTTACGGATTATTATGTCGTAACCTGCTACACCCCCAACTCTCAGGACGGTCTGGCCAGGCTGGATTACCGGATGGCCTGGGAGGACGCGTTTTTGGCGTATTTAAAGAAATTAGAAGAGAAAAAACCGGTGATTTTCTGTGGTGATTTAAATGTAGCCCATAAGGAAATCGACTTAAAAAATCCTAAAACCAACCGGAAAAATGCCGGATTTACCGATGAAGAGAGAAATAAATTTACCGATCTGCTGGCTGCCGGATTTGTGGATACCTTCCGCAAGTTTTATCCGGATCAGGAAGGGGCTTATTCCTGGTGGTCCTATCGTTTTTCCGCCAGGGCGAAAAACGCAGGGTGGCGTATTGACTATTTTTGTGTGTCCAAGGCATTGGAGGACAGGCTTGAGAGCGCGTCCATCCACGCGGAGATTATGGGGTCAGACCACTGCCCGGTAGAGCTGGTGATTCGATGAATCTGGTGACCATTGAGCATTTAACAAAATCTTATACAGAAAGGCTCCTTTTTGATGACACTGCTTTTTCAGTGAGCGAAGGGGAGAAAACAGGCATTATCGGAATTAACGGCACAGGCAAGTCCACGCTGCTAAAAATTGTTGCCGGACTGGAAGAACCTGATAAAGGAACCGTGGTCAGAAGCCGGGGGCTGGATATTCGTTACCTGTCCCAAAATCCGGAGTTTGACCCAAAGGATACTGTAATCCAGGCTGTTTTAAAGGATAACCAGGGCCATGAACATGTGTGGGATATTGAGAGCCAGGCCAAATCCATGTTAAATAAGCTGGGGATTACGGATCATGAAGCTCTTATGGGAACTCTGTCCGGCGGACAAAAAAAGCGGGTAGCCCTGGCAAGCGTCCTTTTATCCACTGCAAAGCTTTTAATTTTGGACGAGCCCACCAACCACTTAGACAGTAGTATGGCGGACTGGCTGGAGGAATATCTGAAGAAATTCAAAGGCGCACTGCTGATGATTACCCATGACCGGTATTTTCTGGACAGCGTGACCAACCGGATTGTGGAGCTTGATAAAGGCAAGCTGTATAGCTATCAGACTAATTACCAGGGCTTTTTAAAGCTGAAGGCGGAGCGCCTGGATATGGCGGCGGCCAGTGAACGCAAGCGTCAATCTATTTTGCGGGTGGAACTGGAATGGATGCAGAGGGGAGCAAGAGCCCGGTCTACGAAACAGAAGGCTCACATTCAGCGCTACGAAGCTCTGCGGGATCAGAAGGCCCCGGAGGCAGACGGAAAGGTGGAGATGGAGTCTGCCGCCAGCCGTTTGGGGCGGACTACCGTAGAGATTGCCGGTTTATCCAAGTCCTATGGGGATAAGGTTCTATTAAAGGAGTTTACCTATATTTTTCTAAAAGACGACCGCATCGGTATTATTGGCCCCAATGGAGCGGGAAAATCGACTCTGATGAAGATGATTGCGGGCTGGGTGAAGCCGGATGAGGGAACCATTGAGATAGGGCAGACCGTCCGCATGGGATACTTCTCTCAGGAAAATGAGGAGATGGATGAATCCCTGCGGGTCATTGATTACATTAAAAATGTGGCAGAATATGTAAAAACCAAGGATGGCAGTATCACTGCTACTCAGATGCTGGAGCGGTTTTTATTTCCATCGCACATGCAGTATACCACTATCGGCAAGCTGTCCGGCGGCGAGAGGCGCAGACTGTATCTGCTGCGGATTCTTATGGATGCCCCCAATGTGATTCTGCTGGACGAGCCTACCAATGATCTGGATATCCAGACCTTGACCATTTTAGAAGATTATCTGGACAGTTTTCAGGGGATTGTGGTAACCGTGTCCCATGACCGGTATTTTTTGGATCGGGTGGTACGCCGGATTTTTGCCTTTGAGGGAAACGGTAAAGTGCGCCAATATGAGGGGGGTTTTACAGACTACCAGGCGACATCGGCGCAGGAACAGCTGAGCAGAGCTTTTGACAGCAGTACACAGGAAGGGCAGAAGGAGAAAGCCGCAAGCAAGGCGGAGACAGGCAGGAAAGCCGATTCTGATTCCACCCGGCGTCAGGGACGAAAACTTAAATTTTCTTATAAAGAGCAGAAGGAATGGGAGACGATTGAAGAAGAAATCTCTCTTTTAGAGGAAGAGATTCAAGATTTGGAACAAGAAATGGAGGAAGCTTCCAGTAATTATGGCAGGCTCCAGGAACTGATGGGAGAAAAAGAACAAAAAGAGGCTAAACTGGAAGAAAGGATGGATCGCTGGATGTATCTCAATGATCTGGCCGAAAAGATTGCAGCACAGTAAACAACTACAAGAAGATATGGGAGATGAGGCAGAGATGGAAAAGTACACAGTAGTGAAAGATGACAGAAGATTTTACCCAATGGGGGTTACAGTCATCGACGGCGGAGCGCATTTTTCTGTCGTCTCCAAGAGCGAGGAGTGTGCATTGGTGCTGTTTTCCCGGGGAAGGAAAAAGCCGGATGCAAAGATTTGCTTTCCCCTGTCCGGCAGGATCGGGGATGTTTGGAATATGACGGTTTCAGGAGACTTTACCGGAATGGAATACTGCTATGAGGCAGACGGGGTTTTAAAAGAAGACCCTTACGGAAAAATCTTTACCGGCCGGGAAACATGGGGGAACTTTGCCCAGGTAAAAAATATTCCCAGAGCCGGGATCTTACCGGAAACCTATGACTGGGAAGGGGATGCCCCTTTAGAATACCCCTATGAGAACTGTGTGGTTTACCGGATTCACACCAGAGGTTTTACCAGGCACACCTCATCTAAAGTAAAAAACAGAGGGTGTTTTGCAGGGATTCAGGAAAAGATCCCTTATCTGCAGGAATTGGGAATTACCACGGTTGAGCTGATGCCGGCTACAGAATTTCAGGAGGTTATGATGCCGGAGGGGGTTATGAAGAACCCTTATGAAAAAGATGAGCCTACAGGGAAGCTGAATTACTGGGGATTTGTGGCAGGCCAGCGAATGGCCCCAAAGGCATCCTATTGTTCTGGAAAAGAGAAGCATCCGGCAGATGAGCTGAAGGATTTGATAAAAGCACTTCACAAGGCAGGACTTGAGCTGATAATGGATTTATTTTTTGACGGTTCTGAAAAACCGGCCTATGCTCTGGATGTGGTTCGCTATTGGGCCAGAGAGTACCATGTGGACGGTTTTCATCTGATTGGCTTTGCGCCTAAAGAACTTTTGGCAAGGGATCCGTATTTAAGCCGGATAAAACTGTGGGCAGATAGTTGGGAAGGGATCGCCGGTTCCGGCCGGGGCAAGCGCCTGGCAGAGTATAATGATGGATTTGAAACAGATATGCGCCGGCTGTTAAAAGGCGATGAGGACCAGATTAACAATCTGGTATACCGCAGCAGACGTAATCCCAAAGGCCACGGCATTATTAATTACATGGCCAATGTAAATGGATTTACGTTGATGGATATGGTCTCTTACGACAGAAAGCACAATGAAGCAAATGGCGAAAATAACCGGGACGGGGTGGATTATAATTTTTCCTGGAACTGTGGAGTAGAGGGTCCCAGCCGCAAGAAAAAAGTGGTGGAAATGCGTCGTAAGCAGCTTCGCAATGCAGTACTTCTTCTGACATTAAGTCAGGGAGTCCCACTTTTTATGGCCGGAGACGAGTTTGGCCGCACGAAGAGCGGAAACAACAATTCTTACTGCCAGGATAACGAGATGTCCTGGATTAACTGGAACTTGCTGAATACCAATAAAGATATCTATGAATTTATAAAATTTGCCATTGAGTTCCGCAAGAAGCACGGGGTATTTCATATGGCTCAGGAACCCAGAATCATGGATTACTTAGGCTGCGGCCATCCGGATGTTTCCTACCATGGAGTCAAAGCCTGGTGTCCGGAGTTTGAGAATTTCCGCCGCCAGTTAGGCATTATGTACTGTGGAAAATACGCTGCCAAGGCGGACGGTTCCCAGGACGATTCCTTTTTTGTCGCTTACAACATGCACTGGGAACCTCATGAATTTTCACTGCCGAATCTGCCTAAGGGTAAAAAGTGGCATGTAGCCATTAACACGGACGAAGGAAGCCGCAATGGCATTTACGAAGAAGGCAGGGAGATGGTGCTGGAGAAACAAAAGCACTTTATGGTTCCGTCCAGAACAATAGTGGTGTTTATAGGAAAATAGGAAAAATCGTATTGTATATATGACAGAAGTAAAAGAAGGAGAAGTTGCAAAATGAAATAAGCCGGTTTTCCATTAACGCGAATTTCATTTTGCAACCGATAATCCTCTGAAGTATAACTATTTTTCTAAACTTTTGAAAAAGTTTCTTCAAAAGTACAAAACAGACCTTGACAATTATTGCTTTATCGAATATAATTAAATTCGTTCTTGAGGAAGCCCAGATAGCTCAGTTGGTAGAGCAGAGGACTGAAAATCCTCGTGTCGCTGGTTCGATTCCGGCTTTGGGCATTGGCTATAGCGGTGTCGTACTATAGTGATAACTTCATATTTTTTATTATGCGCGAGTGGCTCAGTGGTGGAGCACCACCTTGCCAAGGTGGGGGCCGCGGGTTCGAATCCCGTCTCGCGCTCTTTTTAATGTTACGCCAAGGACTGAAAATACAGGGTTCTTGGCGTTTTTGTGTGTCTTATAAGCTGTAGACAGTTGTAGACAGGCTACAAAGCCCTGGAAATCAGGTCATAAGT
>CAJUJM010000014.1 GCA_910586755.1 uncultured Lachnospiraceae bacterium
AACCATTTTTATTTTTTGAAAGGAAGGCATACCTATATGAAACTTGAAGGTCAAGTACGAATCCCTTCCGGATGCGCCATTGCGGCCGTAATTTCCAGGGAAGGAAATAAAATGTCCGGCCAGGGGATTATAAATTCTATGAAACCCATGCATGATCGTTCCAATGGGTTAGGCGGCGGCTTTGCCGGTTATGGTATTTACCCTGAATATAAAGACTTTTATGCTTTGCACCTGTTTTTTGATACCCGGGCCACCAGGAAAGACTGCGAGGCTTTTCTGAAAGAGCGGTTTGAACTGATACAGTCAGAGATCATCCCCACCCGTAAGATCCCGGCTATTACAGACGAGCCTGTTATATGGAGATATTTCGTCTCCCCTCTGAGATCGGTGCTGGCATCTGTGCAGCTGGATGAAAAAGAGTTTGTGGCAAGAACCGTTATGAAAATCAACTCTGAGATGCCGGGGGCTTACGTGTTTTCCAGCGGCAAGAACATGGGCGCTTTCAAGGCAGTAGGCTTTCCCGAGGATGTAGGGGTATTTTATAAGCTGGAAGAATATGAAGGATATTCCTGGACAGCCCATGGCCGCTATCCCACCAACACCCCGGGCTGGTGGGGCGGCGCTCACCCTTTTACACTCCTTGACTATTCTGTGGTACATAACGGAGAAATTTCTTCCTATGACGCCAACCGCAGGTTTATCGAAATGTTTGGCTATCAATGCACCCTTCAAACTGATACAGAAGCCATTACTTATATTCTGGACTACCTTCTCCGTGTCCAGGGCCTTACTCTGGAAGAAGCAGCAGGGGTGATTGCCGCTCCTTTCTGGAGTACCATTGCCGTCAAAACAGATTTAGAAGAGCAAAACAAGTACACCTATTTGCGTACCATGTTTCCAAACCTGCTGATAACCGGTCCCTTTTCCATTGTACTGGGATTTACCGGCGGTTTGATGGCCCTTAATGACCGTTTGAAGCTGCGTTCTATGGTGGTGGGCGAAAAGAATGACAAGGTATTCATAGCCAGTGAAGAAGCCGCCATCCGGACAATGGAACCGGATGCGGAAAATATCTGGTCTCCCGCCGGAGGAAAACCTGTAATTGTAAAAGTGAAGGAAGGTACATTCTGATGAGTATAGAGTTTATTTACCCGGAATTTGAAGTTATCAGAAATGAGAATAAATGCACTGTCTGTAAAATCTGCCAGCAGCAATGCGCCAATGGAGTCCATCAGTATGATGAACAGCTCCACATTATGAAATGCGATGAGGCCAAATGTGTAAACTGCCAGCGCTGTGTTTCTTTCTGCCCTGCCAAAGCTTTGAAGATCGTAAAGAGCGACTGTGCTCTCCGTGAAAATGCAAACTGGCCAATGGATACGGTGAGAGAAATCTATAAGCAGGCCAACACCGGCGGCGTTCTTTTATCTTCCATGGGAAATCCCAAACCGTTTCCCGTGTATTGGGATAAGCTTCTGATTAATGCTTCCCAGGTAACCACCCCTTCTATTGATCCTTTGCGGGAGCCTATGGAAACCAGAGTCTATCTGGGAAAGAAGCCTGATAAGGTGCGGCGCGCCCCTGACGGCAGGTTAGACTGCAAGCTGCCGCCTCAACTTAAGCTTTCCATGCCGGTTCTGTTCTCTGCAATGAGTTATGGTTCCATCAGCTACAATGCTCACAAATCTCTGGCTTTGGCGGCCCGGGAATTAGGTATTTTATATAACACCGGGGAGGGCGGCCTCCATGAAGACTTTTATTGTTATGGGGAAAATACCATTGTCCAGGTCGCTTCCGGACGTTTTGGAGTCCATGAAAAGTATTTGAATGCCGGTTCTGCTATTGAGATCAAAATGGGGCAAGGGGCAAAACCGGGTATCGGCGGCCATCTGCCCGGAGCAAAAATCGTCGGGGATGTGTCCCGCACCAGAATGATACCCGAGGGCTCTGACGCTATATCACCTGCTCCCCACCACGATATTTACTCAATTGAAGATTTGCGTCAGCTTGTGTTTTCTTTGAAAGAAGCTACGGAGTACAAAAAACCCATTATTGTAAAGGTGGCTGCCGTCCATAACATTGCTGCCATCGCAAGCGGCATCGCAAGAAGCGGCGCCGATATCATTGCCATTGACGGATTCCGGGGAGGCACCGGCGCAGCCCCCACCAGAATCCGGGATAATGTGGGGATCCCTGTGGAATTAGCTCTGGCTGCTGTTGATCAGCGGCTTCGGGACGAGGGAATCCGCAATCATGTGTCCCTCATAGCCGGAGGAAGTATTCGAAACGCGGCAGATGTTGTGAAGGCCGTTGCCCTGGGCGCTGACGCCTGCTATATCGCCACTGCCGCCCTGCTGGCCCTGGGCTGCCACCTTTGCCGGACCTGCCAGAGCGGAAGCTGCAACTGGGGAATCGCCACCCAGCGCCCGGAGCTTGTAAAAAGGCTTGACCCGGAAGTGGGAAGCCGCCGCCTGGTAAACCTGATGACCGCATGGAACCATGAAATCAAAGAACTGATGGGCGGCATGGGCATTAACTCGATTGAAGCTCTGCGCGGCAACCGCCTGATGCTCCGCGGCATCGGATTAAATGAAAAAGAGCTGGAAATTCTGGGCATCTCCTATGCCGGAGAATAAAAAATTTACACACATTTGGAGGTGTGGTATAATATATGAAAATCATTGATGCTACAAATTTCGATCACAGAACCTTAAACCAGGTGTTGCGGGAAAGCGGCGGGGACTGTACTATTAACGGATGCTGCGGCCAAAGATTTATTGCCGCAGGCATGTCGGACAAAACCCTTATTATTAACGGGATCCCCGGCAATGCTCTGGGCGCTTATTTAAACAATGCCTGTATTACGGTAAATGGCAATGCCCAGGACGCCGTAGGGGATACCATGAATGAAGGAAAACTCCTGATCCACGGAAGTATCGGCGACGCCGCCGGATATGCCATGCGGGGCGGCAAAATATATGTCCGGGACAATGCCGGTTACCGGGCGGGAATCCATATGAAAGCGTATAAAGAAAAAATCCCCGTGATGATTATTGGCGGCTCTGCCGGAAGTTTTCTGGGCGAATATCAGGCAGGCGGAGTTATCATTGTCCTGGGTTTCCATTGTGACAAAAGCCATATTGTGGGGAATTTCCCCTGTACAGGAATGCACGGCGGTAAAATGTATCTTCGAAGCGATTGCAGGGATATTACATTTCCTCCACAAGTTACTGCCAGACCGGCAGATTCCGAAGATTTAGCGGAGATCCGTGAATATCTGTCCGAGTATTGTTCTGACTTTGCCTATGATATGGAAGAGGTTTTCTCCTCTCCCTTCACGGTCATTACCCCGGACAGTCAAAGCCCTTATAAACAAATGTATGTAGCAAATTAAAGGAAAGCAGGTAGGCTTATGAAGTATTCAAAGGAAGAGGTTATCCAGTATGTCCGGGAAGAGGATGTAAAATTCATCCGTCTCGCCTTTTGCGATGTATTCGGCAAGCAAAAAAACATATCCATTATGCCAGATGAGCTTCCCTGTGCTTTTGAATATGGAATTGCCATTGATGCATCTGCCATTGAGGGCTTCGGCGATGAAGCCCATTCTGACTTACTGCTCCATCCTGATGCAGACACTCTGATGCCTCTGCCCTGGAGACCGGAGCACGGCCGGGTAGTCCGCATGTTCTGCAGTATTTCTTATCCGGACGGCAGCATATTTGAGTGTGACTCTCGCTCTATTTTAAAGCAGGCTGTCCGGGATGCCGAAAAAGCGGGCTGCCGGTTCTTCTTTGGCGCGGAACAGGAATTTTATCTTTTTAATCTGGACAGTAACGGGAATCCTACAACAGAGCCTTACGACCAGGCCGGTTATATGGACCTTGCGCCGGAAGACAGAGGAGAAAATATCCGGCGGGAAGTGTGCCTCACCCTTGAGCAGATGGGAATACGCCCGGAAAGTTCTCATCACGAGGAAGGCCCAGGGCAGAACGAAATCGATTTCCGCTATTCGGATCCCCTTACTGCTGCCGATAATGCCATGACTTTTCAGAACGTTGTAAAAATCGTTGCGCGCCGTAATGGACTGTATGCCGATTTCAGTCCAAAGCCGCTGGAGAGTAAACCCGGAAACGGATTCCATATTAATATGTCAGTAAAATCATCCGGCAATGAGGATCTTATGGATTTTATGATTGCCGGTATCCTGGATAAAGTGGGGGACATGACTGTTTTTCTGAATCCGCAGGAAAGTTCTTATAAACGTTTTGGCAGCCATAAAGCGCCTAAATATATTTCCTGGTCCAGAGAAAACCGCTCCCAGCTTGTGAGGGTTCCTGCTGCTGCAGGCAAATACAAACGCGCTGAGCTCCGTTCTCCGGATCCTGCGGCCAATCCTTATCTGGCATTTTCATTAATGATATATGCCGGTCTTTATGGAATTGAGGGAAAGCTCCCGTTACCGGAGCCAGCTGACATAAACCTCTATAAAGCAGATGAGAATACTCTTTCCAAATTCCGGCAATTGCCGGGAAACTTACAATCTGCCTGTACGGCAGCTGCTGGCAGCGATTTTGTTAAGAAACATATCCCCAAGTCCATATTGGACATCTATTGTAAGCCTGCTATAGTGCCTGCAGGCCAGTAAGCAATGGATAAAATCACAGAGAACAGGAGGGGCGCTAAATGAGCTTAAAGGAGCGTGTTTACAGTATACTCATCGTATCTGCGGCAAACAGCTTTACCTCCGCCTTTTCCGGCCTGCTCCCGGAATCAAGGTACAGTCCTGTTGACACCGTTACAAATGTCAGCACTGCGAAACGAGTGCTCTCAGAAAAAGATTTTGATTTCGTTATCATCAATGCTCCCTTACCGGATGACCCTGGAACCCGTTTTGCGATTGATATCTGTACGGCCAGGCAAACAGTCGTGTTACTTCTGGTAAAAAGCGATATCCGCGACGGTATTCACGATAAAGTTGCAGAATACGGTGTATTTACCCTGCCCAAGCCCACTTCCAAGCCAACCCTGATTCACGCGCTTAACTGGATGGAAAGTGCCAGGGAACGGCTGCGGCAGTTTGAAAAAAAGTCATTGTCTATTGATGAGAAAATGGCTGAAATCCGTTTGGTTAATAAAGCAAAATGGATTTTAATCCGTGAGCTGAAAATGAGCGAACCGGACGCTCACCGCTACATAGAAAAACAGACCATGGATCGATGTATTTCCAAAAGATGTATTGCCGAAGATATTATCCGGACCTATACTTAGTCTCTTATTCATATAGAATGGGCAGCCGGACTCTGCCTGTTCTAAATGTTCTAAACCCATAACAAAAAGGTGCTGTAATTCCGGAAAGTCCGGAAACTACAACACCTTTCATGCGGGAAATGGGACTTGAACCCACACGAGCATACACCCACAAGATCCTTAGTCTTGCCTGTCTGCCAATTCCAGCATTCCCGCGCAACGATAGATATTGTACCATAGAAACTTTAATTTGGCAATAGTTTTTCCCGAAAAAATCAGAAATAGAAAAATCTAAAAAAATATTGACAAAATCCGTATTCTATCCTATAATCTAATACGTTGCTGAGGAAACAAGGCGGCAAATTGCAGAAGTGGCGGAATTGGCAGACGCGCACGGTTCAGGTCCGTGTGGTAGCAATACCGTGAGAGTTCAAGTCTCTTCTTCTGCA
>CAJUJM010000015.1 GCA_910586755.1 uncultured Lachnospiraceae bacterium
CCAGAACCGCTACCGGCCAGGCTATCCTTTGGAGAAAAGAGGGATTTATTATCTTTCCCGTCTGATTTCCTCTCAGATACAGAAGGTATCAGAGAATACAGATTATGGAATTTTGCAGAAGTGCTATAGTATCTGGCTTTGTATGGGAAACGATATTCCAAAGGCTGAGCAGCAGAGTATTACCCGGTATTCTTTCAAAAAGGAAGATGTTTATGGTGTTTCTGATGTAGATTATAAAGATTACGATATGATGAGCCTGGTCATTCTGAGACTTGGGGAGAGCCCCACAGAAGAAAAAACTTTGGGAATGCTTCAGACTTTGTTTTTAGGAAGCATGATACCGGAAGAACGACTGAAGAAGCTGGAAGAAGAGTATCAGTTAAATATATCAGAAGAAATTGGAGAGGAGGTCAGGAATATGTGCTCGTACAGTCAGGTGATTGAGGACAGAGGTGTGGAAAAAGGAATAGAAAAAGGAATAGAAAAGGGAATAGAAAAAGGAATAGAAAAAGGAATCTTGATATATCGAACATTGCTGGAGACGAAAAGTATTCCACAGACTGTGGCAAAGACAAAAGAGCCGGCAGATAAAGTGAAAAGAATAGCAGAGCAGTATCAGGTGGAAGTGTCAGAGTAACAAGACCAAACGCCAGCACACAGCATCGAGAAAGAATTAATGTGAATACTTAACAAGGTCTTTCACGAGCTTAGTGAGAATGGTGCAATACCATTAACTGACAGGGGGAAGGACTATGTTTGATTCAACATTTTATAAAATAATTTTAGACAAAATCAGCTCTAATGTTTATATAACAGATGTGGAAACGGATGAGATTGTCTACATGAACGATTTCATGAAGCAGACGTTCCATCTGGAAAATCCGGAGGGGCAGGTATGCTGGAAAGTCCTTCAGAAAGGGATGACCGGCAGGTGCAGCTTTTGCAAAGTCAACGAGCTGAAAAGTAAAACAGACAAAGAGATTATCTGGAGAGAGAAAAATACGGTCAACGGCAGGGTTTATACCAATGTAGATACGATCTATAACTGGAACGGCCATCTTTACCATATGCAGAATTCTGTGGATATTACGGATCAGATTCGGCTTTCAATGGAAGCCGCCATTGACGAGCTTACCGGGGTTGGCAACCGCAACTCCGGTAAGAAATATCTGGAAGATTTATTAAAAGGGATGGAAGAGGGAGAGAAATTTTCCATTGCCCTTTATGATGTCAATGGGCTAAAGTGGGTAAATGATACCTTTGGACATTTAGAGGGGGACCGGCTGCTGCGATTTGTGGCTCAGACGATTCAGCAGGAGCTGGACGGCTCTGATTTTGTGTTTCGGTTAAGCGGGGATGAGTTTATTGTTGTATTTCTGGACAAGGATCTGCCCCAAGCGGAGGCCTGGATGCAGAAAATCATCAGATCATTGGACGAAAGACGGGTTAAAAGCGGCTTTTCCTATGATGTGTCTTTCAGCTACGGCCTTGCTGGGATATCAGGAGGCAGCAAATTAAGCGTTTCCGACGTACTGTCCATTGCAGATGCCCAGATGTATATTCAAAAGCGTGCTCACCATATTTTAATGGGAAAAAAACGGCTCCAGAGAGAACGGGCAAAGCGGGAGGAACGCTATTGGGATCAACCGGTTTCCTTAAACCGTGATTTTTTGTTTGAAGCGATTTCAGACAGTATAGAAGACTATCCGTTTATCGGGAAGCTGCAGACCGGAGAGTTTATGTATTCCCAGAAAATGGTTCTGGACTTTAATCTTCCGGGGCAAATGATAAAAAATGCGGTTGATTTTTGGGGAGAGAGGATTCATCCGGATGACAAGAGGATGTTTCTGCGGAGCAATCAGGAAATTGCCGATGGCCAGATTGATCATCATACTATCGCATACCGGGTTTTAGACAGCAATGGAGAGTGGGCCCATCTCCTCTGCCGGGGCCGGATGATTCGGGACAAGGAGGGAAGGCCGGAATTGTTTGCCGGGGTTATCCGAAATCTGGATCATTCCAATAATATAGCCAGTTGGGAGCCGGATATTCATCATACATATGATGAAAATATGGAGAGGGGATATTACTTTGCAGAGGATTCCAGCAACCGGGACAGGCTGATAACGGAAACAGGGCTTACGCAATTTGTAAACCGGGAGCTTCCCGGAGGGATTGTGGCGGTTTATGACGAGCCGGAATTTCCAATTTTCTGTTACAATCAGGCCATTTTAGATTATACCGGATATACGTTTGATGAAATTGCCAATAAGTTCCAAAATCTTTTCGGCAGATTGCTCTATTCGGAGGATGAAACGAGAGTGGAACGGGAAATTGCTCTCCAGCTGAAATTCCAGCCTGTCTATGACATCCATTATCGGTTAATAGGAAAGAGCGGGAAGGTGGTCTGGGTCTATGAGAGAGGAAGAAACGTAACTCTTTTAAACGGCCGTAAGCTTTTGCTTTCCTTCTTTATTGACATTTCCTGTGGGAAAGTATAAGGGGCAGATGATTTCTGCCCCTTCTGCTTTCCCACTTTTTATCTACAAAACCCCTACCGAAACAATGGTATTGGATACCGCAAACAAAGCAGCCATAAAAGCGTTAATAAAAGCTCCGGTCCATATATTTCCCGTCTTTTTAAAGAAATACCGGGTGATAACGGCGGCAACAGGAAGGATAAATACCAGGTTCCAAACCAGAAGAGGAGCCAGGGAAGAGGAGGAACCAAATGCTCCCAGGGAACCCAGGAAGCCGGTCTGATAAAGAATCGTATAGTCTGCAATTCCCCAAATCAAAAGCCCAGCCATGGACTGCACTGCCAAATTGACATACGTTTTCCACTCACGGCTACCCCGGATTCGGGCAGACAGATTGTAAACCAGCCCGGTAACGGCAAAAAAGAAGAAATAGGAAGGAACATACCGCAGATAGATAGCCCATTTAGCCGGTGTCATCCGGCAGAAGCTTAAAATCCAGAAACGGAAATCGGTTTTAAAAAAGATGTCCACAATCCGGATAAAGGCCAGGCAAACGGTAAACATGCTAATTGCTAAAAGGAAGGAACGCCAGATTTTTCCCGGAGCCAGACAGGCTGTCAAAGCGTTTGGAGAAGCCCCGTTTTTCTTATAAATCAGCTGATAATACAAGCAGAACAAAAGCAATAGACATCCACCGACTACCAAATTCAAAACCAAAAATCCATTGACCTGCTCTAAAGGAAAGATGGGATTTACAAAAGCACCCCACTTATTCATACACAGAAGATAAAGGGCAGGAGCAGGAATCAGGGCAAGAATGGTTAACAAGCTGTAGCGGATCAGGCCCTTTTTGTCTGCAACAACAGAAAAGCTTTCCGGCTCTGCGGCGGTCATGTCCCGGAAGAATGGCAGTGCCAAAAACAACCGTCCAAAGGGAATCACAGAAAAGACAAATAATATTAATGCGATCCCGGTTAAAATCTGTTTCCAATACCAGATCTGATTTTGGGGAGGAATGGTCTCCCTGCCATTTCTTAAAGTAATGTCAAAAAATTCGATCACTTTCTCCTCTACCGCAGTAGAAAAGTGCAGCCCAGGATGGGTAGTGTCCGCAGATATTAGACACCGGAGATTTCCGTTAGCCCCGGCTGTCACAGCGCCTGTGCGGTCAAGGGGAGTGGAGGAACCTATTTCATAAAGAGCGCCGTATTCCGGCATGTCAAATCCAAACACACTTTTCATAATGGGAAGGGTATTGTAATCCTTGCCTTTTAAAGTGGGGTAAATATTTCCTAAAAATTCATCATGATCTGCATTAAAGACACACATATTAATGGGAGCAGTTAAAAACGGGGTGGTGTCATCCATTCCCAGCATCAGAACGCCGGTGGGGACAATTGCTTTGGGAACAATCACGGAAGGGTCAGCTTCATGAATGGTATAGGCAGCTTGGGAGGCTAATACAAGTCCCAGGCTTCCTTTCGAATGTCCTACCATACCGATGTTTTCCTTATCAACAAAAGGAAGCGTACCTATGTATTGAAGGGCGGCAAAAGCGCCATCGCCTATGGCGGAGGCTTCGTCCGGAGCCTGGGAGGAAAGCCCCTGCCGGTAACCGTCCACAGCCAGAACTACATAACCTCTCCGGGAGAGCTCCACTGCATGGAGATCCTGCATTTCCGCTGTATTGTTATTGCCGTGGCAGCTTACAATAGCAGGAGCCGGTGTCTCGGCAGTAGCTGTTTTGGGAATGTAGAGAAGTCCTCTCTGAAGAGCTCCTTCCACGTTGACGTACTGGATGTCACGAATTACCACATCATGAAAACTTCTGTGGACCTGACCGGCAAGGCAGCTGAGAACCAGGATCAGCAGGGATACAACCAGGGGAGCCAGCCACAGGGATTTTGTTTTTTTCATACTCTTGTAACCTCCTTTTAAGGGGCGGCGCTTTCTGCCGAACAGACAGCGCCGGTGAATGGAATGGGTATTGGAAAAATAATTTAGAAAATAAATAATATGATTTATATACTAAATTATATAAATCATACAAGAAATGATATAGAAAAACAATGCACAGATTTACCGAAAACAGGTGCTTTATTTTGTGCGTTATTGCTAAATGATAAGGATTGCACACAGGAAAAATATGGTCTATAATAGCACCATAAGAAAACAGGAGGAGCTGAGTTTGGAATTAAAATGGTTTGGAGAATATCGGGAACTAATAGAAAAAATGATTTTATACGGCAATTCCTATGCCCGCACCTACAAAATATCCTGTCCCCGCAGCCATGGCTTTAAATTGTCCCCGGCGGAAATGCAGGTGATAGAATATTTGCTGGAAAATGAAGAACGGCAGGAGAATATGTTGGAGATTTCTCAGCGTCTGGGAATTTCCGCCAGCAGTTTTACCAACCTGGCCGCCAAACTGGCAAAAATGGGACTTTTGGAGAAGTATCATATGTCCAACAACCGAAAAGCCGTGATTGTGCTGGTCAGCCCCTTAGGAAAAGAAATCTATGCCGAATACGCCAAAGAGGCGGAGAAAAATCTGGTGGAGCCTATCACCAAAATCCTGTCAGGGATTCCCAGGGAACACATTGACGCCTTTGCCAAAGCTTTGGATTATCTGGCAAAAGCCTCCGCCTATCCGGAACTCCGTAATCAGGAGGAGGATGGGAAAGACAGCGTAAAATTAGTACCAATCAAATGAGAGAAGTCAGAGAGAAGATGTCAGACAAGAAAAGGAGAAGGGGTCTCCTTATCCTGTCCGGCATCTTTTTAAATTTTTCTTGACAATCATCCGAAATCGGACTATAATGAAAAACATCCGATTTCGGACGAAAAGGAGGAGAAATTGTGGGAGACAGCGAAATAGAGAAGATATTATACAGATATAATCGAATTCATAAAGAAAACAGCGATCTATACCGGGAAGCAGCAAAAGCCCTGGGGGTATCGGACAGTGTGTTTTGGATTTTATATTATCTGAGAGAAATGGACAGGGGAGTCACTCAGAGTGAACTATGCAGTATGATGTATGAACCAAAACAGACGGTGAACTCTGCTCTGAAAAAGATGGAGTCCCAAGGGTATATTACCATGACCTCCCACCAGGATCGCCGCCGGAAATTGCTGATCCTTACCCCGAAAGGGGAAGAGCTGGCGGAAAAAACGGCGGATAAGGTTCTGGATCTGGAGTGCAGTGCTTTTCAAGAAATGCCGGATGCAGACAGACAGGCATTTTTAAACCTGTTTCAAACCTATACGGAGATTCTCAAAAGAAAAATAGCTTCCATCACATCTCCGTAAATATGAAGAAAGGAATGAAATGTAAAATATGAAACAAGAAATTCAATTATGGGAACATTTTACTTACAGAAAATTATTCCGCTTCTGTATCCCATCCATTATTATGATGGTATTTACCTCCATTTATGGTGTGGTAGACGGACTTTTCGTCTCCAATTATGTGGGGAAAATTCCTTTTGCCGCCATTAATCTGGTAATGCCCTTTATTATGATCTTAGGCGGAGTGGGATTTATGATCGGAACCGGAGGCAGCGCCCTGGTGGCCAAAACCTTGGGAGAGGGAAAAAAGGAGAAAGCCCATCAGTATTTTACCATGATGATCTATTTCACACTGATTTTGGGCATCCTGCTTTCTTTGCTGGGATTTGCAGGAATCCGCCCCATTGCCCTGGCATTGGGAGCAACAGAAGGGATGTTGGAGGAGTGTGTGATTTATACCAGAGTTGTAATGGTATTTAACACTGCCTTTATGCTTCAGAATGTGTTCCAAAGTTTTTTAATTACTGCAGGAAAGCCTAAGCTGGGCCTGGCGGCAACGGTGGCGGCAGGATTTACCAATATGATTTTAGACGCCCTTTTTATTGCGGTCTTTCGCTGGGGAGTTGCCGGGGCGGCATTGGCAACAGGAATCAGCCAGTGTGTAGGAGGAATCTTGCCTCTCATCTATTTTTTGCGGCCCAATACCAGCCTGCTGCGCCTTACCAAAACCAGGATGGAAAAAAACATCCTTTTACGCACCTGCGCCAATGGTTCTTCTGAGCTGATGACCAATATTTCTTCCTCCATTGTCAGTATGCTGTATAATTTTCAGCTGATCCGCATTGCAGGGGAAAATGGCGTGGCGGCTTATGGCGTCCTTATGTACGTTCAGTTTATTTTTATTGCTATTTTTATCGGCTATGCAATCGGAACCGCGCCCATTATCGGTTACCATTACGGCGCCGGAAATCACAGCGAATTAAAGAATATGCTGAAAAAAAGTCTCTGGCTTATGAGCATTGCCGGTATTATCATGATGGCGCTGGCACAGGTTCTGGCCGGGCCTTTGGCAAAGATTTTCGTGGGATATGACCAGGAGCTGTTTGAAATAACCAGGCATGCGTTTCAGGTATTTTCCTTCTCCTTTATTTTGGCCGGAATCAATATTTTTGTATCTTCCTTTTTTACGGCCCTTAACAACGGTGGTGTATCTGCGGCAGTGGCCTTTCTTAGGACCCTGGTATTCCAGATGCTATCTGTGCTGATCCTCCCAGTGTTTCTGGGGATTGACGGGATTTGGCTGGCCATTACTGTGGCGGAGGTGTGCGCCTTTTTCATCTCCGTTATGTTCCTCCTCCTGAAACAGAAACAGTATCACTATTTTTAACATAATATTCCCTAATCCAATTGAAGAAATAGAGAAGATGTGATAAAATAATTAATAAGCACATATTTAATATCGAAGAATTGGAGGGGAGATTATGGGATACGAAGAATCTTATCCGTTTAACATGCCGCTGACATTGGAGAAACACTTTGAAAGGCTGGCAGAAAGTTATCCTGGAGTGAAGGAGCTCCACAGCCTCTGGATCCTTTTAAAGGAGCGGATCGAAAAGCATTTAAGCAGTTCAAGAGGCGTATTTGTAACCTACAGTCTCCACGACGAAAGCCACAGCCGTTCTATCATCCATATTATTGAGCGATTTTTGGGAGAAGAGAGAATCAAAAAGCTTTCTGCCACCGATACTTATATGCTTCTGGTTTGTGCCTATGCCCATGACTACGGAATGGCCCAGACTGCCAATAAAATATACGAGATTCTGGGAAGCCCTGAATTTGAAAGTTTTTTGAAAGATATCGATGATCATCAATATGAGCTGGATAATGAGGATGCGAAGGCAGTTAAAAATCTCCTGTTTCATTTAAATGAGAATAAGCCTAATATTCCCCTCAAGGAGATGTATAATTCTATTACATTTGCAATTCAGCTCTATTTGCGCCAAAGGCACTGGAAGGATATTGGAGGAATCAAGGAGAACTTTCAGGGGCTGTTTAAAGAGCATGTAAAAGGACGGTTTGTCCAAGGCTCAGAAGGCATTATTGAGATTTGCATGTGCCATGGGCAGTCTTTTCACTCCCTGTTTCATTTGAGCCAGCGTTCAAACGGGATCGTGGGGGATGAATTTCATCCCCGGTTTATCGCTGCAATGCTGAGATTAGGGGATCTTCTGGATTTAGATAACTCCAGATTTCCTTATTGGTTTGGCATAGAAGTTGATTCAGGCCGAAAATTCCTTCCAGCCCGGTCAGTGGCACACTTTCGCAAGCATGAATCCATCTCTCATGTGTTGATTACCAATAAGCGGATTGAGATACGGGCAGACTGCAAATCAGACGGAGAGGACTGTGAAGAGGCAGCTTTGGTTTCTCAATGGACCAACCTTTTGGCAGAGGAATGCAGACAGTTGGTAACTCATTGGAACGAAATTGTCCAACCAGATTTTGGAAGGCCTCCCAGTAATTTGGATATTCGGATTTTTGTAGACGGAAAGCCCTATGAGTCTTCTAAAAAAGAGCTGAAGATGGAAATGTCTCAGGAGCGGGTGATGTCCCTGCTGGAAGGAACCAGCATTTATCGGAACAAATATGTGGGGATCCGTGAGATTATCCAGAATGCTGTTGATGCATCTTTGTTACAGATGTGGACTGACATTATCCAGAACCAGTATCTCTCCTACGGACTTTCCAAAGATGCCGTAAAAGACGGTTTAAACCTGTTGGATCTGGATGAAAAGAAGAGAATTGCTATTTTCGGAAACTATAACATTACAGTGGAAGTGATCCGGGACAAAAAGGAGAAGAAAGTTTTTGTAGTGGTTAAAGATAAGGGGATTGGAATTACTAAGGAGGATGTTCCGTTTCTCTCGGAAATCGGATCCAGCAAAGAGAAAAATATGCGCCTTTTGAACCTGGCTTCTAAGATGCCACCATGGCTTAAGCCATCAGGAGTATTTGGCATCGGACTTCAATCGGTATTTCAGCTGACAGACCGAATCGACTTTTACACCAGGCTCCACAATATGCCGGAACGAAAAATTTCTTTATATTCCTACGGAAAGAATCGTGGAAAGGTGGTAGTAAATGAAGTTCCCTCCAATGAGGACGGAATGTATTTTGAGAATTCTATACCGGGAACGAATGTAAAATTTGCCATAGAGCCGCGGAAACTCCTGGGGAATAAGAAGGGAAAGATTCAAAAGGACAGCCTGGTTTATTATGATCCGGAGTTTGACACAGAAGATGAGCTGGATATGATATTTGCGGAAATCAGCAGGGCCTGTGAGGACGAAATCAAAAGCTCGAAAAGTGATTATTTTAATATTTTCTTTCGGACGATACGTATTGACGAAAACGGAAAGGATCATCCCAGCGAGAAAAAATGCTTGCGGAGAAGCTATTTTTATGTTAACAAGAGTTCGGACGGGGCCGGATATAAGAGACATGGATTTGGAGAAAACTTTAATACCGTATTTGAGGGAAATGAGAAACCCTTTAGTTTTATAAATAATATGGCATATTATTGGGATGAGGAAGCCTGCCGCTGCTATTGGCTGACCCTCCGTCCATGTACGATCCAGGAGACAGGGGGAGTAAAAAAGGTATATCTGCCAAAGCCGGTGCCAAACCTGTATGAAATCAGCTATAAATTTAACAAGCTGTCTGACGCGACTGCCGTATACCGGCCCTGGAAGAGGATCCGGAATCTTCACGCAGGCTTTCTGAAATGGAGGATCGAAATTCTGGACGATAATCCAACCCGCTATTTAAACATTGATCGGGACCGTCTCAGAGAAGGGGCTTTATATGATGATGAACTCCTGGAGGTAAGGCAGAAAATTTTAGAGAGATGGTGTGATTTTTTCAGCAGCGGATGGGAGAAAGACCCCATTGGCGAGGAAAAAAATAGAAACGGATTAAAAAGGCAGCCCGCTATATTGTTGTCTTTAATCCTTTTATTTTATCAAAGCGTATCAGAAGAACGGTTTCAAAAGTTTATTCAGCCTTATCAGAGCTTTGTGGAGGAACTAAATCTGGTGTTGGGAGACGGAGAGATTCCCATTACCTACCTCTGGGATTCCAAACGGCTGTTTCGTGCAGAATATGGTTCCAGAAGTGAAGAAGTGGATCTTCCAAGGAAGTTTTTATCTCTTTTGTCCGAATATTCCTTCAAAGAGGCAACAAAAATAAGTTGTGAAACGGTTAGTCATCTTCCCCACAGGCTGGTGCATATTAATGAAATTTTTCTTCAGAAAGACTTAAAACTGACGTACCAGTTTTACCTTCATATGCCGGGAGATGAGCCGTATCCTATTCAGATGACTGAGGCGGCCAAGCTGTATGACTATATGAAGCTTTTTGACCCTTATTTGGATCGCCCTGTCAATCTGGACTGTGCCAGTATTCAGAAAAAGGTGTTAAAACCCGATGCGGATTATCCCCATTTGCTGCTTCCCTGCTATCCCCACACCTTCCGTCAGGGGAGAAATTTCGGTTCTAATCTGGACCGGTGTATCAGATGGTATATCCTGTCCCCATTTGATAAAGATGCCGCCAATATTATTCGGAAAGGGTTAGAGAGCAAAGAAGGAGTTTCTGAAGAAATCCTGAA
>CAJUJM010000016.1 GCA_910586755.1 uncultured Lachnospiraceae bacterium
GTATTTATAATTCATAGGCAGGACATCTCGGTGTTCTGCCTGTTTTTGAATCATGTAAAATATCAGGGGGGCAACATGGAAAGTATTTTGAGAAAGATCCAAAAAACTGTTCAAAAATATGCAGATATCATGGCAGAGGTTTCCGGAATTGATGTGGAAGTGGCGGACTCGTTTTTCTACCGGGTGGCAGGGACAGGCCTCTACGCAGATCAGATCAATCAGGATATGGCTGGTCAGAGCCATGTGTACCGGTATGTGATGCAGACCGGTCAGACCCGGGTTATTACAGAGCCGGGGAAGGACTCTCTGTGCATGAATTGCAGCCAGCGGGAGAATTGTAAAGAAACCATTGAGATTTCCAAGCCCATTCGTATGGGAAGTGAGATGATCGGCGTTATTGGGCTTGTGGGCAGCACCTCCCATCAGCGGGAAAATGCTTTAAAGGGCATGGGAACCTATCTGGGACTGTTGGATCAGATAGCGGAATTTATTGCCGCCAAAGCCGGAGAGCAGCAGGAAACCGAGCTTCGCACTTCGATTATCAGCGCTCTGGATCACACGATTAACCACATGGAGCAGGGAGTCCTGGTATTGGGAAAAGACGGCACGGTTACCACGGCCAATAACAGCGCCAGAAAACAGTTAAAGATTGATATTCTGGAGGGAATTCCGGTGACCATTACTTCTACCGGAGACCGAATTAACGGCGGCCGGGAGTATAAACTGGAAGCAGATGGCAAGAAATACACGATTTTCGGAAGAACCTCTGACCTGAAAGAACCCACCGAGCATTTTGCCAGGATTCTGATATTCAGCAACAGCCATGAATGGACGAAAAAGATGTACGATATGACCCGAACCAATCAAAACGTGGAGATCAGCAGTATTATCGGAAGCTCTGGCTATACCCGGAAACTGAAGGAAGAAATCGTAAAAATTGCCGGGAGCACTTCTACGGTGCTGATTACAGGAGAGAGCGGAACCGGTAAGGAAGTGGCGGCTTCCGCTATCTGGAAAATGAGCGACCGAAAGAAGAAAAAGTTTGTGGCCATCAACTGTGGAGCTATCCCGGAGGCGCTTTTGGAGGCGGAGCTGTTTGGATATGTAAAAGGCGCATTTACCGGAGCGGATCCGGGGGGCCGTATCGGTAAATTTGAGTTGGCGGATCAGGGAGTCCTGTTTTTGGACGAGATCGGGGATATGCCCCTGTATCTTCAGGTAAAGCTTTTGCGGGTGCTCCAGGAACGGAAGATTGTGCGGATTGGCTCCAATCAGCTCATCCCCATTGATGTGAGGATTATCGCCGCCACTAACCGGGATTTAAAGGAAATGATAGAGGCCAAAAAGTTCCGGGAGGATTTGTATTACCGGTTAAACGTTATTCCGCTGAAAATAGAGCCCCTCCGCAGGAGGCCGGATGATATCGAAGACCTGGCCTATTTTTTTGCCAGACGGTATGCGGGAAAGTTTGGAAAAGAATTCCACGCTATTACCGGAGAAGCCATGATGGCCCTGCGGACCCATCCATGGTACGGAAATGTGAGAGAGCTGGAAAATACCATGGAATTTATGGTTAACATGATGGAGGAGGGAGTTCTGGACCTGGGGACTCTTCCAGTGGATTTTGGAGAAAAGAAATCCGGGGAAAAGCAGGAGGAAGAATATATGACCTTAAAAGAGATGGAAACTCAGGCTATCCGCCGGGCCCTGGAACGATTTGGAACGACTACAGAAGGAAAAAAGGAAGCAGCCAAAAGCCTGGGGATAGGCCTTGCAACCTTGTATCGGAAAATGGAAAGTTTCTCAAAATGAGAATTGATTTCTGAAAAAAATACCTGAAATGAGAAAATGCCTTGATAAATCCGGGATTTCTCAATTTGGGAATTATTCTCAAATTGAGAAGTACAATAAGCTCACAAGTAAGTCCTGTAAAACGAAAATAAAACAAAATACCCTTAGAAATTGAAAAAGAGAGCTGGAACCAGGCGTCCGGCTCTCTTTTTTTGACAAAAAGAAGTAAAATTTTATCAAATTTCAAGAATTGGCACATCTATTGCTTTAAAAGTTAGTAGAAAATGATAGGAGGTAGAAAACGTGAAAGAAGAATTTAAACTGATTCACCGGGAGCGGAAAACCGGACCGAAGTACGGCCTGGAATTTTTAAATAAAGAAACCGTAGGTAAGGTATGCGGTTTCCATCAGAGCTTTCCGGTTTATGAAAAGACTCCATTAGCAAATTTAGACGGATTGGCAAAAGAGCTGGGAATCGGAGGGCTCCGGGTTAAAGATGAGTCTTACCGCTTCGGGCTCAATGCATTTAAGGTATTGGGCGGCAGTTTTGCAATCGGCAATTACCTGGCACAGAAACTGGGAATGGATATTTCCCAGCTGCCCTATGACAAAATGGTATCGGATGAGGTTCGGGAAACATTAGGAGAGATTACCTTTGTCACTGCCACTGACGGCAACCACGGGAGAGGCGTTGCCTGGACAGCAAATCAATTAAAGCAGAAGGCAGTCGTTTACATGCCAAAGGGAAGCGCTCTGGAGCGTCTTAACAATATTAAGGCGGAAGGCGCAGATGCTTCTATTACAGATATGAACTACGACGAAGCTGTAAGACTGGCAAACAGCCAGGCTGAGAAAAACGGATGGGTAATGGTTCAGGACACTGCCTGGGATGGTTATGAGGATATCCCTACCTGGATTATGCAGGGTTACGCAACCATGGGCTATGAGACCTTAGAACAGCTGGAAGAAAAGCCGACTCACATTTTCCTACAGGCTGGGGTTGGCTCTCTGGCAGGGGCGATAACTGGTTTGTTCTCCAGCGTTTACGGGGAAGACCGCCCTGTTATTACTATCGTAGAGCCCAACAAGGCAGACTGCCTGTTCCGGACTGCTGAAGCAGACGACGGCCGGCTGCACTTCGTAACCGGCGACATGAACACGATTATGGCCGGTCTGGCATGCGGCGAACCCTGCAGCATTGGATGGAAGGTATTAAATGACTACGCAGACAACTTTATCTCCTGCCCGGATTACGCAGCGGCAAAGGGAATGAGAATGCTGGGCAATCCGCCTAAGGGAGATGACAGGGTGATTTCCGGTGAGAGCGGAGCGGCAACAGTGGGATGTATTGCAGAGATTTTAACCAATCCGGCATTGGATGATTTAAAGAAAGCTTTAAAGCTGGATGAGAATTCTAAAGTTCTCTGCTTCAGCACAGAAGGCGACACAGACAAGGAAAACTATAAAGCAATCGTATGGGATGGCAAAGATGCCAGCTATAACAAATAGGAGGGGAAAGAAATGTTAGAAAACAAGAGACAGGAAGAAGTTATTGCATTGTGCCAGAAGCTGATTCAGGCAAAGAGCTATTCCGGCGGCGAGGATAAGGTGTCCGCTGCCGTCAAGGAGGCTATGACCGAGAAGGGCTTCGATGAAGTTAACATTGACAAATACGGCAACATTATCGGCTGCCTCAAAGGAAAACGCCCGGGCAAAAAGATTTTGTTTGACGGACATATTGACACGGTTCCGGTAACCGATGAGACGGTTTGGGAGTATCCTCCCTTTGGCGCTGAGATTCACGACGGCAAGATTTACGGGAGAGGAACCAGCGACATGAAGGGGTCTGTAGCTGCGTTCATCTGTGCGGCAGCTAACTATGCAGAAGACACAGGAAGGGACTTCCCCGGAGAGATCTACGTAGCTGGCGTGGTACATGAGGAGTGCTTTGAGGGCGTTGCAGCAAGAGAGATCAGCAGCTTTGTAAAGCCGGATTACGTTGTAATCGGCGAGGCATCCCAGTTAAACTTAAAAATTGGCCAGAGAGGCCGGGCCGAGATCGTGGTTGAGACCTTTGGTAAGCCCTGCCACTCTGCTAACCCGGAAAAGGGTATTAACTCTGTTTATAAGATGGCAAAGGTGATTGAGGCCATCCGCACCTTAGAGCCCACCCATCATCCTGTGCTTGGGGACGGCATCTTAGAGCTGACAGACATTAAGTCTTCTCCATACCCGGGCGCTTCTGTAGTTCCGGAGTACTGCCGCGCCACCTATGACAGACGGCTGCTGGTAGGAGAAACCAAGGAAAGCGTTTTAGCTCCCATTGAGGAGCTGCTTGATAAGCTGATGGCAGAGGATCCGGAGTTAAAGGTAAAGGCTTCCTATGCAGTGGGAAAAGAAATGTGCTATACCGGCAATCAGATTGAGGGCGAGCGTTTCTTCCCGGGATGGCTCTACGACGAGGATGCGGATTTTGTACAGGCAGTATATGGCCAGCTAAAGGATATGGGATTTGATCCCTCCATCACTCAGTACAATTTCTGCACCAACGGAAGCCATTACGCAGGCGAGGCAGGAATCAAGACCATTGGCCTTGGCCCGTCCAGAGAAAACTTGGCCCACACCGTAAACGAGCACATTGAGATTGACCAGCTCTGTAAAGTAACCGAGTGCTACTACGGAACCATGAAAGCATTGCTGAAATAAGCGGCCGTGGCACATATGAAAAAAGGGGCTCTTCAGGGTTCCATAAAAAAGAATCGGGGGAATAAAAATGAGCAGTAAACAAGTTACCGCATTGGCGATTATCTTTATCTACATGATTGCTACTATTATTTTAGGCTTAGTAGTATCTAAAAACAAAAAGAAAAAAGCAGAAAAACAGAGCAACGACGACTTCCTGATGGCAAGTAAGTCCCTGGGCCCGGTAGTGCTGGCAGGCACCTTGTTTGCGGCAAATACCGGCGGCGCAAGTACCACAGGTATTGCGACTAACGTTTATACTTACGGCTTATCCGCCTGCTGGTACGTAATTGCGGCAGGTATCGGATTCGTATTGGTTTCCTTTATTGCGCCTTATTTCCGCAAGGCCCAGGCCAGCACGGTTCCGCAGATTATTGAGAAGCGTTATGGCAAGGCATCTCACATTTTTACCGCATTTACCTCCATTGCCGCATTGTTTATGGCAACCGGAGCGCAGATTATCGCAACAGCATCCATCATTAATGTAGTAACCGGCCTGGAGTTTGCGATTGCTGCATCTGTTATCACGGTAGTCGTAATTATCTACACCATGGTAGGCGGCTTCCAGTCTGTAGCGGCAGCCAATTTGATGCACGTGTTCTTTATCACGATTGGCATGACCATCGCCATGTTTGTAATGGTAAACAGCGGGGCAGTAGGCGGCTTTTCAAACCTGTTTGCACAGGCAGAGACCATTGCTGACGCAAACGGCAGCAACTTAAATTTACTCAGCATGACCAAGGTTGGCGCAACCACCATTATCGGCTACATTGCAATGTATTTTATGACCTTCCCTACCGGGCAGGAAATCGTTCAGACCTTCTGCTCCGCAAAGGATGGAAAATCCGCAAAATTAGGTTCCTTAATCGCAGGTATCTTATCCGCAGCGTATGCAATTGTTCCTGCAATTATCGGTTTAATGGCTTACACCTGTATTGACGGTTACGCGGCAAACGGTGCACAGAAGAATGCGCTGGCAGACGCAACCATGCAGTTTGCTCCCGCAATTATTGCAGGTATTGTATTGGCATCTGTAGTAGCGGCAACCATGAGCAGCGCTTCCGGCAACATGATCGGTACTGCAACCATGTTTACCAACGACGTATTCCGTCCCTACATCAACAAGGGCAAACAGGATGACCAGAAGGAAATCTGGATCTCCAGAGTTATTATGGTAATCGTAGGCGGCGTGGGCCTGACCATTGCATTAACTGCTTCCAACATTATCAGCGTTATGATGGGAGCATTCGCACTGAGAAGCGCCGGTCCTTTCGCAGCATTTATCTGCGGCCTGTTCTATAAGAACGTAACCAAGAGAGCTGGTTTTATCTCTATCGTAGTTGGTACGATTGTAGCGGCAGTCTGGATTTATGGTTTCAATACTCCATGGGGCTTAAGTGCAATGGTTCCCGGCGGTATCGTGGCATTTATCGTAATCTTTGCGGTATCCGCAATTGACCGGGCGGCCGGCGTTCCCGCAGCTCCGCCTATCGAGTTTGATAACGAGGCTTAATTTGACAGCAAGGGGCGCCACAGGAAAGGCGGCGCCGGATTTTAAGAAGGAGAATCAGGTTGCCCTTAAGGGGCGAGAAAGGGGTTATTTCATATGAAAAAATTAATCGTAAACGGAACTATCGTAGACGGCAGCGGCAGAGCCGGTTATCAGGCAAACGTCCTGATTGAAGATGATAGAATTGCAAAAATCGGAGATATTCAGCCGGAGGAAGGCGTAGAAGTTATCGACGCAAAGGGCCTTATCGTAGCTCCCGGGTTTATCGATACCCACAGTCACAGTGATTTACAGATTCTGGAGAACCCGGAGATCCAGCCTAAAGTACGCCAGGGCGTTACCACTGAGGTATTAGGCCAGGACGGTATCTCTATGGCTCCGCTTCCTGTCAAATACATCAGCCCCTGGAGAAAAAATCTGGCCGGTCTGGACGGGGACAGCGACAATATCAACTGGGAGTTTGAAACCACGGAAGGCTATTTAAAGATGATCGAGGACGCAAAGCCCGGATTAAACGAGTGCTATCTGGTTCCTCATGGAAATATCCGTATGGAAGCTATGGGCTTAGATAACCGCCTGCCGAATGACGAGGAATTAAAGGCAATGTGCGACATCACCCGCAGAGAGATGGAAGCCGGGGCCGTAGGCCTTTCCACCGGTTTGATTTATATGCCCTGCGCTTACTCCGAGTCCAAAGAAATCATTGAGATGTGCAAGGTTGTTGCAGAATATGACGGCATCTTTGTTATCCACCAGAGAAGTGAGGCAGACACCATCTTAGATTCCATGGAAGAGGTTATCAAAATTGGCCGGGAGTCGGGAGTTAAGATTCACTATTCTCATTTCAAGGTTTGCGGAAAGAAAAACTGGGATAAGATTGACAAGGTCATTGAACTGCTGGAGAAGGCAAAGGCAGAAGGCATCCGGGTATCCTTTGACCAGTATCCTTACGTTGCAGGCAGTACCATGCTGGGGGTTATCCTTCCGCCATGGGTACATGACGGCGGCACCGACAAGGTGGTAGAGCGTCTGGCAGATCCAAAGCTTCGCAAGAAAATGGTTTATGATATTGAGCACGGCATACCCGGATGGGATAACTTCGTGGAGTTTGCCGGTTTAGACGGTATCTTCGTAACCAGCGTGAAGTCACAGAAGAACCAGGATGCTATCGGGTTAAGCCTTACCCAGCTTGGCCAGTTGAGAGGCAAAGATGCTTATGAGGCAACCTTTGACCTGCTTTTGGAGGAAGAGAACGCAGTCGGTATGGTAGACTTCTACGGAACAGAAGAGCACGTCCAGCTGTTTATGAAACGCCCGGAGATGAATGCATGCACCGACGGCCTCTTAGGCGGAAAGCCCCACCCCAGAGTATACGGCGCATTTACCAGAATTCTCGGCAAGTATGTAAGAGAGGATAAAGCCCTGTCTCTGGAAGAAGCTATCTACAAGATGACTAAGAAGCCGGCTGAGACATTCCTCATTGAGGACAGAGGACAGATCAAAGAGGGATATTTTGCGGATATTACCATTTTTGATAAAGATACAGTAATTGACAAGGGAACCTTTGTAGATCCCATTCAGTATCCGGAAGGTATCAAATATGTTTTGATCAACGGCCAGACCGTAATTGCAGAGGGGGATCACACCGGAACAAGAAGCGGTAAGGTGCTTCGCATGAAAGATAAGGCAGTGAAATAAATAGAAAAAGGGATAAAAACTCTCCTGTGTAAAAACGGGGATGCTGAAAAATGAAATAAGACGGTTTTCTGTTAGCGGACTGTGCTGATAGAAAACCGTCTGTTTGTATGTGCAAAAGAGACAAATGTACGCCATACACAATATTCACCTTGCGCCTGGACATAAAATGTGCTAGAATTTCCACAAATCATTTTAAAACCACCATTTAAGAAAAGAGGACGCAACCATGGCATTATCATATCAGAGTACCCGAGGCAAGGAGAACGGCGTAACTGCCTCCCAGGCAGTTTTAAAGGGATTGGCAGAGGACGGCGGCCTGTTTATGCCAACTGAGATCCCCACACTTTCCATCCCCATGAAAGAGCTTGCCGGGATGTCCTATCAGGAAACTGCTTATGAGGTGATGAAGTTATTTCTTACCGACTATACGGAGGAAGAGTTAAAGGACTGCATTGCCAGAGCTTACGACAGCAAATTCGACACAGAGGAAATCGCACCCCTGGCTAAGGCTGGCGGTATGTATTTTTTAGAGCTGTTCCACGGAAAGACCATTGCATTTAAAGATATGGCCCTGTCCATCCTTCCCCATCTGATGACCACTGCGGCTAAGAAAAACGGCGTGGACAAGGAGATTGTTATCCTGACGGCAACTTCCGGAGATACGGGAAAGGCGGCTATGGCAGGCTTTGCAGATGTACCCGGAACCCGGATTATCGTATTTTACCCGAAGGGCGGCGTCAGCAAGGTGCAGGAGCTGCAGATGCGGACTCAGAAGGGAGAGAACACCAGCGTAGTGGCCATTCACGGCAATTTCGACGACGCTCAGACCGGCGTAAAGAAGCTGTTTGGCGATAAGGAATTTGCAAAGGAGCTGGCTGATAAAGGATTTCAGTTTTCCAGCGCCAATTCCATCAACATAGGCCGTCTGGTTCCCCAGGTAGTTTACTACGTGTATGCTTACGCCAAGCTGCTGGAAAACGGAGAGATTGAGGACGGTGAGATTATTAATGTTGCGGTTCCCACCGGCAATTTCGGGAATATTCTGGCGGCATACTTTGCAAAGCATATGGGAGTGCCCATCGGCAGGTTGATCTGCGCTTCCAATGAAAATAAGGTGCTTTATGATTTCTTTGCCACAGGCACCTATGACAGAAAAAGAGAGTTTATCCTGACTAATTCCCCATCTATGGATATTTTGATTTCCAGCAACTTAGAGCGCCTTATCTACTTAAGCGCAGGCTGTGATGCAGAAAAGAATTCCGGTTTGATGGCGGATTTAAGCCAGAAGGGCGAGTATACCATTAGCGAGGAAATGAAGAAGGACATGGAAGGCTTTACAGGCGGCTTTGCCACCCAGGAAGAGGACGGAGCCATGATCCGCAAGCTGTTTAAGGAGTGCGGATACCTTATGGATACCCACACCGGAGTAGCCGCCGCCGTTTACCAGCAGTATAGAGAGAAAACCGGCGATACCGCCAAAACCGTAATCGCATCCACCGCCAGTCCTTATAAATTTTCCAGAAGCGTGATGGAAGCCATTGAAGGCCCTCAGGAGACGGAGGACGAGTTTGCACTTATTGACGAGATGAGCCGCCTGTCGGGAGTGCCGGTGCCTCAGGCTGTGGAGGAAATTCGTACCTCGCCCATCCGTCACAGCCGGGAGTGTGACGTGGACGGAATGAAGGCAGAGATCAGGGATATTTTGGGAGTAACGGTTTAAGCGGTCCAGGCGGGATTTTTCAATTACATTTGACAAATGGTTTCCCGAAAGTTAGACTATAGGTAATAGTGATTTCAAACAAGGAGGAAGAAAAATGAAGAAAAAACTGTTGACATTTGCGGCAGCAGGAGTAATAGCGGCAGCCATGAGTTTTACTGCATTTGGCGGTGAGTGGAAGGAGGATCAGATCGGCTGGTGGTATCAGAATGACGATGGAAGCTACCTAAACAATGGCTAGAACTGGATTGGCGGAAAGAGTTATTACTTTACTCCGGAAGGATACTGCCTGGTGAATACCACCACTCCCGACGGATATACGGTAGACGAAAGCGGCGCATGGGTGGTAGACGGTGTAATCCAGACTCAGGGTGGCCAGGCGGCAGAACTAGGGGAAACTCACACTATAGCGGGCCTTTCTTTTATGGCTCCAGCCGGATTTAGCAAAGATAAAGAAATTTCGGATGCAGGCAGCCTGTACTTTTTCAATGATTCCCATAGCTGCGGAATAGCTCTGTTGTCTGAGGAGATCCCGGAGGCAGAACTGTATGGGGATCTTTTGGATCAGTATGGCGAAGTAATTCTGGATATGGCCATGAATGAAATAGGGGTTCCGGCAGCAAAAGAAACAAAGCAGTTTTCAACCGGAACCTGGTATTGCTATCAGTATAATGGAACGGCCTCTTTGAATATTCCGGCAGGGGACGACATTGCCGGGCCAGTTTATTTTTATACCAGAATTACGGATACCAGCATACAGATGGTAATGTTCGTTGGAAACACCGGGGTCAATCCGGACGATATCATGAAAAATCACGTGCATTGATAAAAGGCTGCCTCTGGTTTGGCAGCTGAAAGTGATAGAAAAGCAAGCGCAAAGTGTCAAAGAAGGTCTTTTCAATTAGGACAAAATGCGCTATAATAAACTCAAGTTATTATCACAATGTGAGGGAGGTTTTTCCAATGTTAGTTTCAGCAAAAGAAATGCTTGAGAAGGCAAGAGACGGAAAATACGCAGTAGGTCAGTTTAATATCAACAACTTAGAGTGGACCAAGGCGATTCTGCTTACCGCAGAAGAGTTAAAGTCCCCGGTTATCCTGGGCGTATCTGAGGGCGCAGGCAAGTATATGACCGGTTATAAGACCGTAGCTGCTATGGTTTCCGCTATGATCGAAGAGTTAAAGATTACTGTTCCGGTAGCTCTTCACTTAGATCATGGTTCTTATGAGGGATGCTATAAGTGTATTGAGGCAGGCTTCTCATCCATTATGTTTGACGGCTCTCATTATCCCATTGAAGAGAACGTTGAAAAGACCAAAGAGCTGGTTAAGGTTTGTGCAGAAAAAGGCCTGTCCTTAGAGGCAGAGGTTGGCTCCATCGGCGGCGAGGAAGACGGCGTTGTGGGCATGGGCGAATGTGCAGATCCCAACGAGTGCAAGATGATTGCAGACCTGGGCGTAACCATGCTGGCAGCAGGCATTGGCAATATCCACGGCAAATACCCGGCAAACTGGGCAGGTTTAAGCTTTGAGACCTTAGAGGCAGTAAATAAGGCAGTAGGCAATATGCCTCTGGTTCTTCACGGCGGCACCGGTATCCCGGCTGACATGATTAAGAAGGCAATCAGCCTTGGCGTTGCCAAAATTAATGTAAACACCGAGTGCCAGTTATCCTTTGCTGCTGCTACCAGAGAGTATATTGAGGCTGGTAAGGATCAGCAGGGCAAGGGCTTTGACCCCAGAAAGCTGTTAGCTCCCGGTACTGAGGCCATTAAGGCAACAGTAAAAGAGAAAATGGAACTGTTCGGCTCCATCGGAAAGGCTTGATGCCCCGTCTGAACGGTTGCTATTTTGCATATTTAGGCATAACAAGGGCTGTCCTGGTAAATTGGGACAGCCCTTTGCTGTCACATGGGAATTGGGTTTTTGCGGGTAACGAATGTTACCAGCTAACCTGGAATTTGTACCCTCAGCAGACAGGGGCAGCACTGTGTGGCCCTTTGTCCGCTGAGGATACATAAGGAGAACATATATGCCAATAGGAATTATCGTAAACTGTGCAGCCATCATTTTGGGAGGCGCTGTGGGAACAGCAGCCGGACACAAGATCCCGGAGCGGCTGAAAACATCCCTGACCATGGTATTTGGAACCTGCGCCATGTGCATAGGAATTTCCTGTATTGTCAAGATGGCCACACTTCCTGCCACGATTCTGTCAGTGGTAGTGGGGCTGATTATCGGAGAATTGATGGATTTGGATGTCTGGATTCAGAGAGGGATCCGCCAGGTACAAAAGCCCATGGCAAAGCTGATAGGTTCCGGTTCTGGAGACCAGGATGACTTTATGGAAGGATTTATCAGTATCTTAATCTTGTTTTGCGCCAGCGGAACCGGAATTTTTGGATCCATGCAGTCCGGCATGACCGGAGACCACAGCATCCTGCTGGCAAAATCTATCCTGGATTTATTTACCGCCGCCATTTTTGCCGCAAACTTAGGGGGCCTGGTGTGCCTGGTATCCATTCCGCAGTTTTTGATTATGATGCTTTGCTTTTTGGGGGCAGGTTTTATCATTCCATTAACTAACGAGACGATGCTGGGCGACTTCTCTGCTGTGGGGGGCGTCCTGACTCTGGCCACCGGTTTCCGCATTGCGGGAATTAAAAGCTTTCCGGTAGCGAATATGATGCCTGCAATGGTTTTGGCCATGCCGCTGTCTTATATGTGGAATGCCTGGGTGGTTCCGTTTTTATAAAAGGAGGCTTAAGATTTCTCATAAATAGTCACCCCGGTAGAATTGATTTCGTGGTCAATTTTGGAACCTTTTTCAATGTGAGATATATCCAGAATATCCACTGGCATCCCCACCGCCTGACAAACGGCCTCCATAAAACCTACGAATTTCAGCCCATGCAGTTTACTGTCCACAAGCAAATCAAGATCGCTTTTTTCAGTGGCAGTTCCTTTCGCGATAGAACCAAACAGAACGGCTCGGGAAATGCCATAGTCATGGAAAACAGGAACTTTCCGCAATGATTCCGTAAGAACTCGTAAGAGAAACTCCAGGACATTCCAAAAGTTGTAAAGAATATGACAGTAAATAAAGAAAACTGACCGAAAAGCGTCAGACAATAGACACACTTCGGACACAATCTCCTAATAGAATAATCATGTAAACATCAAGACAACAGCGCAGAATGAAAAGGAGACGTGTTTATGAAAAGAAAGATGAAAACTGCAGCTGCACTAACCGCAGGCGCACTGATGATCATAGGAATAACCGGTACGGCATTTGCCGCCGCTGCTCACTGGGAGCAGGAAGGCGAGGATTGGGTGTACTTAGACAGTGACGGCGACCGCGTCACCGACACCTGGAAAAAGAGCGGAAGCAACTGGTTTTATTTAGACAGCGACGGCTACATGGCAAGAGATACCGTTGTTGTTTCCGGTTCCAATGATGACAAATACTATGTAGACTCCAACGGGGCCAAGGTAACCAACACCTGGGTATCCGTAGACAACGAAGGGGATCATGAATGTTCTGAACAGGAGGATAATTCCACAATCTGGTACTTTTTTGATTCCAGCGGAAAAGCAAAAAAATCCGACAACGGAGCGAAAGTATTTACCAACATCCCCTACGGCACGGATGGAAATCTAAAAGGGACCTATGCCTTCGACGAGGACGGTCATATGCTTACTGGCTGGCAGAATATTGAGCTTTCCAGCGGAAATACCGCTACCTACTATTTTGGTGATGAAAACCAGGGTTGGGCGGCTACAGGATGGCAGTACCTGGAAAAGCCGGAAGGGGTCTATGAAACGGAGGATGAACCGGAGGACAGCGAGGCATGGTACTATTTCGGCACTAACGGCCGTGCTGTAAAAAATCAGAATAAGTATATTAACGGCTTTTACTATACCTTTGATGAAAATGGCATTATGGATGATACCTGGGTAGTGGGAACGCCGGGAGTTTCCAGCGGAACTGTACAGATTGCCACAGATGCGGCTGCCTTCTATACAGAGGACATTGGATATAGAAGAAGCGGCTGGATTTACACCTTTGATCCGGAGGACAAAGATCAGGAGGGCGATGAGTACTGGTTCTATTTAAGCGCCAAAGGCGAGGCATATAATGATGAAGGGAAGGATGCAATCGCCCAGAACGCAGAGGGCGTTACCGCTGTCAGCCTTTACGATGGAGAGACTTATGAGAATGTAGCGGCAAAAGTCATCAAGAATAAGACTTATTTATTTGACGGAAATGGCCATGTCCTGACTGGCGTGCTGCGCCTTGAAGGAGAGACTTACCGGTCCGGCGGAAGCAAGCTGGCAAATGAGGGCATCTATTATTTCAGCGAGAAAGAAGGATCCGAAACCGGACAGATGCAGACCGGCAGAATTACCTATGACAATGAGGGAGAGAATGTGACTTACTACTTTAAGAAAAACGGCCAGGCATATCAAAACGCCCTGGTAGGCGGAGCCATCTACGACGAGGAAGGAAAGCGGGTAGACGCAGAGGACGGCGGCACTTATATGCTGTATACTACCACCCATGATATTACTGACGGCGACAGCAGCAAAGTAGTGATTGAAGCAGGAACCCAGGTTGCAGTAAACCGGAGCGGTTCTGTGAAACGAAGCGGTACGGTAGACATTGACGGGGTAAAATATACTGTTAACAAAGACACCTGTGAGGCTACGGAGAAGATTGAGAATTAACGATTTCTGATATCCTCTGCCGATCAGAGGAAAATACACTTAACCACATTTATAATAAAAATAGCTCTCCTTAAAATAGGGCCGGGATATTCCGGCTCTATTTTTCGATTATGGACAACAGTTCCGGTGGACAAAAAGATGCCGCCGGAACTGTTACATTTTCATAAAGAAAATCGTAGATTTCTCTTTACATTTTTCAGAAGAGCCATTACAATGAAAAACAGATTTTATGACTGTCACTAATAAGTCTGTTTTCCGGAGGGGGAAAATCTAATGAATGATGTTATAAATGTGTCAGAGCTCTTTGGCAAAAATGTATTTAACGACGCAGTTATGCGGGAGCATCTGCCCAAAAATGTATATAAAAAGCTAAAAAAGACCATTGAGGATGGGGCGGATCTGGATTCCACCATTGCAGATGCAGTTGCCCACGCTATGAAGGAATGGGCCATTGAGCGGGGGGCGACCCATTATAGCCATTGGTTTCAGCCCCTTACAGGAATTACGGCGGAAAAGCAGGATTCTTTTTTGTCCGCCCCTGATTCCAATGGAAAGGCCATTATGGAATTTTCCGGAAAAGAACTGATAAAGGGAGAGCCGGACGCTTCCTCTTTCCCGTCAGGGGGGCTTCGGGCAACCTTTGAGGCCAGAGGCTACACCATGTGGGACTGTACTTCCCCGGCATTTTTAAAAGAGGACGCTATCGGCGTAACCCTGTGTATCCCCACTGCCTTTTGCTCCTATAAAGGGGAAGCTCTGGACAAAAAGACCCCTCTGCTGCGTTCCATGCAGGCAGTAGAAGAACAAGCTCTTCGGATCCTCCGGCTTTTCGGCAACACCACTGCAAAGCGGGTAGTGCCGTCTGTAGGGCCGGAGCAGGAATATTTTTTAGTGGATCATGAAAAATACATGCAGAGAAAAGATCTGATTTACGCAGGCCGCACCCTGTTTGGCGCTATGCCGCCTAAGGGCCAGGAGATGGATGATCATTATTTCGGAATTATCCGGGAGCGGGTTGGCTCCTTTATGCGGGAGCTGAATATTGAGCTGTGGAAGCTGGGGGTTTCCGCCAAGACCCAGCATAACGAAGCGGCCCCGGCCCAGCATGAGCTGGCCCCTATCTATGCAGAAGCCAACGTGGCGGTGGATCATAACCAGATGACCATGGAAACCCTGAAAAAGGTAGCCGAGCGCCATGGTCTTAACTGCCTTCTCCACGAAAAGCCTTTTAAAGGGGTCAACGGTTCCGGAAAGCACAATAACTGGTCCCTGATTTCCGATGACGGAATCAATTTGTTAAATCCCGGAGATACTCCCCACGAAAACATCCAGTTTCTGTTGGTTCTGGCCTGCATTTTAAAGGCTGTGGATGTCCATGCAGATTTATTGAGAGAGTCGGCCGCCAATCCGGGCAATGACCAGCGTCTGGGCGCCCAGGAAGCGCCGCCGGCGATTATTTCCGTATTCCTGGGGGAACAGCTGGAGGATGTGATCGATCAGCTGTGCAGCACGGGAGAAGCCACCCATTCCAAAAAAGGCGGCACCTTAAGAACCGGTATTAAGACTCTTCCGGATTTATATAAAGATGCTACAGACAGGAACCGCACCTCCCCCTTTGCTTTTACAGGCAATAAATTCGAGTTTCGTATGCTGGGGGCTTCCGATTCTGTAGCTTCCCCGAATATTGTGCTGAATACCATTGTAGCCCAAGCGTTTAAGGAGGCTGCAGACCGTCTGGAAAAGGCGGAGGACTTTGAGATGGAAGTCCATGATTTAATTAAGGAGCTGTTTCAGCAGCATCGCCGGATTATCTTTAACGGCAACGGTTATTCAGAAGCATGGGTGGAGGAAGCCGCCCGGCTGGGACTTCCCAATATACGATGCAGCGTGGATTCTATCGAGACATTGACTACAGATAAGGCAATAAAATTATTTGGGGAATTCCATGTTTTCACCAAAGCGGAATTAGAATCCCGGGTGGAGATCGAATATGAGGCCTATGCCAAGACCATGAATATTGAGGCGCGGACCATGCTGGATATGGCAGGGAAACAGATTGTACCTGCGGTGATCCGATATACCACCCGCCTTGCCCAGTCTATCCAGGCGGTAAGAGGGGCCTGCCCGGAGGCGGACGTCAGCGTTCAGACCGATCTGCTGTTAAAGACCTCTCAGCTTTTGGCGGAGATGAAAAAGGCCTTGTCTAATCTCTCAGATATTACGGAAACATGCGCTGCCATGGAAGCGGGAGAAGCTCAGGCTAAGGCCTATTATAATCAGGTGGTTCCTGCCATGGATCGTCTGAGAGATCCGGCGGATAAGCTGGAAATGATTGTAGATAAAGAGCTGTGGCCATTCCCAAGCTATGGAGATTTGATTTTTGAGGTATAGAGCGGATTGGCGGAAGATCTGACAAAATGTGTCACTGACGCGCTTTGCAGGATATTCTGTCATTAGAAGGATGCTGTGAAATGAAGGCTGCAGCTTTCGTTTTGCAGTATCCCTTTTTATATTTGGTACAGTTACCTGAAAGTGCCTGCTTTACAAATAGGGGAAACCGCGATAAACTGGGTAAGAAATATCTAAAAAGTTATCCTCAGCAGATCAGGGGCGCGTCTCCTTGTTTGGTGAGGGAAAGATAAGAAAGAGAAAGCCATGATTGATTTTATGAAAGAAGTAATTGGATTATATGCAGAGAGGGGCCCGTGGTTTTTAGAGCTTCTGGCTGCACATATCCGCCTGTCCCTGATGGCAATTGCCATTGCGGGAATCCTGGGACTTCTCATTGGACTCCTGCTGTCGGAGCACCGCAGGGCAGCGCCGGTGGTCATCGGGATCTGTAATGTATTTTATACCATTCCTTCTATTTCCATGCTGGGAATTCTGATTCCTTTGCTGGGGATTGGGGATCAAAACGCAGTAACTGCCATTTCTATTTATGCCCTTATGCCTATGGTGCGAAATACCTATACAGGATTAACCACAGTGGACAAGGATATTCTGGAAGCATCAAAGGCCATGGGAAGCACCCGGCTGCAGACGCTGACCCGGGTTACCCTGCCTTTGGCTTTTCCGGTGATTTTAACCGGGCTTCGCAGTATGACGGTAATGGCAATCTCCATGTGCGGACTGGCGTCCTATATTGGCGCCAGCGGCTTGGGGAAAGCCATTTACCGCGGCATCAGCATTTATAATCCGGCCATGACCTTTGCCGGAAGTATTCTAATTGCTTTACTGGCCCTGACGGCAGATATGCTGCTGGGGATTGTAGAAAAATCATACAAAAATAAAAGGAGAATGTGATATTTATGAAAAAATTAAAATGGATGACAGCAGTAGTTTTATCCGGCGCTATGGCATTGTCCCTGGCAGCATGCGGAGGAAAGGGAGCAGATAACGGAGGGGCTCCAGCCACAGCCACAGGTCCTTCTGGAGAGACCAAAGGCCAGGATGCCCCCGCCGCCCCTGCTGCGGGAGAGGAACCGGCGGAGACAGGCGCTATGGCCGCGCCTGGAAGTGAAAATAAGGATCCCATTGAGATTGCCACCAAGCCTATGACAGAGCAGTATATTCTGGCGGAGATGCTAAAGCTTCTCATTGAGGACAGCACCGATTATACCGTTAATATTACACCGGGTATCGGCGGCGGCACCTCCAATATTCATCCGGCTATGGTAGAGGGAGAGTTTGATTTATATCCGGAATACACCTCCAGCGGCTACGTAATGGTTCTGGGCCACGAGGCTGTAGGCGTATCGGATGACGAGATTTGGGAAACCTTACAGACTGAGTATCACGAAAAATTCGGCATGGCCTGGGTGGGGCTTTATGGATTTAACAATACCTTTACCGTTGCCGTAAGAAGCGATGTGGCAAAGGAGCATAATCTTGTTACCACCTCCGATTTGGCGGCGGCAGCCGGTGATTTGACCTTTGGCGGCAATCCGGACTATATTGAGCGTGCAGACGGTTTCAACCTGCTGTGCGACACTTACGGCCTGGAATTTAAAAAAGTTATGGATATTGACATTGGCCTGAAATATCAGGCTATGGCAAGCGGTGAGATTGACGTTACCAACGGATATACCACAGACGCTCAGCTGGGGACAGAGGATGTAGTGGCTCTGGAGGATGACAAGCATCTGCAGGCCAATTATTTCTGCTCCACCGTGGTAAGAGAGGATACTTTGGCTGAGTATCCGGGTCTGGAGGACGCCCTGATGAAGATGGATGGTATTCTGACAGATAAGGATATGGCTGCATTAAATTATAAGCTGGAAGCAGAGGGTATGGACGAAAAGCAGATAGCCCTGGACTATCTGACGGAAAAAGGATTGATTGGTAATGAATAAGGAACAGATTCCGGATGTTATCGTCCGGTTTGAAGGGGTATCCTTGTCTTATGGGGAAAACCAGGTCCTAAAGGAGTTTTCCCTGGAAGTACCCAGAGGACAATGTCTGACCATTATCGGAAGCTCCGGCTGCGGCAAGACTACTATGCTGAAAATGATAAATGGCCTTTTAACGCCAGATACCGGCCGGATCCTGGTGGATGGGCAGGACATCAGTCAGGCAGACCTTACCAGACTTCGCCGGGGCATTGGCTATGCCATTCAGAATGTGGGACTGTTTCCCCATATGACAGTGAAACAGAATATTGCATATGTGCCTTCTCTGTCAAAACAGTGGGACAGAGAGACAGAGTGCAGCCGAGTGGCAGAGCTTTTAAAGACCGTAGGGCTGGAGGAAGAGATGGCGGGCCGCTATCCTTCTGAGCTGTCCGGCGGTCAGAAGCAGCGGGTGGGGATTGCCAGGGCCTTAGCCGCCAAACCGTCGCTGATGCTGATGGATGAGCCCTTCGGCGCTGTAGATAGTATTACCCGAAGAGGACTTCAAAAGGAATTAAAGCGCCTTCATAAAGAATTGGGCCTTACCATTCTGTTCGTTACCCACGATATCCGGGAAGCCATGGTATTGGGCGACCGTATCCTGATTATGGAGGCCGGAAGAATCCTTCGCCTGGACACTCCGGAGGCGGTAAAAGCAGACCCGGGCAGTGAATTCGTGGCCCGGTTATTAGAAGAAAATTAAAAACAGAGAACTTTAAGGGGATGTGGAAAAATGAAATCTTGGCTTTTTCATTTTTCCACATCCCCTTATTTGGCTGCAAAGAGAAAGTATTAAGCTTCCGGTAAGGATTCTTTAGGGAAAAAGTAACAATATCGAAAGAAATGAGTGCTATACTGAGGGTACCTTAAGAGGATAGGGGGGCACGAGCTATTGTCTATGACAGCAATTTACGCGGCAGCCCATTTTCTGGTGGATTTTGCCTGTGGGTACTTGATGTTTTCGGGAATTTACAGAGCGGAGAACTGGTATCTCTGCCTGCTCTTCTATAACTTTTGCGCCTTTGCCATGCAGATGCCTATGGGAGCTTTTGCAGACTGGAAAAATCGCAACAGTTTTTTGGCTGCCGTTGGATGTATTCTGACAGCGGCGGCCTATGCGCCAGGGACTGTTCTGGCGCATTTGGGGTGGCATGAATCTTTGGCGGGTCAGGGAATGGCCCTGGCGGCAGCGGTAATAGCAGGTCTTGGAAACGGGCTGTTTCATGTAGGCGGAGGACTGGATACCTTAAATAGAAGTGAAAAATTTTCCGGCCTTCTGGGAATATTTGTGGCGCCGGGTGCGCTGGGGATATTTTTTGGAACTTCTGCAGGAAAGAGCGCCGGGATACCTGGTCTGTGGCTGCCCCTGCTTCTCCTGCTGACGGCTTTCTGTATTGCAAAGAGGGCAAAGAAAAAGGATATCTGGCATGATTCCGGCAATAGGCCTGTTTCTTACCACAGCATAAGGAAAAAGGGAGCAATAGCAACCGTAGCCTGCTTGTTTCTGGTGGTGATTCTCCGATCTTACCTGGGAATGATTCAGGATTTTTCCTGGAAAGATAATTTGGGAGCGGGAATGATTCTGGTAAGCGCTACTGCTATGGGAAAGGCAGCAGGAGGATTTCTTGGGGATATAGCGGGAATAAAAAGAACGGCTTTTTGGTCGGTTTTTGCTGCTGGAGTTTTGTATCTGTTTTCCGGTTATCCCGTTGCCGGAATTTTGGCGGTGTTTTTCTGGAACATGACCATGCCTCTGACTTTGTGGGCAGTGGCCAGAGTGCTTTCCGGGGCCAGAGGATTTTCTTTCGGTCTTCTGACGTTTGCCTTGTTTTTAGGCTTTTGCCCGTCTTACCTGAATGTCCGGGCCTTTACCGGATTGCTTCAGAGTCAGGAGCTGGGGCTGGGGGTTCTCTGCGGAGCTTCCTTGATACTGTTACAGGGAGGGATGTATGGCGTCGGAAAGCATATGGATAGGGATGGAGATATTTCCGGTGATGGCGGTGTCTCTGGGGCTTACTTTGGTCATTGAGATAGCCGTTGCCTTTTTTTGGCGGATTCAAAGCCCCAGAGAGCTTCTGCTGGTGGCGGCGGTAAATCTGCTTACCAATCCCATTGTGGTGGCCGGATATTATCTGGCCTGCTGGCTGGTCTTGAGAAATTTTCCGGAAACACAGGGGATGGAAAGAGCCAGGATATTAAAGGGAGTAAAGCTTTTGCTGGAAGCTTCCGCCATAGGTGCGGAGGCATTCTGTTATGGCCTGGCCAGCCGGGAAATCCGGCATCCCTGGATATTTTCCCTGTTGGCCAACAGCCTTTCATATTTTATAGGTTTTATAGGAGGAGAGTTATGAAAAAGTTATCTTTCAAAGAGTGTCTGCTGGCAGGGCAGAGGGGGATTGGAAAGAAAATAGTCGCTTGCTTATTTCTGGCAGCTGCTGTGACATCCGGCGCATTTTCAGCCCGGGCTGACGTCATTTGGGAACCCAATGACCCATTTTATACCAAAAAGACCATAGAAGAGGCAAGCTGGGACGAATTTGTCCTGAACAACCGGAACTATTTTACCAATGGGAAATTGGGATATCTTTATGTGATAGACGACCCGGAGAAAGAGACCATTGTAGACGCTCTGGAAAATGGGGTTCGGGTTTTTGTATCCTTCACTTATGTAAACAGGGAAGGGGAGGAATGGGGAGTAATCCAGTATGAACAGGGGGATGACGGCCAGATTGTTCCCAGTTACCGGTACGCAGAGGATGACAGCATAAAGACAGGCTGGATCCGTATGGAGGAGTTGTCTTTAATTTATGACAGTGAAGAATTTAAAAAGGATCATGAAGGAGAGATCAGAGACAATGACGGTTCGGTTGAGATTCAGCTGGAGCCTGGGGAAGAACTGCAATATTGGAGCTACCCTGGCTCCGGAAACATTATAGAAAATACACCTGATGCAGATAAACCCACCATTGCTCAGATTTATACCGATGAGGACGGAGAGCAGTGGGGTTATGTGAATTACCATTATGGGATCCGGGATGCGTGGGTTTGTATCACCCGGCCATCAGCAGTGGATCTGCCGGTGCGGGTTCCTTCTCCCCAGGAACAGGTGGCTCCGGCAGAGATCCCTCAAAATCTGCCGGAAACCATGGACGACGCGCTGGGGGAAAAACATGTGGGGAAGGAAGGATCCACCAGACCCCAGGCCAGTACTCCTGCTGTGATTATGACAGTAATAGGCCTGGTGGTTTTAGCGGCGGCATCCAGCGCAGGAATTATTGCTTTTATTTACAAGAAAAAGAAAGAAGAAGAGGGGGAAGAATTATAAGCTGGTCCGCTTACAAACGGGCAATGCCTTCCTCTACCGCAGTGTCCGCCACCGCTTTGGCAACCACATCCGCCACGGATTTATCCAGTGCCGAAGGGATAATATTTTCTGCATTTAAAGCATGATCCGGAATTATGGAGGCGATGGCATAAGCTGCCCGCTGCTTCATGGACTCTGTAATTTCCCTGGCGCGGACGGACAAAGCCCCCTTAAAAATACCCGGGAACACCAGAACATTGTTAATTTGATTGGGATAGTCTGAGCGGCCGGTACCGATGACTGCTGCGCCGCCTTCCCTTGCCTCTTCCGGCATGATTTCCGGGGTGGGATTTGCCATGGCAAATACAATCCCCTGGTTCATGGAGGCAACCATGTCTCTGGTTACCAAACCGGGGCGGGACACGCCTACAAATGCATCGGCATTCTTTAGGGCATCAGCCAGAAGGCCGTGTTCTTTCTCTAAATTACTGATATGGGAAATTTCCTCCTGGCCGGGATTTAACCCTTTATCTCCTTCACAGATAATACCGTTAATATCACACATAATAACATTGCCAAAACCCATGGAGATCAGGAGCTTGCCAATAGCGATCCCGGCAGCTCCGGCCCCATTGATGACAATGCGGAGCTTGCCCATTTCTTTTCCCGTTACCTTTACAGCGTTGATCATGGCGGCGGCTACCACAATAGCGGTGCCGTGCTGGTCGTCATGGAAAACCGGGATGTCGCAGACTTCCTTTAGCCGTCTCTCGATCTCAAAACACCTGGGAGCCGCAATGTCCTCCAGATTAATTCCCCCAAAGCTTTTGGAAATCAGAAAGACAGTCCGGACGATAGTGTCGGTATCTTTAGAATCAATGCAGAGGGGAAAGGCGTCTACATCGCCGAATTCTTTAAATAACGCGCATTTTCCTTCCATAACCGGCATACCGGCAGCAGGTCCGATGTCGCCAAGGCCCAGCACTGCGGTTCCGTCGGTGATAACCGCTACCAGGTTAGAACGGCGGGTGAGCTGAAAAGATTTTTCATAATCTGCGGCAATCTGCCTGCAGGGTTCCGCCACGCCAGGCGTGTATACCAGGGAAAGCTCTTCTCTGGTGGTAATGTGCTTGCGGGAAACGACTTCAATTTTCCCCTTTAAATCATAGTGGAGCTGTAATGCAGCCTCGTTTATATTCATAGTGAAATCCTCCTTATATAATATCACGTCCATTTCAGGACATACTACACCATCTTTTCCGGTTGAAAGATCTCATCAAACCGTTCCGGCGTTAAAAATTCCAGAGATACACAGGCTTCCTTTAACGAGATGTTTTGCCGAAAGGCCTTTTTGGCAGTCTTTGCCCCATTGTCATAACCAATATAGGGGTTTAAACAGGTTACCAGCATCAGGGAACGGCGAAGGTTCTCGTCCATTTTCTCCCGGTTGGCTCTGATACCGGATACGCAGTGTTTCTCAAAAGATAATATGGAATCCGTCAAAAGCCTTACAGACTGCAGGAAGTTGTAAATGCACACCGGCATATACACATTCAGCTGAAAATTTCCCTGAGAAGCCGCCATAGCGACAGCTGTATCATTGGCTATTACCTGGACCGCCGCCATGGTGACGGCTTCGCACTGAGTCGGGTTCACCTTCCCCGGCATGATAGAGCTGCCCGGCTCATTTTCCGGAATGGAAATTTCCCCCAGGCCGCACCGGGGTCCGCTGGCCAGCCAGCGGATATCGTTAGCGATTTTCATCAGATTTGCCGCCAGGGCCTTTAACGCTCCGTGGGCAAAAACTAAATCGTCTTTGCTGGTAAGGGCGTGGAACTTATTAGAGGCAGTGACGAAGTCCAGACCGGTCAGCCTTGCCACGGCTGCCGCCGCCTCTCTGTCAAAACCTTCCGGGGCGTTTAAGCCGGTGCCCACGGCGGTTCCTCCAAGGGCCAGTTCCTTCAGGCCTTTCAGGCTGTCTGCCAGCATGAGCCCGGTCTTTTCCAACATATTTCGCCACCCGCTGATCTCCTGGGAAAAAGCGATGGGGGTGGCATCCTGCAAGTGAGTGCGGCCGGTTTTGATAATTCCTGCATGTTCCGCTTCCAGCCGCTTAAATGTATGAATCAGAATATTTACAGCCGGGATAAGCCGGTTTTGAATCTCCATTGCTGCCGCAATATGCATAGCAGTGGGGAACGTGTCATTGGAGCTTTGAGACATGTTAACGTGATCATTAGGGTGGAGAAGTTTTTCGCCGGCGATCTCATTGCCGCGGTTGGCGATCACCTCATTTACATTCATATTAGACTGAGTGCCGCTGCCGGTCTGCCACACGGACAGGGGAAAATGCCGGTCCAACTGTCCGCCTGAGATTTCGTCGCAGACTTGAGAAATAAGTTCCAGCCGCCGTTCATCCAGCCGCCCCAGCCGGTGATTGGCCATGGCGGCCGCCTTTTTTAAAACAGCAAAGGCCTTAATAACTTCCATGGGGATTTTTTCGGTTCCAATCTTAAAATTTTCAAAGCTTCGCTCTGTCTGGGCGCCCCAGTAGACATCTGCCGGGACTTTTATCTCGCCCATAGAATCGGATTCTATGCGGTATTCCATATTGCTTCCTCCCAAAGATAATAGTGTGATGGACATTCCAGCTTTTGTCCGGCGCAGCCGGGCAAGAAGATACTGTCTGAACGGTTACATAATAACGAAAAAAAGTTGGAAAGTAAATAGATTTTTCCCTTGACAGAAAAACTTTGGATAGATATAATAGTGAGGCGTGCATCAGAACGTGAATTTTTGGTGTGCCAAAAAGCTGACATACAGCAACCGCAGTCAATATCATAGGAGGTGAAGAGAATGCCCACATTTAACCAGTTAGTAAGAAAGGGAAGACAGACCAGCGTAAAGAAGTCCACCGCTCCGGCTCTTCAGAAAGGATACAATTCCTTACAGAAGAGAGCTACCAACGTTTCTGCTCCGCAGAAGAGAGGCGTGTGTACTGCTGTTAAGACTGCAACCCCTAAGAAGCCCAACTCTGCATTAAGAAAGATCGCCAGAGTACGTCTTTCCAACGGCATCGAGGTAACAAGCTACATTCCTGGCGAAGGCCATAACTTACAGGAGCATAGCGTTGTTCTGATCCGTGGCGGCCGTGTTAAAGATCTTCCCGGTACCAGATATCACATTATCAGAGGTACCCTGGATACCGCAGGCGTAGCCAACAGAAAACAGGCTCGTTCCAAGTATGGTGCAAAAAGACCGAAAGACAAAAAGTAATTAGTTGCCGCAGTATTTGATTTGTAGGATAATGCCGGATTGATGATATTGAACCTGTAGGTTGCAGGAGATAGATATTACCTGCTGTGAAGGGTTCACAGCAGACCCGCGCATGAACGTGCCCACTGTAGCGGCTCTTTGAGGAGCTGCACGAAGCGTACGAGTACCGAAGATCTAATGAAAGGCTGCCGGATATATGGCAGCAGTATTAAGGAGGGAAGTAACGTGCCACGTAAAGGACATACTCAGAAAAGAGACGTACTGGCAGACCCGATTTACAACAATAAGGTTGTGACAAAGCTGATCAACAATATTATGTTAGACGGCAAAAAGGGTGTTGCCCAGAAGATCGTATACGGCGCATTTGAACGTGTTGCAGAAAAGACTGGCAAAGACGCTGTAGAAGTATTTGAAGAAGCAATGAACAACATTATGCCTGTACTGGAAGTTAAGGCAAAACGTATCGGCGGCGCTACCTATCAGGTGCCCATCGAGGTTAAGCCTGAGAGAAGACAGGCGCTGGCGCTTCGCTGGATCACTATGTTCTCCCGCAAGAGAGGCGAGAAGACCCAGGAAGAGAGACTGGCAAACGAGATTATGGATGCTGCTAACAATACCGGCGCATCTGTAAAGAGAAAAGAAGACATGCACAAGATGGCAGAGGCAAACAAGGCATTTGCTCACTATCGTTTCTAATCATCACAGGAGGAAAAGACCTTGGCTGGAAGAGAATATCCATTGGACAGAACCAGGAATATCGGGATTATGGCTCATATCGATGCAGGTAAGACCACATTGACTGAGCGTATCCTGTATTACACTGGTGTAAACTATAAGATTGGTAACACTCACGAAGGCAACGCCACCATGGACTGGATGGAGCAGGAGCAGGAAAGAGGTATTACCATTACTTCCGCTGCTACCACCTGTCACTGGACTCTGGAAGAGAACTGCAAACCGAAGCCCGGAGCTCTGGAGCACCGCATTAATATTATCGATACTCCAGGACACGTTGACTTTACGGTAGAGGTTGAGCGTTCCTTACGTGTATTGGACGGCGCTGTAGGCGTCTTCTGTGCAAAGGGCGGTGTAGAGCCCCAGTCTGAAAACGTATGGCGTCAGGCTGACACCTACAATGTACCCAGAATGGCATTCATCAATAAGATGGATATCCTGGGTGCGGATTTCTACGGAGCAGTAGAGCAGATTCGTACCAGATTAGGTAAGAATGCAATCTGTCTGCAGCTTCCCATCGGCAAGGAAGATGAATTCAAGGGAATCATCGACCTGTTCGAGATGAAGGCTTATATTTACAACGACGATAAAGGCGACGATATCAGCGTTACCGATATTCCTGAGGACATGCAGGATGATGCGGAGCTGTACCGCGGCGAGCTTGTTGAGAAGATCTGCGAGCTGGATGACGATTTGACAATGATGTATCTGGAGGGCGAAGAGCCTTCTGTGGAGCAATTAAAGAAGGCATTGAGAAAGGCTACCTGCGAATGTACTGCTATTCCGGTTTGCTGTGGTTCTGCTTACAGAAACCGTGGCGTACAGAAGCTTTTGGATGCTGTTCTGGAATTTATGCCTGCTCCTACTGACATTCCCGCCATTAAGGGTACTGACCTGGACGGCAATGAGATAGAGAGACACTCTTCTGATGATGAGCCTTTCTCTGCTCTGGTATTTAAGATTATGACGGATCCGTTTGTTGGTAAGCTGGCTTACTTCCGCGTTTACTCCGGAACCATGAACTCCGGTTCATACGTAATGAACGCAACCAAGGGAAAGAAGGAGCGTGTTGGACGTATTCTTCAGATGCATGCCAACAAGAGACAGGAGCTTGATAAGGTTTACTCCGGCGATATTGCCGCTGCTATCGGCTTTAAGTTCAGCGGAACCGGAGATACTATCTGTGATGATCAGCATCCGGTAATCCTGGAGTCCATGGAGTTCCCGGAGCCGGTTATCGATATTGCTATTGAGCCCAAGACCAAGGCTGGCCAGCAGAAGATGGGCGAAGCTTTAGCAAAGCTTGCTGAGGAGGATCCCACATTCCGTGCAAAGACCGACCAGGAAACCGGACAGACAATTATTTCCGGTATGGGCGAGCTCCATCTGGAGATTATCGTAGACCGTCTGCTTCGTGAGTTTAACGTAGAAGCAAATGTAGGCGCTCCTCAGGTAGCATACAAAGAGACCTTTACCAAGGCTGTTGACCAGGAATACAAATATGCCAAGCAGTCCGGCGGACGCGGTCAGTACGGACATTGTAAGGTTAGGTTCGCACCCATGGATGCAAATGCAGAAGAATTATTTAAGTTTGAATCCAGCGTTGTGGGCGGTTCTATTCCCAAGGAATATATTCCTGCAATCGGCGAAGGTATCGAAGAGGCAGCTAAGAGCGGTATCTTAGGCGGCTTCCCGGTACTGGGTGTACACGCTAATGTATACGACGGTTCTTATCATGAGGTTGACTCTTCTGAGATGGCATTCCATATTGCCGGTTCTATGGCATTTAAGGAAGCTATGAAGAAAGCAAACCCGGTTCTGTTAGAGCCGATTATGAAGGTGGAAGTAACCATGCCGGAAGAGTATATGGGCGATGTTATCGGTGATATTAACTCCCGGCGCGGCCGTATCGAGGGTATGGACGACGTTGGCGGCGGAAAGATCATCAGAGCATTTGTTCCGTTGTCTGAGATGTTCGGCTACTCCACTGACTTGCGTTCCAGAACACAGGGACGCGGCAACTACTCCATGTTCTTTGACAAGTACGAACAGGTACCCAAGAGCGTTCAGGAGAAGGTGCTGGCTGAAAAGAACGGCAAATAATAATTGATCTGTTTATCCCAGCCGTGGGGTAATCTCTGCGGCTGATTGAAAACAAGTGCCTGTCAAAGGGCACAATAGGCTTGAAAATTTACTAAAAATAGAATATAATGGTTTCAGCCTATGTTTGTAAAAACTAAGATAGCCCCAAAGGGCGCAAATTAAGGAGGACGTTATAAAATGGCAAAAGCTAAGTTTGAAAGAAGCAAACCGCATTGTAACATTGGTACCATCGGCCACGTTGACCATGGTAAAACCACTTTAACCGCTGCTATTACCAAGACTTTACACGAGAGATTAGGTACTGGCGAAGCTGTTGCATTCGAGAATATCGATAAGGCTCCCGAGGAGAGAGAGCGTGGTATTACCATCTCTACCGCACACGTTGAGTATGAGACCAGCAAGAGACACTATGCACACGTTGACTGCCCAGGCCATGCTGACTATGTAAAGAACATGATCACTGGCGCTGCTCAGATGGACGGCGCTATCCTGGTTGTTGCTGCTACCGATGGCGTTATGGCTCAGACCAGAGAGCACATCCTGCTTTCCCGTCAGGTAGGCGTACCCTACATCGTAGTATTCATGAACAAGTGTGATATGGTTGACGATCCTGAGCTGCTTGAGTTAGTAGAGATGGAGATTCGTGAACTGTTAGACGAGTATGAGTTCCCGGGCGATGACACTCCTGTAATTCAGGGTTCCGCTCTGAAGGCACTTGAGGATCCCAGCTCTGAGTGGGGCGACAAGGTTCTGGAGTTAATGGATGCTGTTGACAGCTACGTTCCGGATCCGGTTCGTGAGAATGACAAGCCATTCCTGATGCCTGTTGAGGACGTATTCTCCATTACCGGCCGTGGTACTGTTGCTACCGGTAGAGTAGAGCGTGGTACTCTGCATGTATCTGATGAAGTTGAGATCGTTGGTATCAGCGAGGAGAGCCGCAAGGTTGTTGTTACTGGTATCGAGATGTTCCGTAAGCTGTTAGACGAGGCTCAGGCTGGTGATAACATCGGCGCTCTGCTTCGTGGCGTTCAGAGAAACGAGATCGAGCGTGGACAGTGTCTGGTTAAGCCCGGCTCTGTAAAGTGCCACAAGAAGTTTACCGCTCAGGTATACGTTCTGACCAAGGACGAGGGTGGCCGTCATACTCCCTTCTTTAACAACTATCGTCCTCAGTTCTACTTCAGAACCACTGACGTTACCGGCGTTTGCGAGTTACCCGAAGGCACCGAGATGTGTATGCCTGGCGATAACGTAGAGATGACCGTAGAGCTGATCCATCCCGTAGCTATGGAGCAGGGTCTTCGTTTCGCTATTCGTGAGGGTGGCAGAACCGTTGGTTCCGGTAGAGTTGTTTCTATCATTGAGTAATCTTTAGATTAGATCCAAATAATAAAAATAAGTACCGCAATCCTTTGAGAAATCAAGGGTTGCGGTTTCTTAATGTCTAAAAATAATAGCGAACAAAAAGAAAAACCACTTGCTGGAATTTCATTGAAAATGGCTTGTGGCTCTAAAAATAGGGAGTCCGCTCGTGCCTCCCTTTGCTTAATTACAATAAATCCTTTGGCACACATCCAAAGAAGAATTGTAATAATATTTTATGTTGAAGAAAAAAATTATGTATAGATAAAATAAAGGGAACTCGCTCGTAGTTCCCTTGTTTGAAATACTATATTAGAGTTCCACTCGTGAACACTTCTCTTGTACCTTTATACTAGCATGAAAATCCAAATTTGTCTACATTTCTTTTAGAGATTTTTCTAAAAAATCTGCTAAATTTTGAATATTTGAAAAATGGTAGGTATCAAGCAATTCTTGGAATTTATCCAGTTGTTGTTGCTTTGAATCCAAATCAGTTTGTAGCAAGGTGCGATTGTTTTTCAGCTTTTCAATATATTGTAATTTATCGTCATACATATTTTGCAATGTCTGATAATGGTGATTTATGCCAAGCGATAAAGAAATAGCTTTATCAACAGCTTTCATTTCATCAGCAGAAAGGTCGGTAATATAATCGCTAAGTCTTGCTTTGCTTACACAAATAATATTTCCGAGAAGAACATTTCCGTCAAGTATGAGTTTGCCGGAGGAATCTTTTTTCTCAGCAATCGGGACAACAATAGGAAGCGTAGAGGTGGTATGCGTTATAGGTGCAATCAGTGTATTGGGTGATGTTCTATTAGCTGAATTATATTGAAGAACTACACAAGGCCGCTCTTTGCATTCCTCACTACCAATGCCAACGCCTATTTTATTTGCATTCCCCTACGGTCTAAATCTATCAGAATAGAAAAAAATCAGCAAAAGTATTTACAGTAGCAGATTTGTTTGTAGTAATCTTTATTTCCAGCAAATCATTTATAGTAATTCCAAGCATATCACAAAATTCTAATATTGTTTCGACTGGCGGTTCACTATATCCGTTTTCATAATTAGAATATGAGGAATTAGTGCAAATGGAATCTGATATTAGAAACCGTGCGGTAAAAAAGATTACAGCGCTGCTGGAAAAGCGGACAGCGGGAATTATGGATGCAAACCGCAGAAACTATTATGGGGAATGTGCAGCGTATATCGCCGCTTTAGGCGAGGTGAGGGAATCCATGGGAGAGACAGGGGCCAAACAGAGGCTTATGACATCGTATAAGGATACGTATCCGCGAAGAAGTGCATTTCGGGAAGAAATGAGGAAGTATGGTTGGAGCGATATTAAGAGAAAATTGGATTAACTTGAGGGGCTGCCCGGGAAATAGGCAGCCCCTTGGAAACTGCGTTTTATTACGATTCGGCGGCCTCCGTCTCATCATAAAAATGGCATCCGCAGCGGCCATGCTCTTTCACAATGTAGAGCGCGCTATCGGCCTCGGTATAGAGGCTGTCCGTAAATCCCTGGGTGGAAAAGGCTCCGCCGACGCTGAGTGACACAGCGGGGAGACCATCGTCAGGATTTTGAAGAGTCTTATTCATCTCCGTTACTTTATTCAAAATGGTGGGCTGTAGATTACTGGTGACCTCGGTGATAATCACAGCAAATTCGTCTCCGCCAATCCTCGCAGGATAGTCTTGGGTACGAAAGCTGTGCTTGATAACCGCAGCAACCTTCTTTAAAATCTGATCTCCAGTCTCGTGCCCATAGTTATCATTAACCAGCTTGAACTTATCCACATCAATAATCAACAAAGCCAGCGGACAGGGATTAATTTTGAAAAACTCCTTCATCTGCTCAAATGCGCCCCGGTTTATCAGTCCGGTCAGCGGATCGTGCTCGGCACGGTGGCGCAAAAGGGCCTCGTGGGAAGCCTTCACCTCATATATATCATTGTAGGTCAGGGCCAGATACTTAAACTCATAAGCGCCCATAATATTCAGCTGCTTTTCCTCTTTGATACAGTCAATGTATAGCTGAAGGGGCCTGACAATCAACACGATAACCATGGTAAAGGTGATAAGGTTCAGGATAAATAAGAAGCTGATAAACATTGTCTGGGTAGACATAGTATTTTTCAGTTTGGCGAGAGTGCTTTGCTGCTCCAGATGAGTACTGTCAATCACACTGCTGACAAAATAGGAAATATTGTTGCTGATTGAAGCCTTCGCGTCCTGATAGCTGTCATCAAAAATGATTTTCCGGGCTTTTTCCACCATTTCCTCCGGAGTCAGATTCTGATCATCTGGCTGAAGCGGCATCTCCCTTACCACCGCAGGAAAGTCGTTGTCTCCACCCTGAGAGAGGGCTATCAGCTTAATGGCATAGATCTCCCGTTCCATCAGCTCATTGGAATAGGAGAGCGCTTCCTTAAGAAACTGCAATGCTTCATCGCTGACAAGATACTGCTCCAGGTTTTCCAGCGCGTTTTCTCTCCGGCGTGTAACATTGGCCTCAGTAAAATAGGCCTCCATGTACGTGGGATCCATTGTCATCACATAGAGCCGGATTTGTTCCGTCAAATAGTTTGAGCCGTCCGCTATCTGTGCAGCATAACTTTGGCTGTCTATGTATTCGTCAGTAGCCGTAACCATGGTCTTATATTCCTTTGATGCGTTGATTGTAGCGACAATCAGCAAAACATATAAGACAGCGGAGATGGCAATCATACTGTAGTTTACTGTTCGGATTCGGATTCCCTTAATTGACTTTTTCTGCTCCATTTCGACCCCTTCATTTCTATCTACTAAGTATTAAATATTAAATATTTAATATTGCTCCAGAAATTTCTCCTACAATTATAAGCGATAACTTCTATGTAAGTCAAGAAGGAAACGAGTTCAAAAAGGCGTCTGGAAAACCAGTATAGAATTGATTAATAAGCTTTCTGTAGTACATATTGATAAAGATGCACAATATTTGGGGATCTCATTCGAACAGTTTGTTGACACTACAAAAGTCGCGGCTGGGCGCATGAAGGTTTAGATATGATAGAAATATGCCTGGCAGGTTTGAGATTTTTGAGATACTAAAAAAAGGACATCGGTTTAGAAGGCGTAAATAGTCACATAAGTATTAAAATTTATTTTATCAAGGTATTGGACTATGGAAACAAAACATAAATATGTTATAATTCAGAGTAGAACATACAATTATAAAGTATATCCGATTATAACGGAAGTCTATGCGTATCCGCGAAGGAGTACATTTCGGGAAGAAATGAGGAGGTATGGCTGGAGTGATACTAAGAGAAAATAGGAGTTTCTGATGAGAAGCATAGCAGAATTAGAAAAAAGAATACGCTATCTGGAAGAGGAAAATAAATATTTGAAGAATCTGCTGGCAGGCGCAGGGCTCTCTTATTCTGAAAAAGAGATAGATGGGGGCAATGAATATGATCCGGATCAGGGTTCAAGGATTACACCAAGGGATATTACAGGAACAGATGCGAAAGTGTTCTTTAGTATGTTTTGGGGGCGCACGGATGTATACAGCAAGCGTATGTACATTACAATACAACCAGTCAGACTGATTCATAGACGCGGCAGCTTCAACGTATGTATACTGACTATACGGAAATGTTGCAACAAAAAGATATGCCGTACACTGTGTGTGAGGGTGTAAGAAATTCTGTGTCTATGGAAATTTAGGTTTCCCTGATAAGAGTTCGATATGTAGATTTTTGCTGTCGATTCCATGAACTTCCTGTTGTCGAATGTTCTTTCTATTTATAGGAGTCTATAAAAGTTTTTCTGTAAATAAAGATTTAAAAGGTCTTCTATGATAAAATAATAAATTATAGGAGGCCTTTTATCATGGCAAGAGAAAAGAAACCTGTACACAAAGTACAAATGACGGAAGGAAAAAGAAACATCATCCAGATGCTCCTACAGGAGTATGACATCGAGTCTGCCCAGGATATCCAGGATGCCCTTAAAGATCTGCTGGGCGGCACCATCAAGGAAATGATGGAGGTTGAAATGGATGAGCATTTAGGCTACTCCAAATCCGAGCGCTCTGACAGCGATGACTATCGCAACGGCTATAAGCCTAAGAAGGTCAACAGCAGCTATGGCAGCATGGAGATACAGGTGCCTCAAGACCGCAAATCCACCTTTGAGCCTCAAGTGGTAAAAAAGCGACAGAAAGACATTTCTGACATCGACCAGAAGATTATCTCCATGTACGCAAAAGGAATGACCACCCGTCAAATCTCAGATACCTTAGAGGACATCTATGGTTTTGAGGCTTCCGAGGGCTTTATTTCTGATGTGACGGATAAAATCATGCCCCAGATAGAGGACTGGCAGAACAGACCTCTTGCAGATGTTTACCCAGTCCTCTACATAGACGCGATCCACTATTCCGTCCGGGACAACGGAGTCATCCGGAAACTGGCCGCTTATGTTATCTTAGGCATCAACCTGGACGGCCAGAAGGAGGTGTTGACAATCCAGGTAGGAGAAAATGAGAGTTCAAAATACTGGCTGTCTGTCTTAAACGGACTGAAGAACAGGGGGGTAAAGGACATCCTGATTATCTGTGCTGATGGGCTTAGCGGCATCAAGGAAGCCATCTGTGCGGCCTTTCCAAAGACAGAATATCAACGCTGCATCGTCCATCAGGTACGCAACACCCTGAAGTATGTGGCGGATAAAGACCGTAAGCCCTTCGCGACAGATCTAAAGACAATCTATCAGGCTCCTACGGAAGAAAAAGCTCTGGAGGCATTAGAGAGGGTCACAGCCAAATGGACCGAGAGGTATCCGAACTCCATGAAGAGTTGGAAACACAACTGGGATGCCATTTCCCCAATCTTCAAGTTTTCCGCCGAGGTACGCAAGGTCATTTATACCACCAATGCCATTGAGAGCCTGAACGCCACTTATCGGAAGCTCAACCGCCAGAGGAGCGTATTCCCAAGTGATACCGCACTGCTCAAGGCTCTGTATCTGTCCACCTTTGAGGCCACGAAAAAGTGGACAATGCCTATCCGTAACTGGGGACAGGTTTATGGGGAACTAAGCATCATGTACGAGGGACGGCTACCGGAATAAACCATAAAAATCCAGCAAAACAGGCGGAAAATACCGCCTGCGCTTGACATGCCCTGACGGTTGTGTTATCTATATAGCAAGGGCTGGAAGCTCCGAGACGAGCCTTCAGCCCTGATCATTATCATAGAAGATCTGAATTTACAGACTTTTTTTCACACACTCATTTATAGTATAACCACTACAGGATTTTTTATTCATCCTTACCTGATTTTTTTGCACAGAAATAAAGACATCTCAAAGTCTGCTTTTATGGGCTCTGCCCACACCCGGCCTCCGGAATAAGACTGGGCTTTTCTGGCAATA
>CAJUJM010000017.1 GCA_910586755.1 uncultured Lachnospiraceae bacterium
CCAGAACCGCTACCGGCCAGGCTATCCTTTGGAGAAAAGAGGGATTTATTATCTTTCCCGTCTGATTTCCTCTCAGATACAGAAGGTATCAGAGAATACAGATTATGGAATTTTGCAGAAGTGCTATAGTATCTGGCTTTGCATGGGAAACGATATTCCAAAGGCTGAGCAGCAGAGTATTACCCGGTATTCTTTCAAAAAGGAAGATGTTTATGGTGCTTCTGATGTGGCTTATGAGGATTATGATATGATGAGCCTGGTTATTTTGAGACTTGGGGAGAGTCCGACGGAAGAAAAAACTTTGGGAATGCTTCAGACTTTGTTTTTAGGAAGTATGATACCAGAAGAACGGCTGAAAAAGCTGGAAGAAAAGTATCAATTAAATATATCAGAAGAAATTGGAGAGGAGGTCAGGAATATGTGCTCGTACAGTCAGGTGATAGAGGATAGAGGAATTGAAAAGGGAATAGAAAAGGGAATAGAAAAAGGAATAGAAAAAGGAATAGAAAAAGGAATAGAAAAAGGAATAGAAAAAGGAATAGAAAAAGGAATTTTGATATACCGGACCTTGCTGGAGACGAAAAGTATTCCACAGACTGTGGCAAAGACAAAAGAGCCGGCAGATAAAGTGAAAAGAATAGCAGAGCAGTATCAGGTGGAAGTGTTAGAGTAATTGCGTCCTTCTGGGCGCAGTTTTAATGGGTGGAAATTCCATCTGGCAAAATATGGAGGACACGGAGACAGTTGAGAAAATACAATTGAGAAATTGAGAAATGCAATCGAAAAACTGCTTGCCAAATCCCGGATCTTATGCTAGAATAATACTCGTTGCAAAGCAAGCCGGCTTGTCGGAATGGCAGACGAGGTGGACTCAAAATCCATTGATGGCGACATCGTGCGGGTTCAAGTCCCGCAGCCGGCACTCCTTGGCAGGGGCACCCGAAGGCTTATTGGTAATAGGCTTTCGGGTTTTTTCATATCATATATTTTTAACAGGAGGCCATACTATGAATTGTCAGGAGGCAGAACGTCTGGTTACCCCCTATATCCATGGAGAGCTTGATGAAGATCAGCTGGAAGAATTTCTGGAACACATAGAGGGATGTGAAAATTGCCAGGAAGAACTGGAAATTTATTTTACCGTGGATCTGGGCATCCGGCAGCTTGATTCCGATGCGGATAATTACAACATCAAAGGCGAGATGGAAGAGTTATTAGATCAGTCCAGGCAGCATGTCCGCAGGACCAGAATGTTTCAGGCTGCCAGATATTCGGTAGATACGCTGATGATAATGGGACTTACCGTAATCATTATCATGCAGCTTCGAGTCCTGGGAGTATTTTTATAAATGAGGGATGATATGGGAAAATTGGTATTAATTGACGGGCACAGTATTTTAAACAGGGCTTTTTATGGAGTCCCGGAACTGACCAACTCAGAAGGCCTTCACACCAATGCAGTCTATGGCTTTCTCAATATAATGTTTAAAATTTTGGATGAGGAGCAGGCAGATCATTTGGCAGTGGCCTTTGATCTAAAAGATCCTACGTTTCGTCATAAAATGTTTGATGAATATAAAGGGACTCGAAAGCCTATGCCTGCAGAGCTTCATGAGCAAGTGCCCCTGATAAAAGAAGTGCTGAAAGCCATGGGGGTTCCTATCCTTACCATGTCCGGATTTGAGGCGGACGATATTTTGGGAACCGTGGCCAAAAGCCAGGCGAAGGAAGGGGTGGAGGTATCTGTAGTATCCGGGGACCGGGATCTGCTGCAGCTTGCCGATACTCATATTAAGATCCGGCTTCCCAGAACCACCAGAGGGAAAACGGAAATTAAGGACTATTATCCGGAAGATGTAAAACAGGAATACGGTGTAACGCCAGTAGAGTTTATTGATGTAAAAGCCCTGATGGGGGATTCTTCCGACAATATTCCCGGGGTTCCGTCCATTGGGGAAAAGACTGCCACCGCCATTATTGCCTCTTATGGAAGCATTGAAAATGCCTATGCCCACTTAGAGGAAATAAAACCGCCCAGAGCAAAAAAGGCCCTGGAAGAGCATTATGACTTAGCCCGGCTCAGTAAAACCCTGGCTACCATCTGCACGGACTGCGGAATTTCTTTTTCTTACGAGGATGCAGAAATTGGCAACCTCTATACTCAGGAAGCTTTTCAGTATATGAAGCGGCTGGAGTTTAAATCCATTTTGACCCGCTTTTCCGGGGTGTCCCAGGGACAGGATGAGAGCAATATCCGAAACCAATTTCAGGTGGTAAAGGATTTTTCCCAGGCAGAAGAGATATTTTTAAAGGCTTGGAAGACAGAGGTTACAGCAGCTCAGCTTATCGCTGGTTCGGTCCATGAGCTTCTCGGATCCGGTGAGGATATCTGCAGCCGCGTTGCCGGTCTTACTTTGTGTTTCGGGCCGGAAGATTCCTATTTTATTCCGGTGGAGGGTTTTGTAACCGGCCGGTATCTGGCGGATAAGCTGGAGGGCCTTTGCAGGAGAAAACAGGGAATGGTCTGGGTGCTGGATTTAAAGAGCCAGCTTCCGTTTTTAAACCTGTCCTGGGGGGACAGGGTAAGAGATGCTGCTGTAGCTGCTTACCTGTTAAATCCTTTAAAGGATACTTACGGATACGACGATCTGGCAAGGGATTACGGCGGTATCACCCTTCCTTCTCAAACTGATCTTTTGGGAAAGGCGGATCTTAGTAAAGCCCTGGAGGAAGAAAATGAAAAGGCCCTGGACATGGTATGCTTTTTGGGATATTCTCTGTGGAAGACAGCCCCTGTTCTTAATAAAAGATTAGAAGAAACGGGAATGAATGCCCTGTTTTCAGATATTGAAATGCCCCTTATTTACAGCTTATACCGCATGGAAGCGGCAGGGGTTAAGGTGGAGCGTCAGGAATTAAAAGATTACGGAAGCCGGTTGAAGATCCGCATCGACAAGCTGGAAAAGGAGATTTATCAGGCTACCGGCGAGACCTTTAATATCAATTCTCCCAAGCAGCTGGGGGAAGTGCTCTTTGAAAAAATGGGGTTAAAAGGCGGGAAAAAGACCAAAACCGGCTATTCCACGGCAGCGGACGTATTAGAAAAATTGGCGCCGGATGTACCGGCAGTCCGGATGATTCTGGATTACCGCCAGCTTACCAAGCTCTATTCCACTTATGCGGAAGGGCTGGCCGCTTTTATCGGAACGGATCAGCGGATCCACGGCAAATTCAACCAGACCATTACGGCTACCGGGCGAATCAGCAGCACAGAACCCAACCTGCAGAATATCCCGGTGCGGATGGAATTGGGAAGGGAGATCCGCAGGGTATTTGTTCCGGAACAAGGGTATACCTTTGTGGACGCTGACTATTCCCAGATTGAGCTTCGGATCCTGGCCCACATGTCCGGGGATCAGCGGCTTATTGAGGCATACCGGTCAGCCCAGGATATTCATGCCATCACTGCTTCCCAGGTGTTCCACATTCCCCTGGAGGAAGTAACGCCTCTTATGAGGCGAAATGCCAAAGCGGTAAATTTCGGCATTGTTTACGGCATCAGTGCTTTCGGCTTAAGCGAGGATTTGAGTATTTCCAGGAAAGAGGCTTTGGAATATATTAACACCTACTTTGAGACCTATCCCGGGGTAAAGGAATTCCTGGATAAGCAGGTGGCAGATGGTAAGGAACACGGCTTTGTCACCACTATGTTTGGCAGACGCCGGCCGATTCCGGAACTGAAATCCGCTAATTTTATGCAGCGTTCCTTTGGGGAGCGGGTGGCCATGAATTCCCCCATCCAGGGAACCGCGGCGGATATTATGAAAATTGCCATGATCCGGGTAGATCAGGAGATGAACCGTTTGGGATTAAAATCTCGAATCGTGCTCCAGGTTCACGATGAGCTGCTAATCGAAACTCTGGAATCCGAGGTGGAACAGGTAAAAGAGATTTTGGAGAATCAGATGAAGCATGCGGCAGACTTGTCTGTGGCCCTGGAAGTAGATGCCAAAGAAGGGGCTAACTGGTTTGACGCCCATTAGGGATTTGGAAAGGAAATGAAGCTATGCTGGACAGAAGCCAGTTTATGCCGATTGTATATCTGAAAAAGGCGAAATTTACGGGAAGCTATCAAGGGATGCGCTACCGGATGGAAAAGGCATCCCGCCCGTTAGAAAACGGCGGGGAAGGGGAAGAAGAAACCCTGCTTATGGTTTCCGCCTGGCCTGAACCATTCAGCTTTGATGCCACGCCAAAGGAGCAGATCCTTCAGAAACCATTTCCTTTCGATGAAGAAGGAATCCAGTCAGGCATCGGGTGGCTGAATCAGATCTATGACACAGTAAAGAAAGTATATGAATAGTTGGAGCTTTATGAAAAGCTTCGGATAGATGACGGGGGAGAGCACATGCTGCAGACAATTGAAGCTGTTAACAAAGCAGTCAATACGTTTATTTGGGGAGTTCCCGCCATGATTTGTATCATCGGCGTCGGCTTATATCTAAGCCTGCGCCTTCGTTTTATTCAAATCCGCAAATTCTCTTATGCAATGAAAACCACTATCGGAAGAGTTTTTCGCAAACGGGAAGCCTCTGACGGGGCCATGACGCCTTTTCAGGCAGTCTGCACGGCTCTGGCCGCCACTGTAGGTACGGGAAACATTGCCGGAGTAGCAGGGGCCATTGCCATTGGAGGGCCCGGAGCAGTTTTCTGGATGTGGGTTTCTGCCTTGCTTGGCATGTGCACTAAATTTTCGGAGGTAACCCTGGCAGTTCATTTTCGGGAAACCAATGAAAACGGGGATTTGGTAGGCGGCCCTATGTATTACATAAAAAACGGCCTGGGAAAAGAATGGCGCTGGCTTGCAGCCGTATTTTCAGTTTTTGGGGTATTTACCGTATTCGGCACAGGAAATGCAACCCAGGTGAATACCATTACAGCGGCAGTAAACTCGGCTCTGCTTAACTATAACCTGGTAACAGAGGATTCTCTGAAAATAGGAAATCTGGTTATGGGGATCGGCCTTGCCTTTCTGGTAGGATTAGTACTTTTAGGCGGAATTAAGAGAATCGGGAGAGTAACCGAGCGGCTGGTGCCTTTTATGGCCCTGCTCTATATTCTTCTGGCTTTGGGAGTCGTGGTTTTCAACCTGCAGCGTGTGCCGGAAGTCTTTTACGCTATCGTTTACGGGGCCTTTCATCCGGAAGCCATCACAGGCGGTATAGTGGGAAGCCTTTTTATGAGTATGAAAAACGGCGTGTCCCGGGGAATCTTTTCCAATGAGGCAGGCCTTGGCACCGGATCCATCGCCCATGCCTGTGCGGATACCAGAAAACCGGTGAAGCAGGGGCTGTTTGGAATTTTTGAGGTGTTTACCGATACCATTGTTATCTGTACTCTGACAGCCCTGGTGATTTTGTGCAGCGGAGTGCCGGTAAACTATGGAAGCGCGGCAGGAGCAGAGCTTACAATTCAGGGATTTACCTCTACCTACGGGAGCTGGGTTTCCATCTTTACGGCGGTGGCTATGTGCTGTTTTGCTTTTTCTACTATTATCGGATGGGGACTTTATGGGGCCAGATGCATTGAATATTTGTTCTCTCCAAAGGTAATCCGCCCATTTATGGTTCTGTATTCCCTGATTGCCATCCTGGGAGCCACTATAGATCTGGGACTTTTGTGGAGTATTGCAGACACCTTTAACGGCCTGATGTCCATCCCCAACCTGATTGCCCTTTTCCTTCTGTCAGGCACGGTTGTAAAGCTGGTAAAGGAGCATTTTGAGACAGAGAGTTAAGGAGAAACGGAAATGGAAGAGAACAATAGAAGAACCTGGCTTTCCACAGAAGCTGTCTGGCCTCTGCTGGAAAAGCATCAAAATACGGTTTTTCACACGGCAAAAGGTCTGGAATTTACCTATATGATAAAAGGCGGAGAGATGTTTGTGGACAGGCGATCCAAATCCATAACCAAAGCTACTGTGGAAAAGGCATATGAAAAGATAAAAGAGGACAATGGACAGACCATTCACGGCCCCAAAAAACTGGGTGTATTCGGGGCTCCCTATATTTGGGCAGTGTTTGCCGGTCTGAAGCTTGTGGAAACAGGAAAAGGAGCTTAAAGCTCCTTTTCCAGATCCTTACTGCAGGGATATCCATGGCTGGACCGGGCTGCCCTTACTGCCCGGTTTACAGCGGTTCCAAGAACATAAGAAGCCAGTGTTCCTGCCACATTAATATCTGCTGGTTCAGAGCCTGTGGAGACAGCATAGATGGAATCGCCGTCGGCGGTGGTATGAACCGGGCGGATAGTGCGTGCCAGGCCGTTATGAGCCATGGAAGCGATTTTGTTTACCTGAGCTTTGGTAAAGAAACCGTTGGTGACCACCGCGCCGATGGTGGTGTTTCCGGTAAACAGATCCGGCATGGCGGCAACATCTTTTAAAAGCTCTTCTTCCGTTGAGAGAAGGCCGTCCTTCGTTTCATTTAACAGGCCTACAATCTGCCTGCCGGTATCAATATCAAACACATCTCCCAGGGCGTTAACCGCTACAATCGCGCCTACCTTTAAGTTTCCCGCCTGGACGGCAAAACATCCCAAACCGCTTTTCATAGCATACTGAGGTCCGCGGTATTTCCCGACTGTACAGCCGCACCCAACGCCCTGGTTTCCTTCCGGAACCGGCAGAGCGCTTTTTTTGCGCCTGTCTCCATCCTCACAGGCCTTATAAGCCATAGAAAGGTCCGGACGCACATCCGGACGGCCGATAACCAGATCAAAGACACAAGACTGGCAGACCAGAGGAACTTTGGTAATCCCTGTGTCAAATCCAATATTCCGCTCTTCCAGATACCTCATTACGCCTCCGGCGGCATCCAGGCCAAATGCGGACCCTCCTGACAAAAGAAGGGCGTGAATTCCTTCCGAAGCGGCCAGTGGATCTAACAGGGGAGTTTCCCTGGAGGCAGGGCCGCCGCCCCGCACTGCCACGCCGGCGGGAGAGCAGGTATCAAACAGCAGAACCGTGCAGCCGGTAGCCGCCTCATAATCCTGGGCGTGGCCCACCGTAAAGCCGCCTACTTGTAAAAAAGAAATGGGGGTTAAATTTTTCATCGGATAAACGCCTCCTTTTAGTTATACCGGTAAGCGAAAAGAGCCCGGCCTGCCGCCTGAGTTAAAATGGCTGCAATAAGGGCTTCTGGAATACCATTTAAACCAACAACACCCATGATTACGCCCAAAAGAAGAGACGGATCCGTGCCGCCTGCCCGGGCATACTGTTCTCCAAAAAGCAGATAAATCAGTCCCATAACTCCAACAGTGTTTACCATGGAGCCGATAAAGCCGGAGATCAGGAGCGGAAGAGACAGTCCCTTCATCCGCTTTTTGAAAAAGAGGAAAGCATAGCCGGAAATCACACCGATTAGGATCCTTGGAAGGATTGCCACTATCAGGCTCTGAAAACTGCCGTGAAACTCCGGGCTTAAGCTGTAAAAGGGGGTAAATACAAAGGACGTAATATTAGGCTGAATCGTGGCCTTTATCACGCTTGTAATGCCAAAGATCCCTCCCAGCACCCCGCCTGGTATGGGGCCTAACAGGCATGCGCCGATAATAACCGGAATATGCATGGTAGTGGCATTCATAAAGGGCAGAGGAATATAGCCCAGAGGCGTAAAAGCCATCACCAGCATAATTGCAGTGAGAAATGCCATCTGCGCCATGAGAAGCACAGATCTATCCTTAGGTACTTGGTTGATTTTTTGTGTATTCAATTTTTTACCTCCTGCTGGTATCCCCTTAGGCGGGGTACACCGCTTGATTTTGAAGGTATTGTACGGCAATCTTTTCTCAATTGCAAGAGAAATTTGGGCATCAGTAAAAAATAATATTGATTTCTATAATAATATCTAGTATATTATGTTGTAGATTAGCCGAAAGGAGAATCACATATGATTAAAGTAGCCGTAGACGCTATGGGCGGAGATTATGCGCCGTCCCAAATGGTTGCCGGCGCCATAGCTGCCGTAAATTTAAGAAAAGACATTCAGGTTATACTGGTTGGCCGTAAGGAGGATGTGGAGAAGGAGCTTTCAGGAAAAGATTATCCCCGGGATCAGATCCGGATTGCCCACGCATCGGAGGTAATTGCCACTGAGGAGCCCCCGGTCAATGCCATCCGCAAAAAGAAGGATTCTTCCATTGTCGTTGGTATGAACCTGGTGAAAAAAGGCGAGGCAGATGCTTTTGTGTCCGCAGGAAGCTCTGGGGCAGTTCTGGTAGGCGGTCAGGTGATTGTGGGAAGAATCAAGGGCGTGGAACGGCCGCCCCTTGCGCCTCTGATTCCTACGGAAAAGGGTGTGGCTCTGCTAATTGACTGTGGAGCTAATGTAGATGCAAGGCCGTCCCACCTGGTTCAGTTTGCACGTATGGGTTCCATTTATATGGAGCATGTGATGGGTGTAAAAAATCCCAGGGTGGCCATTGTCAATATCGGGGCGGAGGAAGAGAAGGGCAACGCTTTGGTAAAAGAAACCTTCCCTCTTTTAAAGGCTTGCACGGACATTAATTTTACCGGCAGTATTGAAGCCAGGGAAATCCCTCATGGAGGCGCAGATGTGATTGTCTGTGAGGCTTTTGTAGGAAATGTTATCCTGAAACTTTACGAGGGAGTGGGAGCTGCTCTCATCAGTAAGGTCAAGGCTGGCATGATGACCAGCTTAAGGAGTAAGATTGGAGCTCTCCTTGTGAAACCGGCTTTAAAGGAAACTTTAAAGTCCTTTGATGCCAGCCAGTACGGAGGCGCGCCACTTTTGGGCTTAAAGGGGCTGGTGGTAAAGACTCATGGCAATTCCAAAGCTAATGAGGTCTGCAATTCTATTATTCAATGTGTTACCTTTAAGGAACAGGGTATCAATGAAAAAATCAAAGAAAGTCTCGCTACAGAGACTGAGGAGTAAAATTTAGGAGGATGTAAGATGGAATTCGAAAAACTGCAGAATATTATTGCGGAGGTATTAAACATTGAACCGGAGGAAGTAACCATGACCTCCACTTTTGTGGATGACTTAGGAGCAGATTCTCTGGACATTTTCCAGATTATTATGGGCATTGAAGAAGAATTTGATATTAAGATTCCGGATGATGCCGCTGAAAATATTGTTTCTGTAGGAGATGCTGTAGAGCAGATTAAGAACGCATTAAATTAAGCCTTCATGCGCCCGGCGACGGACATACCACCACAATAAAAGTCAGGCGGGCGCGTTTGGCATCCCTGAACTTATGCCGCCTAACCGGCGGCGGGACTTTTAAAGTAAACAGAAATTAAAAAGAGGCTGTCCCGGGGTGGCACGGCCTCTTTTTGAGTGTATGACGGAGGATCTGATGAAAAGAACACAAGAAGGCTTGGAAAAAGCCATTGGATACCAGTTTTGCAACCGCAAGCTCCTGATCCAGGCTCTGACCCACAGCTCTTATGCCAATGAGCACCGGATGGATAAAATGGCCTGTAACGAGAGACTGGAATTTTTAGGAGACGCAGTGTTAGAACTTTTATCCAGCGAATTTTTATTTCACCATTTTCCCAAAATGCCGGAAGGAGATCTGACGAAAACCCGGGCAAGAATGGTCTGTGAGCCAGCTCTGGCCTACTGCGCCAGAGAGATTTCTCTGGGGGATTATCTTCTTTTGGGAAAGGGGGAGGATGCCACAGGAGGAAGGATGCGGGAATCCGTGGTTTCTGATGCCCTGGAAGCGGTTATCGGCGCGATTTACCTGGATGGTGGTCTTGCTAATGCAAAAGAGTTTGTTCATCGCTTTGTGATGAACGACATGGAGCACAAACAGCTCTTTTATGATAGCAAGACTATCCTGCAGGAAAAAATCCAGAGCATGGGGGAAGAAGTCCTTTCCTATGAAATTTTAAAAGAGGAAGGCCCGGATCACAATAAGCTGTTTGAGGTAAGGGCTATGATGGGAAACCAGGAGATTGGCCGGGGGGAAGGAAGATCGAAAAAGTCGGCGGAACAGGAAGCGGCGTACCGGGCGATTCTGGCTCTCCGGGAAGGCAGGGAAACTTCTGGCCAGGCAGGTGACGTATGTATTTAAAAAGTATTGAAATTCAGGGCTTTAAGTCCTTTGCCAACAAGATTGTTTTTGAGTTTCACAACGGAATTACCGGCATCGTAGGCCCCAACGGTTCCGGAAAGAGCAATGTGGCAGATGCAGTCCGCTGGGTTTTGGGAGAACAGAGAGTAAAACAGCTTCGGGGGGCATCCATGCAGGACGTTATCTTTGCCGGAACAGAGATGCGTAAGCCCCAGGGCTTTGCCTATGTGGCAATTACCCTGGACAATGGAGATCATCAGCTTGCCATTGATTACGATCAGGTTACCGTGTCCAGAAGGCTTTACCGATCCGGTGAGAGCGAGTACCGGATCAATGGCAGTCCGTGCCGCTTAAAGGACATTAATGAGCTGTTTTATGATACAGGTATTGGAAAAGAGGGGTATTCCATTATCGGACAGGGCCAGATCGATAAGATTCTTAGCGGGAAACCAGAAGAACGCCGGGAGCTTTTTGACGAAGCGGCCGGTATTGTAAAATTTAAACGCCGCAAAGCCATTGCCCAGAAAAAGTTGGAGGATGAACGGCAGAATCTGGTCCGGGTCAGCGATATTTTAGCAGAGCTGGAAAAGCAGGTTGGGCCCTTAGAAAAGCAAGCCCAGGCCGCCAGAGAGTATCTGCGGCTAAAGGAATCCTTAAAGCATTTGGACGTAAATCTCTTTCTCTCGGAAACCGGCGTCTTAAAGGAACAGATGGACGAGGCAAAGAAAAATGAAGAAATTGTCTCCCAGGATCTGGAACGGGTAAATAAGGAAACCGAGGCTATCCGTAAAGAATACGATGCTCTGGAGGAAGCCCTTGCCCTGCTGGAAGAGAAAATCAGCGCAGGCCGCAGCGAGGAATCTCAAAAAACAGTTGAAAAAGGCAGTCTGGAAGGCCAAATTAACGTCTTAAAGGAACAAATCAATACAGAGCGGATGAATGAAGAGCATATTCGCCACCGCATGGAGTCTATTGAGGCGGAAATTTCCCAGAAGCAAGGTCAGATCCAGAACTATGAGAAGGAAAAAGAGGAATCCTCTTCTTATATTTCAGAGGTGATTAACCGGCAGAAAGAAGCGGAAGTTTCACTGATGGAGCAGGACACTGCCATTTTAGATACACAGGAGCAGATTGAGGCTCTTAAGCAGGCGGTTATCGATACTTTGAATGAAAAGGCCAGTGTAAATGCCAGAGATCAACGCTATGAGGCTATGCTTGAGCAGATCAATATGCGCCGGGCTGAGGTCAGTCAGAAACTCTTAAAGACAAAAAGTGATGAGTCTGTCCAGGAGCAGCAGATTGCCGCAGAGAAAAAACGGTTGGAAGAGATAGACGAAGCCATCCGCCGCTTGCTGTTACGGGAAACGGAGACAGAAGAAAAGGCAGCCGGGGCAGCCAGTGAAGTAAAAAGGCTTAACAAGGCTTTAAACGACTGCCAGCAGGCTTACCACAGAAACAATACCAAACTGGAGTCCCTTCGGAATCTGGCGGAACGCTATGAGGGCTATGGTCAGAGTATTCGGCGGGTTATGGAAGCCAGGGACCGAATTCACGGCGTCCGGGGAGTTGTGGCAGATCTGATTACGGTAGACAAAAAATATGAGGCCGCCATAGAGACAGCTCTTGGAGGCAGTATTCAAAATATTGTTACGGACTCAGAAGAAACGGCCAAACGCCTGATTGAATATCTGAAAAAAAATAAATTCGGACGGGCCACCTTTCTGCCCCTTACAAGTATCGGCAACCGCACATCCTTTACCCAGGAAAAGGCTTTAAAAGAGCCGGGAGTGCTGGGCCTTGCCAATGAACTGGTACATGCAGACAAAGAATACGAAGGGCTGTTAAAATACCTGCTAGGCCGGGTGGTAGTGGCAGATTCCATAGATAATGCCATTGCCCTGGCAAGGAAATACCAGTATTCCCTGCGGATTGTAACTTTGGAAGGAGAGCTTTTAAACGCCGGTGGTTCTATGACCGGCGGCGCTTTTAAAAATGCCAGCAATCTTTTAGGAAGAAAGAGGGAAATAGAAGAGCTGGAAGAAGCCTGCAAAAAAGCGCTGCTCCAGGTAGACAGAACCAATGAAAACCTGGTGCTTCAGGAGGGACTTTTAGCCGGTTTTAATGAAGAAATGGAAAACCAGCGTCAGGAAAAGCAGGCGCTGTATCTGGAACAGAATACAGTGCGCCTTGGAATCAGCCAGTTGGAAGAGAAGAAAACGGAAATTGCCGAGTCTGCATCTGATATGATGACAGAACACCGTCAGCTTGAAGAGCAGAGCCAGGAGATTGTGGAAAACCGGCTTCAGCTAAAAGCTCAAACCGATGTCCTAAAAGACAGGGGACAGAAGAACCAGGAGGAGATAGAAAGCCTGACCGCTATCCTGGAAGACAGTAAAAGAGAGCGGGAGGTTCTTGCAAAGGAATTGTCTGCAGTTCAGCTGGAAACAGCAGGACTTAAGCAGAAGGAGGATTTCCTGAAGGAAAATATCCGCCGGGTATATGAAGAGATTCGAAAGGGGAAAGAAGAGCTGGAAGGCCTTGCAAAAGGCAGCCAGGGAAGCGGCCTTGCCATCCGGGCCAGGGAAGAAGAAATTGCCGGGATCGAGGCCAGGATAGAGGAAAACAAGGTCAGGATGGAAACCCTTCAGGATGAGATCCTCACTCTTACCCGGGAAAAAGAAGAAACAGCCAAGCGTCAGAAAGGATTTTTTGAAAAGAGGGAAACTCTGTCAGAGCAGGTTTCCAGCCTGGACAAAGATTTGTTCCGCATCCAGAGCCACAAAGAAAAGCTGGATGAACGGATGGAATCTCATGTGGCTTATATGTGGAATGAATACGAGCTGACTTATACCACAGCAGAATCCCTGCGGGATCCGGAACTTACTTCTGTGCCGGAAATGAAGAAACAGATTGAAACCATAAAAGCTGACATAAAAGGACTGGGAAACGTCAATGTCAATGCCATTGAGGATTATAAAGAGATCTCCGAAAGATATGAATTTTTAAATACCCAGCACGGAGATCTGATCAAAGCGGAGGAAACTCTGCTTCAGATTATTGAAGAGCTGGATACTGGTATGAGGAGGCAATTTGAAGAGCGCTTTGCCCAGATCCGCCGGGAATTTGACAAAGTATTTAAGGAATTGTTTGGCGGAGGCCAGGGAACCTTAGAGCTTATGGAAGAGGAAGACATTTTAGAGGCAGGGATCCAGATTATCTCCCAGCCGCCGGGAAAGAAGCTTCAAAATATGATGCAGCTTTCCGGTGGAGAGAAAGCCCTTACAGCCATCGCTCTTTTGTTTGCAATCCAGAATTTAAAACCGTCTCCCTTCTGCCTTTTGGACGAGATTGAGGCGGCTCTGGATGACTCTAACGTGGACCGGTTTGCCGGATATCTCCACAAGCTTACGGCCAATACTCAGTTTATCGTCATTACCCACCGCCGCGGCACCATGGTTTCTGCCGACAGGCTTTACGGAATCACTATGCAGGAAAAAGGGGTTTCCACCCTGGTTTCTGTCAACTTAATCGAAGCAGATTTGGATAAATAGAGGAGGAACGAGATGGCAGGTGCCGCATGGCGGCGCGTGCCGGTACAGCTAATAGGAGGAACGAGATGGGAAAAGGATTTTTTGGCCGTCTGGTAGAAGGCCTTACCAAAACCAGAGATAATATTGTGTCCGGTATCGACTCAATTTTCAGCGGGTTTTCCGCCATTGACGATGATTTCTATGAGGAAATCGAGGAAACTCTCATTATGGGAGACTTGGGGATCCAGACTACCATGGCCATTGTGGAGGATCTGCGCCGGAAGGTGAAGGAGCAGCACATTAAAGAACCGGCCCAGTGTAAGGCCCTTTTAATTGACAGCATTAAAGAACAGATGGATTTAGGCGAAAATGCCTATGAGTTTGAGAACCGGAAGTCAGTGGTTTTAATTATCGGCGTAAATGGAGTGGGAAAGACCACTTCCGTAGGAAAACTGGCAGGCCAGCTAAAGGACTCCGGAAAAAAGGTGATTTTAGCAGCTGCGGACACCTTCCGGGCAGCTGCCATTGAGCAGCTTACCGAATGGGCGAACCGGGCAGGAGTGGAAATTATTGCCCAAAAAGAAGGATCCGATCCGGCGGCAGTAATTTATGACGCAGTGGCGGCGGCCAAATCCCGCCATGCAGACGTGCTGATCTGCGATACGGCAGGGCGGCTTCATAACAAAAAGAACCTGATGGAAGAGCTTAAGAAAATCAACCGGATTATTGACAAGGAATACCCGGATGCCTACCGTGAGACCCTGGTGGTATTAGATGGGACAACGGGTCAAAACGCCATGTCTCAGGCCCGCCAGTTTATGGAGGTGGCCCAGATTACCGGTATTATCCTTACAAAGCTTGACGGAACCGCCAAGGGCGGAATTGCGGTGGCTATCCAGTCTGAACTGGGACTTCCGGTAAAATATGTGGGGGTAGGCGAACACATTGACGATCTTCAGAAATTCAATGCAGGGGACTTTGTAAATGCCCTGTTTCATGTTCCGGAAAATCAGCAGGCATAACAGAGAAGAAAAGACAGGCTATATAGAGACAGAAAAAGAAGGGAAGAACATACCATGGAAAAATTGACATTAGAAGCATTTGAAGAAGCATCTGAGCTGGTAAGCAGGGTCACTCAGGAAACCAAGCTGGTATACAGTGAGTATTTCTCCGCCCAGACGGGCAACAAGGTATACTTAAAGCCGGAGAATATGCAGTATACCGGCGCCTACAAGGTGAGAGGAGCCTTTTACAAGATCAGCACACTGACTGAGGATGAGAAGGCCAGAGGACTGGTTACGGCTTCCGCAGGAAATCACGCCCAGGGCGTTGCCTATGCTGCCAAGCTGGCAGGTATTAAAGCAACCATTGTAATGCCTACTACCACGCCCCTTATCAAGATTAACCACACAAAGAGCTACGGCGCAGAGGTGGTTTTAGAAGGAAATGTGTTTGATGAATCCTGTGATTACGCTTATAAGCTGGCGGAAAAAACAGGCAGCACCTTTGTCCATCCTTTTAATGATTTGGAAGTGGCCACAGGCCAGGGAACCATTGCCATGGAGATTATCAAGGAATTGCCCACAGTGGATTATATTCTGGCCCCTATCGGCGGCGGCGGACTCTGTACCGGAGTCAGCGTTCTGGCGAAAATGTTGAATCCCAAAATTAAGGTAATTGGTGTGGAGCCTGCCGGAGCTGCCTGCATGAAAGCCTCCTTAGAGGCAGGACAGATTGTAAATCTGCCCTCTGTGGACACCATTGCAGACGGTACTGCCGTAAAAATGCCCGGGGATTTGCTGTTTCCCTATATTCAGGAGAACGTGGATGAGATTATTACCATTGAAGACAGCGAGCTGATTGTAGCCTTTTTGGATATGGTAGAAAATCATAAGATGATTGTGGAGAATTCCGGCCTTCTGACTGTGGCCGCCTTAAAGCATTTAAATGTGGAAAAGAAAAAGGTGGTTTCTATCTTAAGCGGCGGCAATATGGATGTGATTACCATGGCCTCCATTGTCCAGCACGGCTTGATTTTACGAGACCGGGTATTTACCGCCTCTGTTCTCCTTCCGGACAAGCCGGGAGAGCTTGCCAAGGTATCCAACCTGCTGGCGGCAGAGCAGGCCAATGTTATCAAGCTGGAGCACAACCAGTTTGTAAGCATCAACCGGAACGCCGCCGTGGAGCTTCGGATTACTATGGAAGCTTTTGGAACCGAGCATAAGCAGAATATTATCCAGGCTCTCAACGAAGGGGGATACCGGCCTAAACTGGTGAAGGGGAAGGGAACTTATAACGAATAGTCTCACTTTCCGGATGAAAGCGTGCCCTCTGGGAATCAGCTTAACTTCCTGCCGCAGTGGGGACAGGAGGAAACCTGTTTGCCGCCTTCTTTCCATGGCAGGCGTTTCTTACAATCGGGACAGCGAAAGAACAGAGCGGTAAAACCGTAAGCCATGGCAATAAGCGCCATTCCCATAGCACCCAGGCCCATGACGGTGATAAGCCGTGTGCATAAAATAGCGATAAACAGAATAATCACACCTGCAAACAGCAGCAGGTTATGGATAAAAGAGCAAACTTTTCTGGGTAAGCACATAACAGAAACCTCCATGTAAGAAATAATAAAAATCACATGGATAATCATAACATATTTTTATCAGAAACGCCATAGAAGAACAAATGATACAGTAGGAAATACCTTGTGGGCATACAGGGATGTCCAGAAAGCAGGGGAAAGGATGAGAAGATGATACTTGCAAGCGACTATGACGGAACTTTTCATGTAGACGAGGAACAAACCTTAAAAAATTTGGAGGCGGTGAAAGGGTGGCGGGCCTTAGGCCATGAGTTCGGCCTGGTTACCGGGCGATCCTATGAAATGGCTATGATGGCGGTGAAAGAGTACCAGCTGCCTCTGGACTTTTTGATCTGCAACAACGGCGCGGCCATTTACAGATTAGACGGAACCTTGCTGGATCATACTCCCATGAACCGGGACAGGCTAAAAGATTTCTGGGCGCTTCCTTCCGTAAAGGCGGCTCCAAGAGTCTTTGCATTATCCGCCCAGGGCACCTTCGTAGCCCGTATGGATCAGGAAATCACTTTTTTTGCCAGACAGCTGGATGTTCCTTTCATTTCTATGGACAAAGTAGGAGAGTTAAATCCCATCTGGCAGTTTAGTTTGGGCTTTTCTAAGGACGAGGACGCAAAAATATGCTGCCAGGAGATCAACCGCCTTTTGGGAGAGGACTTTTCCGCTTACTTTAATCAGTGGAATGTGGATGTAGTGGCGGGAGGAATGAGTAAAAGCGTAGGAATTCACAAGTATATAAAAATTGCCGGAAAACAAGGCCAGCGGCCGCTGGTGGTTGGAGACGGCGGAAATGATGTGGATATGATACAAGAGTTTGGCGGCTTTACCATTAAAGGCGGCTGCGCCCAGGCAAAGGAGGTTGCCCGGAGAATTTTTGACAGCGTAGAAGATCTGATTGAAAATGCTTTACAAGAGAAATTAGGGGTAGTATAATACGGATCAGAAAAGACGTTTTCTAAAAAGGATGCCTGGGCTTATTTTTAATCCTGGGCATCCTTTTTAGAAGCGCCTTACCCGAAGCGGAAAGGTGTGAACAACATGAAAAACGGAACAAATGCGAAGAAACTGGTGATTATAGGGTTAATGGGGGCTCTGTCGGGGGTCCTGATGCTGTTTAAATTCCCCATTCCCTTTATGCCCCCCTTTATGGAATTTGATTTTTCCGGTCTGGTAGAAATTATAGGCGGCTTTGTATTGGGGCCGGGAGCGGCGGTCATGATTATCCTGGTAAAGCTTTTAGTGAAGCTGGCCCTTATGGGAACTAACACCATGTTCACCGGGGAAGTCAGCAACTTTTTGGTAAGCTGTGCCTATGTCCTTCCGGCGGCATGGATTTACCGTCATCACAAATCGAAAAAAGCGGGAGAAGCGGGAATGGCAATCGGAAGCATTACCTGTGCTCTGGTGGCAGTGGCAACCAACCTGCTTATCATCTTCCCTTTCTATGTAAACCTGATGGGAATGACTATGGAGCAGATCATTTCCATGTGCGGGGCAGTAAATCCTCTGATGAAAAATACCCTTACTCTGGCTCTGTTTGGGATTGTTCCCTTTAATTTAATCAAGTGCGGAGTCAACTCCCTGGTTACAGTGCTGGTGTACAAACGGATCAGCAAGGCAATTAAAGGGTTTATGAATTAAGGCAGCGTTGGAAAATAGGTTTTTCAGGGAAAAAATCAAAAAGCCGGATCAGCCAGTGTTGGCATATGTCCGGCTTTTGAATTTTCTCTTAATTGATAATTTGTTTAAATTGAATCTTGGATTTGGCTCCTGTCATATACTTGGTAAACAAGTCTTTGCCAAGAATCTTTAAAATATTATGTTCTAATTGAGTTTTGGAGTCTTTATTTAAATAATAGATATTTATGGTAATACGATCCATATCTAAAAAGGGCTTCAAGATATTCCGATCCGTCGGATCCAGCGAATGGCCGTATATACTGACAGTACAATCTGTCAAAATGTCTGTCTCCCCACCTTCTGTTCCGTCAAAATCCCAGGACTCATATTTTTTTATCCAGTTTAAATAGTCATTACTTGTTGCGTATTGGTAGCATTGAAAAAATTTAAAGAAATCCACATACTTCTCATGTTTTGATTCGTCATAGAAATCGCTGCCAATGCCCATAACAATTCCGGTATTGGTTTGTTCATCAATTTTTCCATGTACATAACAGATATTTTCCGGAATAAGCTGTTGATTTTTGTTGTACAGTTTCACAAAGGTTGTCGTATAGTTAAATGATAATAAATAGTCAATTTTCATATCCTGAAACATCTTTATACTGTTGATTCTATCTAATTTATATTGAGTAATCCACAATATGTATTCTTTGAATAAATCAATGAAGTCCTGAATCTGCCTGTGGATGTCTTGTTCCAAATCTAAAAGTTCCGAATTAGACCAATATCGTTTCAATGTTCCAATTCCCATAAGAATACGATAGATAAAAGGGGAACTCTCATGTATTTTATCGGAATCTAATAATAGTTTTGATACTACGGATTTATTTTCTCTGTATGTATATCTTTTAAAAAGGGAAGGCATATCGCAGACACTGTCTACAATTTCCATAAGCTCATTTTCAAAATCAATCCAATCATTATTGTTGCAGAGCTTTGAGCACATATATTCGAAAATTTTTGACTGTCTGACCCGGTTAAACAGCTTTGTTGAGGCTTCATTTCTTAATACATATTGATAAAACTCGGGATCATTTTGAACATTGGTAATAAAATCACTATACCGGGTCGGTAGGCTATGGGCGATGTCAAACCCATTTCCAATAATTAAAATATGCATGTTATCCTCCAACAGTTCAGACTTTTTCTATAGTTTACAACACAAATAAAGGGATTACAATCTTTTAGAAGAGGCTTTTCTATATTCGCTGGGAGTAATCCCCTGATTTAATTTAAATCTTCTGGTAAAGCTGGAAACGTTGTAATAGCCTACCTGCTCGCTAATATCTTTGAGAGGAAGATCGGTAGAACTTAAAAGCTCCTTTGCTTTCTGAATCCTCAGATAAATGGTGTAATCCATTACATCTTGGCCGGTACTGTCTTTAAAAAATTTGCTGAAGGCAGGCAGCGTCATATTAAACTGCTGAGCCGCCTCATAAGCGGAAAAGTCACATCTCTGGCAATTGGCGTTTAAATAGGAAATCACATCGTCAATAGCAGCCTTTTTTGAACTCCTGGCAGTAAGATCGTGTAATTGCTCACTCCATTGGCGCAGCATTTGGATAATTTCCTGTGCAGTTTCCATGCCCGAAAGACGGATAGGAGAGATGGAAGACGAATCCTTTTGTGCCTGGCAGTGCTCATTTACCATATGGATGAGATCAAAGCATATGTTTCTGGCCAAATAAAGAGGCATTTGATTTTTCTCCATAAAGCAAATAATATTTTGAATGGAGCTGTGAATCCCCTGTTCATTATGAACAGAAAGGGAGTTTTTTAAAGCTTCAAAATCCTGATGGGGATATAAAACAGGAGTCTGGAAGGAGCCTGCCTCCTGGAACCGGATTACGGTTCCGTTTCCTTTTACAAATCGATAGTCCAGAGCGCTGGAAGCTTCCATATAGGACTGGGCAATGTGCTCAGTGCTTTCTGTGATGCAGCCAATTCCGATGGTGGTGGTGTAGTTATATTTTTTTTGCAAAAATCCCTGGAGCTTTTGACAGGAACGCTCCAGGGAGGCGGAAGGACTGGATATATTTGTCAAAAGCACGATTTGATTGGAATGGAAATTGTGAAGGTAATAATAAAAGCATTTTGAAAAGGGAGTTATGGTAGGCTCTGTAAAGGGTTAAAGAAAACTATATTCAGGAGGAAATTACAATGAAAAAAAGGACAACAGCACTATTATTAACCGCAGCAATGACAGTAAGCAGTTTCACCGCCTGTGTGCCCAAAGCAGACAGTGCAACCAGCACTACGCAGGCTTCGGCGGCAGGAGAGGAAGCAGCCGCTTTTGAAATGAATAAAGAAGGCCTGCCGATTGTGAACCAGCCCATTACTTATGAGATTGCCGCCAGCACTCAGAAAAATAAGAACTTTAAGGATCTGGAATTTTTCCAGGAATTGGAGAAAGAAACCAATGTAATTGTAGATTGGAACATGTCGTCTGACGATGGCTGGAATGAGAAAAAGAGCCTTCTGTTTGCCAGCAACGCATTGCCGGATGCATTTTACGGACAGGGTATTTTAACGGAAGTAGACATTATGAAGTATGCTTCCCAGGGAATGTTGATTCCGTTAAATGACCTGATTAAGGAATATGCCCCCAATTTAAAGGCTATTCTGGACGAGAACCCCCAATACCGCAGGCAGATCACAGCTCCGGACGGCAATATTTATGCTCTGCCTACTATCAACGAATTAAACCCGACCACTCATGATAAGCTGTTTATCAATAAGACCTGGCTGGATAATCTGGGCTTAGAGGTGCCTGAGACTCCCGAAGAGTTTGAAGCCGTACTCCAGGCATTTAAGGATGAGGACGCCAACGGAAACGGGGATCCAAATGATGAGATTCCATTCAGCTTCCGCATGAGCTCCACTGACCCGTATAACCGCCAGCAGGGGATCCAGTCCTTATTCGGCACCTTTGGCCAGCTGGATGATATTTACCACTTTGTAGTAAATGATGGGGAAGTTGTCTATACCCCCGCTACAGAGCCTTACAAGCAGGCAATTTCCTGGTTCCACGATCTGTACTCCAAGGGACTGATTGACAAAGAGGTATTTACCCATGACTTTAACGTATATGTGGCAAAGATTCAGGATCCGGGCAAGATTGTAGGGATGTTCTTAGGCTGGAGCGGAAATGCTACCGCAGCTGCTAACAAAGATGATTATGTAGCGATGGCCCCGTTAAAAAATACTAATGGGGAACAGATTTGGCGTACCGTTGACGCCAAGATTATTTCGAAAGGCTCTTTCGCCATTACCAATCAGGCGGAGCATCCGGAGGTGCTGATGCGCTGGATTGACGAGTCCTACGATATGGAGACTTCTCTGGAAATCTGCCAGGGCCTTCTTGGACATGCTCTGGAGATTACCCCGGATGGAAGGTATCAGCAGATGGAACTTCCGGAAGGAACCACTTTGGATACGGTAATTCACGATTTTGGCCCTGGCAACGACGGCACTTTCGCAGTAATGCAGCCCATTATTGACAAGCTCAACTTAAATGCCAACCTGACCGAGCGTAAAGAACTGGATAAGTTCTATTCTCAGTACAATGTTCCGGCAGAAGATATGTACCCCAACGTATTTTTTACGGAGGATGAGATCGAGGAAATCGGCGTCCTTCAGACGGATATCGATTCTTATGTTGCACAAAAATATGCCGGATGGATTGTAGAAGGCGGCGTGGAAGAAGAGTGGGATGAGTTCCAGAAAAAGCTAAAGGACATGAATGTAGACCGTTATATCGAAATTTACAAGACCGCATATGACCGGTATAATGCAGAATAATCCGGATACGGAATCAAAAAGGGCGCGGTGCCGTGTGCTGCGTCCTTTTTTAAAAGACATACTGGAAAAAGTCCAGCTAAGAAATGTCAATAGGTAAAATGAAAAATGTTTAAAAAGTTTTTTACAAGTAGTTGATGTAAAAAGGGTAACTTTAATAAGCCCACCCATGTGGAAAATTTTGAAATTCATTAAAACCTGCTAAGCAGCGTTTGGTGCTTTGTCAGGATGCGCTGCAAAATACTGCTCACAGTGTTCCTGAGGAGTGATGAGCGTAAACGGCTTATTATCTCGGAGCATGGCAAAAATGATGTTGCAGATTTTATGCATGACAGCCCCGACAGCCACGTTCTTCTTCTTGCTTTTGCATTTGTCGGCATAGTAGCTGTGGATCACCGGATTTACTGGTGTTTTTGTCCCTTTATCCACCTTAAGGTTATTGAGAGCTACCATATGCAGGATACGTCTGGCAAGGCTGGACCCTCTCTTGGACATGTGAACATTGTCCCCGTTGAACTTGCCGGACTGCTTTACGGCAGGATCCAGACCGAAGTAGGCATAAAGCTTCTTTGGGGAGGAAAAAAGGTCAAAGGAACCCATTTCCGCAATCAGGACAACCGCGCTGAGGAAGCCAATGCCCCGCAGAGACTGGAGAAGGAGGATACGGTCATAGACGGGTGTTCCTTCCAGCTTATTAACAGCCTTATGCAGTTCTTTGAGTATGCTATCCAGATGCTCCTGGTATTCCCGGTAGGTTTTGATATAGAGCCGGATTCGGAGTGAGCTGCTTGGAAGGGAACGTCCGAAAACAGAGGCATCCTTTGCAGCGGTGCATATGGCATCATATTTGGCAAGGGCATACGTTTCCCCAAAGCGAGCCGTGCATCGGATGGTTTTGACAAGCTTGTCTTTTGGGGAGGAAAGCATGTCCGCTGCAAGTGGGTAAGCTTCCAGAAGCTTTAGGGAAGTCTGCGTTGTGAGCTTGCTGAACACCTTCAGGTATGCGGGGAAGGAGACTTTGAGTTCCGCATGAAGCTTCAAGACGATGGCGGACTGCAGATCCTTGAAATAATAGTAGTCACGCACAAGATTGCGAAGGTCAATGATGGAGTCATCCGGGACAATGGAAGTCTTAAGAGAGGCATCCAGGCCGACTTTAGCCGCTTTTTTAGAATCAAATTTATCATTATGCAGTTTCCTAACGTTCAAATTTGTGCTATTCTTAGTAATGATAGGATTAATGACGGAGCAGTCAAACCCCTTATCACGAAGGAAGCACAGGAGCGGGATGTGATAGATCCCGGTGGACTCAAGGAAGCAACGGCTTTTGAGAGAATACGTCTCTTGTGCTTCCTTTATTTTTGTGACGGCAAGCTCCCTGGACTGTGGATCGGAATGAACGATCTTGAAAGGTTTCCCGATAAGCGTAGCGTTAGGGAGCATGATGGACATCCATGAGAAATCAGCGCCGACATCAAGCCCGACTGAGAGGTAGGGGATGCTTTGGAGCGTCTTGAGTAGTTTTTGAGAGTGCATGGTTTTATCCTTTCCGGCAGGTATCCAATTCCAGAAGGTGGATACACAACCTAGCGGGTAATACAGGTATAGCCTGAGGCTTCCCAACCAGCCAAAACATAAATCACCACCGAATGGACTGACAGACTTTTTAAGAGGTTTCACCAGCCAGAAGGCTGGTTCCCAAGGAGAATACGTCAATGATCCTGCCTTTCGTGATTATACCTCTATATTTTGTCTGGTGCATTAAGGAAACCTCAGACAAGGTAAAGAAAGTTGTCTTATAACTTCTGATGGAGGGGGGAATTCCTCCTTCCGTTATATCTATATAGATTTATTAGATTGGACTTTGTAACTATTAACCAGTAGTCATTCTTGACTACACCATTATTATACTAGGAGAATTTTAGAAATGAAAAGCAAGGTAAAAACGAAGGTACTTTTATCCGCCATTACAATGGCAATGATTGGCGCGGCAAGCGTGGTGACGGCTTTTGCATATACCCCGCCTATGGTAGTAAATGGAACGGATTATTCTGGAATGGAGACGATAACATTTATTCCTGTATCACCGGAAGAATTGCTTGCAGAAACTTTGCCATATGATTACTTTTTTACAGACCAGAACGGAACTATTTATCCTATCGAAAAGGAGCCCCGTACCCAGCGGGGATGTGCACATGAGTTTACAATAGCGGGAACAACTACTAAACATACCCCCAATAGTAATGGAGGCTGTGTAGTAAAGTATGTAGAGTCTATGAGATGTAAATTATGTGGAATGATGAAAGATGGCAGCATGATAAATGAAGTCAAGTACACAAAATGCCCTCACTAAAGTAAAAAAGGTATTAAAAGCATGACTGCTTACATTACACATAGTTAAAAATATCCTGCTAATCTGACGAGCTTACAGGAATCAAATACTGAGATTAGCAAATGAAAAGGTGCGGGATATGAAAAGGAAGATAAGAATAGTAGAGTCGCTCAAGGCTATAGGCATGGCGTTAGTATTTAGTTGCAGCGTTTCTTCGCTGGCGTTGGCAGCAGAAAGCAATTCTGAAGAATCAGCAGAAATTGTATTTTTACTGGATGCCAGCGCCAGTATGAAAACCCAGGACAGGGAGTGGCTGGCCCTGGATGCAATCAGGCAGGGAATATACAGCGTTCCGTCCAACTGCCAGACAGGATTTGTGGCTTATGGCACAGAAGTACAGACCGTGGTTCCATTGACAGAAGACAAGGAAAAGCTTGATATGCAGATAGATGGGGTGGAATATGGAGGATATACCAATGCCGGAGCCGGGCTTACTCAGGCTGTAGGGCTGTTTTCTGATACGCCGGATAAGACGCGGTATATTATTATGCTTTCAGATGGTGAGATTGATATGCCGGGGGCGGAAGAGGAAAAAAAGTCAAGAGAAAGTTATAAACAGGCAGCGGCTTATGCAGAGAAAAAGGGGATTCAAATCTGCATTATAGCTATTGGAAGCGAGCTGGACAATCCCCAGATGCATATTTTTGACGGCGCAGAGATAACAGACGGAACGATTTACTGGGAAGGTTCGTCCGGATCTCTGACACAGATTATAGAGCGGATTGTGTCCCACAAGCTGCAGATTCCCCGGCAGCCCCTTGCTGCAACAGATGCAGAGGAAGGGAAAATCCTGGCAGAACTCCCGGCAGGCGTGAATCAGGCAAAAATTATGATAACCAGTGACAATGAAATAGAGCAAGTGACTGCCCAATATGACGCCGAAGGGGGACATATCACAACAGGGAAGCGATTTGCGGCTGTCGATTTAGAAAGACCTGAACCGGGAACCGTGGAAATCTGCTTTTTAGCTTCTGATGTTTCAGAAGTACAAGCATATTTAGTCACAGAATTTGTTGTAAAGCCGCAGGTGCTTGTAGAGTATCGAATTGAGCCTGCTATGCAGGCAGAATCAAAAGAGCAGGAACAGCCATCCTATGAACATTTTGCAGATCTTACCATTGAAGTAATAGACACAGGGAAAGGTCATACCAATATATTTACAGGAAAAGCATTTGAGGGGCTGGAAGTTCCGTATTCTATAAATAGTGTTCCATTTACAGGGGTTGTGGAACAGGGAAGGATTAGTCATACCATACCGGCGGATGGGATCGATGAAGTGGAGGTAGCAGTAGAACTTAGCAGCTCTGGGGCTATCTGCCATATAGAACAGCCGGTAGTGTCCCCGATCCCTAAAATACCCGATCCGGAATTTGTCCCCGATCCGGATTACCGGCCATTATGGGGCATACTGGGAGGATTAGCGGCAATTATTACGGTTCTTGGAATTTGGCTTTTAAAAAAGAACCAAACAACCATACTTTATGTATCTCAGCCCTCTGATATAGGAAATCGGACAGAGAAGGCAAAAAGCAAACCCTGTACTTATACCGGAAAATTCAATATGTATGTAGTAAAAACTGCAGATGGGACGGATGTACCGCCTCAGACCTACCGGCTGTTTGGGCGCAGAGCAGGAAAGCTGTCATTAAATCAAGTGCTTCAAACCTGCAAAATCCGGTTGGGAAAGAGCGGAGCAGAGAATATTATCTTTTATCCGGGGCCGGATCATTCTGTTATCATCACAGATCAATCAGAACGTTGTACGGTGATGAGAGGAATGGAGATTTTGAAAAAAGGTATGGGATATCCGGTATTTTATGGAGAAAAGATTACGGTTTCCTTTGAAGATGAGGTTACAGAAATAGAAGCTGGAAATAACTGCCGCAGATGGGGAGAAGGTAGATGTCAGCTATATGATGGGGCTGTATAAGGCTTTACAGGAGCGTCCTCCGGAGTTATCTCTTTTGAATAATCCGATTCATTTTATGCTTACAGAGGAAACCGTATCTGACGACGGGATGTTTAACGCTTTTCTGGAGGCAGGGTTACAAAAACCGGCCCAACCTCTTTCCGGGATGCTGGAAACGTATTTAAAAGAAGAGCAAACCCCTGCCGGAAATCATAACCGGTATGACGACTACATTTCAAAATATCGGGGGAAAGAAGGTCTGTTGGAATGGTCATTAAACCAGGCCATGAACAGCCATCCCAAAGAGCCGCCAAAGTTTTCCGGCTTCTTAGATCCGGAGGAATCCCAAACCGAAGAGACAGATGACACCGTTAAAAAATTTATGGAGAAATTCCAGGAAAAGAGAGAAGGTAGGGAAAATGAAAGGGATTGAACTGATACTTCAGGTATCGCATATGCGATATCAGGTAAAAAGAGCACAGATATTCCAAAAATTAAATGATCATTCCCGGCTGGAAGTAACCCTGTCCATGAAAGGTGGGGACGAAACCGGGGGCGGATTTGAATGTCTGGCTCCGGTTCAGCTTATGATGATTTCAGAAGAAGAAAAAGTCATATTCAGCGGGATCATCGTGAAAACAGTCCGATACCGCAAGGATGGCCAGTTGTATCAGGATATGACTATAAGCTCATATTCCCTGCTGTTTGATCTTGAGAGGAAAAGCCGTTCCTTCCAAAAAGAGAGCCGGACATATGGGGAGTTATTCCAGCTGATTTTAGCAGGATATCCGTCAGGGGCGTATATCTGGAACGGGGAAGAAAAGGGCATGCCTGTCAATGAGTTTTTGTTCCAGTATCAGGAGAGCGACTGGGAATTTTTGAGACGTCTGGCTTCCAGGCATCACAAAGCGCTGATTCCGGAAATAACCGTGCCGGGACCTAAATTTTATGTAGGGCTTTTAAAACGGCCGGAACAAGAGGTGTCCGGGGATACAGTAAGGAGAAATCTGGACTTTCATAAGACGGAGATACGGATAAAAAACACTTCAGAGGAAGCAGGCGGCCTCTCTGTCAGGGATGGAAAGGAATACCGGATTTATGGGGCTGCCAGGGAAATCGAACTGGGGGCCCCCGTTTTTTATATGGGAGAATCCCTCATCGCAGCCCAGGTAAATGCAGGCTTGATAAACGGAGAATGGCAATATGAGTATGTATTAAAAACACCTGAAGCATGTAAAACGGGACTCTTGAAAAATGAAAATCTCAGAGGAACTTCCGTATCAGGGACTGTAATTAATTCCCGGCTGGGACAGGTACAGTTAAAGCTTCAGACAGACAAAGAGGAAACCGTTGAAAGCTGGCATATACAGCCAGCCTATTACGCCGGAACCGGGCGGGGATACGGAGGAAGGCCGGAGCCGGGGGATACGCTGCAGCTATATTTTGCTTCTGATACAGAGGCGGAGCGCTACATTATCGGTTCCGCCAGCGCCAGCCCGGAAAAACTAAACCAGATAGTAAATGCCGCGGGAGAAAAGGCAGAGCCTTTGCCAAAGACAAAATACCTGACCACAGCGGCGGATCTGGGAGCAGTGCTGGACGGAAACGGGGTGTGGATTCACTCAAAAGGGCAGACGGCAAAAATAACCGTAACCAGGGATAAGATTTCCCTTTATTCAAAAGGGGATGTCAACCTATGTGCGGAAAATATCAAAGGGACAGCCGGGGAAATTTCATTGACAGCCAGAGATTATGTCTGGATGCACAGTGGGGAAAAAGGGATTTTGCTGACAGAAGATCAACTGCATATGAAAGACAGTGAGATCAACATATTCAGTCCCCTGAATGAAGAATGTGAGATCCCGGATCAGGATGCTGTGAATGTAATGTTAACTGCTTTTGAGGAAAAAAGAAAAAGCGGAGCAGAATTTTTCATGGCGGACGGAAGCTTGCATAGGCTTGGAGGCCCGGAGACAGAGGAAGAGAAAAATATCCGGATGGTGTTAGACCATCTTCAGGGGATCAAAGATCCGGATGTGGAGTTAGAGGTGGAAGAGTATCATGTGTATAGTTTGGGGGAAATTGATGAATTGAGACGAAAGGAGAAACTTCTTTTTATTGCGGGAGGAAAAATTTCGGGAGTTGGAGATGGACTTAAGTTAATAAGTGAATTGGTAGATAGTAATACATACGGCTCAAATACCGGGTGGCTGGACAAACCGATTTGGGAAGGGATACCAAAAGATTTTTTGATGGAGAAACTTGAGGACGGGATGGAAGAGTATGAAAAAAATAGAATATTACAGCAATCGAAACATATGGGAGTTGGAGAAAAGTATATAAAAGGGGCAGATTGGGCATATGGGTTTGTAAATGATATACAGGAGATACAGGAAGCTTTGTATGGAGAGCTGCCAGATGGTAATCTTCTGGCAATTGAGTATACTCCTTTTCATGGAAAGGGAGAAAACTATACAAACAATAATATTTATTATTTAAAACCCAATGATGTGAAGCTTACCATTTTTGAAAAAAATGATAAAGGATATACAGGGCAATATGTGGTAGCGCTATCAAAGGATATGCAGGGGGATCCTATGGAAATAAAAGCGTTATGGTACTATAAACAATAAAGGAGCGGATACATATGGAAAACGAATTATACGGATACGCAATCCCGGAAATAAAAGAATTTGTCGGAAAGAGAGAAGAAGAATATTTGGATCGTTTTAAACGTCTAAAAGACGGCAGAAAGTTTAATTTTGCAGCGGCATTTTTTGGAGAGTTTTGGTTTGCATATAGAAAAATGTGGCTGGAAGGATTACTTGTAATATTATGTCGGTTTCTTATGAATCTGATAATACCTGGGATTTTTGGCATCCTGATACTTCATGGCTTTTTTTTCGATTTAGAGAATCCTTCTGAAGTTTCGGAATGGTTATCTTACATAATTTGGTTTATCCCAAGTGGACTCATGGCAGACAGAATCTATTGGAAAAATATAAAGAAAAGACTTGACTTTATGCATTTGCCAGAGAAAGCACGGGGTAAAAAACTGGGATTTATAACAATGCGTAGAACATGTAAAGGCACCTCCTTACCTTTAGGAGTGATTATTACGTTGCTCTGGGATGTGTTACTTCTTTTTGCTATAAAATTAGGAATTGATATTATTTTTTATTTTTCATATAGTTACTACTAAAGTTGATGATTATTTTTTCACAATAATTAAGGAAAGGGACGGTGAAAGCTATGTCTTTTAGCATATCAGAAAATTTACTATATTTAGTGTTTATCATAACGCATAGTTTTATAGGATATAATATTTACCGCTATATTGTCAAATTAAAAAAAATAATGAAGGCCGATGGAAGCGCCGGATATCTGACAAAGGCATGGAAGGTTATTTTCCGGCATAAAACCTTGTGGCTTTATAGTATTTTGTTCCTGCTTTATAATTTATCCGGGATAAAATTTGTAAAAGAACAATGGGTATTAGGACGTCTCTTCGACAATGAACTTTTGGCGGCAATACCCATGATAATCTACATGCTCGCATTGCGGTATATCTTAGGAATCAGCATTGCCTCCAACATCCGGAATCTGGCCTGCGGGCGGAGGAAACATATCCTGTATAGTATGCTGGAGAGCATATTTTATTATTATCCGGGCTTTCTGTGGAACCGTTTTCGGGCTCATGATATTTTCGGCGATTCCATGGCAAACCTGCAGATAAAGGCAGTATGCTATGCCATGGAAGAAGGCAGCTATAAAATCTCACAGGAACGGGAGAAACGGTTAAACCATCGGCTGAATCTGTACGGGATCCGGCAGGTAGCGGAGGTGCCGGTATACCTCTATGGATTTATCATGCTGCTTTTTAATCTGGATTTGCTTATCATTTGGAATTGGACGGATCCTTTTGCCCGGATAATAAAAGGCAGTATAGCGGCTATTATGCTGGCTGGAATGGTTGCGGACACCGTGGCAATTATTTACATTAGTCAGCTTTATTTATGGAATGTGAAATGGGAAAAGGCCTATGGGGATATCCTGGCTCAGGGGAAAAGCGCTCCCAATATTGAAACCATAGCATTTCCGGAAGTGTATAAAACTTCATGGAGGAGAAACCGGTATCATGAGAAAGCAGAACAGCACATTTAAAACGGCGTTTATATCAGAAGCCGGTTCTGAGCTGGAAAATAATGACTATTTTGCATTTGTAGAGCTGGAAAAGTATGCATGCTACGTGGTGGCGGACGGCTTAAATGAGCTTCCGGACGCAAAAAGCGCCAGGCTGGCCACCCAGACCATTCTTCTGGCATTTGAAGAGAACCCGTCCATGGGAAAACGGGCCATTTTATCCTATCTGGAAGCGGCAAATAAAGCTCTTTCCACAGCGGGAAGCAGGGAAAAGTTGAAGGCATCTGTGGTGGTTGTGGTCACAGATTACGCAAAAGCAAGGTACGGATATGCGGGAAATACTCGGTTAAGTCTTTACCGGGGCGGGACAGTGAGGGAACAGACCCGGGATATGTCCCTGGGAAACGAAGCCGGAAAGAGCGGGAACCTTCCGGAGGATGCGCTGTCCAGGCATGAACAGAGAAATAACCTTCATACATATTTGGGCCAGGGAAAGGGATTTCATCCATATATCTCGAAAAAACAAAAATTAGTAAATGGGGATATATTTGTTTTGTATACCAGGGGGATTTGGGAGAACCTGGATACCGGAGAATTGGATGATGTATTTTCCGAGGCAGGGGAGGAACCCGGACAATGCCTGGATAATGTAGAGGATTTATTACTTTCCAGACAGCCTGGAAAGCTGGAAAACTATACTTGTGCGGCTGTTTTTATCAATAAAGTATTTCTGGATCCCAACCGGAAACGCAGAATAAAGAAAATAGTAATGATTAGCATTGCAGTGCTTGTGTCGGCGGTTCTGGTCAGTCTGACCGTGTGGCTGCTATATCGTCAGAGGAAGAACCGTATGGACGAGATGGAGCGAAGATACTGCAATACAATTGAATATATTCAGGACGGGAATTTTCTGAGAGCCGGGGAAGAATGTGAGGAGGCCCTTGCATTGGCAGAGAAACTGAGAGATAAAAAGTGGATTCGGGAAATATCGGACTATCAGAAGCTGGTTGAAACGGTAAATGCGGCGGATGAAGCTTACAGCGGCAAAGAATATGAGAACGCCGGAAACGCCTACAGGGCGGCGCTGGAGCGTTCCCGGTATGCGGACCGGATTGCAGATGAATATATTGACCGGCAGCTAAAAAATATTACAGACTATTTGTCTGTGTTTGATTATATTCAGCTGGGGGATATGCTGGCCGGCCGGGGAGATTATGAGAGAGCAGAGGAAAAATACCTTCAGGCTAAAAGCCTGGCCGCCCGGGTTTACTTTGAAGAGGGGAGAAAGGAAGCCATAAATTCCCTGGAAGCCATGTATGCCGCCAGGGAAAAGCAGGAGGAAAACGATACCCGAAAAGCAAAGGAAAAGGCATCGGATGAAGTGGGAGCCGCCCAGCTTGCGTCAGAGGGTGATAAAGCATTTGCACAGGGCGACTATGAAGGGGCAAAGGCTTATTATGCCATGGCTCTGGAAAAATATCAGGAACTGGGAGACAGCGCCCACGGGGAATTAGTCCAAACCAAAATTGCATCCAGCAGTGAGAAAGCGGACGCTAATAAACAGAAGGAACAAGAGGCAGAGGCTTACCTGGAGGCCGGAAGGCAGCAGGCCCTGGAGGGGAATCCGTTGGAAGCCCAAAAGCAATATCTGTTTGCAAAAAAGCTGTATAAGGAATTGAAAAATGACGAGAAAGTGTTGGAAATAGACAGTCTGATTCAGGTTCTGGAAATCTCTGCCGCCATAGAACAGGAGAAAACGGAGAAGGAGAGCAGAGAGGAAGAAACAGCTGCCGAAGAAGAAAGCCTGACAGAACAGGAAACGCCTTCCGTCCTGTCAGGGCCTGGCGGAGAGACCGGGCCTGGAGGTTTGGCGGCTATGGAATCGTTTGGGCCTGGGATTTGACAGAGTTCCAGCAGATTGGAGGAAACCATGAAGCAATGGAAAGACAATAACCTGTCTGCCCTGATGGAATACCCTTTTGATTTTGGCCGCTTTATTGAAGAGCGAATCCGGGAAATAGACGATCTGGACGAGCGGCGGTTTGCGAAAAAAATCCTGGCGGAGGGAATTGGGAAGGTAATACAGGAAACAGAAGAAAAATATAGCCGGTTGGAGAGAAGGATATATGAAGAGCTAAAGGTTGAAGAAAATCAATATGAAACCGCGATGACGGTTATAAACCGTAAGCATTATGATCCGGCAAATGAAACCCTCTATCCGGTAATAGAAGAAGATTTAAATCCGGATAAGCTGGCGGCATCCCTGTCCGGGGATGAGTGGATTTGGGAGGACACGGTTTTTCTGGCAGTATCAGAAGAAAAACAGAGAGAATTTGAATCCATGGGCGAATTTTCAGGCGTCATAGAAGGGGACGGGGAAAAAGGAGAGGCGGTTTTTCGTGCAGAACCTGCAAAACGCTACCGGAATGTAATGGAAGGTCTGTATAAAATATTTCAGGATAACCATATTCCATGGGAAACAGTGAATACAGCTTATCTGGACAAGTTTTATGACATTTACAGACGAAACCTGCATGGGTCTGGCAGCGGACGAATTACCCCACAGGAAAGCCCGGCGAGCTCTGACATCCCTGAATCCGCATTTGGTTTGCCTGGAAAGCTGCATATTGATTTTGGAAAATTTACAGAAGCAGTCCGGTATGGAATGATCCCTCTCTGGAATATAGAAAGAGTAAAGTTTGACAGCGCTGATTTTATGCTCCCCTGCACCGGCGGCATGTATTATGAACATGAGTTTTATCTGGGGGATAAGGAAGAACAGGATGGATATCTTATTGAGACCAATGAGGAGATACTGGAAATCCGGCATGAAAAGAAGAAAATCGTTATGAAATCCCTCAAAGAGACCTTTGAAAACTGGCAGGCCCTTCATATGATTCAGAAAAAGAGCAGGCTTTCTCTTGATTACACGGCCCCTTTGCTTACCAATCATAAAAATGATTCTTTTATCCGCCGCTTTTCGGAGAACAGCCGGATAACGCTTATGACAAAGACAGACCTGTTCCGCAGGATTATGGAGCTGGATATCCGGGATTATGTCGAAATAGCAGGCTACAAGATTGTGGATCATGCCAGCGCCTATCCAAAGGCAGAGACAATGAACTGGTTTGTAAAAGACGAGCTTTTTCCCATGGAGAGCCGGAAAGTATTGCTGCTGGAATTTAAGGAAAGGCAGCCGGGACATTATCTCAATGACGGGATGATCCGGTTTGTAATCTCACAGATGCAGCTGGAAATCAGCGAATACCGTTGCGTGGGGGTGGTAATTTGAATTATGCTTGGGAGGCGGCTTTGGCGGCTGATGAGGCAGGGATTCCCAGGGAGGATCTCCGGTATGCGCCGGTTAGAAATGGAAGCCCTTATACGGAAGTAACCCGGGAATTTATGAATAAAAAAGGCCTGGAAAGTTATAAGGTGGAATTTAATCCCCTTTACCGGTTCTCCGGGGTGTTTTCCAATCTGTTTGACATTAACCTGGAAGGATATGAAACTACAAGGCAATTATTTATCGAGATTGTTATGCAGTATCTGATTCAGCTGGATTTAAGGCAGGGATTGTCCAGACAGGAATATGCCCTGCGCTTCTTGCTCCGTGATTTGCTGGGAGGCGTTTGCGGGGGCCAGGCAGCCCGGGTTGTGGAGCATTTTGAAAAGGAGAAAATCCGGCGTTTGCTGCGTCTGGTATTAAAGCTATATCAATGCGGCAGCTCCATCTATCTGTTTAAAGAGGTAATCCGCTGTATGTATTCCGGGTCTCTGGTTTATGCCAGTAATGAGGCGGTTTGCCAGGTGCTGGTGTATATCGGGCAAAAGGAAACAGAAAAGGAAAGAGAGCAGGTAGAGTTTTTGCGGGATATGTTTCTGCCGGTTCATTACCAGGTGTACTTGTTTTGGGAACACCATTTTGGAATAATAGGCGTGGAAGAGACTATGGAATTGGATGAAATGGTTTTATTTTAATTACCAATAGAAAGAAAGCGGGACATATATGGACAAGTACGGATATGTGCTGAAAAAGAGCCAGACAGATAAAAAGACAGGCGGCCATTATCATAAGGCGGATCTGATGCTGATGACATCGTTCCAGCTTCGGGAAATTTGCCAAAGGGAAAAGATTATTCAGGGCGTTATCAATCCTATGGATAAAGAGGAATTGATACGGGTGATTTTACGTTACCGGGGGGCAGATGAGCATTTCCTGATCCAAAAGGAAAAGGAAGACGGAGTCCGGGCTATAGAAGAGACGCTGCAAAAAACAGAACTACAGGAGGGCCGGGATTTAAATCTTCGATGCAGTTCTAAAATTGTGGCATACCAGGGCCTTTCCATTGATTTTTTTGATGAACTGACCATTCCCTATGATCAGCGGCTGGCTGGAACCAATGCCATTGTGGTTGGCGGCGATATGACGGTCTGCGGGATATTGAATATTGTCCCTATGGGAACGGAAACAGGCTGCTTATATATAGTGAAGGCAGCAGAGCTGCCATGCAGGGAATCAGAAGTAAAAAACTACAGCTTATATTGTATGGCCCGCCGGGAATCGGATCTCATATACCAGATTTATAATGGAGAGGCCAAGTCCCTTCCAAGGCATATGGAAGTATACCGGATCCCTCTTTTAGATTTTGAGGTCAGGAGCCCGATTCCGCTGTCCATGCCCATGGCTATGGATTTTGGTTCCTCTAATACCACGGCTGGAGTTTACCTGGATAGCCAATATTTCGGAAAAGCAGGGCTGCAAAACGGGGAGAGAGGATTAAAAGTAAATGATGTTAATTATGCTATTTTCTACGATACCGGATCTCATTGGCAGAAAACAATGCTGCTTCCAAGCGTGGTCGGCGTAAGCAGCTTAAATTCCGGGGAACCAGAGTTTTTGTTTGGATATGACGCCATACGTCTGGCCGGTTCCAGCTATATTGATGAAGGCTTTTGCGTATTTTACGATATTAAACGCTGGATCAGTGATTATGGGAAATTGGAAGAGGTTACGGACAGAGATGGCAGAAGAAAGTTTATTCCCAGAAAAGAAATACTGAAAGCATATTTTAATTATGTAATACAGGCAGTCCAAAACCGGTTTAAATGCAAGGTAGAGAAACTGCATATTTCCTGTCCGGTAAAGCAGAAATCTCAGTTTCAGCGGCTTTTTGAAGAGATTTTGCCGGGCATTGCCATGGATAAAAAGGATATGATTGATGAAGGAGTATCGGTTCTTTATAATACTATCTCAGAAATCATCCGCAGCGGCGCTGCCAGAGATGGTGAGGAGTATCAGGCGCTGATTATTGACTGCGGAGGCGGAACCACGGATCTGTGCTCCTGCCGGTTCCGGCTTTGGGATAAGCGGGTTTCCTACCGCATTGAGATTGATACCTCCTATGAAAACGGAGACACAGATTTTGGAGGAAATAATCTCACATTCCGGATTATGCAGCTGTTAAAAATTGCCATAGTCAACCGCCTTTTTAAAACGGATATTATGACGGAACAGCAGATTTTGGAAAAGTATGACATAGATGTTTTTCGCTATGTGGATCAATGTGGCGGGACAGGGGAGCTGTATAAAGAGCTGGAACAGGAATACGCAAAAGCAGAAAAGCTTCTCCCCACACGTTTCAGAGAGTTTGAAAACCGAAGCCGGGCTGATTATTATATGGTAAAAAATAATTTCTATTTCCTGTTCCGGTTGGCTGAGACTGTGAAAAAAGAATTCTATAACCATGTGGGAACTCTGCGGATTGCCCTTTCTTCCCGGGAAGTAAAGGAGAACGCTACCACCTGGATTCCGGTAGATAAATGGAAGCTGTCCGGAAACGGAAAAAAAGGGTTGGAAATCATAAAAGAATTTCCGGAGGTATGTTTGAATATCTACCAGATACAGCTGCTTTTAAAAGCGGACATCTATGAGGTGATCCGGCGTTTTATGGAAAATATGTATGAAGAGGGGATTCTGGAAGATTATTCCATTATGAAGCTTACCGGCCAGTCGTGCAAAATCAGCAGCTTCCGCAGTGCCCTTAAGGAATTTGTTCCGGGAAGGATTATTCAGTTTAAGCGTAAAAGCGGTGATTTGACAAAGGATGTTGAGCTGAAAATGACATGTGTAGACGGCGCTGTCAAGTATCTTAAGGATAAAAAATATGGTTTTGCCGATATTACCATAAACACGAAGGAACCGGCTCTGCCTTACAGTATTACAGCGTATACCCATAATGGGGAAGAGGTGGTGCTGATCCATCATCTGAAACGAAACAGCCGCAGCGGCATGATTTCACGCAATATGGAAGATCTGACGCTGCAGCTCCATCTAAAGGATCCGGAAGGAAGGGAACGTTATCAGTATACCTGCGACAGCTCTTTACATGATTTTACTGAGAAGAGCTATGAGGAGATCCAAAGGGATTATGGGAATCACATTTTGCAGGAGGATACAGATAATATTGTGGAGCAGGAGGTTAAATTTTTTGTGTGGGCAAGGCCGGAAGACTGGGCATTTTCTGTGACGCCGGTGTATCGGAAAAACAGATGCCTGTATCTTGGAAAAGAAGAAATATACTATTTTGAAAACGACGGATGGGTACAGAATTTCTTTGATGGAATGAAGTAAAATACCAGGCTGTCAATGGAGGAAACAGATGCAGAATATCTATCCTTTGTTTGAACACAACCGTATATTGAAGAAAGAGCTGCTTGAGGCCCTCAGGGACTATTCCTTCCTGCATACTCAAATTGAATATCAGGAGTATGGACAAGGGATCCTTCGGGGCTGTGATATTAGGGCCGAGAATGGAGAGATTATTATAGGCCCGGGAATCATAAAATATGGGCAAATGATTTGTCTCATGAAAGAGGGAGGAAGAGTTGCATATGAGCCAGTCGGCCAGCTCCAATATTTGAAGATAAAGATAGAAGCAAAGGACTTTTCGCCGGCTTATAGGGTATATGAAATGAAGCTGGTTCTTGACACAAATGGCAATATGGAGGAAAATGAATTTGAGCTTTGCAGGTTTCATTTAAAAAAAGGGGCAAAGCTGAGGACTCAATATACATGCCTGTCTGATATGGAAACCGAATATGATACTGTTAACCCTATTTATGCGTCCTGGGGAGGATTGGGAGGTCCGGGGCTGTCCCCGGTGATTACCAGATATTTTGCAGAGCGGATCTTGGAGAGCGATAACAGTTCTCCGGAAGACCGCAGCTTTGCCTTGTTGTGCCTTAGCCAGCCGGGGGCGGTTCCTATGAAGGTATTGTCTGCGTATATGGGGCAAAGAATCGGAGGCGAAATCCAGACAGGCGTTTCCAATACCAATATGTTTCATGCCATGTGTACGATTGCAGATCAGCTGAACGGAGGGATAAAGAAAAATTTTGTAAAAGGGAAAGGGCGTCACATGATTTTGGTGGACTAATGAAACAGACCTTGCAGATGTTTACTGTAAGGACACGATCTGATAGAAAGAGAGGAAAATACCAATGCTGAAGCTATACGATTTGACAGATACAGAACTTGAGGTTATGGAATTCTTTTGGGGACAAAAGGAGCCGCGGCTATTTAGCGAAACCATAGAATATTTCAATACTCAAAAGAAAAAAGAGTGGAAGAAACAGACGATGAATACCTATCTGAATCATCTGACCCATGCAGGACTGCTAAAGGCGGAAAAAGGCCCGAGGGCCCGTTTATATTCAGCTGCCTGTACAAGAGAAGACTATCAGCAGCAGTGTGCAAGAAAGCTGATAGAAAGATCCTTTGACAATTCCCTTGCAAAATTTATTGCGGCATTTACAGGGGGAGAAGGCTTGTCAGAAGAGGAGGCGGAGGAACTAAAGAAGCTGATTTAGAGCGGTGGTTCAGATGCTGTTAAGTTTTCGTGCAAAGTGTTGCATTTTTTCGTGCGAATAACCTGTCAGGCCTGCCATTCCTTCTTGACAAATCCCATCCATATGCTACAATAAACTAAATCATATTAAATTACTAGGAAATAGGAGGCAGCGCTATGGCAGATATTAAAAAAAGCGGTCTGGAGCTTATCGGCAACACCCCATTGCTGGAACCGGTAAATTATGAGAGGAAGCAGAATCTCTGTGCAAACCTTTTTCTAAAATTAGAGTCTTTTAATCCGGCGGGAAGCGCTAAGGATCGGGCGGCTTTATTTATGATTGAGGACGCAGAGGAAAAAGGGCTGTTAAAGCCGGGTGCAACTATCATTGAGCCTACTTCCGGCAATACAGGGATCGGCCTTGCAAGCATTGCGGCTATGAAAGGATATAAGGCGGTTTTGACCATGCCGGAGACTATGAGCGCCGAGAGGCGGATGCTGCTTGCCGCCTATGGGGCAGAGATTGTTTTGACGGAAGGTTCCAGGGGGATGGCGGGAGCCATAGAAAAGGCAAAAGAGCTTCAAAAGGAGATTCCGGAATCCATTATTCTGGGACAGTTTGTCAATCCGGCCAATCCCAAAGCCCACCGTATGACCACCGGGCCGGAGATTTGGAAGGCCTTGGATGGCAAGGTAGATATGTTTGTGGCAGGGGTAGGAACCGGCGGCACTATTACGGGAGTGGGAGAGTATTTGAAATCCCAGAACCCTTCTGTCCGGATTGTGGCTGTGGAACCGGATAAATCCCCTCTGCTCTCCGGCGGGGAGGCAGGAGGACATGGCCTTCAGGGCATTGGCGCTAATTTTATTCCAGAGATTTTAAACCGGGATATTTATGACCAGGTAATCCGGGTTACAGAGGAACAGGCTTATGAAGCCGCCAGAAAACTGGCGGGAACAGAGGGGATTTTAGTGGGAATCAGTTCGGGCGCCGCTCTCTGGGCCGCCTCACAGAAAGCCGGACAGCCGGAAAATGCCGGAAAGAATATCGTAGTTTTGCTGCCTGACACAGGAGAACGGTATTTGTCTACAGGACTATTTTCTGAATAAGCATTGTTTGCGTTAGAGCAGGTGTTTCTTGTCATTGACAGCCGGTACAAGAGCCGGAAGCTGTTACAGTTTCCGGCCTTATCATACAAAGCTGTTTTTAATCCATGTTGAGAAATTCAGCCGGTGTCATAATCCTTGGATTCTCCAAACCTGATTCCAGAAAATCTTTGTCATCAGTGAGCAGGACATTAGCCTTTGCCGCAATCGCCGCTCTTACTTTAAAATAATCCATTTGCCCCGCGTAGATCCTTCCCTGCGGATCCATCCTTTCTTTTTTAGGGAGCGTAGAACGCGCTCTACAGATGGTTTTGAGAAACCGACCTGGGAACTGATTTTGGCGGCAGATAGGCTGGGGGTTTTCGATATGACCTGTAGTACAAACATTTCGTTCTGTGTGAGGCTTCCATCATTACCATCAGGATTGCCATCATTACCATCAGGATTGCCATCAGTTTCTATCTGGAGGGTAAGAGTGACACGGTCAGGATCCACCGTTTCAACAAAAGAAGGTTTCTTAAATCCATTTTCCTCCCAGACATGGTATACATCGCAAATGCCTGTCCCAGAACGCTCTCCTACATGGATCAGGGAAAACATATTAAAAATCCGCCCGTTCCGCGCGTCGCTGATACCGCCTGCGATAGCTTCGTCAATGCCGATACGGAATGTGCCGGGGTTGGCAATCGTGATTTTACGGAATTCTTTGTCAATCACTATGCCGCGGCGGCCGTAAAAATCAGCGTGGATCAGGGCGTTTGCGAGACACTCCCTCAGGGATCTGTGGACAGGCGTATTATCGATCCGCAATAAGTTGGAATCCAGCTGGAACGGTTTTTTCACATCTGCAGTCAGGCGGTCGATGACTTGAAAGTAAAAGTCGAAGATATTGCCGCTCCAGGTGCCGTCGCCGGAACTGACGCGGTCAGACCAGCGGGTATGGCCCAAAAGGCGTTCCCTGTAATCCAGGAAGTAGTTCGGCAGTTCATCTGTAATCGTAATGAAGTCCCCAAAAAAAATCAGTCCGCCAAGGGTGGGATGGATTCTGCCGTCATTCTGGCTTTTCCTTGCGGCTCCGATTTTTAAGAGGAATTCCTCATCGCCCAGCTTTGCCCAAATGTGGTCAGGTTTCAGGTTGTTAAAGAGAATTCGGTAGCGGTGGATGGATTCCTGGTTCAAGTCTCCTATTAGCAGGTTTTCAAGGACAAGGGCATCCTGGGTAGTGTCCGCCTGGTCGCGGAGCATGGACTTCACTTCTTCAGCAGAGCAGTGGTAGTCCCCTTCATGGTTTCTGCGGAAAGTCCCTTTGAACATATCCTGTCCGACATAAACAGGCTTATCCCGACGGTCAGCACGGGGAACTTCAATTACGACAAAAGCCATTCCGTCATAGTCAGTATAGTAAACATGATGCTCAAGGAGAATATTTGCATTTACCTTCTGCCGGTTGTTCAGTGTGTTCCAGATATCTGAGAGCATTTGCTGTGGATCCTGAACGCCTTTGGGGATAAATTCCTTTGTTGCTTTATCCTCTTCCATACCGAGGATGATTGTGCCGCCAAATGTATTGGCAAAGGAAGAATAGGTTTCCCAGATACTGTTTGGAATCCCTTTGCCAGCTGCTTTCACTTCCATGTTAATATGTTCTTTTGCGTCTAAGATAGAAGCAATATTAATCATTCTGTCTGCTCCTCCGTTTTAATCTTCGATTTTATATATTTACCGCTTTTGATTCGAGCGTCCGCTGGCTTCTCTGCCGTTTCCGGTATAATCCATGTCTGACCGGCTCTTTGGACGCCTTCGATTCGATTCTCTTTACAAAGGATTGCTACCCGCCGTCTGGAGAGTCCCCATTTTTCGGCCGCTTCACTCGTTGAAATATACTTCATGACAGTCGCTCCTTGTTTCTTTGCTATATCTATTATATTCACATTGGAGAATAATATCAAGGAATTATCATGAAAATTCGGAGATACATAGATTATATTCTTTGAAAGTGGGGCTGATGCTGTTGTAATAACGGCTTCTCCAACGTGTAATAAAAAAGGAAAAGGAAGGAGCGTGGGAAAATGACAGATAAATTTGCTTTGTATATGAATCTCAGTTGGGAAAGTCCCAGAATATGATGGAAACCTATATGCGGATCCTGAAATACTATTCCCCATAATCGGCCAATAACCATTTATCCGCACTGCGGTGCCTAAACGAGTTCCTGATAGCCGAAGGAATCCAGACTGAGACTGTAATCCTGAAAACGGGAGCAAACGAGATTATGCCATTGTCACCCTGTATGCCTATTCAGGGCTTCGAATATAACAACCAAATATTAAAAGAGTAGCTGAAATTACCACCCCAAAAACGATGGAAATGAGTTCCCATTACAGGCGATCTGGTTTGCAATGAGTATTGTTGTATTAGTGATCGCCCAGTTATTAATTTGGGACCATTTTAAAATGTGATAACATACCTGAAAAGGAAAACAGCGGAAAGCTTTAAGGCTTCCCGCTGTTTTCCTTTTCATAAAAATAATTAATTTCAGCGCCAAAAAACAGGGCGCAGATACAAAAATACAGCCACAGCATCAAAAGAACCACAGCCGTCAAACTTCCGTAGGTGTAGGAAAACCGGTTAAAGAACCGGAAGTAAATGGAAAAGGCAAAGGAAATTCCAATCCAGCACAGAGTGGAAAACAAAGCTCCCGGCACCTGCTCCCGCCAGTAAAGCTCCCGGTTAGGGACAAAGGTATAAAGTCCGGTAAAACAGAAAATCAGGGTTCCCAGGGATAGCAGAGTGCGGACATTTATGATATACTGAGTAATGGCAGTTAAAAAAGGAAAAATCTTCAAGATAAAACTGCTGATGGTATCGCCGAACACCAAAAGAACCAGGGACAGGATACACACCAGGATAAAGACAATGGTGTAGCCGGAACAGATAATCCGGGTGATAATATATCCTCTGTGGGAATGCTCTCCCTGGACCCGGTTCAATCCCCTGGCAATGCTCATCATGCCCTTGGAGGCGGACCAGAGAGCCGCCAGAGCGGACAGGGACAGCAAGGTTCCGGGGGAATTGGTATAAAGGCTGTTGACAACACTGTCAAGGATTTGGCCAAACTGGCGGGGGATCATTGGCCCCAGCAGCTCCAGCAAGTCCCCCTGGCTTATGTTTGGAATCACCTGAATAATGGACAACATGAGGATTATACACGGAAATGCGGCCATAATAATAAAAAATGAGGCCTGGGCAGCATAAACGGTCATCTCGTCCGATATATATTTTTTAATAATCCGCTGCAGATACAACAGGTACATTACCATGAGCATAGTCTCCTTAATTTTATGCGCCTAGCGGCGGACTTTTACAGGAACCCCGGGGCTGATAAAAATATACCATGCTCCGGAGAAAATAACAAGGCCTATGAGGAAGTGAGATAGGAAAGAGGAAAGTATGGAAAAAATGAAGCTGACAAAACTGGAAAAATACTGGATTTTATATGATGTAGGCAATTCCGCCTTTGTGCTCCTTGCCTCCACCATAATTCCCATCTATTTTAATTCCCTTGCGGAAAGCGCCGGTATCTCAGAGGCGGATTATGTGGCCTATTGGGGCTATGCGGCCTCTGTTGCCACCCTGTGTGTGGCCGCTATCGGCCCTGTGCTGGGAGCCGTGGCGGATACCAGGGGCTATAAAAAACCTCTCTTTACCATATTTATGATGACAGGGGTTCTGGGATGCGCGGCTCTTTCCCTGCCGCTTTCCTGGATCGTATTTTTAGCCCTGTTTGTCCTGACAAAGGTGGGGTATTCGTCCAGCCTGATCTTTTATGACGCCATGCTGCCGGATGTAACAGAAAAGGATCGGATGGATCAGGTATCCTCCCACGGTTATGCCTGGGGCTATATCGGAAGCTGCATTCCTTTTATTATCAGCCTGGTGTTTGTTCTTTTTTATGATCGCCTGGGGATAACCATAACCGGGGCCATGGCCATAGCCTTTTACTTAAATGCTGGCTGGTGGCTTATGGCAACCCTGCCTCTTTTAAAAAATTACCGCCAGATCAATTTTGTAGAGAGGAAGAACGGAGTGGTGACAGCCAGTATCCGGAGACTGGGGCAGGCATTTAAAGATATAAGGGAACATAAAAAAATATTCCTGTTCTTAATTGCCTTCTTTTTCTATATTGACGGCGTATACACTATTATTGATATGGCCACCGCATACGGAAGTGCTTTGGGCTTAAACACCCAGGGGCTTCTTCTGGCCCTTCTGATGACTCAGATTGTGGCTTTTCCCTTTGCCCTTATATTTGGGGCGGCCGCTAAAAGGTATCCGGCTCCAAAGCTGATCCGGCTTTGTATTCTGGCCTATACAGGGATTGCCCTGTTTGCCATTCAGCTGGATAAGCAGTGGGAGTTTTGGGTGTTGGCCGGATTTGTGGGAATGTTTCAGGGAGCCATCCAGGCCTTGTCCCGGTCTTATTTTGCCAAAATTATTCCGCCGGAGAAATCCGGAGAGCTTTTCGGCATTTTTGACATCTGCGGAAAAGGGGCGGCATTTTTGGGAACCGCTCTGGTAGGAGTCATCAGCCAGATAACCGGAAGCCCCAATATAGGCGTAGGGGTTCTGGCCGTTATGTTTATCATAGGCCTTTTGGTATTTCAAAAGGCGGATCAGACAGCCTGATTATAAAAACTTTGGAGGAATACTTGCTATGAAACGACTTTTAGGGTACATGAAAGCTTACAGAAAGGAGAGCATTATTGCGCCCCTGTTTAAGATGCTGGAGGCAAGCTTTGAGTTGTTTGTACCTTTGGTAGTTGCCAGTATGATTGATGTGGGAATCCGGAACCGGGATGTGTCCTACATATTAAAAATGGGAGGACTTCTGGCGCTTTTGGCAGTTATCGGCATTGCCTGCTCTTTGACAGCTCAGTATTTTGCCGCCAGGTCTGCAATTGGCACAGGGACTGCCCTGAGAAACGATCTGTTTGCCCATATTAACCGTTTGTCTTATTCAGAAATTGACACCATAGGAACCTCTACGTTGATTACCCGTATGACCAGCGATATCAATACGGTGCAGAATGGGGTCAATATGGTTCTGAGGCTGTTTCTTCGATCCCCATTCGTGGTATTCGGAGCCATGATAATGGCATTTACCGTGGATTTTAAAGGCGCATTGGTATTTGCCTGCGCCATTCCCCTTTTGTCAGCAGTGGTATTTGGGATTTTGCTGATCAGCATGCCCCTCTATAAAAAAGTTCAAAAACAGCTGGACAAAGTAACCCTGTCTACCAGGGAAAATCTGCTGGGAGTCCGGGTGATCCGGGCCTTTAACCGGCAGGAAAGCGAGAGAGCGCGCTTTGCAGGGGAAAACGATCTGTTGGTAAAGCTCCAGATATTTGTGGGAAAAATTGCCGCCCTTTTAAATCCGGTGACCTATGTGGTGATTAACTGCGCTATCGTAGTTCTCATCTGGGTAGGGGCAAAGCAGGTGGATGCCGGTATTCTGTCCCAGGGAAAGGTGGTGGCCCTGGTCAACTATATGTCCCAGATCCTGGTGGAGCTGATTAAGCTTGCAAACCTGATTATTCTGATTTCCAAAGCCATGGCCAGCATGAACCGGGTGGACAGTGTTTTTGAGATTACGCCCAGCATTACAGAAAGCGTCAGGGCAGGAGAGGGCAGGCCTGCAAAATCTCCGGCGGCAGAAAAGGGCGGCGTTTCGAAAGTCCGCTTTGATCATGTAACCTTTACCTACAAAGGGGCAAAGGAACCGTCCCTTACCGATATTTCCTTTTCTGCCAGTGCAGGGGAGACTATCGGCATTATCGGCGGCACCGGATCCGGTAAATCTACTCTGGTAAATCTGATTCCCAGATTTTATGATGTCACAGACGGAGCGGTGCTGATTGACGGAGCGGATGTAAGAGAGAAGAAACTGGATTCTCTTCGAAATGCCATAGGTGTGGTTCCCCAAAAGGCAGTGCTGTTTAAGGGAAGTCTGAGGGACAACATGAAATGGGGCAGGGAAGAAGCTGCGGACGAAGAAATTTATAGGGCCTTAGAAACCGCTCAGGCCAGGGAGTTTGTGGAAGAAAAGAAGAGAGGTCTTGATCTGCTTGTGAGCCAGGGAGGCCACAACCTGTCGGGAGGCCAGCGCCAGCGTCTTACCATTGCCAGAGCCCTGGTGCGGCGGCCGGAGATTTTGATTATGGATGACAGCGCTTCTGCCCTGGATTTTGCCACGGATGCCAGACTGCGCCAGGCCATTAAAAGAGATACAGAAAATATGACGGTGTTTATCGTTTCCCAGAGAGCCGCAACCATTAAAAATGCGGACAAGATTCTGGTTTTGGATGACGGAAGGCTGGCGGGAGCAGGAACTCATAAAGAGCTTTTGGAAACCTGCCAGGTTTACCAGGAAATCTGCTTATCCCAGCTTTCCAAAGAGGAGGTGCAGTAGCATGAAAAAGAAAGAAAACAGCAAGACTCTAAAGCGAATTCTTCTCTCTATCCGCCAATATAAATTAGGAGTGGGATCTTCTCTGATTCTGGCATTTATCACGGTAGCCCTGACTCTGTATGTGCCGATTTTAATCGGTCAGGGAGTGGATCTGATTATTGCCCCCGGGAAGGTGGATTTTTCAGGACTTTCCGCTATTTTGGGAAAGATTTTGGCGGCGGTGGCGGTAACGGCCTTGTCTCAGTGGATGATGAACCATATTAACAATCGGATTACGTACCGGGTTGTGATGGATATCCGGACGCAGGCCTTTAACCGTCTGGAAGTGCTGCCCATCAGCTATCTGGATTCCCACTCATCCGGGGATATTATCAGCCGGGTGATTACGGATATTGACCAGTTTTCCGAGGGCCTTCTCATGGGCTTTACTCAGCTCTTTACCGGGATTATGACCATCCTGGGAACCCTTTTGTTTATGCTGTCCATCAATCCCCTGATTACAATTGTGGTAGTGGTTCTTACCCCTCTGTCCCTGGTGGTGGCCAGCTTTATCGCCAAAAAAACTTATACCATGTTCCATCATCAGTCGGAGACCAGAGGCCAGCTTACCGGCCTGGTAGACGAGATGCTGGGGAATCTTAAGGTGGTTCAGGCCTTTGGCAGAGGAGAAGAGATACAGAAGGACTTTGAAGAGATTAACAACCGTCTGGCAGGATACAGCTTAAAGGCCACATTCTTTTCTTCTATTACCAATCCGGCTACCCGGTTTGTCAACAGTATTGTGTATGCCGCAGTGGGCCTTGCCGGATCCTATGCCGCTATCAGGGGCCTGATTTCGGTAGGTCAGCTTACCAGCTTTTTAAGCTATGCCAACCAGTACACAAAGCCCTTTAATGAGATTTCCGGCGTGGTTACGGAGCTTCAAAACGCTCTGGCTTCTGCAGCCCGGGTGTTTGCGCTGATTGACGAGGAGGCTCTTCCGGAAGATAAGCCGGACGCCTTGGATTTAAAACAGGCAACGGGAAAAGTAGATCTCTGCCATGTGGATTTTTCCTATAATCCGGAGAACAAGCTAATTGAAAACCTGAACCTGCAGGTAGAGCCGGGCCAGAGAGTGGCTATTGTAGGGCCTACCGGCTGCGGAAAGACTACGGTTATCAACCTGTTAATGCGTTTCTATGATGTGAATTCGGGAAGCGTAAAGGTGGACGGAATGGATATCCGAAATATTACCCGGAAGAGCCTGCGGGCCAACTATGGTATGGTTCTCCAGGAAACCTGGCTCAAATCCGGCACCATCCGGGAAAATATCGCCTACGGCCGTCCGGACGCCTCTTTGGAGGAAGTGATTCAGGCGGCAAAGGAAGCCCATGCCCACAGTTTTATCCGGAAAATGCCTCAGGGCTATGATACGGTTATAGGCGAGGACGGTGGAAACCTTTCCCAGGGACAGAAACAGCTTTTGTGTATTGCCAGGGTTATGCTGTGCCTGCCTCCTATGTTGATTTTAGACGAGGCCACCTCATCCATTGATACCCGTACTGAGATCCGGATTCAGAAGGCCTTTGCCAAGATGATGGAAGGGCGCACCAGCTTTATTGTGGCCCACCGCCTTTCCACCATCAAGGAGGCGGACGTGATTCTGGTTATGGAGAGCGGACATATTGTGGAGCAGGGAAAGCACCAGGAATTGCTGGAAAAGGGCGGATTTTACGCAAAGCTGTATAACAGCCAGTTTGCAGTTTCCATGTAAGAGGGAAAGAAAGAGCATTGGGGAACGTCAGACTTCCCCAAAATGCTCTTTTAAAAGCGCGATTTCTTTCCCGTGGCCTTCCAAATCCTCTGGAGTCTCCAGGATAAAGGGCAGATGCCGCAGTTTGGGATGATTCATGATCCGGCAAATTCCCTCCAGGCCAAAATATCCCTGGCCGATGGAGGCATGGCGGTCCTTGTGGCTGCCTCTGGGGTTCTGACTGTCATTTAAGTGGAACGCTTTCACCCGTTTCAGCCCTATACAAGAGTCAAGTTCCTCCAGAGTTTTATCAAGGCCTTCCATCAGATCATACCCGGCGTCGGAGAGGTGGCAGGAATCCAGACAAATGCCAAGCTTGGGAGAGAGGGCCGGGTCAGCCTGATCCAGAATCCAGGCCAGCTCTTCAAAAGTACGGCCGATCTCCGTGCCTTTTCCGGACATGGTTTCCAGGAGAACCGTGGTAGGCTGATCCGGCGTCATAACCGTATTTAACATCTGAACGATATATTGGGAGCCGGAGTCAAAACCCTGGCCTAAGTGGCTTCCGGGATGGAAATTATAGTAATTTCCCGGAATATAATTCATAAGAGCCAGATCCTCACGAAACATTTCCGAGGCCAGCTTGCGAAGACCCGGATCCTTAGAACAGGGGTTTAAGGTGTAGGGGGCGTGGCCCACAATAGGAGCAAATCCATGCTCCTCCAAAAACTGATGAAAAGCCTGAAGATCCGGGATATTTAGAGGTTTGGATTTACTGCCCCGGGGATTTCTGGCAAAAAACTGCAGGGTATTGGCGCCAATGGAAAGGGCGTCTTTTCCCATGTGAAGATATCCTTTGGCAGAGGAAATATGAGTACCGATAGAAAACATAATAACTCCTTTCATACCCTCAGTGAACAAGTGAAGCGTGTGTCCCCTTGTCCACTGAGGGTAAAGAGAGAGGACAAAAAGGGAGAGGAATATGGACAAAGATTTAAAGATTGCCATTTTAATTGATGCGGATAATATTTCCGACAAATATGTAAAAATTATTCTGGATGAGACCGCCAGCAAAGGGGTGGCCACTTACAAAAGGATTTATGGGGACTGGACCAGCCCTAAACTGGGGTCCTGGAAGCAGGTGCTTTTGGAAAATTCCATTATCCCCATTCAGCAATACAGCTATACCACCGGCAAAAACGCCACAGATTCGGCTATGATTATTGACGCTATGGACATTCTCTATTCTGAAAATGTGGACGGCTTCTGCATCGCATCCTCAGACAGCGATTTTACCCGCCTGGTAGCCCGCTTAAGAGAATCAGGTATGTATGTGCTGGGGATGGGGGAGAGCAAAACTCCCCTTCCCTTTGTAACTGCCTGCAATGAATTTAAGTATCTTGACCTCTTATTAAACGCGATTTTAAAAGAAGAGAAGGCAGAGGCCGCCGCAGCCGCCAAGGAACCGGAGGCGGCTTCTGCTTCCGGAAAAAAGAAGGCCGCCGATGGAAGCGCCGCCGCAGCTTCGGCTAAATCCAAAAAATCCGCCAAAGAAGCCAAGGATTCCCCGGCTTCCCGCAACAGCTTAAGTTTGAAAAAGTTTAAAAAAGAAGTCCGCAGTATTGCGGAAAGCTGCTCCGACGACGATGGCTGGATTTTCTCCGGCGAGCTGAGAAACCAGCTGGCCAAACGTTTCCCTGATTTCGACGTGCGGAACTTCGGCCACTCTAAATTTACCCCTTTTATTGAATCATTGGGTATTTTTGAGGTACGGCGGGAGGCAACTACGGCAGGAAACCGGGTGAAGCTGGTGTACTTCCGCTGTAAGAACTAAGACTTGGTTTCGGCCCTGAAAATTCGGTTGCGTCCCGGGGATTTGAACCTAGCCCTGAAAGTTGGGTTACGGTCCAAAAGATCCGCTTACAGCAGAATTACAGCAGAAACCGGAAGGGTTTCATAAAAAATCCCACTATGGCCCATGCCGCCTTTTTCCATACCGGAACATCCGCCACGGTTATGTGATCCGGAATTTCATAAGAGCCGTCGGGCAGGAGCCTGCGGCAGTCCTTGTGAAAATTGTCCATATGTCCCGTAAGCTCCGCCGCCAGCCCGGAGCTTTCGATTGCCAGCATCAGTTCAGTGTCCATATAGGTACTGCGTAGATCCAGATTATAGGAGCCAATCAGGGAGAGGGTTTCATCAATAACCAGGGATTTCCCGTGGTAGGACATACCGCCGTCGTATTCATAAATGGGGATTCCCATGGAAGCCATCCATTTTTTCCGGCGGATGTAGTCGCTGGATGCGAAAAAATTATCCCCGTTTTCCACGGAATTGATCATGATTTTTATATCAGGAACCTGGCTGGCAGCTTCTTTCAGGGAGTTATACATATAGTCATTTAAAACTGCGTATGGAGTATGGAAAATTACGGAAGAGCGGGCGTTTTCTATCAGATCCGTGATAGCGGAAAAGACCACAGGTTCTTTTCCGTAAATGTGGGTGGGGTTGCTGATTAGGGTGATTTTCCCGGCTTCCAGGGTGTTTTCATTGTAATATTGAATATGGGAGGCCCTTTCCGGGGAGAACAAATCCGGACGGGACAGCGCCAGGGTGTCATAGCGATCCTTTAGCAGCGCCATCTGGGCTTTAACGCCTTTTCTTTCCGCAAGTTTTGGGGAATCGTGAAATACCCGGCATACAGGCAGGTTCCACACGGATTCAAAATAATCCCGAAGCTGCAAAAGGCCCGGCCCGGCTCCTTTTTCCGGCTCCGGATTATATACCAGAACCTCTCTGTCATAGCTGCGGCTGTCAGTGGGGTAGTCCCCGATAAAATAGTCAAAAGTATTGCGGCCGCCTAAAAGGAAGACAGTTTGGTCTACGATAACGTATTTGTCGTGCATCCGGCCCTGGGTTTTCCAGGGAGTGAGAGGATTAATAGGATTGTAAATGCGGATCTCCACATTCGGGTGGCTGGACAGGGCATAAAAAAGATCCCGGCCTTCCATCCGGATCAGGCCGGAAAAGCCGTCTACCAGGATTTTTACCTGTACGCCTTCCTCCGCTTTGTGAAGAAGAAGGGCAAGGATATCTCTGGGAGCTTCCCCATCCCGGAAATCAAAGGTTGAGAGAATGATTTCTTCTTCTGCAAGCTGGATCATGCGGATCCGTTCCTCCCAGGCGCTTATGTTGGTTTCAAGAAGCATAACCCGCTCCGGGCCGGGGCTGTTTTGGTAGTATTCTCTTTCCCGGATCTGCTGCTTTGCCTCAGGAGAAAGAGGCTGGTAACAAAAAAAGGGAACGCAGGCTCCGATAATCAGATAGAGCAGGAAAAAGACGGGAATCAGTATTTTAAAATGTTTATGAAAAAAGGTTTTTACCGTATTCATTTTATCACTCTCCGCCTTTAGTATAGCGGAAGGGGGAGGATTTGTCCAGAGGCGGGGGACTTTGTAGGAAACGTGGCGGAAGCCTTGGGTTTTGGGCCGTTTTTAATGTGCAAAACAGAGGTGACGGTTTGGACGGGGCTTCTTCTTGCCTGTTACTTAAAATTCCGCGAAAAAAGTTGGAAAAGGTATAGACGAAATGACGATTTTGTGAGAAAATAAGGACAGGTATGATGTGAAAAAATAAACAATCCATACTACTGCTTTTCACGAAACTACATATTTGAAAGGAGTTTTAACATGATTTATTCACATGAAGTAGAAAAGATGTGTACAGTAGCACAGGGCGTTAACCATGGCGCCGCTCCGATTCCGGAAGAAGCAAAATGGGTACAGTCTAAGCAGATCGCTGACATCTCCGGTTTAACCCACGGCGTAGGCTGGTGTGCTCCTCAGCAGGGCGCCTGCAAGCTGACCTTAAATGTTAAGGAAGGCATCATCCAGGAAGCGCTGGTAGAGACCTTAGGATGTTCCGGTATGACCCATTCCGCAGCTATGGCAGCAGAGATCCTTCCCGGCAGAACCTTACTGGAAGCACTGAATACTGACTTGGTATGTGATGCAATCAATACCGCTATGAGAGAACTGTTCTTACAGATTGTATACGGCAGAACTCAGAGCGCATTCTCCGAAGACGGTCTGCCCATCGGCGCAGGTCTGGAGGACTTAGGCAAGGGCTTACGTTCTCAGGTAGGCACTATGTACGGAACCTTAAAGAAAGGCCCCCGTTATCTGGAAATGGCAGAAGGATATGTTACTGGTATCGCTCTTGACAAAGACGACCAGATCATCGGCTATCAGTTTGTAAACCTTGGCAAGATGACCGATTTCATCAAGAAGGGCGACGACGCCAACACTGCATATGAGAAGGCAAAAGGTCAGTATGGCCGTGTTGCTGATGCGGTGAAGATTATCGACCCCAGAGTAGAATAAGTATTTCCGGAACCAACAATTGATAGATGAATTAAAGGAGGATCATTGAGTCATGGCATTATTTGAATCTTATGAGAGACGAATTGACAAAATCAATTCCGTATTAAATAGCTACGGTATCGCTTCTCTGGAAGAAGCTGAGAAAATCACAAAAGACGCGGGCCTGGACGTTTATAACCAGGTTAAGGGCATCCAGCCTATCTGCTTCGAGAATGCTTGCTGGGCATACATTGTGGGCGCAGCGATTGCAATCAAAAAAGGCTGCACTAAGGCAGCAGACGCAGCAGCAGCAATCGGCGAGGGCCTGCAGGCATTCTGTATCCCCGGATCCGTTGCCGATCAGCGTAAGGTTGGCTTAGGCCACGGCAATTTAGGCAAGATGCTTCTGGAAGAAGAGACCGACTGCTTCTGCTTCTTAGCAGGACATGAGTCTTTTGCAGCAGCAGAGGGCGCAATCGGTATTGCTGAAAAGGCAAACAAAGTACGCCAGAAACCTCTGCGGGTTATCTTAAATGGTTTAGGAAAGGATGCTGCCCAGATTATCGCAAGAATCAACGGCTTTACCTTTGTTGAAACCCAGTACGATTATTATACCGGCGATTTAAAGGAAGTAAACCGCATCGCTTACTCCGACGGTCCCCGTGCAAAAGTTAACTGCTACGGCGCAAATGATGTACGCGAGGGCGTGGCAATCATGTGGAAAGAGAACGTAGACGTTTCCATCACCGGAAACTCCACCAACCCCACCAGATTCCAGCATCCGGTAGCAGGTACTTACAAGAAGGAATGTGTGGAAGCAGGCAAGAAGTACTTCTCCGTAGCATCCGGCGGCGGCACCGGCCGTACCCTGCATCCCGACAACATGGCAGCAGGCCCGGCTTCCTACGGTATGACAGACACCTTGGGCCGTATGCACTCTGACGCTCAGTTTGCAGGTTCTTCTTCCGTTCCGGCTCACGTAGAGATGATGGGCCTCATCGGCGCTGGCAACAACCCTATGGTTGGTATGACGGTAGCGGTAGCTGTTTCCATTGAGGAAGCTGCTAAGGAAGGGAAGTTCTAAATAATAGCATAAATTAAAGGGTTTCCGTTGACGTGAATGGCCGGCGGAAGCCCTTAATTTTGCTGCGTAGCACACAAGTA
>CAJUJM010000018.1 GCA_910586755.1 uncultured Lachnospiraceae bacterium
AACCTCCTTAATCAAGCTGCTTTTTACAACTCTTTTCCATTTTTATATCCTATCATAGGAAAATTCATTTATCAAGTAGGGAAAGCAAAAAAAGAGGGCGGACTGCCCTCTAAATAGCGGTTATTTTAAATAGCTCTGATAGCTTTCCAGCAGATCGTAAGCTCTCTGCCTGGTGGAGGCTGCCAGGGAAGCCGTATATCCGGCGCTCTCAATGGCTCCGCTTTTGTTTCGCGGAGCAGCGGCCTCTGCCTGAACATCCCGCTGGTTCATCCATTCCCTCTGCTGTCTGGCAAGCTTAAGCTGTTCTTCTTCGTCCAGTTGATCCATAATCTGGATGTAAACATTATTCAGCTCCCTGTCCCACAGCTTCAGCTCTGTATCTGCCAATGCCTTGATGGAATAGGCAGTGGAATCCACCTGAGCGTCCCGCATTTTCTGAATTTGAATGTCCAGATCGTCAAGCCGCTTCCAGCTCTGGGTGTAGGCAGATTCTCCATCGTCTGAATCGGAGGAATTTTCTTCTGCCGCCGGTCCGGCAGATAAAGCAGGAGGATTTGCCGCTGCCACAGGGTCTGTAAAACTGGCCGCTGCGGCCTGAGCCTGAGGGAATGCCTCCGGATCAGAGACAGCAGCCTCATCTGTGACGGCAGCCTGAGGGGAGATTCCCGCCTCTTCGGCGGCAGCTTCTACGGAAAAGCTGCTTAAACTCTGATTTGATTCAGGCCCCTGAGAGGCAGTCTCCTGTTTCTGCTGCCGGGAAATTTGGGAAGCGGTATCCATAACAGGGGTATTTTCACCCCCTGTGTTCCCAGCAGCCTGCGTATCTCCTTGAAAATCAGCGAAAGAACCGGCTTCTGCCGCTCCGGTTTCGCTGATTATGGCAATACCTCCGGCAAAAGCCGCTGTCTTTGCCTCATCCTGAGGAACCGCGATCTGGCGGTACTTATTTTCTTGTTCTGTTATATAATGATGAGTGTAGGTGGTAATCAGGCTGCCGGTTATAATAATCCCGACAACCAGAGCCAGCCTTTTACTGCCTTCGGCCATTCACATCCCTTTCCTTTGCCATCGTCTCGGCGTATATAGGTCTACTAATAGTACCATAACATACTTTTTCTGGAAAAGGAATAGGCTACAAAAAAGCGTAATATATCGTAAGGTTTGCGTAATATTTGCCATAGTTCACAGGGCGGGGAAAGCAGGAGGAAACCAGACGTCAAGCTCGCTTGTAAGTCTGGTTTTCTCCTAAAAGCAACGCATAGTTATCTTCTGTTCTCTAAAAGGCTTCCCTTTTATACAACTCCCGGATCCACCAAAAGATTTTCTCCCAAAGCCGCTTCCACCGCCATCTTATCACATCTTTCATTCTGGGGATGTCCTGCATGGCCTTTGACCCAGATAAAATTCACATGATGAGGTTCCTTTGCTTTTAAGAGGCGCTTCCACAGATCCACATTTTTAACCGGGCCGGATTTGCCTCTCACCCAGTTCTTAGCCACCCAGCTTTCAATCCAGTTCTGGTTAAATGCATCTGTCAAATACTTGGAGTCAGAGTAGAGATCCACCTGACAGGGCCTGTTTAATGCCTCCAATCCCATAATCGCCGCCAAAAGCTCCATTCGGTTGTTGGTGGTCTTTAAAAATCCGGCGGACATGGTCTTTTCATGAAGCTGTCCATTTCCGTCTGTAAATTGAAGAACCACCCCATAGCCTCCTGGCCCGTCAGGATTTCCTCTGGCGGATCCGTCCGTATAAATCTGTACCTTGCTCATAACCTGCTGTCTCTCCTATCTGTCCCATTTGTCACATAATGCATGGATCTGATCCGCAAGCTTGGCCAAATCCTTGTTGGCTCCGCCTTCGTTGTGGCGGATTACCTGAATGAGCCGCTCTCCTGCGGAAACAAGACGGGCGTATACGCCAGAAGCCTTTCTCTTAGAAGCGGATTCTTTGCTTACAGGGATACCGGCAGTTTCACGGATCCACCGGCCTTCTGCCAGATCAAAAATGGATCCGGAGAAAGGAGCCTCAGCCGGAATTCCCAGCTCATCTGTCAAAGTCAGGGCAAAGTTGGTACATACCGTGTCCTCTCCGTGTACCATAAACACCTTATCCGGCTTTTTCTCAAAAGCAGTGATCCATTCAAGCAGCCCCTCCCGGTCGGCATGGCCGCTGAGACCGTTAATATTCACAATCCTTGCTTCCACATCGATGGTTTCACCAAAAATTTTTACGCTCCTTCTGCCTTCCACCAGGGCTCGTCCCAAAGTGCCCTCCGCCTGATAACCGGCAAAGACAATGGTGCTTTCCGGACGCCACAGATTATGCTTTAAATGGTGGCGGATCCGCCCGGCATCGCACATTCCGGCAGCGGAGATAATCACCTTTGGTTTCGCCTCGAAATTGATATTTTTTGACTCCTCGCTGGTAATGGAAAGTTTAAGCCCCGGAAAACCGATTGGATTAATGCCCCGTCTTACCAGGGCCTTAGTCTCTTCATCGTAGCAGTCCATCCCGTTTTCTTTAAAAACCTCTGTGGCTTCCACCGCCATAGGACTGTCCACATAGACGTCAAAGTGTCCATGCCCGGTTACCAGCCCCTGTTCCTTTATACTGCGGATAAAATACAAAAGCTCCTGAGTTCTTCCTACTGCAAAGGCAGGGATTACCACATTTCCTCCCTTGTCCAGAGTGGCCTGGATAATATCTGCCAGCTCCTGAATATGATTGCCGCCTTTTTTGTGATACCGGTCGCCATAGGTACACTCCATCAAAATATAGTCTGCCTCCCGGATATACTGAGGATTTCGGATCATCGGCTTATGTTTATTGCCAATATCCCCGGAGAATACCAGCTTTTTCTCTATATCCCCTTCTCTGGCCCAAACCTCTATGGACGCGGATCCCAGAAGATGTCCGGCATCTACAAAACGGACGGAAAACTCGTCGCAGAACTCCACCTTTTCCCCGTACCGGCAGGGCTTAAACAGCTTCAGTATCCCGATGGCATCCTCCATATCATAGATGGGAGGCTCTTCCGGACGTCCGGCCCGGCGGGCTTTCCGGTTTTTCCACTCTGCCTCCATCTCCTGAATGTGAGCAGAATCCTTCAGCATAATGTCGCACAGATCCGTGGTGGCATCTGTGGCGATGACAGCACCCCGGAAGCCTTTGGCATAAATCAGCGGTAAAAGACCGGCATGATCGATATGGGCGTGGGTTAACAGCACATAATCGATTTGGGAATAGCTTACAGGAAGCTCTGCATTTTCATAAACATTGGCCCCCTGCTCCATACCGCAGTCAACTAAAATTTTCTTTTCTCCCACCTCCAGATAGTGGCAGCTTCCGGTAACCTCGTGGTCGGCTCCGATAAAGGTCAGTTTCATAGAAAGTATCTCCTTTCTTCCTTCTTGTAAAAAATAGACAGAGAAAATTCTCTGTATGTGCAGCGAACCTCCCTGTCTGTTTTCCTGTTACCCCTATTCTCACCAGGCCTGAAAAGTCTTTGCCAAGTGTTTATATTATACACATTATATCACATTTTATATGATTATGCAAATCATACCTCCGCTGCTGTCATTGATTATTTTTTGTAAGGTATCCTGCAGTTTCATCTGACAGTCCTCTGTAAGCTGGGAAATCTTAGCCTGGATGCCATCCTCCACAATCTGCTCTACAGATTTGCCGAAGATATTGGTATCCCAGATGCCTCCGTCCCCAATCTGGCTGTTATTTTTTATGTAAGAAATCAAATCCTCCGCCTGCTGCTCATTTCCCACAATGGGAGCAATCTCCGTCTCAATCTGGGCCTTGATTAAATTGATAGACGGGGCCTGGGCTTTCATTTTTATCCCGTATTTATTGCCATGGCGGATAACCTGAGGTTCATCCAGAACGATTTCCGACCGGTCAGGGGTTACAACTCCGTAGCCCTTTACCCGAACCTGATTCATGGCATTCTCCACCTTCTGATATTCCTTTTGCATCCGCGCCAGGCTTCCCAGTGTCTGCATCAGTTCATATTCCCCGGAAATAGGAATTCCCACGTATTCGCTTAAGGTTTGGTAGTAATATTTGTCATCCACCTGGATGTCCATGGCCACAGAACCATCCGCCATATTCATCTCACGAATACGCAAAGCCCCCCGGCCCTCTTCCTCAGGGGGAAGCTCCGGCTTGGCGGCAGAAACCTCTTTCATGTAGGTAACCTTTTTGATCATATCCCTGGCCTTTTCAATAATCTTTTCTTTCAGCCAGTGGGAGGCAGGCAGAAGCTCCAGCCATTTGGGAATGTAAAAGTCCATTTCTGTCACAGGAAATTCTTTTAATACCTTTTCCAGAATCTGATGAATATCCTCTTTTTTTAATTGCTCGCAGTTGACAGGCATAACCGTAACATTGTATTCCGCCTCCAGTTCTCCCGCAAGCTTTATGGTTTCTTCTGAGTAAGGGCGCTCGCAGTTTAAAAGAATAATAAAGGGCTTTCCCATGGCCTTTAATTCTTCCACCGCAGTCTTTTCCCCATTTATGTATCCGGGACGCTTAATATCGCCAAAAGAACCGTCTGTGGTCACCACAATGCCGATAGTGGAATGATCCGTAATCACTTTCCTGGTGCCGATTTCCGCTGCTCGGGTAAACGGGATTTCATGGTCAAACCAGGGAGTCTTTACCATCCGTTCCGCGTCGTTTTCAATGTGTCCGGCGGCTCCGTCCACCATAAAGCCTACGCAGTCAATAAGCCGTACCCGGGCCTGGATCCCGTCTCCAAGCTGGATTTTTGCCGCTTCCTTGGGAATAAATTTAGGCTCTGTAGTCATAATAGTCTTTCCCGCCGCGCTCTGAGGAAGCTCATCCCTGCTTAAATTCCTCTGGTTCTCATCCTCCATCTTAGGGATCACCAAAAGCTCCATAAAGCGTTTGATAAAGGTAGATTTTCCAGTCCGGACAGGGCCTACCACACCAATATAGATATCCCCTCCTGTCCTGGCCTCAATATCTTTGTATACATGAAAATTGTCCATAAAAATACCCCCTTGCTGTGCTGATACAGTATATGCAGGGAGGTATTTCCATATGTATGTGAATTTAAGACTTTATGGCTTGCCGGAGAATCCCCAGGGACTTCTGGGCACGCTCTTCTAAAGAATAAGTCCGAAAGGACATCTTATTCACGCGGAAAATATCTTTGTTGTCCTCAATTTCTGCGATCTTTACCTTTGCGGCCAGCTCACTGCAGCTGATATCGTCAATATAATCAAAATAGGTCATATCCCGCCGCTTGGTAAGCTGCTCCACCGCATCCATAACGGCTCTGGGAAAGCCATAGCACTCCAGATCCCGGATTGTCATTTCTGTGTCTTCCACCACATCGTGAAGCACTGCAACCAGCTTCTCTTCTTCTGTACTCATCTTATCCATAACTCTGATCGCATGATCCATATAAGGTCTGCCGTTTTCTTCTGTAATTCCATTTAACGCAGCCGTAGCCAACTCAATTGCTTTTTGCAGCATAATCCCAATCGCCCCTTTATACAAAATATTTTATTTGATTTTACCATAGCGTACCAAAAAAAGCCAGGAAATTCCTGACTTTTTTCCTACAAAACCTATTCGCTTAAATATGCCTTTTTTACTCTGTCGTCATTCATCAGCTCTTTTGCATCTCCGCCCAAAACAATGTTGCCGGTCTCCAATACATATGCCCGGTTGGCAATGGACAATGCCTTTTTAGCGTTCTGTTCTACTAAAAGGACCGTTACCCCGTCTCCGTTGATCTTCTGAATAATGTCGAAAATCTCGTTTACATAGATAGGAGAAAGCCCCATGGATGGTTCGTCCATTACAATCAGCCTGGGGTGGCTCATAAGAGCCCGGCCCATGGCAAGCATCTGCTGCTCGCCTCCGGAAAGGGTTCCGGCTAATTGGTTCTTTCTCTCTTTTAATCTGGGAAACCGGTCATATACTATCTCCAATGTGGCTTCCATCTCCGCCTTGTCATTTCTGGTAAAAGCCCCCAGCTTTAAATTCTGCAGGACAGAGAGCTGGGCAAATACCCGGCGGCCCTCCGGAACATGGGCGATTCCCATGGGAACCAGCTTGTGCCCCTGTATTTTGGTAATGTCCCTGCCTTCATAGGTAATGTGGCCTGCCTTTGAGGGGATCAAGCCGGTTACAGTATGAAGGATGGTGGTTTTCCCTGCGCCGTTGGCTCCGATTAAAGCGATAATCTCTCCCTGGTTTACATCGAAGGAAATCCCTTTAATGGCCTGGATGACGCCGTAATATACTTCCAAATCTCTGACTTCCAGCATTGCCATGTCTGTTTCCTCCTTACTCTCCCAGGTATGCGGTAATAACCTGAGGATTATTTAATACCTGGCTGGTTTCTCCGCTTGCCAGAACCTGGCCGAAATTTAATACGGTCAGCTGTTCACAGATACCGGATACCAGCTTCATATCGTGCTCAATAAGCAGAATTGTCATATGAAATTCCTTGCGGACAAAGCGAATGGTGTCCATCAGCTCTGCGGTCTCGTTGGGATTCATTCCTGCCGCCGGCTCATCTAATAAAAGCAGCTTGGGATTTGTGGCCAGGGCCCTTGCAATCTCCAGCTTTCTCTGTTTTCCGTAAGGGAGATTGGAGGCTTTATAGTGGGATTCCTTGTCCAAATCAAATACTTTTAAAAGATCCATGGCTTTCTCATTCATTTCCTTTTCTACCTTATAATATTTGGGCAGACGGAAAATGCCGGTTAAGGTGGAATAGGGATGACTGTTATGGAGGCCGGCTTTTACGTTGTCTAAAACCGTTAAATCTTTAAACAGCCGGATGTTCTGGAAAGTACGGGCAATGCCGCACTGGTTGATTTCAATGGTCTTTTTGCCGGTAATATTTTTGCCGTCTAAGACAATACTTCCGGTATCAGGCTTGTAAACTCCTGTAAGCAGGTTAAAAATTGTGGTTTTTCCCGCGCCATTGGGGCCGATAAGACCATAAAGCTGGCCCTTGTCAATGGTGACGTCAAAGCTGTCTACCGCTTTTAAACCTCCAAAGGAGATGCTTAAACTTTTTACTTCCAGCATAGGTGCTGCCATGTTATGCTACCTCCTTTTTGGCGGTCTTTTTCTTAAAAGAATCTGCAAAACGTTCCCGCAGTTCAATCGCCTTGGGACTGGAATTAAACAGCATCATGGCGATAAGCACAATGGCATAAATCAACATACGGTAATTGTTAAGCCCCCGCAGAAGCTCCGGAAGCAGGGTCAGGACTACTGCTGCGATAACGGATCCCCGGACATTGCCGATACCGCCCAGCACTACGAACACCAGGATCATAATAGACTGGTTATATCCGAAGTTTTTGGGAAGGGCAGCCAAGGTGGTTAAATTGTGGGCATAGAGAACGCCTGCAACCCCTGCCAGGGCAGCGGATACGGTAAATGCCAGCAGTTTATATTTGGTAATGTGAAGGCCGATGGATTCCGCCGCAATCCGGTTGTCACGGATGGCCATAATGGCCCGTCCTGTCCGGGAATTTACCAGGTTTATGACAATAAATAATGTAATAAGCAGCAAAATCACGCCAATGGTAAAGGTAGATGCCTGAGGCGTACCGGTGATTCCCTGAGCGCCTTTAATCAGCACTGTACCTTCTGCATCTAATTTTAACGCCACTTCACTCTTCATAGAAAAGTGGATGCCAGACGAATCCACACCTAAATAGATGGCATTGATAATGTTCTTTATAATTTCGCCGAAAGCCAGGGTTACAATTGCCAGATAATCCCCCCGAAGGCGCAGAACAGGAATTCCGATTAAAATCCCGAATACTGCCGCCACTGCCGCGCCGATGATAATGGCGATAATCAGACTGAGGGTAGGGTCAATCATGCCTTTGAAGGCTTTGGAAAACAAAGCGCCGGAAAAAGCCCCTACACACATAAAGCCTGCATGTCCCAAACTCAGCTCGCCGGAGATTCCTACTACCAGGTTCAGAGATACAGCTAAAATGGAGTAGATACACAAGGGGACTAATAATCCCTGCATCAAGCTGGACATGTTTCCGGTTTTTAAGGCAATCTCCACCAGAAGATAGGCCAGGATTACCATCCCGTAGGTTACGCCGCTGCCTTTTAAGAGGTCTTTTATGGATTTTTGAGTTTTCATCGCGTATTCCACCTCCATCAGACTTTTTCACTGATCTTCTTGCCCATAATGCCGGTAGGACGTACCAGAAGGACAATGATCAGGACAGAGAATACAATGGCATCAGAAAGCTGGGATGAGATGTATGCTTTGGAAAGGTTCTCAATTACTCCAAGCAAAATACCGCCGATCATAGCGCCGGGTATGGAACCGATGCCGCCGAATACTGCTGCCACAAAGGCCTTGATGCCGGGCATTGCGCCGGTATAGGGAGTCAGAGACGGATAGGCAGAACAAAGGAGCACTCCTGCCACTGCCGCCAGAGCGGAACCGATGGCAAAGGTTATGGCAATGGTACGGTTTACATTGATACCCATAAGGGTAGCCGCACCTTTATCTTCAGACACGGCAAGCATGGCCTGACCGGTTTTGGTCTTGTTGATAAAGGCGGTCAATGTTACCATAACCACAATACAGGTCGTAATGGTGACAATGGTCTCGCCGGTAATCATAAGCTGCCCTTCTGCCAGACGCAAAGGCTCTATGGAAACTACGGAGGTAAAGGCTTTGGTATCCGCTCCCCATAAAAGCAGAGCCAGATTCTGAAGCAGATAGCTGACGCCGATTGCCGTGATCAGCACCGCCAGAGGGGAAGCGCCGCGGAGAGGCTTGTACGCTATCCTCTCAACCGTCACGCCTAATAAAGTACATACTACCACTGCTGTCAGGATACCGGCTGCCGGAGGCAGGCCCATGGTGCTGACTACAATAAACACCATATATCCGCCCACCATGATAATATCGCCGTGTGCGAAGTTCAGCATCTTTGCAATGCCATAAACCATCGTGTAGCCCAGCGCAATAATTGCATATACACTTCCCAGGCTGATTCCGCTGATTAGATAGGACAGAAAGCTCATTTGTGTTACACCTCTTGTTTTCATACTGAAAGAGGGTTGTCTTTTGACAACCCTCTGTGGGTTTTTGTGTTATTCAATCCATTATTCCATGGAAACGTAAGCGCCGTTTTCAATCTTTACTGCCTTAGGAGCCTTGGAGGGCTCGCCCTCTGCGTTCCAGGTCATGCCTGCGCCGGTAAGGCCATCTACAGAGATCTTAACCATAGAAGCCTTTACAGCCTCGCAGATATCGGATACGCTCATATCCGGATTAGCATTTGCATCCTCTAAAGCGGCCTTTAATGCATATACGGCATCATAGGAATCTGCTGCAAACTGGTTGGGAATATCGCCGTAGTTCTCCTTGTAGGTAGTTACAAAGTTTACAGTCAGCTCATCTTCTGCGTCTGCTGCAAAAGGTGTTAACAGCATCAGGCCTTCTGCCAGGCTGGTATCAAAGTTTTTAACGCCTAAGATACCGTCCATACCATCACATCCGAAGAAGATAGGATCCCAGCCCATGGTATTTGCCTGGGTGAGAACCAGAGCAGCCTCAGTATAATAGAAAGGAAGGAATACCAACTCAGCGCCGGCGTCCTTTGCTTTCTGAAGCTGGGTGGTAAAGTCTTTATTGGTGTCTGCGGTAAATGCTTCTTCAGCAACAATCTCTAAGCCCTGGTTGGCAGCCTCTGCTGCAAACTTTGCATAGATACCGCTGGAGTAAACATCAGAGCTGTCATAAATCACTGCAATCTTGGTAGCCAGCTTGTGCTCGCCGATGTATTTTGCGGAAGCAGCTCCCTGATCCGGGTCAGAGAAGCAAACACGGAATACGTTGGGGTTTGCTGCACATTCTACAGCAGAACCTGAGGGAGTTAACTGGAACATATTGTCTGCTGCAGTCTTATCTGCAACTGCAATACAGGGATTGGAGGTGGTGGTTCCAACCAGCAGCTGCATTCCCTTGTCTTTTAAGCTGTTGTAAGCATTTACTGCCTTCTCGGCGTCATGTTCATCATCAGCGCTCATGTACTCAATCTGAAAACCATTGATACCGCCTGCTGCATTGATCTCATCTACTGCAATCTGAGCGCCGTTTACTACTGCATTGCCATAAATAGCAGCGCCGCCGGTTAAGGGGCCGATTGCGCCGATCTTCCAGGTTGCGCCGTCTGCTGCTGCCGGAGCCTCTGTTGCGTTTGCCGCCGTAGTTTCTGTTCCTGCTGCGTCTGCTGCCGGAGCTTCAGTCGCCTGAGTAGTTGCCTGTGCGTCTCCTGAGCCGCCGCATGCAGTTAAAGAAGCTGCCATTGCAGCTGCCAGAGCCAGGCTTAAAAATTTCTTTTTCATAATTTTTTCCTCCTCTTTTTTCTTCGCGTTTAAGGAAATGTTTCTGCATTTGCGGACATTGTTCGCTCCGCACGTACATCCCTGACACGCGAAAACGGCTTTGGCCTGCTGGAATACCTGCCAGTCCCTGCCTAAAAGCCGCCGCTTAAAAGCTTTTATAAATTATAGTGAGTAATGATAAGGTTGTCAACTGTTTCTCAGCCTTATTTTTTGATTTTCCTGGAAAAATCCCAACTATTATAAGTAAAATTTATATATGCCATTCCGCCGGGTTATCCCTGTTTACTATAAAAGCCCGCCGCCGGGCGCATGCAGGTTTACTATAAAAGTCCGCCGTCGGGCCCATAAAGGTCTACTTTTCCCACAGCAGCTCCTGGCTTTCTATCTGGCGATGTCTTAACATCAGGTCATTCACTGCTTCTCCGGCAGGCTTTCCTGCAAACAGGATTTGATTGACCTGCTCCACAATGGGCATGGGAACCTGGTATTTTTGAGATAAAGCCAGGGCCGCCTTGGCAGAGTATACTCCCTCTACCACCATCTTTACCTCTTTCATGGCCTCCTCCATAGAATAGCCTTTTCCCATAAGGATACCGGCCCTGCGGTTGCGGCTGTGGATACTGGCGCAGGTGACGATTAAGTCTCCGGTTCCGGAAAGGCCTGCAAAGGTCTGAGGCTTTCCTCCCATAGCAGTTCCAAGGCGGCTGATCTCCGCAATTCCTCTGGTAATCAAAGCAGCCTTTGTATTATCCCCATAGCCAAGGCCGTCTGCAATTCCGGCAGCCAGGGCTATTACATTCTTAAGAGCCGCCCCCAGTTCAATCCCTATCATATCCGGGCTTGTATATACCCGGAAAGCCTGGCTCATAAACACCTTCTGAACAGCTTCCGCAGTGGTCTTTGAATGAGCGCCCGCCACGCAGGTAGTGGGAAGGAAGCGGCTCACTTCCTCCGCATGGCTGGGGCCGGAAAGAACCGCCACATCTGCCATGGGAAGCTCATCTTCTATGACTTCTGAGAGGACTTTCAGACTCTTTTCCTCAATTCCCTTTGCCACATTGACGACAATCTGGCCTTCTCTGCAGTGGGAAGACATCTTTGCCGCAGTTTGACGGACAAAGATAGAAGGAACCGCCAAAACCAGGATGTCCTTCTCTTCCATGGCTGTTTTTAAATCCGTCGTAATTTCCATCCGTTCCGGAAGCACTGCATCCGGTAAATTGGGATGTTTTCTGGTTGTGGAGAGCACTTTCGCCTCATCCTCAAAGGCGGACCATAAGGCCACTTCACTGCCGTTTTGTACCAAAAGGATTGCCAGAGCCGTCCCCCAGGTTCCGGAACCAATTACACCAATTTTTGCCATATGAAACTCTCCTTATCAGAACTTTTTCGCCCCCAGCTTGTTTTCCGTACCCCGAATCAGGCGGCCGATATTGGCCCGATGACGCCAGAATGCCATGGCGGCAATGGCAAAGGCCACAGCAATACACTCTGTTTTCACACTGGAGGTATTCATGGAGGTCATGCCGGAAATGTCATGTAAAACAGCGGTTCCATAACGCCCTGTCAGGGTAAACCAGGTGGTCATGGACAAAAAAACAGTTGCCACCAAAAGGGAACCCAGAGATACAAACCGAGTAATGGCCACACAGCCTATAAAGACAGCGGCGCATACCAGGGTGATCCGCCAGTCACTGGCAACTAAAATTCCGGCCATGACAGCAATCCCCTTTCCTCCTTTAAAGCCCAGATAAAAGGGGTAATTATGTCCCAGAGTTACGCCAAATCCGGTATAAAGGAGCAGTACGCGGCTATAGAGGGCCCCGTCTCCCAGAAAAAGCCTTACCAGAACGCAGGGAACTACCGCCTTTAAAAAGTCTCCAAAAAATACAATCAGTCCGGCCTTTTTTCCCAGTACCCGAAGGGTATTGGTAGCGCCGGAATTCCCACTTCCGTGCTGACGGATATCTACTCCCTGAGTCTTGCCATAAAAGTATCCGGTCTGAATTAAACCGAACAGATAACCGATTACCAGACAAATTCCCCTCTCCATACTCACTGCTCCTTTGCTTTTCTCTCCCTGATTAAGAACCGAAGGGCGGTTCCGCGAAATCCAAATGCTTCCCGAATTTTATTTTCCAAATACCTGGTGTAGGAAAAATGCATCAGCTCCCTGTCATTTACAAAGATCACAAAGGTAGGGGGCTTTACCGACACCTGGGTCATATAGTAAAGCTTTAAGCGCTTACCTTTGTCAGAAGGAGGCTGCTGCATGGCCACTGCTTCCGTCATGATCTCGTTTAGGACGCCGGTTGCAATCCTTAAATTCTGGTTCTCACGCACCATATCAATTAAATCAAACAGCTTATTGAGCCGCTGCCCTGTCTGGGCGGAGATAAACAGGTATTCTGCGTAAGGCATATAGGCCAGAACTTCTTTCATTTTGTTGGTATACTCGTAAATGGTTTTGTCATTTTTTTCGATGGCGTCCCATTTATTTACCGCTATAATAACGCCCTTTCCCCTGTCGTGGGCAATCCCGGCAATCTTGGCGTCCTGTTCCGTAACACCCTCTATCGCATCAATCAGGACTACCACCACATCCGCCCGCTCCACGGCAGTTACGGTGCGGATAATGCTGTACCGTTCCAAATCTTCTTTGATCTTGCTTTTGCGGCGGAGTCCGGCTGTATCAATAAAGACATAGTCTGTGCCGTTGTGGGAGATCTCCGTATCAATGGCGTCTCTGGTAGTACCGGCTATATTGGATACGATAACCCGGTTTTCCCCCAACAGCTTATTGATCAGGGAGGATTTTCCTACGTTGGGCTTTCCTACCACAGCGATACGGGGCCTGTCGTCCTGATCCTCTTCCAGCTGTTCTGCGGTAAAATGTTTGGCAACCTCGTCCAGCAGATCCCCAATCCCCAGCCGGGAAGAAGCAGATACCGGCACAGGATCTCCGATCCCCAGATTGTAAAACTCGTAAATATCATTGCCAAATTTCTGGGTGCTGTCCACTTTATTTACCGCCAGCACCACCGGCTTGCGGGACTTTCTCAAAAGATCCGCCACTTTGGAGTCCGCATCCTGAAGTCCCTGCCGCACATCTACAATAAAGATAATCACATCTGCCGTATCGATGGCAATCTCTGCCTGCTCCCGCATCTGGGACAGAATAATATCCCGGCTGTCCGGTTCAATACCGCCGGTATCAATTAAAGTAAAATTCATATCCAGCCAGGTACAGTCCGCATAAATTCGATCTCTGGTTACTCCTGGCGTATCCTTGACAATGGAGATTGCCTCCCCTGCCAGAACATTAAACAGCGTAGACTTTCCCACATTGGGGCGGCCTACGATTGCTACTACCGGTTTGCTCATATTGCCTCCTTACTTTGAAAGTCCGCCGCCGATTAGGCGGCATGCATTCAGGGATGCCCCATGCGCCCGCCAAACTTTCATGTGCGGCAGTGCGTCCGCTGCGGGCGCATGCAGGTTTACTAAGAAAATCCGCCGCCGGACAGGCGGCATGAATTTTACAGCTCATATCCTTTATAAACAGGCAGCTCATCTTCTGATTCCGGGTGAAGAACTGCCTCCACCAGGTCATATCCGCTTGATTTTACTATATGGACCGGAACTTGTAAAGCATTTTGTACATCGGTCCGGGTCACGTCATCTAAAAACACTTCCTCACCGCTTCGGAACATACACACCGGAAGGAGCAGATGTTCCCCCAGCTCCTTATCCTTTAATTGGGCAATGATATCCTGTCCGGTAATAAGCCCGGCTACGGTAATTTCTTCTCCGAAAAAGTGGTTTTGGATGGCGTAAAGGCGGATCCGCAGACCCGGAAACGCCTTCTCAATCCAGCCTAAATATTTTTTCATATAAGGATAAGCCAGACATCCGGTGGCAAGGGAGAGATCCCCTTTGATCGGTTCCGGGTTTTCGGTTAGATCGGAAGAGCGTC